>CAZHTF010000005.1:0-100092 GCA_964535305.1 uncultured Planctomycetales bacterium | reverse complement strand
AACTTTTCGTGGCCGCTTCACCGGCGCGCGCGAGCGCTGCGCCTGCCACGGGGTCGGGCGGTGCAACGGCGCGCGTGCCGCTGCTGAGACCGTTTTCGGCGCGGCCATCTGGGCTCGGCGGGGTGGACGCGGCGAAACTGCCGCGCGCATCGCCGGCCGCGGGCGCAGCGGGATTCGCGGGTGGGGCCGCGATTGCCGAGCTCGAACGCGCTTGCGCCTGCGTGACGCCCACCGCTTCGAGGCGCGGGGACTCGGTGACGGATCCATTCCCCGACTGCGTAACGCGTGCGAGCGTGTGGCGAAAGTGCTGCCGCTGCTCGCTGCGCGCCTGCGTCGCAGCCTGTTGCATCGTGCTGCTGCGCGCCGCACCGGCGCGCGAGGCATCTGCCAGGTCGCTGCGCCGCGCGCGGCGCGCCTCCACGTCCAGCCGCTTGTCTGCCAGACGATCCGCACGCAAAGCGGTCGCAGCGTCGGGCGTCAGTGTGGCGATCAGGTCCAGCAGCGCGTGCGCGCCGAGCGGCGTGCGCGGGTCGGCGGCCGTCGCGCGGCCCGCCACGGACATTGATTCCATCAGACACCTACGGTGAGGCGTCGGCGGGAGACGTCCGTTCCTCCGCGGGCGACGAATCGCTCTGTTGTGTCCGCAACTGCTCCAGCAGCGCGTGAACCACGTCCAGTTCGGCCGGGCTCTTGAATTGCTCGAGAATTTTCTGACCGCGTCCAGGATCCAGCGCGTTGAACAGCCGCACCACGTCCGCGGGCTGCTTCTGCCAGGCGCGCAGAATGTGCTCCTTGGCCTGCTTGGGCGCGAGCTTCTCGACGTACTGCAGCTCGCGCTGGAAGCCCTCGTCGCCCATGCTCGATGCCAGCTTGGCGCGCTTCGCGTTCCATTCCTTCTTCGAATCCTCGAACGACTCCTGCTGCGTGATGAGCTGCTGCATCGCCTGATCCAGCAGCGCCTGGCGGGCGCGCACGTCGCGCTCGGCCCGCTCCAGCGACGCACGCCGCAACTGATCGCGCGCCAGCCCGCCTTCCAGATGATGGACACGTGCACCGCTGCCCGGGGCCGCGGACGGTTCAGCGTGCGCCGGTTGCGTCGTCGAAGCGTGCGCTTCGGGCGCAGCTTCGGCGTCATACTCGCCGCGCAGCACGGCGGCGATCTGCGCGGCGCGTGCGGCGGTCAGCGCGCCGCTGGCCACCAGATAGCCGACGAAGGCGCTGCTGGAGATCAGCGTCGCAAGCGCCAGGATCGCCACGAGATTGAAGAGCTTGGACAACATCAGCGCTCATCCAACGCGTGCAAGTGCTGTGCCAGTTGCTCGCTTTGCGATTGTTCGTGCTTACCGAGCGCCGCGCGATAGGCCGCCAGGTTGCGCTCTTTCAGCTTCTCGATCACGCGCGTCTGCGTGCGGGCGGCGGCGAGCTGCGCTTGCAGTTCGCGCAGTTGCTCGAGCAGCCGCCGGCGCAGGTTCTGCCGCTCCCACTGCATCTTTCGCAGGTGCGCGATCCAGGCCCGCTGCCGGGCCAATTCCTGCAAATCCAGCCCGGCCGCGTGCTGCGTCTTCCGCAGCGTCTCCTGCCGCGCATCCAGCTCCGCATATGTCTGCTGGGTCAACGCATCGAGCCGCGCGATCTCCGCCCACTTTTCGGCGACGCGGCGCTTGGCCTCGCGCTCGCGCACGGCGCGCACACGCAGCACGGTCGCCAGTCGGAATTGAAATCGCCGCGCCATGCTCGCTGTACGCTCCTATCTGGGCGGCGTCAGTTGCCGCTGGCGTCGAAGCTGCGCGTCAGCGCATGCAATTGCGCGACATGCTGTTCGAATGTTCCGGCGGAGTCACGCGGCTGTGTCAGGAACGCGCTGAGCGCCTCGCGCGAGCGCACCGCCAGGTCATACTCCGCACTGGCGCCCGGCACATACGCGCCGATGCTGACCAGGTCCTCGATGTCATTCCAGGTCGCCAGCACGCGCCGCACACGCCGCGCCGCGGCCTGCTGGGCGGCGTCGGTGACGTCGTCGGCCACGCGGCTGATGCTGGCCAGCACGTCGATCGCCGGGAAATGCCCGCGGTTTGCGAGCTTGCGGCTGAGCCAGATGTGCCCATCGAGAATGCCGCGCGCCGCGTCTGCGAGCGGGTCGTCCAGGTCGTCGCCTTCGACCAGCACGGTGTAGATGCCGGTGACGCTGCCGCGCTGTGTGCGGCCGGCGCGCTCCAGCAGCCGCGGCAGCAGCGCGAAGGCGCTGGGCGGATAGCCTTTTGCGGTCGGTGCCTCTCCGGCGCTGAGTCCGATTTGCCGCTGAGCCATCGCCATGCGCGTCAGCGAGTCCATCATCAGCAGCACGTTCAGCCCCTGGTCGCGGAAATACTCGGCGATGGCGGTGGCCTGGAAGCATGCGCGGACGCGCAGGGCCGGGGCTTCGTCGGAGGTGCACACCACGAGCACGCTGCGGGCCAGGCCCGCGGGCCCGAGCTGGTTTCGGACGAAGTCGCCGACTTCGCGGCCGCGCTCGCCCACCAGCGCGATCACGTTCACATCCGCCTGTGAGTGTCGGCAGATCGTGCCCATCAGCACGCTCTTGCCCACGCCCGTGCCGGCGAACACGCCCAGGCGCTGGCCCACGCCGGCGGTGAGCAGTGCGTCCAGCGCTCGAATGCCCAGTCCCAGCGGCGCATCGATTGCGCGGCGCCGCAGCGCCGGCGGCGCGTTGCAGTAAAGCGGGTAGCGCCGCGCCAGTGGCGGCGGTGGGCCGCCGTCGATGGCGCGCCCGTGTGTATCGATGATGCGGCCCAGCAGCGCCGGCCCGACGCCGACGCGCGCCGCCGTCGCGCGAACTCGCACGCGATCGCCCGGCGACACGCCGCCCAAATCTCCCAGCGGCGTCAGCAGCGCCTGACCGGCTTGCAGCCCGACAATTTCCGCCTCGATCAGGCCGTCGCTGCGGGTCTGAATCGCGCAGCGCGCCCCGACCGGCGCCGGCAGCCCTGCCACCCAGATCGTCAAGCCGCGCACCGCCGCAACACGCCCGCTGACGCGCTCGCTGCCCATGTCGGTCAGCTCCTGTGCCAGCGCGTCAAACGGGTTGAACTCGACAGCTTCGGCAAGACTCACGGGGCCTCCTCGCCGGCCGCGGCGTCGTCCCCGGGCAGCAGCGCGTCCGCGAGCATCTGCAATTGCTGCTCGAGCCGCGCGTCAATCTCGGTCTCTTCTCCGCGCAGCACGCAGCCGCCGCGCGCGAGCGTCTCATCCGCCACGATGCGAACGTGCTTGGCGCTGGCGAGCGCATCGGCCAGCGCGGGAATGGCGCTGCGCACGAACTCCGCGTCCTGTGGATTCAGGTGCAGCGCCAGATCCTGCTGATGCTGCACCATGCCCAGCAGCGTGCGGGCATTCTCGAGCGCGACCTGCGGCTGGCGCGCGGGCAGTGCCTTGCAGATTTTCTGCGCGATCGCCAGGGCCAGTCGCACCAGCCCGGTTTCCGCCGCCGCCAGCAGGAAGCGTTTTTCACTTTCAAAGCGCGCGATCGCCGCGCTGAGCGTTTGAATCAACTCCGCAGCCTGGGTGTTCACGCGGGTGGCGAGCTGCTGGCGCGCTTCTTCCAGCACTTCGCGCTGCCCGGCTTCGCGGCCTTCGGCGTAGCCGCGCTGGCGGGCCTGCTCGGCCAGCAGCTCCGCGGTTCTCTGGGCTTCCTGCCGAGCAGCGTGCAGGACTTCGCGGGCTTGCTCGCGCGCTTCTCGCAGGATCGTCTGCGCCTGTCGATCCAGGTCGTCGAAGCTGAAGGCCGTTTGCGTCGGGGCCCTGCTACTTTTGAGCACGCCTGCCAAATGCCGCTCCTCGCGATTCGCTGCCCCGCGTCACCCCGCGTCGCCCCGCGCCTCGGACGCCTTCGCCCGGGTCTGCGTCGATGGCTAGACGATCATGTCTTTGTCGGTGCCTTTGCCGGAGATGATGATTTCGCCCGCATCTTCGAGCCGCCGCACGATGTCCACGATCTTCTGCTGCGCGGCTTCGACGTCGGCGACGCGCACCGGGCCCATGAATTCCATTTCCTCGCGGATGAGCTGCGCGGCGCGTTCCGACATGTTCTTGAGGATCTTGTCCTTGAGCTCGTCGCTGGCGGACTTGAGCGCCAGGGCCAGCTCCTCGTTCTCGACTTCCTTGAGCACTGCCTGAATGCCGCGATCGTCGACCCGCAGAATGTCTTCGAAGACGAACATCAGGCGGCGGATGTCCTCGACCAGGTCCGGATTGGATTCGGCCAGTCCTTCCATGACCGAGCGTTCGGTGGCGCGGCCCGCCAGGTTGAGGATCTCGGCGACGGCGTTGACGCCGCCGGTGCGCTCGAAGCGTTCGGCGACCAGGCCGGCCAGGCGTTTTTCGAGGCCGCGCTCGACTTCCTTGATGACCTCCGGGCTGGTCTGGTCCATGTTGGCGATGCGCGAGACGACCTCGACCTGCCGGTCGGCCGGCAAGCCGACCAGGATCTCGGCCGCCATCGCGGGCGGAATGTGCGAGAGCACCAGCGCGATGGTCTGCGGGTGCTCGCCGCCCAGGAAGGTCAGCAGGTTCTCGGTCTCGGTCTTCTGCAGGAAGCTGAAGGGCTGTGCATAAACCTGGTGCTCGATGGCCGCGATGATTTTCTTGGATTCTTCCTGAGAGAGCGTCTTGGCCAGCAGCGAACGCGCCAGCGGCAGCCCGCCCATGTCGACGTAGCGCCGCGCCAGCACCAGGTTGTAGAACTCCTGGATCACCTGCGTGCGCTGCTGCGGCGTGACGCGGTCAATGTTGGCGATCTCGCGCGAGACTTCCTCGACCTTGTCGCGGCTCAGGTGCTTGAGTACGCGGGCTGCGACATCCTGGTCCAGCGCCAGCAGCAGGATGGCGGCCTTGCGCAGGCCGCTGATCTCAGGCTCGGCCGTCTCGATTTTTCGTGACAGCGGCATGGTTTCGGCCTAGCGGGGGCTGTCGATCCACTTTTCGAGCGTCGCCGCCACGTTTTCGGCGCTGCTGTCCACCAGTTGCGACATTTGCTTGATCATGTTGTTTACCTGCACGGTGCCTTCGTCGACTTCGCGGGCTTCAAGAATGCCGTCGGTGCCGGTGGCGCGGCCGATGGGGGCCTGCATGCCGGGGGCGAGCGGCTCGTCGCCCTCGCTGACCATGGCAGCGCTCGCCGCTGCCGCCGCCCGCACCGCCTCGGGCTTGGCGGCCGTCCGCCGCACATCCTCGGCGGCCTGCTTGGCGGCTTCGATCGCCTCGCGCGGCAGGCCCAGCTCCATGCCGAAGGACTCGGCCGTGGGCGACTGGCGTGAGAGCCGCATCATCAGCCCGAGCGAGAGCAGCGCCAGCAGCCCGAGGGCCGCCTGCGGACCGTGCCGCTGCGCGAGCTGCCAGGTGTCGCCCAGCGCGCCGGCCTGCGCCGGCTTGCTCTCGGCGGTCGTGTCGTAGTACCAGTCGACGCGGACATTTTCAGCTTCCTGCGGCTTCACCAGCGCCGTGGCCTGGTTGACGATCCGCGTGCGCTGCGCCTCGAAAATTCGCTGCAGGTCCTGCTCGGTCGCGGCCGGGCCATCGGGCGTGGTGCGGCGGTGCACTTCTTCGAGGTAGGTGTGCGAAACGTTGATCGCCGCGAAGACGGCGCGGATCGCGCCGCTGGGCGTGCGCTCGATTTTCTTGGTGCGGCCGGCGACGGCTTCGCGTTTCGAGGTTGTGTTGGTCTTGGTCTCGTCCTCGTTGCCGCCGCCGGTCGCGGTCGCGCCGACGTTGGGCTCGAGCCCGGAGGCTTCGGCGCGGCGGCCGCGGCGGAGCTCCTCGCTGGTGCTTTCTTCGCTGATGTCGACCGGCTTGGTGGGCGTCTCGGAATCGAGCGCGTGCGAGGTCAGATCTAGCTCGACTTGCACGTTGACGCGCAGCTTCGGATCGAAGCTGAGCTGATCGCGGATTTTCTGAGCGATTTCGCGTTCGGCCTGCCGTTGCAGCCGGTGCAGCCCGGAGCTGTTGTCGCTCTCTTCGCTGTCCCAGTCCAGCGCCGGGCGCCCGCTGCCGTCGACGACTTCGACGCTGCGCAGCGAAAGCCCGCGCACCGCACCGCATACCAGCCGCGCCGCCGCCAGGGCCAGCTCGCGTGGCACGTTCTCGCCGCTGCGCATGATGAGCGTCACGCTCGCGGACGAGGGCGCCTCGCGGCGCGAGAAGCTGCGCTGCGCCGCGTTTAGATTGAGGAAGACGCGCGCGTCACGCACGCCCCCGAACTGCCGCAGCACCTGCTCGATCTCGCCCTGCAGCGCGACGGTCCAGCGGCGGTTGTTCTCGTCCTGCGAGATCCAGGGGTTGGATTGCTTGACCAGCGCCTGGAAGCCGGCGCTGGTGTCGCTGGGCATTTTCTCGGCCTGCTGCAACTTGGCCAGGATGGTTTGCTGGTTTGCCGAGGCGCGCACCAGCACTTGCCCGCCTTCGATGCGGTAGCGCTCGCTGAGCGAGTCCAGCCCGCTGGCGAGCAGGCTGACGTCCTGCGGGCTGAGTGACTGGTTGAGCAGCGGCACCATTTCGGGCGTCGCGGCCCATTGCGTCATCCAGGCCAGCGAGCCGGCCACCAGCGTCGCGCCCAGGAAAATCGCCAGCTTCTGCGAGACGGAGAGTCCCGACAGTTGCCGTGTGATCTGCGCAAGGGTCTCTTGCGGTGACGCCATCCGTGGCTCCGTTTCCACCACTGCTCAGGGGCGATTTCGCCGCCGCACGCGGGCGGTCCGCCGCGCGGCGCGCCGCTGCGGATGCAGTCGGGGCGGCGTTCGTGCGGGCGCTGGGCACGCGCGGCTCAGACGCGCAGGTTCTGGAGTTCCTGGTAGGCTTCGACCAGCTTGTTGCGGATTTCCATCAGCAACGAGAACGCCACCTGCGCCTTGCGGGCCGCGACGAACACTTCGCTCATGTTCGCCGACTCACCCGTGAGCAGTTTCTTGACGTTCTCATCGGCTTCGCCCTGCATCTTGCTGACGGTTTCGAGCTGGCCGCGCAGAAGTGCGGCAAACCCGTCGCCCGCTGCCGGGGCTTGCGCGGCGGATTCTGCGCGGGGCGCGGCGACGCCGGGCGTCAGTCCGCCGATGCTGGTCAGCAGGTCGCTCATGCGGTCCTAACTCGTCCGAATAAAAGTAGCCGAGTTCACGCGAACAGCCGCAGGGCCTGCTGGGCCATGTTGCGGCTGAGATTCAGCATGGCCAGGTTCGCCTCGTAGGCGCGCGAGGCCGACATCGCGTCCACGTATTCCATCGTGATGTTCACGTTCGGATACTGCACGTAGCCGCGGTTGGGCCCCTCGCGCAGCGCGTTGGCGTGCCCCGGATCGTGCACCAGCCGGAAGGGCGCCCCATCGACGCCGATCTCCGCGACGTGGACGCCCGGGCCGCCCCGTCCGTCGCCCGAGGTGAGCGTCACGATTCGTCGGCGATAAGGCTGGCCGGTCCCGTCGACCTGCTCGGTCACGTCGGCATTGGCGAGATTCCCGGCGATCACGTCCATGCGCACGCGCTGCGCGATCAGGGCCGAGCTCGAAATCTCCATGGCGGCGATCATTGCGTGCGTCCTCGAATCGCGCTGAGCATCCCGTCAAACCGCGTCCGCAGCAGGGCCGTGGCCATCTCGTAGCTCAGCGCGTTTTGGGCTACGTCGCTCATCAGCGATTCCACCATCGTCTGCGTGCCGTCGTGAAACTGCAGGTGCGTCGGGTGCGGCGTCGGCTCGAACCGTATTTGCCCGTTCGCGGAGCGCTGCGTCTGGGCGTCGTCGCGCAGCTCGAGTGGACGCTGGCCGGCGTCGGCCGATTCCAGCGCGTCGCGCAGGTTGCGTCGAAAGAGCTGCGGGTCGAGCCCCTTGGCGCGGAAATTGGGCGTGTGGATGTTCGCGACGTTCTCGGCCAGCACGCGGTGGCGCGCCTCCGAGAAGCGCGCCGTCCACTGCAGCGCGTCGACCACCTGTGATGAGAGCAGCCTCTGCAGCAACATGCCCACGTCCTGCGTGCAACCAACGCGACTCAGCCGACCTTACAGCAAGACGCGTTCCGCCGCGCCTGATCCGCTTGCGGCGCTCAGCAGCTCGCTCTCGCGCGGCACGAAGCGCGAACTCTGCGCCCCGCTCTCGCTGAAAGAGCCTTCCTCGCGCCACTTCTTGATCTTGAGCCCCAGCGTTCGCAGGCCGATGCCCAGGGCCCGCGCTGTCTTCTCGCGATGCCCGGCGAAGCGCTCGAGCGTCCGCACGATCAGGTCGCGCTCGGCGTCCGCCAGGATCTGGCCGTCGCGATACGCCAGCCGCTCGACTGGCGCGCTGCTGGTCTTGATCGGTCCGGTCAGCAGCGGGCGAATCGCATCCAGCGAGACCTCGCGGCCGGCCTCCAGCACGCAGACGCGCTCGCACAGATTCTGCAGCTCGCGCACGTTGCCGGGCCAGTCGTAGTCGCTCAGCAGCGCCAGCGCCTCGCGCGAGAATTTCGGCGGCTCCTTGCCTTCGCGCGCCACGATCCGCGCCACGAAGTAATCCAGTAGCGACGAAATGTCCTCTCGGCGCTCGCGCAGCGCCGGCACCTCGATCGGCAGCACGCTCAGGCGGTAAAACAGATCTTCGCGGAAGCGGGCCTTGGCCGCCCAATCGCGCAGGTTGCGGTTGGTCGTGGCGATCACGCGTACGTCCACGCGGCGCGTCACCGAGCTGCCGACGCGCTCGAACTCGCGCTCCTGCAGCACGCGCAGCAGCTTGGCCTGCAGCACTGGCGGAATCTCGGAGACTTCGTCCAGCAGCAGCGTCCCGCCGTCGGCCAGCTCGAAGCGCCCCTTGCGCAGCCGATCGGCCCCGGTGAATGCGCCCTTTTCGTGCCCGAACAGCTCGCTTTCCAGCAGCGTGGGCGAAAGCGCCGCGCAGTTCACGCACAGCATCGGCTGCGCGGCGCGCGGCGAGTGCGCGTGGATCGCCCGCGCGATCAGCTCCTTGCCCGTGCCGCTCTCGCCGGTGATCAGCACGGTGGCCGAGCTGACCGCGACGCGCTGGATCTTTTCCAGCACCGGCCGCATCGCCGCGGCCTGGCCGATCAGTTTGCGTTCACCGCTGAGGTCCTCGATGGTCCGCCGCAAGACTTCGTTATCGCGCACCAGGTTTCGCTCGCGCACGGCGCGCTCGATCAGGATGGCGACCTCGTCCTGGTTGAAGGGCTTCTGGATGTAGTCGAATGCGCCGAGCTTCATCGCTTCGACCGCGGTGGCTACCGAGGCGTGCGCTGTCATCAGAATGACCGGCACGTCGATGCCCAGACGGCGCATTTCGCGCAGCATGCCGACGCCGTCCATGCCGGAGAGCCGCAGGTCGGTCAGCACCACGTCGAAAGCCCGCTGCCGGATGTCGGTCAGCGCCTCCTGCGCGTTCTCAAAGGCGTGCACCTTGTGTTCCTGGGCGGTCAGCACGGAAGTCAACGAATCGCGCATCAGCGCCTGGTCGTCTACCACACATACGCAAGCCATGCCTTCTCCTCATCGCTCGAGCCGATGACCCGCGGGGCCAGCGGCGAATCTGAATGCGCGACGGACTTCCGATTTCACGTCGCGTACGTCCCTGCTTACGACGGCTACGCACTCTGCTTTCAGTCGCGTACAGCGCTGCTCGCGACTGCCGCGCATTTCTTCTCGATCAACGCCCGCCTTGCCCGCGCGCCGCTCACGCCGCGTCCTGCCGCGCCGCAGCGGCGGCGGGTGGCGGATCGATCGGCAGTGTTACGGTGAATTCCGCGCCGCCCTCGGGCCGGTTCCGCGCGCTGAGCCGGCCGTGGTGCGCCTCGAGCAGCCGACAAGCAATCGGCAGCCCCAGACCGGTTCCGTGTGCTTTCGTTGTGAAGAACGGATCAAAGATGCGGTCGATCAGCTCGTCCGGCAGTCCGCTGCCGCAATCGCTGACCCGCAGCAGCAACGCCCGCTGTTGCTCATCGTGCTCGACATGTAGCTCGATCGACTGCTGCGGGGGCGAGGCGTCCGCCGCGTTCACGATCAAATTGGTCAGCACGCGCTGAATCGCGCCGGCGTCCGCCCAGATCGCCGGGTCAGCATGGTTCGGCGTGATCCGCAGCGACACCTGGCGGGCCGCCAGCCGCGGGGCGACGAAATCACTCACTTGTTCGATGATTTCCGAAATGCGGACGCGCTCGAAGTTGCAGCCGCGCGGCGTGAGGGCCAGGGTGTCCTGCACGACGCTATCGATCGCGTGGATTCCCGCTTCGAGCTTGTCGATCAGCGCCGTGGCGCCATCGATTCGGGCGCACTGCTTGCGCAGCAGGTCGCTGTAAAGCTGCATGGCGCCGAGCGGGTTGCGCACCTCGTGCGCTACGCCGGCGGCGAGCTCGCCCAGGGCGGCCAGGCGTCTGCGCCGCTCCAGCTCGCGGTCCTTGGAGGCCAGCTCCTCGCGCAGCCGCACGACCTCGCGCTGCAGGCTCTCGTGCGTATGTTGCAGCTTCTGCGTGACTTGCAGATAGTCGCGCAGCACCTGCCCCAGCGCATCGTCGCTTCGCAGCTCGCTGGCAATCTCAGGAGACATCCATTTCTCCGCGGCGCGCCAGGCGCGCCTCAACCCGTCAGATCGGCAGCACCGGGCTCGCGAGTTTCGCCCCCGGGCGCATACGCCAGATGTGCGCTGCGCCCGCCGGACAGCTCGCTCAGCGAGCGGCCGACGATCTGCTTGCGGGCCGAAAGCACGGCGCTATCCTGCTGATCGGTTTCGAGAATGCTCCGCAACAGCCCGCCGATCGATCGCAGCAGCTCGGCCACCTCCTCGCGCTGCGACTCGGGCACATGCTCGACCAGGTCATCCCAAGCGCGGCGATACGGCGCCAGCTTGTTGTTGAGGCCCAGCAGCTCGCTGACCAGCGATTGCCGCTCGCCCAGCACGGTCAGCAGCAGGTCCGGCCGCTCGCCGGTGATCAGGCTGCGCTGCGTCTGGCTGAGCTGCTGCAGCGCGGCGTAGCAATCCTGCTGGCGGCGGAGAAGTTCGATCATCTGCTGTGGGTCGAGCGTATTCGTGTCGTTCATCGGCAGCTCCGTTTGCTTTTAGGGCCTCTCCACCAGCACATCGCGAAACAGGTGGCTCGCCGCGATCGCCGATAGGTAGCGTTCCCACCCGGCCCGGTCCTGGCCGAGCTGGTCGAGTGCGAAGGCGCTCTCGGGAATGTTGCGCAGCAGCCAGCGCGCCCGCTCGACGCTGCGGGCCGCCTCGGCGTGCTTGCCCTGGCGCATGAAGATGTTCGCGATCTGCACTTGCGCGGTGAGCGCGGTGGGCGTCTGTCGAAACCGAGCCGCGGCCTGGCGATAGACGGCCAGGGCCTCCTCAAGCGTCTGCGGCTCGTTCAGCTCCATCAGGCAATCGCCGCGATTCAGCAGCGCCAACCGCGCCAACTCGACCTGCGCGGGATCCTCGGCTTCCGCATCGGTCGCCAGCGTGCCGAACAGTCGCGCCGCCTGCGTCAGCCGTTGCCGCGCCTGCTGCAGGTCGGTCTCGCGCGTCTCGGCCGCCGCCGCCGACTCCCGCAGTGCGTAGGCGCTGCGGCGATAGGCTTCGGCCAGTGCGAACGTGACGCGCTGCTGCTCGGCGTCGTCGGGAAACAGCGCCAGGAAGTCTTCTAGACGGCCGATGGCCTGGCCGTAGCGCTCCTGTTCGTAGAGTGCGTCGCCCAGCGTCAGCAGCGCCGCGCGAAAGATCGGATTGGCCGGCTCGAGCACCGCGTCTTCGAGCAGCTCGAGCAGCGTGGCCTCCGCCTGCACGGCCGAAGGGCCGCCGAGCGCGAGCTGGCATTCGGCGCTGCGTAGCCGCGCGCGGGCCGCATCGAGCGACTTGGGATACTCGTCGATCAGCCGCGCGTACCAACGCAGCGCTTCGTCGCAACGGCCGACGACCTGATGTGATTGCCCCAGCAGCAGCATCGCCGGCGGGCGGCGGGCCTCGTCCTCAGATACTTCCAGAAAGCGCTCGAACAGCCGCCGCGCATCGTCAAGCTCGTGCCCTTTTTCGAATTGCCCGGCCGACTCCCAGAGCAGGTCGGCATAGCGTGGCGTGTGCGGCTCGATCAGCGAAGCAGCCTCCGCCAAGGCCAGCGCCGCATCGCGATGCGCCGCCGGAACTTCCTGAGGCGCGCGGATCAGTGCCGCGGCAGCGCTCATGCGCCCGATGCCTTCTAGCTGGTCGGCCCGCAGCGCGCGGTTGTCGGCCGGCGTGATTTCGAGCGCCAGCCGCAAATATCGCAACGCGTTCTCGACGTCGCCAGCGCGGCGACGGCGATCAAAGAGCGACATCAGCGCGATCGGCACGCGCGCCGTCAGCAGCCGCTGGCTGCGCGGTCCGCTTTCCAGCCCCTTCGCGAGCGAACGCAGCGCCTCGCGGGCCGCCTCCGTCCGCTCCAGCATGTCGAGCGCCCGCGCCCGGCCGAGCACGGCGGATACGAAGCTGTCACCGTCGGGCCGTAGCGCAAGGGCCTGCTCAAAGTGTGCCAGGGCCGACTGCGGCCGTTCTTCGCCCAACGCCACTTCGCCGTGCAATGCGCGACTGAGCGCCGGCAGGTATCCGGACTCGTCCATCGCCGCATCGATCCGCGGCTGACGATCCAGCCAGGATTCGACCGCCATGAGTAGCGGCTGGGATTCGTCCCAGCGTCCGTCGTGGGCGTATACCCAGGCCCACAAGTAGTCGTGATATCCCTGCAGGTCGGCGTGATCGAACAAACCACCGTACCGACGCAGAAACTCGGTGGCGGCCTTAACGTCGCGGCCCTCGAGCGCCTGGCGAACGGCCCGCTGCAAAGCCCACCAGGCGTATGGCGAGTCGATGCCTTCGTCGGACAAGACCGCGTCGAGGTGCGCGGCGCGCTCCGCGACGCAATCGGGCCGGCCCTCAAGCAGGCTGACCAGCGCTTTGAGCGCCGCGCGGCGCTCCTGCGGCTGCGGGTTGCGCTCGAGCAGCGCGCGATAGGCGCGGACGGCGTCGGTGGTGGCGCCCAGCCACTCGTGCACGCGTGCGGCGCGCATCTCGTCCGCCGCCGTGCGCGCACGACCTAGGTCGCTGGCTTGTGAATCGTGTTTGAGCAGCAGGGCTAGATTCGACTCCAGCGGACGGTCGCGCCTAGACTCCTGTTGGAAGATGGTCTCGGCAATCAGCGTGTGCAGCGTGGCCTGCTGGTCGTCAGAAAGTGGCGGTTGCATGGCGAGCAAATTGGCGGCGGAATCGACCGCATCGTGGTAGGCGTGCCGCTCGGCCATCGTGCGAATATCTGTAAGTAATTGGTCAAAATGAACTTCGCGTGGCGGTGGACGTAGGCTCTGTAGCGATGCCGCCGCGCACGCCGCCGCCAGGAAAGCGGCGGGGATTTGCCAGCGATCGGCCAGCAAGGACTTGAGAGTCGAGATTGTGGCGCTGAGGCCCATGGGAGGTCGCGTTCGCCGACTGACGCTAGACCGCGCTACGCCCGCGCGCATTGCGGCAGCGTTCCTATCGGATGACTCGAATCCGCAAACTCATCGAATCTGCGCCCCGCGCACGCGGAATCCGCGCCGGCGGGATCGATCGCGGCGCATGAGCGGGCCGATAGGGAGCAGCGGAGCGTCCGGTCGGAGTCGTGCTGTGATGTCCGATAACTCGACGGATGTGCTGTTGATTTCCGCCGACGAGGAACTGCGCCGGCTGGTCCGGCGTCATTGCCCGCCGGACGCGCGCGTCTCGTGCGTTTCACCGGGTGCGTTCAGCGGCCAGAGCGCGACGGACTCGCCGCGGGAACAGTGGATTGATCTGGACGGGCTGGATTGTCGGGCGCTGCCGGCGGGGCCTGGGAAACGCGTGTACTTCTACAGCGAGCCGCCGCCGGCCAATGCCGGTTTGCCGGCTGGGCTGTTCATTCGCAAGCCCTGTGCCGGGCCGGTCTTGGACGTGCTCTTCGCGCGGTCGAGCCAGGACGCGCCTTCTTCGACGCCGCCCGCCGCCAGCACGCTGCCGGCCTGGGTTTCGGAATATCACACACTGGATCTTGCGGAGTTCTGCCGGCGCTGCGTCGCGACGCTCCCGCAGCGGCTTGGCTATCGCGACATTTCGATCTACACGTTTGATTCACGCCTGAGCCTGCTCACGCTGGCGGAGACGAACGCCAAGCGGCCGATCGACCTGGCCGTACGCGTCGATGAAGACAGCGAGCATTTGATGGTCGCCGTCGCGCGTAGCGGGAAGATTCTGATCGCCGAAGATCTCGCGCACGACGCGCGGACGCTGCGCGTCGCGCGGCCGCGCTACGCTCGCCCAGCTTCCGACGCGCGCTGCCTGGTGGCGCCGCTGATCAGCGAGCGGCGGCTGTGGGGCGTGATCAACCTTTCGCGCCGCACGCTGCTGCAGGCGAGCGGCGCCGCTGCGTTGAGCGATGCGCAGATTGAAGCGGTGGTTGGCTTCCTGGCCCGCTGCATGCAACATGCGCGTGAGCACGAGCGCGCCCGCACGGAGGCGCGCGTCGATGAGCTGACCGGCCTGTACAACTACCGCTGGAGCGCCGAAACGCTCGAGCAGGAGACGCGGCGGGCGGAGCGCTTCGGAACGCCGCTGGCGCTGATTTCGATCGACCTCGATGGCTTGAAGGGCATCAACGACACGCGCGGACACGCCGTCGGCGACGCGGTGCTGCGGCATGTCGCCGGGAAGATTCGCACCGCGGTGCGGCGGATCGATGCCGCGGCGCGCGTGGGCGGCGATGAGTTTCTCGTGATCCTGCCTGGAACAAACCTGAACGGTGCGCGGCTCGTCGCTCGCCGAATTCTGCAGGGCATCCGCGGCGATCAGCCGGCCTGGCGCGGCGGAGAGCTGCGCATCACCGCCAGCGTGGGGGTCGCGGCCTTCGCCGCCGGGATGAGCGCGAAATCGCTGCGCGAGTCGGCGGACAAGGCGCTCTATAGCGCGAAGTTCGGCGGCCGCGATCGCGTGGTCTGCCAGTCGGACGCGCGGACGTAATTCGCGGCGACCGGGGGGCATACTCGCCGCGCTGATTGACGAACGTCTCGCAGCGCTCGAGACACTCGTGCATTTCAGGATCTGGGCAGGTACACACAATCGCAGCTCGCGAATGCGTGCTTCGACCGCGATCCCAAGGCGCGTCCGTGCCGCGCGGCCCTACGCCTTGCCCGCGTAGATATCCATGATCTTCTTGAGCATCGCCAGCGCGTCTTTGCGCGGGCGCTGGAACGCATTGCGGCCGATGATCGAGCCAAACGCGCCGCCGGCGTGTAAGCCGCGGATTTCGTCGTAGATCGCGTTCTCGTCCTTGGCGGCCCCGCCGGAAAAAATGACCACGCGCCGGCCGTCAAACGCGCTCTGCACGACATGCTTGATGCGCTCGGCCAGTGTCTTGATCGGGATCTGCTGCTTTTCGTAGACCTTCTTGGCTTCCGCCTGCTCGATGAACTCCGTCGGCGGCTTGACCTTGATGATGTGCGCCCCGAGCTGTGCCGCGATCTGCGCCGCGTAGCAGCAGACATCGATGCCGGTCTCGCCCTCCTTGCTGAGCCCCTCGCCGCGCGGGTACGACCAGACCACGACAACCAGTCCGGCCGACTTGGCCTCTTCGCCCAGTTGGTTGAGCTGCTCGTATTGTGCCTGCGCGTTGGCCGAGCCGGGGTAGATCGTAAAACCGATCGCGGCGCACCCCAGCCGCAGGGCGTGCTCGACGGAAGCGGTGATCGCCTGGCTCGGGTTCTTGGTCGAATACAGCGACTCGTTGTTGTTAAGCTTCAGAATCAGTGGAATCTCGCCCGCGAACGTGCGCGCACCCGCCTCGATGAACCCGAGCGGGGCGGCGTAAGCGTTGCAGCCTGACTCCAACGCCAACTCAAAGTGATAGTGCGGGTTGTAGCCAGGCGGATTCGGCGCGAAGCTGCGGGCCGGCCCGTGCTCGAAGCCCTGATCCACCGGCAGGATCACCATCTTGCCCGTGTCGCGCAATGTCCCGGTTCCAAGCATTCGGCGAAGGTTCGCCAGCGTTCCGGCGTTGTCCGACTCGTACCAGCTCAGAATCTGCTTGACGCGATCCGACATCATGGCGAATGCTCCTGGTCAGTTGAAGATCTCGATCCTTCACTCTATTTCGAACAGGCGCTGCCCGCAAATGACTGCGCAAGTCGAAAGCAGCGCCGAACGCGGTTCCCGCTACGCCTATGTCGCGGCAGCGGCCACATTCCCCCAATTTTGAAGCAAGCCGCGCGCCAGAACGTGCCACACGAACTCAGATCGGATGGATCGACGATCCGCCAGCGAGCGAATTGCCCAGTTTCCGGCCAGTCGCTTTTGGGATGGGAAGAATTCGGTGTTTGCAGGCTGATCTTGGGGCTGTGCGCTATAACCAGAGCCGGTGGGGACAACAGTTGCCCAGCATGCAGACGCTCAAGAATGCCGATGTGCGCGACGCGTTGCGCCTGCTTGGCGGGCTGGTGGATTGCACCACCCTAGAAGCGCAGTGCCGAACTGGCGGCAAGCTCTTAGCGCGGCCGCGATGCAAAAGGCCATGCTCGCTTGACCGCGGCAGGCTTCGTTCATACGCTCGCGAAGCGGGCTGGCTGAGTCCTCACGCTCGTAACACGGGTCGGCTCGTTCTGGCCCTGTGACGGGCGCGAGTTCCGCGCGAGGCGCGGCTGCCGCGCGATGGTGCTGCCTTGGACCCTACGCCTACGCCGCATGCTCCCGCCGAAGCGAGCCCGCCGCAGCACGCCTCGTTGGGTGCGACGTCGCTGCATCACGCCCGCGATCGCGGCTACGTCGAGAACAAGCGGCACTACAAGTACTTTGACCTGGTGATGGCCGGCTTTGTCGCCGTGCTGCTGTGCTCGAACATGATCGGGCCGGGCAAGGTCTGCCAGATTCCGTTAGTGGCGGGGCTGACGGTGACGTTTGGCGCGGGCAACCTGTTTTTTCCGATCAGCTACATCTTTGGCGACATTCTGACGGAAGTCTACGGCTATGCCCGCTCTCGCAAGGTGATCTGGGCGGGCTTCGGCGCCATGCTGTTCTACGTTGTGATGAGCGTGTGTGTGGTGCACATGCCGGCCGACCCGCGCGAGCCGTATAACAAGGTGATCCAGCCGGCGCTCGAGACGGTCTTCGGCAATAGTTGGCGGATCGTGGGCGCATCGATCCTGGCATTCTGGCTGGGCGATTTCGCGAATTCGTTTGTGCTGGCGAAGATGAAAATCTTGACGCAGGGCCGGCACCTCTGGACGCGCACGATCGGCTCGACTTTTGTCGGCCAGGGCGTTGACAGCTTCGTCTTCTACCCGCTGGCGTTTGCCGGCATCTGGTCGACCAGCGCGCTGTTCGAGGTCGTGTTCTTCAACTGGTTCTTCAAGGTCGGCGTCGAGGCGCTGATGACGCCGCTGACGTACTTGATCGTGAATCGGCTCAAGCGCGTCGAGCAGGAAGACTATTACGACACCCGCACGAACTTCACGCCTTTCTCGCTGCGCGACTGAGCCCCGCCCGCGCAGCGGGACTCTCAGTGATCCGCGCGGCTGAATCGCAGCGGCCCTCGCGCAAGGCCCGCCGGTCGCGGTCAATCTGCGGCCTGCGGACTCCGATAAGTAGGTCGAAGACCTGTCGGAGTTTGCGCGTGTCGGAAGTGCTCGACCAAGCCGAAATCGACGCCCTGTTGAACGCGGTCGTGAGCGACGCACCCGAATCCGGCCGCAACGGCAATGGTGACGGCGCAGGTGCTGCGCGCGGCGGCGACCCACAGGCCGGCACAGCTCAGATTGGGCTGGATATTGAGGCCAGCACATACGACTTCAAGCGGCCCGAGCGCGTCAGCAAGGATCAGATCCGCGCCTTGGCTTCGATTCACGAGGTCTTCGCCCGCAACTTCGGGGCCACGCTCTCGGGCTTCCTGCGGACGATCATCGATGTGCGCGTCGTGGGCGTTGAGCAGCTCACCTACAACGAGTTCATTCACTCGCTGCCCAATCCGACCTGCTTCATGATCCTGCAGGCTCAGCCGCTGGAAGGGCAGATGTGCTTGGAGATCAGCCCGCTGATCGTCTACCCGATCATTGATCGGCTGCTGGGCGGCGACAGCGATAGCAGCTTCATCCCGCAGCGCCCGCTGACGTCGATCGAGTGGCGCTTGATCAGCCGCCTGTGCGACCGGGCCCTGGACCATCTTTCCGAAGTGTGGCGCAACCTGGTTGAAGCGCGCTTCGAAACCGTCGAAACCGAGAGCAACCCGCAACTGGTGCACATCGTCGCGCCGTCGGAAGTGGTCGTGTTCATCACGTTCGAAATCAAGCTCGGCCAGAGCGCCGGCACGATGAGCCTGTGCATCCCGTTCAACGTGATCGAGTCGGTGCTCAGCCACCTCACCTCGCAATCCTGGTTCTACAAGCCCAAGGCATCCTCCGAGACCCACAAGACGCGGCTGGCGCGAAACCTCTCAAAATCGTCGGTCGAGTTGATCGCGTATCTGGGTCAGACCACGATCACGCTACGCGAGCTGCGGCAACTGCAGAAGGGCGACCTGATCCCGTTGGCGCGCAGCACGCAGCAGCCGCTGATCGTGCAGATCGCCGGCAGGAACAAGTTCGCCGGCCAGGCCGGCCAAGCCCGCGGCAAGCGCGCCTTCCGCGTGCTGCGCCCGGCGGACGCCGACGAGCCGCTCTAGAAATCGCTCCGCCGCGTGGCGCCGCAGAAGCGATCCGTTCTGCTCGTGCAACGCGGTTCGCGATCAGCCCGCGCTCGCAGTCCGCAGCGCGCGGCTGCGCTTGGACTCCACGTCCGCCAGCAGCTTATCAAACGAATCCGCGAAGAGCTTCACGCCGTCCGTCAGCAGTTGATCCGTCACCAAATCAAAGCGAATGCCGCAGCGCTCCAGCCGCTCGATCACGGCGTGCGCTCCGGCGACGTCGCTGTCGATCGTCCGCGTCGCAACGCCCCGCGCGCGAATTGCGTCGAGCGTCTGCGGCGGCACAGTGTTGACCGTTTGCGGTCCGATCAACGTGTTGACGTAGATCGTGTCGGGGTAGTCCGGGTTTTTGGTGCTGGTGCTGGCCCAGAGCGGCCGCTGCACGCGGGCTCCGGCCGCCGCCAGCGCACTGAACTGTGGCCCATCGAACACTTCCTGAAAACGTTGATACGCGATTTTGGCATTCGCGATGGCCGCCTTGCCGAGCAGTTCGTTGAGCTGTCGCTCGCCGGCGTTGATGCGCGGCTGGAGCAGCCCGTCGACCAGCGTGTCGACGCGGCTGACGAAGAATGACGCGACGGAGGCGACGCGATTAAGTGGCCGGCCGCTCGCCTGCAAGCGCCCCAGCCCTTCGAGATAGGCCTGCATGACGCGCTGGTACATCGAGACAGCAAAGATGAGCGTGACATTCACGTTTACGCCTTCGCCAATCAGCGTGGCGATGGCGGGGATGCCCGCGGGCGTCGCGGGCACTTTGATCATGACATTGGGCCGACGAAGCGCGGCCCACAGCCGCCGGGCCTCGGCCACCGTGCCGGCGGTGTCGTGCGCCAGAGCCGGCGAGACTTCGAGCGAGATGAATCCGTCGGCCGCGGCGCTGCTTTCGTATACGGGCCGAAGCTGGTCGGCGGCCCGGGCGATATCGGCCCGCGAAAGCTCGTCGTAGATCTCGAAAGCGGACTTGCCGGCCCGCGCCAGCGTCTGCAGCGGCGCGTCATACTCGCTGCCGCCGGCGATCGACTTCTGGAAGATCGAGGGGTTGCTGGTCATGCCGGTCAGGCCCTCGTCGATCAGCGCCCACAACTGGCCGGAATCGAGCAGCTCGCGGCTGATGAAATCCAGCCAGATTGCCTGGCCCTGCGCGGCGATCTCGCGAACGCGCGTGTGCATGACGCAAACCTCCCAGATGTCTGAAATCAAACCGACGCCGACGACGTTGCGCCATGTTTATATCGCCGATGCACGGCCGCCGCATCGACCTTCGATCGTCGCCGTGGCCGCGCCGCATGCGCCGCCGATGCTGCCGGCGATGTGCCGGTGTCGGGTACGATGATCGCATGGGCCAAGGGCGGATCGACCTCTCGCGCGACCCGACCGCAAGCGTGGCGTGTCATTATGTGGATGACCGCTTCGTTCCGTTGCGCGCCGCGGAGCTGATCGCGCCGCTGAGCGAACTGTGTGCCGAGCGCGGGCATGCCCGCGGCGCCTGCCAGGAGTTCATCGGGGCGCTGCGGCAGGTGATCGCACAGGAGGCGGCGGCGTTTCAGCAGTACGTCGGCGACGAATACGCCGCGTTCAACCCCGATCGCGACACGCTGCCTGCGGAGCGCGACGCGCAGCAGCGCACACCCGCCGGCTACGCCGCACTGGAGCAGACGCTCGCATACCTGCTGGAGAAGGCCAATTACGAGCGCGTCGACCCGCTGCAGCTCAACGAGGCCGTCCGCCTGGCGAATACGCGCGGCGTGGCGGTCAAGCTCGATCCGCAGCGCGTGGCGCGGCTGGCCGTCTTTGTCCGCGGCCATGGCCAGCGCGAGGTCCGCGTGCGCAGCTGGCGCAAGCCGCTGCAGGGCACGACCCGAGTCGTGCCTTTGTTTCGGCGGCTGGTGGTGGTGGCGCGACTGTGCGACGACCCGCATGTGTTGATCAAGGTCTTCAAGGACATCCTCGTCGCGGATGTCGAGGCGCTCTTGCCGCACGCCGACGTCACCATGAGCTGGACGGACCGCGCCTTCATGATCGGCGGCGGCGTTGGGGCTGTGGGCTCGACCGCGTTGCAGGTCGTCAAGATCCTCTCCGCCGGGCTGCTGGCCGTCAGCCGGCTGCTCTGGGTGCTGACCTTCGGTCTGGGCATGCTGCTGTGGCGGACGTTCAGCGGCTATCGCAGCGCGCGGCAGCGGCGCGATTCGCAGCGCACGCGGCACTTGTACTTTCAGAATGTGGCCAACAACGCCGGCGCGCTGCACGTACTGATCGACGCGAGCACGCAGGAGGAGTTTAAGGAGGCCGCGGTGGCCTACCTGCTGCTACTCGCCACACGCGACACGCCCCAGCACGAAGCCCAGCTCGATCGTCAGATCGAGGCTTTCCTGCTCGAGCGTTTCGGCGTGCACGTGAACTTCGATTGTGCCGACGCGCTGGAGAGCCTTTCGCGGCTGGGATTGCTCCAGGCCGGGCCTGGCCTGCGCGTGCTGCCGCCGGAGGTCGCTGCACGGCGACTGCGCGAACACTGGCAGGCACGGCGCTCCGAGGATTATCACCGGCAGTGTCTGGCGGCGCGGCGTGCGTCGTCGAGCGCAGCGCTGGCGGCGCCGTCTGCATCTGCCTCGTCCGAGAGCGCCGCCCTATGGCGCGCCTAGATCTAGAATTCAGAGTTTCGACCCCGACGGGGCCGCGGGCATCAGCATCGCTGAATCTTCGCCCCAACGACGCGACGGAGCTGAATCTTCGCTCCAACGGGGCGCGGCAGAGTCGGTGCGGGCGCGGGTGCACGACCGCGGCGCGAGTTTCGCCCGGACCGGGCGACGGATTGCAATTACGACGCGGGGGCGTGCGTCAGACGAACACGTCGGTGCATGCGCACGTCTTCTGCTCCAACGGGGCGGAAGACTACGCCACGCCCCCTGCGGGTGGAAGACATTACGCCCCGTTGGGGCGAATTCAGCGCCGCGAACGGATCTAGCGCGGCATTCGTCGCCCCGTCCTGGAACGAACGCACCGCGGCGAGCGAGCTCACATTCCGTCAGCCCGTTGTGGGGGAAGAGACTTTAAAACGCCGCTACGCCGGCGATTTCGCGGCCGACGACAAGCTGGTGGATCGTCTCGGTGCCTTCGTAGGTGATGACGCTTTCCAGGTTCAGCATATGCCGAATCGGGCAGCATTCGACGCTGATGCCGCCGGCGCCGAGCAGGTCGCGCGCGTCGCGGGCGATGTCCAGACCGAGCCGCACGTTGTTCCACTTCGCGAGTGAGACCTGCGCGTGGTGCATCTTCCCGTCGTCTTTGAGCCGCCCGAGTTGCAGCGCCAGCAACTGGCCGGCGGTGATCCTGCGGAGCATGTCGGCCAGGCGCTGTTGCACGATCTGCTTGTTGATCAGCGGGCCGCCGAAAAGCACGCGCTGCCTGGCGAAGTTCAGGGCCTCCTGGTAGCAGGCCTGCGCCGCGCCGACTCCGCCCCAGGCGATGCCATAGCGTGCCTGCGTCAGGCAGCTCAGCGGGGCGCTGAGGCCCTCGGCCAGCGGCAGACGGTTGGACTCCGGCACGCGCACGCGGTCAAAGAACAGCTCCGAAGTGATCGAGGCTCGCAGCGAGAATTTGTGCTGAATGTCGCGGGCGGTATATCCGGGCATGCCCTTTTCGATCAGGAAGCCGCGGACGCCCTGCTCGGTCATGGCCCAGACGATGGCGACGTCGGCGAGCGTGCCGTTGGTGATCCACATTTTCGCGCCGCTGATCAGCCAGTCGCCGCCGTCGCGTTTCGCGTGTGTCTTCATGGCGCCGGGGTCTGATCCGCCGTCGGGCTCGGTCAGTCCGAAGCAGCCGATTTTGCGGGCCTTAGCCATGTCGGGCAGCCAGCGTTGCTTCTGCTCGTCGGAGCCGTAGCGGTGGATCGGGTACATGCACAGGCTGCTCTGCACGCTGGCGAAGCTGCGGACGCCGCTGTCGCCGCGCTCCAGTTCCTGCATGATCAGGCCGTAAGCGACGTTGCTCAGTCCGGCGCAGCCGTAGTCCTGAAAGGTGGCGCCGAACAGGCCCAGCTCGGCCATCTCCGGCACGATTTCCTTCGGGAATCTCTCGTGCTCGAAGCAATCCGCGATGATCGGCAGCACGCGCTCGTCGACGAAGCGCCCAACGGTCGCCTGCACCTGCCGCTCCTCTTCGGTGAGCAGCGCGGCGACGTTAAAGAAATCCGGTGTTTTGGCGTCCAGCAAAGACTGATGCGGCTTATGCACGACGAACTCCCGCTCGGGTCAGGGAAAGTGAACCCAGACCCAAGATCGTACCCAGCCGACGCACGCGCGGCCACGCGCAGCGGTGTGCGGCGCGGATGCGTGGTGCAGGTTGCTGTGCGTTGGAACTTGCGCGCGGCGAGCGCACCATTGCGTCAGGGCCGGCTGTCACTTTGACACTGCCAGCGCGACAGCGCGCCGGCAGGGCTGCGCAAAAGAGCGCCAGCGGTCGAAATCCATAATTATTTGTCAATTATAATGTTACAAGCAGGCAGCGGAATTGCAGCGGCTTGGCATTGCGATTGCTCTGCCGTCCAGTGTTCTTGTACGCGCTGGGTGGCGTACGACTCTCGTGCAACCCGGCGCGCTCCAAAAATTGATTTTGATGGTCGCAAGGAGACCTAATTCATGGCCGCGAAGCAACTCGCGTTTGATACGGAAGCCCAGAAGGCGCTTCTGGCCGGTGTGCAGAAGCTCGCCAGCGCCGTCCGCAGCACATTCGGCCCGCGCGGCCGGAACGCCATCCTCGACAAGGGCTGGGGCGCCCCGAATGTCACCAAGGACGGCGTGACGGTGGCGGAGGAGATCGAACTCTCCGACAAGTACGAAAATATGGGTGCGCGGCTGGTCAAGGAAGCCGCCAGCAAGACCAGCGACGTCGCCGGCGACGGGACCACCACCGCGACCGTGCTGGCCGAGGCGATCTTTCGGGAGGGTCTGCGAAACGTCGTGGCAGGCTTCGACCCGAATTCGCTCAATCGCGGGATCGAGAAGGCGGTTCGCGCCGTCGTGGCCGAAGTCAAGAATCTCTCCCGCCCGATCGACGCCGCCAAAACCTCCGACATCGCCAACATCGCCAGCATCTCGGCGAACAACGATCGCTCGGTCGGCCAGATCATGGCGGAGTGTTTTGAGAAGGTCGGCAAGGACGGCGTGATCACGGTTGAGGAGGGCCGCAGCCTGGAGACCTCCACCGAGGTGGTCGAGGGCATGCAGTTTGACCGCGGCTATCTGAGTCCGCACTTCATCACCAATGCCGACGAAATGGAAGTCGCGCTTGATAAGGCGTTCGTGCTGGTCTACGAGGACAAGATTTCCAGCGTGACCAAGCTGGTCCCGCTGCTGGAGAAGGTCGCCCAGACCAAGCGGCCGCTGTTGATCGTTGCCGAAGATGTCGAAGGTGAGGCGCTGGCCACGCTGGTGGTCAACAAACTGCGCGGCATCCTCGAAATCGCCGCGGTGAAGGCTCCTGCTTACGGCGATCGCCGCAAGGCGATGCTGGAAGACATTGCGATCCTGACGGGCGCCAAGCCGATCTTCAAGGATTTGGGGCTCGAGCTGGATTCGATTGCGATCAGCGACCTGGGCCAGGCCAAGAAGATCCGCATCGATGCGGACAACACTACGATCATCGAGGGCGCTGGCTCGAGCCAGGCGATCAAGGGCCGCATCGAGCAGATCCGCCGCGAGATCGAGGACACCACCAGCGATTACGACCGCGAGAAGCTGCAGGAGCGGCTGGCCAAGCTTGCCGGCGGCGTCGCGCAGATAAACGTCGGCGCCGCGACCGAATCGGAGCTGAAGGAGAAGAAAAGCCGCGTCGAAGACGCGCTGCACGCCACCCGCGCCGCGATCGAAGAAGGCGTGGTCCCCGGCGGCGGCGTGGCCCTGCTGCGTTCACGCAAGGCGCTCGACAAGGTCCAGACCCGCGGCGACGCCGAGAAAGTGGGCGTCGACATCATTCGGCATATCTGCGGCGAGCCGCTGCGGCAGATCGCGGCCAACGCAGGCTACGAGCCGGCGGTCGTGCTGCGCAAGGTCGAGAGCAACAGCTCGAACACCTTCGGCTTCAACGCCGACACGGGCGAGTTTGAGGACCTGATGAAGTCTGGGGTGATCGACCCGACCAAGGTCGTCCGCAGCGCGCTGGAGAATGCGGCGAGCGTGGCCCGCGTGCTGCTCTCGACCGCCTGCCTGGTGGTCGAGAAGCCCAAGGATGACAAGAAGGGTAAGGCCGGCCCGGGGGGCATGGGCGGCATGGGGGATATGGACGACGAGATGGGCGGAATGGACATGTAAGACGGTTGCGAGTTGCGAAGAGCGAGTAACGAGTTCAGACTCGCGCGGAATAAGTAAAGAAGGTGGGCGCAGCCTACCATACTGGAGAGTGAAAATGGCGACAGCCACGATGGAAAAGCCGGCGAAGAAGACCAATTTGAAGATCCGTCCTCTTGAGGATCGCGTGCTGATTCAGCCGGCCGAGGCCGAGCAGCGCACCGCGGGCGGGATCGTGCTGCCGGACACAGCCCGCGAGAAGCCCATGCGCGGCACGGTGATCGCGACCGGTCCGGGCAAGTTGATTGAGAAGACCGGTGAGCGGGCGAAGATGTCGATCAAGGTCGGGGACACGGTTTTCTACGGCAAGTACTCGGGCAACGAGGTTGAGCTGGACGGCACGAAGTACCAGATCGTGCGCGAGAGCGACATCCTGGCCGTTGAAGTCTAGCTGCCGGTCGCGGAGTTGATCGCGGCGGGATTCGCAGCGCTTCGGCCGTGCATGATGCGCTTTGAAGCGGACTTTTCCTGCGGCGGGCTGCGCACGACTCGGGCGTTCGGATGCTGACGCGTTACTCGATACTTTGAACCCACAACTGAGGTTTCGATATGGCTGCCAAGCAGATGATTTACCAGGAGCGCGCCAGGGCCGAGATGCTGGCCGGTGTGCGGCGCCTGGCGCAAGCCGTCAAGAAGACGCTCGGCCCGGTCGGGCGCAACGTGATCCTGCACAAATCCTGGGGCGCCCCGCGCATCACCAAGGACGGTGTCACGGTCAGCAAGGAAGTCGCGCTGGCTGAGCCTTTTCATAATAGGGGCCCCAAGGTGGTGAACGAAGTCGCCAGCAAGACCGGCGACGTCGCCGGCGACGGCACCACCACCGCCACCGTGCTGGCCGAGGCGATCTTCTCCGAGGGGCTCAAGCACATCACTGCGGGCGCGGCGCCGATGGCGATCAAGCGCGGCATCGACGCCGCGGTCGAGATCGTGGTCAAGGGCATCGCGGCCCAGTCGGTGAAGGTGCGCGGCAAGGAGGACATCGAAAAGGTCGGCACGATCAGCGCCAATGGCGACCGCGAGGTCGGCAAGATGCTCGCGCAGGCCTTCGATAAAGTTGGCAAGGACGGCGTGATCGAGATCGAAGAGGGCCGTAGCCTCGACACCACCTGGGAGCACGTCGAGGGCATGCAATTTGACAAGGGCTTCATCTCGCCGTACTTCATCACCAATCCTGGCACGCTCGAAGCCGTTCTCGAAGATCCCTACATTTTCATCTACGAGAAGAAGATCAGCTCGCTGCGCGACCTGGTGCCGCTGCTCGAGAAGATCGTCAACGTCAGCAAGCCGCTGCTGATCATCGCCGAAGAGGTCGAGGGCGAGGCGCTGGCGGCCCTGGTCGTGAATCGCCTGCGCGGCGTGCTGCAGGTGGCGGCCGTGAAGGCCCCCGGCTTCGGCGACCGCCGCAAGGCGATGATGGGCGACATCGCGGTCGTGACGGGCGGCGAATTCATCAGTGAAGACCGCGGGATCAAGCTCGAGACCGTCGATCTGGCGGTGATGGGCCGCGCCAAGCGGGTTGTGATCACCAAGGACAACACGACGATCATCGAGGGCGCGGGCAAGAAGAAGGACATCGAGGCCCGCATCGCCCAGATCCGCATGCAGATCGACAAGACCACCAGCGACTACGACCGCGAGAAGCTCCAGGAGCGCCTGGCCAAGCTGACCGGCGGCGTGGCCGTCGTGAAGGTCGGCGGCGCGACCGAGATCGAAGTGAAGGAGCGCAAGGACCTGGTCGACGACGCCTTCCATGCCACGAAGGCCGCCGCCGAAGAAGGCGTGGTCTGCGGCGGGGGCGTTGCCTTCCTGCAGACGATCAAGGCTGTCAAGGATGCGGCCAAGAAAGTCGAAGGTGAGGAGCGCTTCGGCTACGCGATTGTGGCCCGCGCGCTCGAGGCTCCAACTCGGCAGATCGCCGAGAACGGCGGCTACGACGGGGGCGTGGTGATCGATGAGATCCTGACGCGCGGCAAGAACACCGGCTTCAACGCGGCCACGGGCGAATACGTGGACATGTTCGACGCCGGCATCATCGATCCTGCCAAGGTGGCCCGCGTTGCGTTGCAGAACGCCGCCAGCGTTGCCGGTCTGATGTTGACGACGGACGTGCTGTGCACGGAGTACAAGGCCGACAAGCACGAGAAGATCGACGGCGCGACGCACTAAGCCGCTGTAGCGCAGCGGCCGCGCGTGCTGCGCGACGATCTTGCGTGCTTTTCGGTAGGGAGAGGGAAGCAAACGGGGGCGACCCAAGCGGCTGCCCCCGTTTTTCGCGCCGGGGCGCGGGGTATTGCGCCGCGCTCGCGCAGCTATTGGGAGCATGTGTTTTGGCGTGCGCGAGGCTCATGTGATGATCCAAAGCCGACGAGCCGCCGGTGCTTCGCGGCGCCGCCTTCGCGTTGAAGACAATCGCCGCGAGATGCGGCTGTCGGCGTTTGAGCGAGCCCAGGGCGAGCCGGGCTTTCGGTTTGAGTTGATTGCGGGAGAGGTCCACGTGTCGCCCGGACCAGATCCGATCCACCAGGACCTCGTCGCCGCAATCTACCGGGCGTTGTGTGCGGCGCGCGGGCCACGGCAGCGCGCGGTCTTTCAGCATGTGGTGTTTGCGCCGCGCGTGTTTATCGACGACGACGAGCGCGCCGGCACTGTGCCCGAGCCGGATCTCGCCGCGTACGTCAAGTATCCGCCGCGACCGCTGCGCTCGTATCGCGGGGTGTTTCCGGCACTGGTGGTCGAGGTGGTTTCGCGCCTGGGGCGCGAGAAGGACTTTGTGCGGAATGTGTCGATCTATGAGCGCTGCCCGGCGATCCTGGAATATTGGATCGTGGATCCGACGCGCGACGCGGCGCGACCTTCGCTGTGCGTCTTCTGCCGCGACGCCGGTGCCGCGGCTTTCGCGCGGGTCGAGACCCCGCCGGGCGGTGTCTACGCGAGCCCGCGCTGGCCGGGCGTGAAGGTCGATCTCGCGCGGGTCGCGGTCGAATGAGTTTGACGGTCAACGAGAAATGAGCGCCCGCGTGGCACAGAAGCGCGATTACTACGAAGTCCTCGGCGTCGGCCGCGACGCGTCGGCGGACGAAATCAAGCGCGCCTATCGCCAGGCGGCGATGAAATATCACCCGGATCGAAATCGCGAGCCGGGGGCCGACGAGCGCTTCAAGGAAGCCTCCGAAGCCTACGAGGTGCTCTCCCAGCCCGACAAGCGGCAGCGCTACGACCGCTTCGGGCACCAGGGGCTCAACGGCGTCGGCATGCACGACTTCTCGCACATGCAGGCCGACGACATCTTCAGCATCTTCGGCGACCTGTTCGGGGACATGCTTGGCGGACGCTCCGGCCGCAGCCGCGCCGATCGCGGCGTCGATATCCAGGCCGTGATCGAGATCGACCTGAAGGAGGTGGCCACCGGCGTCGAGAAAGTGCTGCGTTTCGAACGCTCCGACTTTTGCGATCGCTGCGCCGGACGCGGGGCCGAGCCCGGCAGCAATCCGACCACCTGCCGCAACTGCGGCGGATACGGACAGGTCGAACGGCAGACATCGATGGGCTTTTTCGTCACGCGCACCGTGGTCGATTGTCCGCAATGTCGCGGACGCGGCAAACAGATCGACAAGCCTTGCGTCGATTGCCGCGGCAGCGGTCGGGCCACAAAAGAACGTGTGCTGACCGTGAAGATTCCGCCGGGCGTACACGACGGGCAGTCCATCCGGCTGCGCGGCGAAGGCGAGCCGGCGCCCGGCGGCACGACCCGCGGCGAGCTGCGCTGCGTGATCCAGGTGCGCCCGCATTCGCTCTTCGAGCGCGACGGCGACACGCTGATCTGCCGCCTGCCGATCAGCTTCACGCAAGCGGCGCTTGGCGCGCAGCTCGAGGTACCGACGCTGACCGGCACGGTGCCGCTGCGGATCCCGGCGGGCACACAATACGGCGCGACGTTCTCACTGCAAGGCAAGGGCCTGCCGAATCTGCGCAGCGGGCGCGTGGGCGACGAGATTGTGCAGGTCCTGATCGAGGTGCCGACCAAGTTGAGCAAGGCGCAGCAGGAGCTGCTGCGCAAGTATGCCGCCGGCGAAGACAGCGCCGTCATGCCGGAGACCAAGAGTTTCTTTGAGCGCATGAAGACGTACTTCACGGGCGAAGGCGAGAAGAAGGAGTCTTAGTCACGCATGTTTTCGAGCAAGAAAGAGGCCTCGGCCGCATCGGTGGCTCAGCCCGCGCCGCAGCCGGCGGACGCCGCGGCAGATTCGCAGGCGAGCGTCGTCGCCGACGCGGCCGCGCCGCAGACGCCCGAAGCCGAGCTGGCACGGCTGCGTGAAGAGGTGCAGGCGCTGCAGGCTCAGCGATTGCGCGACCTGGCGGAGCTGCGCAATTCGCAGCAGCGCTGGCAGCGTGAGAAACAGGAAGCCGTGAAGTACGCCGAAGCGGACTTCGCCCGTGAGCTGCTAGTCGTGCTGGATGGGCTGGAGCGTACGCAGGACTCAGCGAAGACCGCGAGCGACGTGCAGTCCGTCGCCGAAGGCGTGCGCATTGTGCACGAGCAGTTTCTGAAGGTATTGAAGCTGCACCGCATCGAGCCGATCGAAGCGCTGGGGGCGACTTTTGACCCGCATGAGCACGAAGCGCTGCTGCAGCAGCCCAGCAGTGAGCATCCGGCTGGGACGGTGCTCAACGTAGTGCAGCGCGGTTATCGCATGCATGAGCGCGTCATTCGCACGGCGCGGGTGGTGATTTCGAGCGGGGCCCCCGCCGATCAGGCCGCCAGTTCGGGGCAGGCGCAGGCATCGTCGTCGGCAGCGCCGTTGAAGGAGTAGCGTTCGATATGCCCACGTATGACTACGCCTGCCAGGCCTGCGGCCACAACTTCGAGGAGTTTCAATCGATCTCCGCCGACCCGCTCTCGAAGTGTCCCGAATGCGGCAAGCGCTCGCTCAAGCGGCTGATCGGGACGGGCGGTGGCGTGATCTTCAAGGGCTCGGGCTTCTACCAGACCGACTATCGCAGCGATTCGTACAAGAAGGCCGCGGAGGCAGAGAAGCCCAAGCCCGCCGGCAGCGAGGGCAGCACGGACAAGTCAACGACCGAGAAGAAGAGCGGCGCGGCTGGCGCAAGTTCATCGGCGAGCACTTCTTCGCCCGGCGATTCGAAGACGCCAAATTCCGAGGCCGGCGCGTCGCGCACGAAAAAGCGCAAGTCTACCTGAGCTGCGGCGGCGCGATCTTCGCGCGCATTTGTCGCGGGCTGCGCAGCGGGCTGCCGCGCGGCCGCGGTCCGTTGCACCCGTTCGCGATGCCGGCTATCGTGGCGCGGCGGTCGCAATCGGCCGGCCGCCGCGCGTAACTCAATGAGCGAAAAAGTCTTATACACCGACGCCCCCGTCGCCACGCGTCTGTCCGCCAGTCGTGCGGTGGCCGCGCCCAAGCCCGCCGCCGTCTCGACGGTCTGGCGCATGCTTCAGATTGTCTGGCCGCATCGGCGCGTGATGCTGCTGGGCGTGGTTCTGGGCGTCGGCGTAGCGTTGACGTACGCCGCCAGCCTAAGCGGCTTGCTGCCGGTGCTGAAAGTGGTGATCGGCAGCGAACCGCTGCATGGCTGGCTGATGTTGCGCGCCGCGCAGGTCAGCGAGACCTGGGCGCCGCTGCTGCGCTGGCTGGCGGCCTGGCTGCCCGCGGAGAATAGCGCCGCCGCGCGAATGCAAACGCTCTTCGCGCTGCTGACTGTGCTGCTGGGGCTGAACCTGGTGGGCAACGCGCTGCGCTGTGTGTCGCAATACCTGGTGCTGTACGCATCGAACCGCGCGATCATGGACGTGCGGCGGCGGATGTACCGCAAGTCGCTGCATGTGCCGATGAGCGAGGTGACGCAGGAGCATTCGGCGCGGGTCAGCCAGTTTCTTTCCGACGTACGCGAAGTCTTCCTGGGCATCACCACGCTGTTCGGAAAAGTGGCGCGCGAGCCGCTGAAGGCCGTCTGCGTGCTGGGTGTCGCACTGATCCTCGATTGGCGGCTGACGCTGATCGTGCTGGCGATCGTTCCGGTGGCGGTGGCCGTGCTCTGGTACTTTGGTCGAAAGGTCCGCAAAGCCACGGTCCGGCTGTTGCAGGGCTACGGTCACATGCTCGGCGCGCTGGAAGAGTCGCTGCAGGGCATCGACGTGGTCAAGGGCTACGCCCAGCAGCGCCGCGAGCGCAAGCGCATGTGGCAGCTCGAACGCCGCATGCTGGTTCAGCAAAATCGCCTGGCTTGGATCGAGGCCTTCAGTTCGCCGCTGATCGAAGTCAGCGGGGTGCTGATCGCATCGGCGGGTGTGGTCTGGCTGGCGTCGCGCACGTTTCAGGGCGAGATCGACCCGGCACATTTCATGACCATGGTGGTGTTGCTCTCGGCGATGCTCGACCCGATCCGCAAGATCGCGAATGTGTACAACATCGTGCAGCGGGCCGGGGCCGCGACCGACCGCATCTTTGCATTTCTCGAACAGCCCGACGAAACGCTGCATTCCCGCGCGCGGCCACTGCAGCCGGCGTCGCCGCGAACGGTTGAATTCGCCGGCGTGGGCTTCCGCTATTCGCCCGCCGCGCCCGCCGCGCTGCAGGATTTGTCGCTGCGCGTGCAGCCGGGCGAGTGCATCGCGATTGTCGGGCCCAACGGCAGCGGCAAGAGCACGCTGATGAAGCTGCTGCCGCGGCTGCTCGAGCCGCAGAGCGGCCGCATCAGCATTGACGGCGTCGATGTGCGGCGGATGAGTCTGCGCGGGCTGCGCGAGGAGATCGCGATCGTCTCGCAGCGTCCGGTGATTTTCGCCCGCAGCGTGCGCGAGAACATCGCCTACGGCGCGCCGCAGGCGAGCGCGGACGCGGTGCGCGACGCGGCCCGCCGCGCGTTCGCCGCCGAGTTCATCGAGCAGTGGCCGCAGCAGTATGAGACCACGCTGGGCGAATTTGGCACGAGCATTTCAGGCGGTCAGCGGCAGCGGATCGCGATTGCGCGGGCGTTTCTGAAGCCGGCGTCGATCCTGATTTTCGACGAAGCCACCAGCGAGATCGACGCCGAGAGCGAACAGAAGATTCACGCGGCGCTGCACGAGCTGCGCCGCGGCAAGACCACGTTTCTGATCGCGCACCGGCACACGGTGATGGAGATGGCGGATCGGCTGGTGGTGATGGACGCCGGGATGATTGTGGATATCGGCACGCACGCGGAGCTGCTGGCCCGCTGCCCGCTGTATGTCGCGTTGTATCGCTCGCCTGCGGCGCACTGAGGGCCTGCGCCGGGCGCTGCGCAAGTCGCCTGTCCGCAGGTCGCGCGAGCCGCGCAAGTTCGATCCTGCGAACCACGGCGCGTGATGCGGAAAGCGAAATTCCGGGGGCTGAACGCCGCGCCCGGCGACGAATATCGGCTCTCGCGAAAAATCGGCCGATAAGACTGCTCGAACCATCGCGCGGCGCTGCGTAGAATCTCCAGGCGAAACCATGGTCCAGAAGATCGAGAAAGACCATCAGCGCTTCCGGCAGATCGTGCGCGGAAAAATCCGCGGCGACTTGCGGAAATTCCTCACGCGCGGCGAGCTGATCGGCAAAGAAGGCAAGCACCTGATCAGCATCCCCGTCCGCGGCATCGACCTGCCGCATTTCCGCTACGGCGACAACAATGACGCCGGCGTCGGCCAGGGCGAAGGCCAGCCCGGGCAGAACGTGGGCGAGGGCAACGGCATGGGCGGCGAAGAGCCCGGCCGGCACCTGCTCGAGGTCGATGTCTCGCTCGATGAGCTGGCTGACATCCTGGGTGAAGAGCTGCAGCTCCCACGAATCCAGCCCAAGGGCCGCCACAACATCACCAGCACCAAGGACCGCTACAGCAGCGTCCGCCAGACTGGGCCGGAATCGCTGCGGCATTTCAAGCGCACGTTTCGCCGGGCACTGCGGCGGATGATCATGACCGGCGCGTACGACCCGGCCGATCCGTCGATCGTCTTCGAGCGGCGCGACAAGGTTTACCGTTCCTGGAAGCCGATCCGCAATCCGCAGTCCAACGCCGTCATCGTCTACATGATGGACGTCTCCGGCTCGATGGGACACGAGCAGAAGGAGCTGGTGCGGCTCGAGGCGTTCTGGATCGACGCCTGGCTGCGGCGGAATTACGACGGCATCGAGAGCCGCTACATCGTGCACGATGTGAACGCGAAGGAAGTCGATCGCGAGACGTTCTTCCATCTGCGCGAAGACGGCGGCACGAAGATCTCCAGCGCGTTCCGCTGCTGCCGCGAGCTGCTCGACCGGCACTACGCCCCGGATGAGTGGAACGTGTATCTGTTTCACTTCTCCGACGGCGACAATTCGAGCGAATCCGACTCGCGCGAATGCTGCAAGCTGCTGCGCGAGCAGCTCATGCCGCGCAGCAACCAGTTTGGGTATTGCCAGGTGGCCAGCGCCTATGGCAGCGGGAATTTCATCAATGTGCTTCGCGAGCAACTGGCGGACGCGGAGAACATGGTGACTTCGCGCGTGAACACCAAGGACGACATCTACGACAGCATCAAGGCGTTCTTCTCGAAGGGGCGCTGAGTGAAGCGTCCCGCGCAGCGCGCGGCGCGTGTGACCGTCGCGACGAGTCAGCGTACGTTGAAGTAGCGCGCCGCCGGGTGATACGCCACGATCGCGCTGGTCGACTGCTCCGGATCGAGCTGGAATTCCTCGCTGAGCGTAATGCCGATGCGCCCGGGCTCCAGCAGCTCCATCAGCCGTGCCTGATCCTCCAGCCGCGGACACGCCGGATAGCCAAAGCTGTAGCGGCTGCCCTGATACCCCTGCTGAAACAGCCGCGGAATTTCACGCGCGTCCTGCCCGGCGACGCCCAGCTGCATCCGCACCTGCTTGTGGATGTACTCGGCGGCAGCCTCGGCCGTCTCGACGCCCAGCCCATGCAGAAACAAGTACTGCTGATACTCGTTGCGCGCGAACCAATCCCGCGCCACCTCGCTCACGTTGCGACCCGCGGTCACAATCTGAAACGCAACCACATCCACGCCTTGCTCGACCGGACGCCAGAAATCCGACAGGCACCAGAATGGCGGCTTGCTTTGGCGCGGAAATGTGAAGCGGGCCAGGGCGCGCAGCGGTTCGCGCGGCGGGATGGCCAATGCCGCCGAGCGCTGCTCGGCGCTGCGCGCATGCGATCGCGCGTCGAGCGCGTCGTGCAGCGGCGGCCGATCCGCGTCGGGCGCGTAGACGATCAGGTCGTCGCCCTCGCTGTTGCATGGCCAATAGCCGTAGATCGCGGCGGGCGTGATGATCCGCTCGCGCTCGCAGCGCTCAACCAGCTCGCGATAGATCGGCCGCACTTCGAGGTCGATGTAGCGCTTGAACTGCTCGGGCGTGCGGCCCTTCTTGCGAAAAGCCCACTGCACCTGGAACAGCATGACTTCGTTGAGATACGCGAGCACGGCCCGCAGCGGGATCGATTCCACCACGCGCGCCCCCCAGAATGGCGGCGCGGGAACCGCATGCAAATACGTCATCTCAGAGCGCGGCGCACGAGGGCTGCGCCGCGGGTGACTGCTGGGCGCGGCCGGGGCGGAGCCAGCGCCGCTCGCTTCGGCAGCCTGGAGGTCCGCGTCTTCCGTATCGCCAATGCTGACCAGGCCGAAGCGCTGCTCCAGCTCGAGTTCGAGATTCTTCAGCGGTCGGGCGCCTGCCGCCGCCGATGCGTGCGCGCCTGGCGCGCCGCGCGCGATGTCGTTGCCAGTGGGCGCGGGCCGCGCATCGTCGCCGTTGACGGGCGCGCCCAGCACGCTCTCGGTCCGCGCGTCTTCGGCGCGACCTGCACTGCCCGCCGCCGCGAGCGCTGGCGTCGCCGCGGGGCGCTCGCTGCTCGCTGCCGCGGCTGAGCGCGGTTGGGCATCGCGCGCTTGGTCCACGATCTGCCCCATCAGGTGCAGACCCTCAAACGCGTCCTTGGCGTAGAAAAGCTGGCCCTTGTAGATCTGCCGCAGCTCGTCTTCGACGTAGCGGCGGGTGAGCGCCGCGCCGCCCAGGATGACCGGCACGCTGATCTGCTGCTCGTTCAACACGTGCAGATCGTCGCGCATCACCAGCGTGCTCTTGACCAGCAGGCCGCTCAGGCCGATCGCGTCCGCCGCATGCGCACGCAACGCGCTGATCACGTTCGCGACCGGCTGCTTGATGCCCAGGTTGTAGACCGTGTATCCATTGTTGCTCAGGATGATGTCGACCAGGTTCTTGCCGATGTCGTGCACGTCGCCGCGGACGGTCGCCAGCACGATCTTGCCGCGCGACGCGCCCGAAGATTTCTCCATGAAGGGCTCGAGCGCGGCGACCGCGGCCTTCATGGCTTCTGCCGACTTGAGCACGAATGGCAACTGCATCTGGCCGCTGCCGAAGAGCTCGCCCACGACCTTCATGCCGTCGAGCAGGAACGTGTTGACGATTTCAAGCGGGGCGTAGCGGGCGCGGGCCTGCTCCAGGTCGGCCTCAAGCCCGACGCGGTTGCCGTCAATGATGCGCTGCCGCAAGCGCTCCTCGATCGGCAGTTCCGCGAGCTTTTGCTTGCCGGTGAGCTGCTCGCCTTCGCCGAAGAATCCGATGAAGCGCGTCAGTGGGTCGCCCTGCTCGCGGCGGTCGTAGATCAGATCAAGGGCGGCGTTCCAGCGGTCGTCGCTGATCTGCGTGCGCGGCAGGATTTTCCCGGCGTGCACGATGGCCGCAGTCAGGCCGCGCTGGCGGGCCTCGTGCAGAAAGACGGAATTCAGCACGACCCGCGCCAGGGGCTGCAGGCCAAAGCTGATGTTGCTCAGGCCGAGGATGCTCTGGCAGCGCGGGTAGCGCTGCATCACGCGCTGAATGCCCTCGAGCGTCTCGAGCCCCAGTCGCCGATCGGCATCATTGCCGGTGGTGATCGGGAATGTCAGGCAATCCCAGAAGATGTCTTCGTCGCGCAGACCGTGCCTTTCAACCAGCAGGTCGCGGATGCGCGTCGCGATCGCCAGCTTGCGCTCGGCGGTCTTGGCCATGGCCTCGGTCGGGTCTTCGTCGATGGTGAGCGCCACGACCGCGGCGCCGTATTGACGGCAGAGCCGCGCGACGCGGGCAAGTTTCTCCTCGCCGTCCTCGAGGTTGACCGAGTTGATGATGCACTTTCCGCCGGCGAGCTTCAGGCCGGCCTCGAGCACATCGAGTTGCGTGCTGTCGAGCATCAGCGGCGCGGTGACTTCGCGCGTGAAGCGCTCGACGACATTGTGCATGTCGGGTACGCCGTCGCGGCCGACATAGTCGACGCACACGTCGATGACGTGCGCGCCTTCCTCCTTCACCTGTTCGAGGGCCATCGCTACGCAACCGTCGAAGTTGGCGTCCGCGAGGAGCTGCTTGAATTTGCGCGAGCCGTTCGTGTTGCAGCGCTCGCCCACGATCAAAAAGCTGTTGTCCTGCCGCATCGGAACGGCCTGGTAAAGACTGCTGACCGCGGGCTCGCTGGCGGGGGCGCGCCGGGCCGGCGACGCCGACTCCGCGCCGCGCAGCGTTTGGACAACGGCCCGCAGGTGCCGCGGCGTGGTACCGCAGCAGCCGCCGACGATGTTGACCCCGTCGACGATTACGAATTCGCGCAGCCAGCGGGCCAGTTCCTCCGGGCTGAGCGGGAAGTATGGCTGGCCGTTGACCAGTTGCGGCAGGCCGGCGTTGGGCATCACGCTGAGCCTGCGCGTGCAGTTGGCCGCAAGATAGCGGACGTGCGGGCTCATTTCCTGCGGGCCGGTCGCGCAGTTCAGCCCGATCACATCGACCTCGGGATAAGCTTCGATCGCCGTCAGTGCGCCCGCGATGTCGGTGCCCACCAGCATCGTGCCGGTGGTTTCCATCGTGACCTGCACGATCAGCGGCGTGCGCCGGCCGGTCTTGCGCATGGCTTCGAGCACGGCGTAAATCGCGCACTTGGATTGCAGGATGTCCTGGCAAGTCTCGATGATCATCAGGTCGACGCCGCCCTGCAGCAGCGCCAGCGACTGCACGTGATAGCTGTCGAACAGCTCGTCGTAGCTGATCTGCCGCAGCGTCACCAGCTTGGTGCCCGGCCCGAGCGAGCCGGCGGCAAAGCGCGGCTGACGCGCGGTCGAGGCGGCCGCCGCCGCGCGGACCGCGATCTGCGCCGCGGCAAAGTTGATCGCGTGCGTCTGCTCGGCCAGGTCGAACTCGGCCAGCACATGCTTCATGCCGCCGAAGGTGTTGGTCTCGATGACGTCGCAGCCGACTTCGAAGAAGCTGCTGTGGATGCCGGCGATCGCGTCAGGGCGGGTCAGGTTGAGGATCTCATTGCAGTTCTCGAGATCGCGGTAATCGCTCAGCGGCAGGTCCAGCGCGTGAATGCTGGTGCCCATGGCGCCGTCGAAAATGACGACGCGCTGCGCCAAGATAGACTCGAACAGCGCGGTGCGTTGGTCAGACAATGGCTCGACCTTTGATCACTGGTACGCAACGAATGCGGCTGGCGACCCCGCGGCCCACCGCGCTGCCCCGGCGGCTTGCCGCGCTGCCCCGGCGGCTTGCCGCGCGCCGTGAGTTAGGTATTATAGCGAGTTTGCCGCCGGCAGCGACGCACACGCCGGCTGCGGGAGATTCGCTGGCATGGCAGACGCGACGTTGGAGCTCAGTTCGTTCTTCGATCTTCCGGCCCTCGAGCCAGAGCACCTCGAGCAATTCGGCAGCGCCATCTACGAGACCGCCGCGGCCCGCGAGCGCTTCGAGACGCTGACGCGCGAGTACGCGGTCCGCGCCGGGGACGGACGCGATGAGTCGCTGCGGATCGGGCTGGCGCAGGTGCTGCTCGGGCGCTACAGCGCCGCACTGGAGAGCTTCGCCAAAGCCAAGGACGGCAAGCTGCGGCGCTACTTCGCCGGCCACGCTTGCGCCGCCCTCGGCCGGCTCGACGAGGCCGAGACGGAGTATCAGAAGGCCGCGCAGCACGGCTGGGACCCGCTGGATATCGAAATGAAGCTGGCGGCGCTGAAGGTCCGCGCCGGCGACCTGGCCGCGGCGGACAAGGCGGTTGCCAAGCATGCCCGCGCCGGTGAAGATCGCCCCGAATGGCATTACGTCAACGGACTGGTGTTGGAGCGCAAAGGCCAATACGGCGAAGCCGGCGACGCCTACGAAAAGGCCCTGACGCTCGACCCGGATCACGAGAACGCGATGTTCCGCTGCGCCTGGCTCTACGATCTGCGGGGCGAGGACGAAGCCGCGATCGAGCTTTATCAGCGGCTTGCAATCCAACCGCGGGCGCGGGTGAACGCGCTGCTGAACCTGGCGGTACTGTACGAGGATCGCGATCGCTACAGCGACGCGGTCGCGTGCCTGCGACGCGTGCTGAATGCCTTCCCGAACCACACGCGGGCGCGGCTGTTTCTGCAGGACGTCGAGAGCAGCCGGCAGATGGTGGTCGAGGATGCCGGCGAGAAGCGGATCGAGCAGCGCAATCGCGTGCTCGAGACGCCCCTGACGGATATGGAGCTCTCGGTCCGCGCGCGGAACTGCCTGAAAAAGATGAAGGTCAACACGCTGGGCGAGCTGATCCGACTGACGGAAGAAGAGCTGCTGGCATACAAGAATTTTGGCGAGACCTCACTGACCGAGATAAAGGCCGCCCTGGCCAAGCGCGGCCTGCGGCTGGGTCAGCGGCCTGACGAGATCGACCCGATCGCGATCCTCGAGCCGCCGCCGGCGCCACGCGCCCCGGTGCCGCCGGGGATGGAAGCGGTGCTGACCAAGCCGGTTTCCGAGATTGAGCTCTCGGTGCGGGCGCGGCGCTGCCTGCAGCGGTTGAACGTGATCACCATCGGGGATTTGATCCAGAAGGGCGAGGCGGAATTGCTCGCGGCCCGCAACTTCGGCCAGACCTCGCTGAACGAAATCAAGACGCGCCTGGCCGAGCTCGGCCTGCAACTGGCGACCAAGTCCTGACCGCGGGCCGGCCCGTACGTCCAGTCGCGCGGCTTCCGCGGTTCGCGCGCTGCACCAGCCGACCTGCCGCGCTGCTGCGCAGCGCAAGCGCCGCCGAGTGGGCCGCGTTCGCCTCTGCCCGTCAGAGCTGTTCGTGAAAGCCGAGGGCTTCAGATTCCAAGTTCTGCAGCGCGCCGGCGACGCGCGTCGCGGGCGGCTCCACACGCCACACGGACTGATCGATACGCCCGCGTTCATGCCGGTCGGGACGCGCGCAACCGTAAAAGGCCTGACGCCCCAGCAGGTGCGCGAGACCGGCGCGCAGATTGTCCTGGCCAACACGTATCACCTGATGCTCCGCCCGCGGGCCGAATTGATCGCACAGCTCGGCGGTGTGCAGCGCTTCATGGCCTGGGACGGCCCGGTGCTGACGGACAGCGGCGGCTTTCAGGTCTTTTCACTGGCAAACCTGCGACGACTCGACGACGACGGCGTGCAATTCCGCTCGCACATCGACGGCGAGCTGATCACGCTCACACCGGAGACCTCGATCGCCGCGCAAAACCAGATCGGGGCCGACATCATCATGGCGTTCGACGAGTGCCCCGCGCTGCCCAGCGACGGCGCCACCCTGCGGCAGGCCGTGCAGCGCACCATCGCCTGGGCGGCGCGCAGCAAGGCCGCCCATCAGCGCCGCGACCAGGCGCTCTACGGCATCGTGCAAGGTGGCCTGGACGCAAGCCTGCGGGCCGAATGCCTGGCGCGGCTGGTCGAGATCGGTTTTGACGGCTACGCGCTGGGCGGCTTGTCCGTCGGCGAGCCAGCGCCGCAGATGTGGGCGCTGCTGTCGGACTTCGCGCCGCGCATGCCGCTGGAACAGCCGCGGTATCTGATGGGCGTGGGCACGCCGATCGATTTGGTCAGCGCGGTCGCGGCCGGGATCGACCAGTTTGATTGCGTGCTGCCGACGCGCAACGGCCGCAAGGGCTACGCATTCACGAGCGAGGGCGTGCTGCGGCTGCGCAACGCGCGGCATCGCGCCGCGGAGTGCGGCCTGGATCCGCAGTGCGATTGCTATACCTGCGGGCGCTTCTCGCGTGCCTACCTGCGGCATTTGCTGACGCACGACGAGGTGCTTGGAGGCGTGCTGGTTTCGATTCATAATCTGGCCTATTACCAGGCGCTGATGCGCCGCATGCGCGACGAGATCGAACACGGCGCATTTGAGGCTTGGCGGCGCGCCTTTTTTCAGAGCCCGGCCGCCCGCGCGAACGAGGACGCAGAATGACGCAGATCGGCTGGCTCCTGGCCCAGAGCAGCAGCACGCAACCTGTGGGCGGAATGGACGTCTTCTGGCGTTCGCTCTTCCCGCTGATCCTGATGCTGGTCGTGTTCTACTGGTTCCTCTTCCGCGGGCAGCGCCGCGAAAGGCAGAAACAGGAGGACATGCTCAACTCGATCAAGCGCGGCGACCGCGTGCTGACCATCGGCGGGATTTACGGCACGGTGGTGGACATTCGCGAGCAGGAGCTGGTGCTGAAAGTGGACGAGACCAACAACGTCAAGCTGCGCTTCAATCGCAGCGCGGTGAAAGAGATCTACCGCGACAGCCCGCCGGCCGACGCGCCCAAGAAATAGCGCCGACCGCAACGCGGCGCGGCCACGTGCGACTCCACGCGTTCGCTGCACTGCTCGCGATTGGCTTGTGACGCCGCGCGTTCGCCGCAGCAGCGCCGGCTACCGCTCGCTCGCGTGGATCGATTCGTAGTATCTCCGGATATTCGGGATGAGATACTCGTCGAACGCGCGCGGCGCGTCGTACATCGGCGACCATTCCCAATCGCGGCGGGCCGCGGAGTCGTCGACGTCCGCGGGCCAGGAGTCGACGATCGCCGCCCGGGCCGGGTCAACCTTGAAGCCGATCTGTGCAGCGGGGAAGGCGCGCAGCACCCGATCGCGCACCTCGCGTGCGCTGACGCTGAACGAGCCAACGTTGTACGAACGCTGCAAGAGCCGCGCACTCGGCGCCGCCGCGAGCCGAACCAGTGCCGCGATCGCATCCGGCATGGCCATGAAGGGCAGCCGCGCGTCGGCGTCGACGAAACAGTCGTAGGCGCGGCCGGCGGCGGCGGCGTGAATCATCTCGGGCGCGTAATCGCTGGTTCCGCCGGTCGGCATGGTCACCGCGCTGATCAGCCCCGGAAAGCGCAGGCCGCGGAAGTCGACGCCGCTGGATTGCCGTTCCGCGGCGAGCTGGCGGTAGTGCAGCGAGTAGTAGCGCCCGAGCTGCTCGCAATAGAGCTTGTTGCAGCCATACATCGTGGTCGGGAAATTCCAGTCGGTTTCCTTGACGCGGCCGCTGCGGGCCTTCGTCTCGCGATCCGGCAGGCCGTAGACCGCGATCGAGCTGGGAAAGAGGAATTTCACGGGCGTGCCGTGCCAGCGGGCCTGCTCGTGCGCGAGCTTGAGTAAGTTCAGCGTGCCTTCAACGTTGACGCGGTGGGCCGTGTCGGGCGTGTACTCGGCCCGCGTGCTGAGCAACGCGGCCAGGTGATAGATCGCGTGGATCTCGTATTCGCTGACCAGCCGCTGCAGCAGGTTTTGATCCAGAATGTCGCCCACCAGCCAGGCCACGCACGCGGCCCGTAGCTTTTCATCGAGCGGCTTGAGGTCGAGCGCGATCACCTGCTCGCCAGCTTGCTTGCCCAGGTGCTCGATCAGGCCGTGTCCGATCTCGCCGTTGGCGCCGGTAATGAGTACGACAGGTTTGCGCATGCGGGGCTTCCTTCGCGAGCGACAACGCTCGCAGCCGGAGTGTAATACGAATCGACCCGCAGTTCCGCGCGGATGGCTGCGTCAGACGGCGAAGCGCTCGCGAGCGCCAGGCAAGCCAGGCTCGTTTCGCGCGCTAAACTCGGCTTTCTGCTCCGAGGATGCGACGGGCAGTGGAACGATGTAACGTATAAACTCAGTGGGGCGATCGCAAAGATCCTCGGATGCCGATAGCTGAATAGGCGACTGTCTGTCGGAGCGTTCATCATGAGCGGTCAATGGAAAGAAGTCACGCAGCTTCGTTTTATGGGCGAGCGGTTTCGCGACCACGCTCTTGACCTATCCGCAATCACGGAGCTCTGCCAATTCCAGAGAATCGTAGCGGAAACCGCCAAAGCGCTTTGGCGCGCCGCGAATCCCGACCGCGAGCGTCTGCCGGCGCGCTTCGAAGAGCGTACGCGCCTTTGCCTGCGCCGGATCGAAGACGGCAGCGCGATGGTCCCGCTCGAAGTGTTCAGGGACACCCCGCCGCAAGGCGAACTTTGGGTGCCTGAACCGGAGGAAGTGAACAAGGCGATCGAACTCGCATACGACGTGTTCGACTCGCTCGAGAGCGGCCGCCCATTACCCGAGCAATTCCCGAGACAGCTTGTCCCCGTATACGCGGAATGGGGGATGTCGCTCGGTCCGGACGAGTATGTCGAATTCCAGCCGGCCGCGAGAAACCGGCCGACCAAAATGCACGCACGGACTCGCGAACGACTGGGAGAGTTTGCCGAAGCTCCGTACCCGAGCACGTTCGAAATCACCGGCGAGGTGCTGGAAGCCGACGTTCGGCAGCGACGGTTTCAACTGTGGACCGACTCAAGAACGCCCGTATCCGTTGCATTTGATGAGACGCAAGAAGGCATCGTCACACAGGCGTTGAAGGATCATCGCTCCGTCCGTATTCGGGTCTGCGGACGAGCAGAGATTTCGCCGCAAGGGAGGCCGACCCGATTTGTCGAAGTAGCGTCGCTTGAACTGGAACCGGCAGGCGAGCCGCAGTTTAACGCCGGCATCCCGACAATCGAAGACGAAATTGCACAGATTGCGGCAGGCGTCCCGGCAGGGGCGTGGGAACGGCTGCCGGCAGACCTGAATGACCAATTGGACCACTACCTGTACGGCACGCCGAAACAATGAAGAGTGTCTTCGCGGATACGCACTACTGGCTTGCGCTTGCGAATCCCCGCGACCAGTGGCACGAGGCGGCGAGAGAAGCCAGAGCAATACTCGGTACGGCGCTGCTGGTAACGACCGACGAAGTTCTGGGCGAATTCTTGACTGGGATGAGCCGCGGCGGGCCAGAGCTGCGACAGGCGGCGGTCGCAATGGTGCGCAAGATTCTCGCGAATCCAAATATCCGGGTGCTACCGCAGACTCGTGATTCCTTCTTACGTGCGCTCAATCGATACGAAGCGCGGCGCGACAAGGCGTACAGCTTGTCCGATTGCGCGTCGATGAATGCGATGGACGCCGAGGGTATCCGCGAGATCCTTACCCATGACCATCATTTCGAACAGGAAGGGTTTTCGGTGCTCATCGCCAGGGACCACCGTGAACAGCAATCGACGTGAGTGCGGTGTTTTTGTCATCGCCCGCACAGCGCGTGCCTCCACCGCCCCCTACACCCGTGCCGGAAATTTGCCGCGGGCGCTGGCGTGCACTACGCTGACCAAACACTCAGGGTCGGAGCGCGGCGTTGCCTGTTTGGTTTGGCGAACTCTTCGACGGCAGCAGCATCAGCCTCTGGTGCTGGTTCAACCTGCTCATCGGCGTCATCTGGCTGCGACGGCACGGCGACCTGAATCGCGGCCGACGCGAGCCGGTGCTCTCGGCGGATCAGCCGGGCGCGCCCGCCGCCGAGCTGCCCAGCCTGACCGTCCTTGTCGCCGCCAAGGACGAGCAGGACAACATCGAGCGCTGCGTCTCGGGTCTGCTGGCGCAGGATTACCCGGCGCTGCAGGTGATCGCGGTCAACGACCGCAGCGCGGATCAAACCGGTCCAATTCTCGACCGGCTGGCCAGCCGCGACATGCGCCTCACCACAATGCACATCCGCGCGCTGCCGGCAGGCTGGTTTGGAAAGAACCACGCCATGCACGTCGGAGTGCAGGCGGCCCGTGGCGACTGGTTGTGTTTTACCGACGCGGATTGCACGTATGACTCGTGCATGCTCCTGGCCGCCGCCGTGCGCTTCGCCCAAAAGCGACAGGTCGAGTTTCTGTCTGTCTTGCCGCGGCTGGAGGCCGCCAGCTTCTGGGAACGCGTGGTTCAGCCGGTCGCCGGAGCGGTGATGGTCTTCTGGTTTCCACCGCCAAAGGTCAATGACCCGCGCTCGCCGATCGCGTACGCCAATGGGGCGTTCATGCTGATGCCGCGCAGTGCGTATCAGCGGCTGGGCGGGCATGAGCCGGTGAAGGCGACGCTGAATGAAGACATGCACCTGGCCCGGCGTGCCAAGCAGATCGGCGTGCGGCTGGGTGTCATTCGTGGCGGCGATCTGTATCGCGTCCGCATGTACACCGGGCTGAGGGCCATTTGGCGCGGCTGGAGCCGGATCTTCTACGGCTGCTTCGGGACGCTGCCGCGATTGATCGGCAGTTGTTGCCTGCTCGTGTTCATGAGCCTCTCGCCCTATTTCTCGCTGATCGCAGCGCCGATTGCGGGCGAGCGGATGTTGCCGGTGATGGGGACGGCGCTGGTGGCGATTCTGGGGCAGCAGTCGGTGATGCTGCGGTTCTACCCACTGACATATCTTTCGCCAGGGTGGGCGCTTACGTATCCGCTGGGTGCGTTGCTCTGCCTGGCGATGACGCTGAATGCCATGACGCGGCTCTGGGGCGGGACGACGACCACCTGGCGGGGGACGAGCTACGCCGGCGGAGCGTTTCCGACCGCGCCGCCCGCAGCGAGCCGGGCACAGACCCTAACATCCGGCGGCAAACCGGCGATCGACACACCCCAGAACTTGGGCCGGTAGCAGCTGTTCACGCGCACTGCTAGGGGGTATGGATCGCCTGCGGCGCGAAAAAACACTTGACACCGTACTGAAGTTAGGTTATTATTCGTATACATGGACGTCGGATCGCCGCAGCGAGCGGCGAATGCCGCCATGCAACGGAGTGCAAGTGATGTCCAACCGAGCGGCCGCTGGCAGTGCGTTGTGCCTGATTGGTCCAGGTGGGGATTTCTGCACCGCGCTCGATGATGCCGGCCCCGGTGCGCTGGATGTCGCCGCGCGGGCGATTTCCGCCGATGGGGTTGAGCAGTTGCGTCGTTCGCTGGCTCCGCCACAAGCGCGCGCTGCGGGCGGTGCGGCGGCGGTTGCGGACGCGATGGATGCTTACGCACGGGCGGCAAGCAAGCGTGCCGCGCTTCCGCCGGTGCTCTTTGGTTCTCTCAGCGCTTTTCTGGCGCAGGAGTGGTTCGATGCAGCCTCGAAGGCCCTCGAAGAAGCGGCCGGCGGCGCTTACGCCCAAGCAGCTGCGCGTGCTCACGTTCATCCGCGACTTCACGCACGCGAAGGGCTACGCGCCGACGATGCAGGAGTTGGCGGACGACTTCGGCGTAAGCAAGGTGACCGTGTTCGAACACATCGCGTCGCTGCAAAAGAAGGGCTTTCTGCGTCGTTCGCGACACAAGGCACGCTCTTTGCGACTTAGCGAGGATATCGCGTTTCCCGATCAGCGTCCCACGCGCCTGCCGCTGGTCGGCACCATCGCAGCCGGCCGCCCGATTGAAGCCGTGCAGGACGAACGCTCGCTCGATCTCGAGGAGATCTTTGCATCACGGCCCAACACGTTCGTGCTGCGCGTCCGCGGCGATAGCATGATCGGCGACAGCATTTGCGACGGCGACTACGTCATCTGCGAGCGCCGCGACTCCGCCCGCGACGGCGAAATGGTCGTCGCCCTGCTCGATGACGGCGAGGCCACTCTCAAAAGAATCTACCGCACCTCCGGCGGCGTTCGCCTTCAGGCCTCAAACCCGGCCTACGAAGCGCTGATTGTTCAGAGCGTGCGGGTGCAGGGGGTCGTGATCGGGCTGCTGCGGAAAATGTAGCGCCGCGACCCCGCGGCGACTCACCCCGCCCGGTCCGTACGTTCGGACGTCTTGACGTTCAAAGGTGGCCGGTCAGAGGGCGTCCCGTGCGGTAGCGCGCCGCTGCGATCAACGCACCCGATGCTCGGCCTTGCGGACCGCCGCCGCTTCGAACAGATGCCGCTTTGGCAACTGGCTCGCGTTTTCGAGCGTCTCGGCTATACTGCATTAGGTTTTGGACGCGCGGGGGATGTTCGCGCGAACGCCGCAGTGTCCAGAAACCGCCCCCGGGTTGTGACCGAACCTACGGCTTCCCAGCGAATCTGCTCGCGCGCCAGCGGTTCTGCCTGCAGCGGTTTGGCTTTTGGAGTTTGCTTTCATGGCGGTTGACGCGTCAGCCGGCACATCCAACGGAATTGTGACGGGTGTGCTAGAACTTGCGGAGCGCGGCGGCGGCTTTCTCCGCGATCCGAAACGGAACTTCGCGCCTCGTGCCGACGACCCGTCCATCCCGAACGATGCAATCCGCAAGTTTGGACTGCGCGGCGGCGAAGCGTTGTCCGGAAAAGCCGCCGCGTCACAAGGCGGTGGAAAGGGCCAGCGAAACGTGCTGGTCTGTCGCATCGAAACCATTAATGGCGTGCCCATCGATCAATGGGTCAACCCACCGCTGATCTCCGATACGACCGCGATCGACCCGCATGAGGCCATTCGGTTTGACACGCCTGGCGGGCCGGCCTCGATGCGCGTGGTGGAGATGTTCACCCCGATCGGCCGCGGGCAGCGCGGGCTGATTGTTGCCCCGCCGCGCAGCGGAAAGACCGTTCTGCTGCAGCAGATGGCGCACGGCGTCGCCGCGAACCATCCAGACATCTACATGATCGTGCTCCTGATCGACGAGCGCCCGGAAGAAGTGACCGAGATGCGCCGCAACGTTCGCGGCGAGGTTTTCGCCTCCAGCAACGATCGCGACGTCGCATCGCATATTCGGATGGCCCGCATCGTGACTGAACGGGTCAAGCGGCTGGCCGAGAGCGGGCAGCACATCCTGATCCTGCTCGATTCGATCACGCGGCTCTCGCGGGCATTTAACAGCTTCGTCGGCAGCAGCGGCCGCACCATGACTGGCGGACTCGACATTCGCGCGTTGCAGGAACCCAAGCAGATCTTCGGCGCCGCTAGAAACATCGAGAATGGCGGCTCGCTGACGATCATCGCCTCGGCGCTGGTCGAGACCGGCAGCCGCGCTGACGACTTCATTTTTCAGGAATTCAAGGGCACCGGAAACATGGAGCTGGTGCTTGACCGCGAGCTTGCAAACCAGCGAATCTACCCCGCGATCAACTTGGGCGAATCCGGAACGCGCAAGGAAGAAAAGCTGATTCCGCCGGACGATCTGAAAAAAATCAACATGCTGCGGCGGCAATTGAACGACATGCCGCCGACCAAACAAATGCTGGCGCTCCTGGATCGGATGAAGTCTGCCCAATCGCTGCGTGCGTTCCTGGATGGGCTGCGCACGCCGACCTAAAGCACCACAATCCTGTTTCGATAGAGATCCAGGTCTCGGCGGCTCCTTCGTTGCCGCGCTGCGTGGCGCCATGGGTGAGAAGCCGCGCCGCGTCTATGCCCGAAGCGGACCGTGATTGCTGACTCGCCGCCTCAGGCATGTTTATCAACTTGAACGACGGCCGGGGCGCGTCAGGCGTATTGATCAACGTGCGCGACGGCCGGTGCGGCCTGGGGCGCATCGCTGCCGGGCGCGGCCGGACCGTCACGCGGCTTCGCGACGGAGTAGGAGGCCGTGTTAAACCCGCTGAGCGCGCCGGCTGCGTGCACATCTTCAAGCGATTCGAGCACCAGCTCAAACTCGCGCGCCGACGTGCGCAAGATCTCTACAATCGCGGCTTCATTGCCGAAGCGCCGCGGATCCGCATCCGCATCGGCGTCAGCGTTGAGATCGCCGCGCTCACTGGCCTCGACCGTGCGCGGCGGCGGGGGCCCCGGGTTGCCAAGCGGCGTTGGCGGCGGTGTCGCGCTCGCCGCCAGAATGGCGTCTGTCAAGGCGATCATGGGCGTACCTCCGACAAGCTTGTCGGAAGCGCCGCATCCCCGGAAGTGTGCGTTTCCCCGTCGTGGATGCTTCAATACGGGCCAATTGAAGTCAATCAGCACGCCGGTACAATCCTTACCTGCGCCCCGCAGCTCGGATCGTCCGAAATTGTCGGCGTGGGCCCGCGGCGCCGGACGCCGAAGTCCGATCCTGGAGAGGTGGCCGAGTGGCTTAAGGCGACGGTTTGCTAAACCGTTGTAGGGACTTAAATCCCTACCGGGGGTTCGAATCCCCCCTTCTCCGATCCTGTCCGAGCCAAGCAGTCGATTCGCCGATCTCCGGTCAGAAATCAGCGCCGCTTCGCGCCGGCCGCCAGCGGCGCCGGCCGCCGATGATTCGTATTCGCCGTCGACGAAGGCTTCACCGGCTCGACGTCATGAGCCGCGGTGCTCTTCCCACCCTTGCTCTCCGCCGACTTCTCGCCCGCGCCAGCCGCGCCGTCGGTGGCAGCGCCAGCGGCATCCGGGGCGACCCGCGGTAGCTTCAAATCCAGCACCTTTACCCGCACCTCGCGAAAAACATCGGCGTTGTCACGCAGGAACTGGCGCGCATTGTCGCGACCCTGGCCAATCCGCGTACTGCCATAGCTGTACCACGTGCCGGAGCGATCCACGACGCCGCATTCGGCGGCGACATCCAGCAGATCGGCCTCGCGCGAGATGCCGCATTCGAAGAGGATGTCGAACTCGGTCTCGCGGAATGGCGGCGCGACCTTGTTCTTGACCACTTTGGCGCGGACGCGCGTGCCGATGGCGGTTTCGCCCTCTTTTACGAGCCCGATCTTGCGCACATCGATGCGGACTGAGCTGTAGAACTTGAGGGCGCGGCCGCCGGGGGTGGTCTCGGGGCTGCCGTACATCACGCCGATCTTCTCGCGGATCTGGTTGATGAATACGACGCTGGTTCGGCTCTTGCTGCTGATGCCGGTCAGCTTGCGCATGGCCTGGCTCATCAGGCGGGCTTGCACGCCGACCTGCGAATCGCCGATCTGCCCCTCCAACTCCGAGCGCGGCACGAGCGCGGCGACCGAGTCGACCACGATCAGGTCGAGCGCGCTGGAGCGGACCAGCATCTCGCAGATTTCGAGCGCCTCTTCGCCGCAATTGGGCTGATTAACCATCAGGGCTTCCAGATCGACGCCGAGGCGCTTGGCCCAGGCGGGATCAAAGGCGTGCTCGGCGTCGATGAATGCGGCGGCTCCGCCGGCGCGCTGCGCTTCGGCGATCATGTGCAGCGTGAGCGTAGTCTTGCCGGAAGATTCCGGGCCGAACACTTCGATCACGCGGCCACGTGGGATGCCGGTGCCGCCCAGGGCCAGGTCAAGCGAGAGCGCCCCGGTCGAAATCCCGTCGACAACGCGGGCCTCATTTCGCAGGAACATGATCGCGCCTTTCCCGAACGACTTCTCGATCTGGGAGATGGCGCGGTGCAACGCTTCAGAACGCGTGCTCTCGCGAGCGTCGGACATGACGAGGCCTCTCAATTTTCGGATCGGTGCGACTCGATCGCGACGCGCAGCCCCAGCACAGCGGGCCCATATTGGAGAGTATACAAACAAATACCTAACTGTCAAGCGAATTTCGCGGGATTCGACCGCGCGGTCGGTCTAGCTGACCGCGTCGACCAGCGCTTCGCTGGGCGCGAATCCGCGCCGCAGCGTGTTTTCGGTGATGGTGCGCGGCTCGCAGAATTGGATCAGGTAGTCAGGCCCGCCGGCCTTGCTGCCCAAGCCCGACATTTTGAAGCCGCCGAAGGGCTGCACATCCACGAGCGCCCCGGTGATCTTGCGATTGATGTAGAGGTTTCCGCACTCGCATTCGATGCGGGCGCGCTGGAGGTTGGCCGGGCTGCGCGAGAAGATTCCGCCGGTCAGTGCGAAATCCACGCCGTTGAAGATTTCGATGGCCTGGTCCATGTCGCGTGCTTTGATGACCGCCAGCACGGGTCCGAAGATCTCCTCGCGTGCGATGCGATCGCCGGGCTTCACGTCGACGAAGATGTGTGGGCCGATGTAGTAGCCCCCGCCGCTGCGCGAGACGAGCTCGCTGGTGTCGACCGCCAGCCCGACCTTGCATTCGCGCTTGCCGATTTCGATATATTCGCGAATCGAATCGTAGGCGCGCTTGTCGATCACCGGTGGCACGTATGTGCCCGGCTCGTCCGCCGCCCCCACCTGCAGGGAGCGCGAAGCCTCGATCAGCCGCGCGACGAAGCGCTCGTACACCGGCTCAAGCACGATGCAACGCGAACACGCCGAGCACTTCTGCCCGGCGTAGCCAAAGGCGCTGTAGGTTACGCCCTTGATGGCTTCGTCCAGGTCGGCGTCGCTGTCGACGATGATGGCGTTCTTACCGCCCATCTCGGCGATCACTTTCTTGAGCGCCGGCTGGGCGGTGGAAGTCTCGGCTGCCAAGCGATTGATGCGACAGCCCACCGCCTGCGACCCGGTGAACGCGATCATCGCCACCTTCGGGTGCTTGACCAGCACCTCGCCCACCACGGATCCAGGGCCGGGCAAATAGTTCATCACGCCCGGCGGCAGGCCAGCCTGCTCCAGCACGCTCATCAACTCCGCGGCAATCACGCTGGCCGGATGGGCCGGCTTGGCGATGACGGCGTTGCCAGTGACAATCGCGGCGGTCGCCATGCCGGTCAGAATCGCGAGCGGGAAATTCCAGGGCGAGATGACGGCGACCACGCCGCGCGGCGTGTAGAAGTACTCGTTGGCTTCACCGGGAAGGTCGCGGCGCCGGCCGTTCTCGGCCATGCGCACCATTTCCTTCCCGTAGTAATTGCAGAAATCGATCGCCTCCGACAAATCGGCATCCGCTTCGCGCCAAGGCTTTCCGCATTCCAGCGTCATAATCGCGGAGAGCTCAAAGCGCCGCCGCTCCATGATCTCCGCGGCGCGGTGCAGGCAAGCGGCCCGCTCCTGCGGCGCGACGCGCCGCCAGCGCTTGAACGCCTCATACGCGACATCCGCCGCGCGTGTCGCGGACTCGCGATCGGCCTGGGCGATGCGGCCGATGATCTCGCCAGGTTTCGAGGGGTTTACGGATTCGTCCCACGCGCCGGTCACGACGCGCTCTGCGCCGATCACCAGCGGATACTCGCGGCCGGCATGGCTGCGCAGCGCCTGAATGGCGCGCTGCATCTGCTCGCGGCTGTGGGTGTGCGTGAAGTCGGTGTTGGGCACGTTAACAAACGGGTCCATCAACTCTTCCTCAAACTCAAAGCGCCGCAGCGGCGGCATGCGCGGCCCCGGCGAATCCTGGCCGAGCTGCTGCGGGTCGCGCAGCAGTTCATCTTCCGGCGTGTTTTCATCCACCGAATGCCGCAGGAACGATTCGTTCGCGGTGTTCTCGAGCAGCCGGCGGATCAGGTAGGCCATCCCGGGCAGCAACTCGCCGTAGGGCGTATAGACGCGGACGCGTTCGCCCATCTCGACCGCGCCGCGCTTGATCGGGTTGCCCATGCCGTAGAGCATCTGCAGCTCGAAACGATCGGCGGGAATCTCCCAGAGCCGCTTGAGCGCGATCGCGTGCGCCAGGCTGCGGACGTTGTGACTGCCGAAGGCTGTGTAGATGTGTGCATGGTTCTTCAGCAGCATGTGCGTGACGCGTTCGTAGCACGCATCCGATTGCCACTTCTGTCGCCAGACCGGGCAGGGCCAGTGGTTCTGATCCGCGAGCACGGTCTCGGTGTCCCAGTATGCACCCTTCACCAGCCGCACCCAGATGGGTGCACCGCGCCCGCGGGCCCACTCGATCAGCTCGGCGGCGTCGCGCTCGCAATCGCGCAGATAGGCCTGCAGCACGATGCCGAAATGCGGGTAGTCACGGAATTCCGGCTCAAGCAAGACCTCTTTGCAAAGCGTGAGCGTCAAGTCTTTGAAGGCGAAGTGCTCCATGTCGACGTGCAGATGCGCGCCACCTGCCTGCGCTTCGCGTAGCAGCGGGCGCAGGCGCTCCTTGGCCCGTATCAGCGAGCCAGCCTGGTCGATCGGGTCGAATTGCGAGTAGAGCGAGCTGAGCTTGACCGAGACGTTCACGCGCGCCAGCGGTCGGCCGTCCGCCTGGTCGATCTGCGGCACCTCAGGCCAACTCGGCGCGGCCTTGTTCAGCTCGCGAATCAGGTCGAGGTAAATCTGCTGATATGCCAGCGATTCGGCTTCGGACACGGCGGCTTCGCCGAGCACATCGATCGTGAACGCCAGCCGCTGGCCGCGCATGCGGCGGATGGCGCGGATCGCCTCGCGCGGATTCGACCCGGCGATGAAGCGCTGCGCCATCGCGACCGAGCCGCGCCGCGCGGCCCAGGCCAGCAGCTGCGCCGGGGGCGAATCCAGCTTCTGAAAATCCATCGTACGGCAGATCCAATCAACGAATTGCTGCGAGCGATCGGGCGCGAGCTCATCCAGCGCGCGGCGCTGCTCGGCCCCGGCGGAGTGCGCGCCGTTGCCGGAAAGTGCTCCGATGGGGGCGTGTGCAGCGTTGCCGGCGCGGTGGCTGCCGCTCGCGGATGGGCCGCTGCGCGGGTGTTGCCTTGGTCCGTTGGCGAAGTACTCGCGCAAGTGCCGCGCGACGTCGCGGCTGCTCTCGATCATCGGCAGTGCGTCGATGAAACGGAAAGCCTGGATCTTGAACCACTCGTTCCGCATGCACTGCGACATCAGCCGCTCTTCCCACCACTCGGGCTGGAAGACGCTTGGGTTGCTGCCGCGGATGCGGTCAAACAGTTCGTGCCCGAGCCGGCGCGTAAGCTGCTCGATCTCGGTTCGGGAGACGCCGCCGCTGGTGTTGCCGCTGCTCATCGGGTTTCGCGCCGCTTGGCTAAGACGGTTCTTTGGAATAAGAGATCGTATCGCGCGCGGCGCGGCAGGCAAAGGCGCGGCGGATGAGTTCGGCCAGGCCGGGCATGCGGATTCGCCGCGCCGGTCGAATTCAGAGCCGCGCGATCGCCAATATGAATTTCAAGCCAGTACGGGCCAGCGTTTTGCGATTCCGTCGTCGCGGCGGCGTTACGGCTCCGCCCGTGGCTTCCTGAAGCTCCATTCGTCCAGCGCAACGCCGCCCAGGCCAATCTGGCGCAGCTCGAGCGTGTCGCCGGCGATGCGCACGTGTGTGAAGCTGTGCACCTGGTTGTTGGCGGTTGCGAAGTAGTCGGGCCATTGCTCGCGCGGCATCAGGTCGTAGAGCCGCGCTCCGCCGGCGCCGGAGATCACGTACACCACGCCGGCGCCCGCTGCGCTGGTCGCGCCAGCGTCGCGGCCGCCGTCGCCGGCGGCTATTTCCAAGCGCTTGCCGTCGCGCATCGCGTGCGTGCGTTGATACATGTGATCATGACCGTTGAAAACAATGTCGACGCCGGCCTGCTCGAGCAGCGGCACGATGATTCGCTGGATCCCCAGGTCGGGCTTGTGCGAACCGATCGTATACGGCGGATGATGGAACACGACGAAGCGCCAGTGCGGCGCCGGCTCGCTCAAAACGTCGCGCAGCCACGGCGCGACCCGCTCGCGCAGCTCGGATTCCTTTAGATTCGAATCAAACACGACGATCCGCGCCGGCCCGGAGTCGAACCAGTAGTTGCGTTCCGCCGGCAGACCGGCCGGTCCGTTCGTCGGTAGCTCAAACACATCGACGAACGGCTGGCCGTAGCTGGGCTCGTTGGCGTCGTGGTTGCCCAGGCTTGGCCAGAAGGGCACCTCCGCCAGCAATGCTTCGTACGGCCGAAAGAAGCGGCCAGCGTAGTGATAGCGTTCGCCGCCGGGATAGACCAGGTCGCCGCTGTGCAGCACGAAATCCGGCTTGAGCGCGTACATGTCGCGCGCCAGGCGAAACTGCGCGGATGTGCCCCTGCCGCTGTCGCCAAAGACAATGAAACTGAACGGCTCGGCGCGCGGCTTGCCGGTGCGCAGCGTGGCTTCCACGAGCAGCGCCCCTTCGCTGCGAATGCGATAACGCAGCGCCGCGCCGGCCGGAAACCGCTCGAGCCGCGCCACGTGGCGGCGCTCCTGGGCGGCCGCAGGCACGACGCGCTTGCCGTCTGGCGCGTCCAACTCCAGCTCACACGTGGCCGGACGCGACGTAAACCAGACCACGCTGACCGCGTCCGCTGTCGCCTGCTGCAGCATCGGCCCTTCGGCGATGTACACCGGCAGCAGGTATGGACGCAGTACCCAAAACGCGGCGCCCAGCGCGATGAACAGTGCAGCCGCCAGCAGCACGCGCAGCCCGCGCTTGGCGCGCGGCATGGCTGGCGGCAGCTCGCTGTCGTGCGCGCCCGAATGCGGCTGGCTGGTACTCAAGGTTTGTTGGCCTTCTGCGGAAGCTCAAGCGGGCCGCGCTGCTCGCGCGGCTTGCCCGCGTTTGCCCGCTGCCAGATGCGAAAGGCCTGCACCGCCAGCGCCCGATCGGCGTCGCTGAAAAAACCCGCGAAGCGCGGCGGCTGCTCGGGTGTGAACATCCGCAGCGCGTCGGGCTTCAGCCCGTAGAGCTTGAGCAGGTTCCAGAGCGCCGCGTCGCCGACCGTCTGCACCGCGGCGCGGCCGGCCGGGTCCGGCGTGGTGCGGACCAGCTGCGATTCGTCTAGCAATTCCAGCAGCAGCGGCGCGACGCGCTCGTCCTGGAATTGCGACAGCGCGTGCAGCAGCGGCTCGACCTCGACGATCTCGCGATAGGGCGAGGCGATCAGGTAGCGCGCCGCGTCGATCGCGGCCGGCAGCGACTGCCTGTCCGCCACCTGGCCCATCACCAGCACGCAGCGCGAGGCAAACAGCGCCACCACCGTGGCGATCTCCTGCTGATCCGCACCGTACACGCCGCCTTGCAGCGCCGCGATCGCGCCCGTGGCATAGCGCGCCAGGCCGCGGGCGGTCACGCCGTCCGCCAGCTCCGCGGCCGCTTCCAGGGCGGCCTCGGCGACTTCGCCGTCCGCGTCGTCGGCTTTGCGCGCCAGCAGCACGCCTGCACCGCTGTCGCGCGTCAAGGGAATTTGCCGCACCGCGGCCAGCCGCACGCGCGGATCATCGTCAAACAAGCGCTCGACCAGCGTGGCGTGCGTCTTCATGAAGCTGTCGAGCAGCTCGCGATCCTCACCGGGCAGGTCAGCCCGCATCAGCCGCACGCGCAGGGCCGCGTGCAGCCGCCCCAGCAGCTTGCGTATGCGTAGCTGCTGCTCGTCCGGGCGCGTGCCGACGGCGCCCAACGCCGCTTCGACCGGCTCTATGAACCGCTGCACGAGCTTCTGCCCCGCCAGCTCGGCCGCATCGGGATCTGTGCTCAGGGCGCTCTCGACCAGCCGCTCAATCTCCGCATGCGAAGGGTTGGTCACGGCCGTGGGTTGCTGCGTCGCCGAAGCGGGCGCGGTCGAGGGCGACTGTGCGGCCGCCGCGGGTGCGAGCAGACCGATTCCGGCGAAGACTGCCCAGCGTCGTACGCTGCGCAGCCAACGGTTCGGCATTCGCCGCCACCTGATCGACCGGCTCGGCGTGTGTTTCATCGGGCGCTCCGCGTACGCAAGCGCACGCGCCCGCGGCCGCGCCGCCCGAGCTTGCGTTCCAGCGCGTGCGCGACGTTTCGCGGCACAAGCCGCTCGATGCGGGCGGCGTCGCCGCCACCCAGCTCGAAGATCTGTTTGATGTAGGTGCTCGAAGTCAGCGCGTATTGATCGGACGTCAGCAGGAATACGGTCTCGACCGAGCCGATCAGCATGTTTACGTTGGCCTGCTGCAGCTCATCGCTCAGGTCCGCGACGTCGCGAATGCCCTTCACCAGCACTTTGCCGCTGCAGCCGCGGACAAAGTCGATCGTCAGCCCGTCGTAGGCCTCGGCCCGCACGTTCAGCAGCCCGCGCAAATGCGGACGCAACAGGGCCAGGCGTTCGTCCGGCGAGAACATCCACTGCTTGTCGGGATTGATGCCGACGCCGACGACCAGCTCGTTGAACAGGCCGGCGGCGCGGCGGATCACGTCCAGGTGTCCGTGCGTCACCGGGTCAAACGAGCCTGGATACACCGCGACTGTGTGGTGCATTCGCGATTGCATGTCAGCCGCCGCCTTCCGATTTGCGGTTCGAGAATCGCTGCTCACACGTGCTCGCCTGCGGCACGCCAAGAAAGGCATCCCACTGGCGATGGTCCGTGCCGTCCACACCGGCCTGCGCCGCGCGGCGTTGCAGGTAGCTCTGCAGCGTCAGAAGCATGTCATCTTCGTCCAATGCGTCGAAGTCGCCCAGGTTCGAAGCGTGTAACTGCCGGAAAAGCGCCAGGTAAATCTTCTTGACTTGGCTCAGGGAAAGCCGCAGCACGATCGTTTCGTCTTCATCTTCCCGCAAGAACATGGGTCGCCCTCAGCGCGGCTGCGGCTTCGACGCGCCCGTGCGGCACGACGCAAATGCTCACGTGCGACGCGGGCGCGGCTCGAGCTACTCGCCGCGCGGATGCTAGCCGCGTGCGGCGGGCAAGTCCAAGCATTGTGGAGTGGCGCATTGCCTACGCGCGGCCGATTAGCAGTGCGTCTCATCCGCGGGTGTCGTCCCGGGCCGGCGCGAGCGGCTGCGTCGCGGGCGGATCGACCTCCGTCGCCGGAATGCCGCGCCGCAATACGCGCCACAGCCGCGACAGCGGCAGTTCGACATCCAGCTCGAGCACGCCGCCCGCAAGGCGCCGCGCGGCGCCCGCGGCCCGTGCGCCGCTGAGCACGGTGGCGACATCGTCTTTGAGCTCGCGGCGATAGCCCAGGAGCTGATCGACTGTCGTTTCGCCCTGAATCACGAGCGCCTCGACCTGCAACCGCAGCGCGTTCATCCCATCCAGCCGGGCCATTTCTAGCTTGCGGGCATCGTCGGGCGTCGCGTCCGGCTCGGGCCGAAAGCGGCCGACGGCGCGCAGCGTCTGCGTGGCCCAGGCCGGCGCGTCGAGCTCCAGCAGGCGGTAGCCGCCGCGCAGCAGATAGCGGGCCGGGGGCGTGGCCAATCCGTTGGCGCGCAGCTCGGGCGCGTCATTCAGCAGGGCCATCTCGCGGAAGTCTGCGGCGTGAAACAGGTCACCCTGGTAGCGCGTGCGGTGCACTTCGGCCAATACGCGGATCAGCTCCTTCATTGGGACGCGCGCTTCCGCCAGGGCGACCTGGTCCGGGGCAAGCTCGACCCGCACTTGCGTCACCTTCGCCAGCTCGCCGCGAACCGCCTCGCGCAAGCCCTCGCCAGACGAGAGGAACTCCGACGCTCGGCGGGCGTTGGTCACGCGGCAGGCGCCGGCTTGCTCGAGCAGTGCTTCGATCGCGTCGGCCAGGGCCGCCTGTCGCGCCAGCTCGATGCCCTCAGGCGCGACGTCTTCCCAGCCTAGCGGCTTACTGCCGCGCACGCGATCCGCCGCCGACGCCAACCCGTAGCCCCAGATGAGGTTCCACTGGCCGGCGGCGGCGCGCAGCGTCGAATCGGCGAGCGGCTCCTCGCCGCTGGCCGGCCTGGCCTGCAACTCGGCGATCTGCTTGCACAGCTCGTCGGCGGCCAGGCGCACTTCCACTTCGCAGGTGCCGTCGGAATAGAAACGGGCTGCGCCGCTGCGCGGCAGGCTGCGCAGCCACATCCGCAGCGTCCGCGCGCGGGCCACATCCCGCGCCGCCCACATCCCCAGCGTCTGGCCCGGTCCCAGCGGCAAATCCGCGACCGCCTGCGCCAGGTCGGCGCGGGCCGACGCCAGCGCCACACGCTCCAGCGCGGCGCGCTCTTCCGTCGAGAGCGTCTCGCTCGCGGCGGGCGAAGCCGCCTGGGTCTGCGCAAGAGCGTCGAACGCCGAGAGGTGCAACAACAAGAGGATCACGATCGCCGGCGCGAGCCGGCAGTGCCGCGAATGCAGCGCGCGCCTCTCTGGGAATGTCGCGCGGAATGCCGGGGCTGGGCCGCTCACGGACGGCGCTGCGGCCGTGCCGATCGGTGCGCGATCGGCGGCGCGGACGCTAGTTCTTCGCCTCACCAGCCAGCTCCTCCTGCACGATGCGCCAGACGCGCAGCCCGGAGAGCGAGACGCTCACCTGCGCAGACCGCTCGCTCAGCCGGGTCGAAACGACCGCCGCATCGCCCAGCAGCGCATTCAGTTGACACGCGAATGCGCTTTCCGGTTGCAGCAACTGCCCCAGGCTGCGCTGCCCTACGAGCGGCAACGCCGCGAGCTGCGAGCGCAACGCCGCCCGCGCCAGCGCCTCGGCCTGCTGGGCAGCGGCCCGCTGCTCGGCGGCGCTCCAAGCGCCGGTCTGCTCCGGCGAATCGGCTCCGGCTTCGATCTGCTGCCCAGCCCAGTCCGGCAGCTCGAGCGCCACGCGCTCCGCACCGCGCCGCACGAATGCCGCCGGCGGCGAACCCAGACCGATAGCGTCGACCGGCCGCGTGATTGCCGACGTCAGCCAGCGCTCAAAATCCGCAGCACTCATCGGCGGCTGCGCGCAGCGCGCGTGCACCCGCCGCAACGCGGCGAGCGCCTGGTCCGCCGGCGCGGCGAGCCGGACCTGTGCCATCAACACATCGGGTCGCAGCAGGAGCGTCCCGTCACCGCTCGCGCCGATCAGCATGCCGCTGAGGCTCTCAATCAACTCCTCCTGGCTGGTCATGAGGTCCGCCACGCGCGTGCCGGCGTTGATCCGCAGCCGCGTCAACCGCAGCGCGATTCGCCGCCGCGCATCCTGCCGGGCCGCCTCGAGCGCCAATTGCTGCGCCGCTCGGCCGACGCGCGTCCAATTCTCGGGCGTCTGCGGCGCGGCGGCGCCCAATCCGAGCGAAGCGGCGACGTCGACACTCGAAAGCGCCGCACCGCGGGCTCGCAGGCGTGAGGGCTCATTTGGCAGCTTTGCCGACTCGAGCCCGAATTCGCGCGTCAGGAATTGCCGCAGGGCGTCCAGCGGCAATTCGGCCTGTGCGGACGCCGCCCCGGCCAACGTCGCCCCATGTTGCACCTGCGCAGTATTGCGAACGAACGTTTCGAGCGCATCCGGGCCTGCCAGCGTCTGGCCGGCCACGTCCGCAACGGTCTGCGTCCCGCACGGCAGCGCCAGCACTGCGAGGAGCAGCTCGGCCTGCGCATCGCTGCCGGCGTCTGTCCGCACACCGCTGGCGGTGGCGTTGACCTGTGCGGCGCCGCCGGCGTGATTCCGCGCATCGCCGAGTGCGGCGCCTTGCGCTCCGCAGGTGTGCGTGCAAAGGGTCGTTAGCAGCAGGCAAGCCGCTGCCGCCGCGCCCACGCCGCTCGAATGCTGCGCACCTCGCATGTGTTTTCCTCGCGCACGCCGAAGGGCTGGATGATAATCGCGGCGCGACCGTTTCGGAGCAGCGGCATAATTCGGCGCGGCGCTGAAGGCCGAATCCGAACGCGCAACGCGCGGCCGCGGCGCTGAATCCCGCGCGCGGCGATTTACGCTATAGTCCCGCCGAAACTGCCGGTATTTGATTTCAAGCGGATCAGCGGGATCGAACCGACATGCAGAAGCGCTTGAGCTTTCAGGATCGCGTCGACCATCTCGCCGGCGATCGCCCCGACCTCGCACTGATGGCGCCGTACCTGGTCTACCTGCTGCTGCTCAGTCTGCGCGACCAGTTTCCCGATCACCTCAACTGGCTGGCGGCGCTGCTTCGCGGCGTCGGCTCGTTGTGGGTCTGCTGGCTGCTGCGAAAACACTTCCCGCCCTGGGGCAAGCCCTATTGGCTGATTGCGATCGTCGCCGGAGCCGCGTGTGCCGCGGGTTGGGCCGCGGGTCAGCACCTTTTCAATCAGCTCGGCTGGCCGGCGCGCCTGCCGCTGCCGCTCTTTCCCGGCACGCCCACGATCACGAATCCGCTTGAGAAATTCGGCGACGACCTGCTCGGCTGGACCACCATCTGGCTGCGGATCGGCGTGGCAGTGACGGCGGTGCCGATCGTGGAGGAGCTGTTTTGGCGGGCGTTCCTGCTGCGCGCGATGATCCGCTGGAACGACTACGAAAAAGTGCCGCTGGGCACGTTCACCTGGTTTTCATTCCTAGGCACGTCGCTGATTTCCACGCTGCAACACCCGGACAACTGGATGGTCAGCATCCTGTGCTGGATGGCGTTCAACGGGCTGATGTACTGGACGCGCAGCGTACTGTGCCTCGTGCTCGTGCACGCATTCACGAACCTGTTCCTCTACGCGTATATGGTGCTCTGGCGGGATTGGATGTTCTGGTAGCGTTGCCGTCGTGAGCGCAGCCTCTAGCGCCGTCTCATCGCCCGGTCGATCTCGCGTTTTGAATCGCGCTCCTTGAGTGCGGCGCGTTTGTCGTCGTGGGTCTTGCCGCGCGCCAGGGCCAGCCCGATTTTCACCAGGCCGTGCTCGTTGAAGAACATTTCCAGCGGCACGAGCGTCCAGCCGCGCTGCGTGACCTTGGCGGTCAGCTTCTTGATTTCGCTGCGCTTGAGCAGCAGCTTTCGCGGGCGCGTGGGCTGATGCTGCGCATAACCGGCCATGGGGTAAGGAGCTATGTTACAGTCCTTCAGCCAGGCCTCACCCTGCTCGATGAAACCGTAGGCCTCGTCCAGCGAAGCCTGTCCGGCCCGCAGACTCTTGACCTCGCTGCCGGTGAGGCAAATTCCGGCCTCGAATCGCTCGATCAGCTCGAATTCAAAGCGGGCCTTGCGGTTCTGAATTCTGGGAGGTGCAGGTAGACCTTTGCGCATACCGAAATTAGAGTGTACTCAGAGACTACGCGCCCGCAACCGCGGAATGCGCGGGCGGTAAAAGGACGTGGCGAATGCACGAGAGCCAGGCCGTTCCAACGGACGTGTGCATGTCGCGAGACGACGAATCGCGGCTGATTTCCCGCGCAGTGCGCGGAAGCGCAGAGGCATTCCGCGCCCTGGTCGAGGCGTACCAGGAGCGGCTCTTCGCCTTCGTGTGGCGGATCGTCCGAAATCATCACGAGGCCGAAGACATCTGCCAGGCCGCGTTTGTGAAGGCATATGAGTCACTGGCGAGCTATTCGCGTGATTACGCCTTCAGCACCTGGCTCTTCACGATCGGATATCGGCTGTGCCTGAACACGTTGCGCAAGAAGAAGGCCGTCGCCACGGACGCAGACCTGTCGGCCCTCGGGGCACAGGCCGAGGACGTGGCCACGACGCTCGCCGGCAGCGAAGACGCCCGACGGCTGCGCGATGTGATTTGGTCGGCGGTGGATCAGCTCTCCGCGCCACAGAAGGCGGCGGTGCTGCTGTTCTATCGCGAAGGCAAAAGCTGCCAGGAGATCGGCGTCGTGCTCGACATGCCGCCGGTCACCGTCAAGAGTCATTTGCACCGGGCGCGCGAGCGCTTGCGTGCGCTGCTCAGCAGCGAGTGGGTCGATGCCTGGCGCGACGGGCAGCGCCTGGCCGGGTCGGATTCGGCGTGAGTAAACAGCCATGATCTGCTCAGAAGCCGAAAGACTGTTCGACGCGTACCTGGACGGGGAGCTCTCGGGCGCGCTGCGGCTCGAGCTCGACGCACATCGGCTGCGCTGCCGCCGCTGCCAGCAGACGCTGGCGATGCTCGAGTCGTTCGAGCATGTGCTCTCTACGCCGCACCGCGAGCCGGCCTTGTCCGCGGATTTCGCGGAGCGCGTGATGGCGGGCGTGCAGCGCACCAAGCCGCAGCGGCCGCGCGTACGCCGCTGGCTGTTGGGCTCCTTCGCGGTCGCGAACGTGGCCGCGGCGATCGCGCTGGCGGTTTTCTGGTCAAGCGGTCCGCAGCCGATCAGCACGGACCCGCTTTCCGCGGCGCTGGACCAGGCTTTTCGCGAGCGTGACAAGATCACGCTGATGGACATCATCTACGACAAGCGCGATCAGTTTCTGGCGGCCCGCGCCAATGTCGCGGGCGATCTGGGCTCGCTGGCTCGCTATGTCGAAACCAGCCTGAGCTACCCGGCGGATGTCTCGCGCGTCACCGCGTTCAACCCGATCACCGGGTTGTTCGACATCATGCTCAACCAGCCCGTCGCCGAGCCGCAGGCGCCCGCAGCGCACGACGATCAGCATTCGCTCTAGCTGCAGCCGTCCACAAACCGTGCATCTGATCGTCAGGCTGTCGGTATCACTTTCGCAAGCAAGAAGATGTCGCCGCGCGCCGCTGCGCGCGGGGCGATGAGCTTGGGTCCGCAGAGACCGCTGGCGCGGTCGGCACGCGCGGACGACGTCAGCAGCCGTGCTGGATAAGATGCGAACAGCGTGACGCACGACACGAGCGCAGCAGCAGTGGCAAATCGAAGACTCAGCTTCTGGAATCGGCCGGGAGAGCTGGCCTGCACGGCGCTCGCGCTGCTCGCGCTTGCCGCCGGGCCGGCTCGCGCCCAGGAATCGCTGGCGCGGCTCGCGCCCGCAAACGCCGGGCTGTTCGTGGAAGTTCGCGGCGTTGAAGACCTGCTGGTGCTGGCGACCGAGCCGCAGCTCTGGGCAGGCCTGGCCGAATTCGCGGGCCAGCCCGCCGACCCCAGCGACGCGCAGGAGTGGCGGCAGCGCGTGATGAACACGGTCCGCATGGAGCCGGCCGAAGCAGTCCGCACGCTGTTTTCGCGGCGCGTCGCGTTCGTCGGCTCGCCAGAAAGCGGCTCGCAGGATGGCGTGGTGCTCTGCGAGCCGGATCCGGCCCGCATCCGCGAGCTGCTGAATTCCTGGAATGCACGTGAAATCTCGAACGCCAGGGGCGTCGCCGTCTACGCGCTTCAGAGCGGCATTGCGCTAGCCGTGCATCAGAACATCCTGATTTTCGGCGACGGCGCACCGGTGGACGGCATGTTTCGGGCCGTGCTGCGCGCTGCGCAGGGCGGAGCGAACTGCCTGGCGGACGACGCGACCTATCGCGGACTGGTCAAGCGCGTCGCGCAGCGCCCGCAGGGCGTCTGCTTCCTGCGGATTCGGCCGGGATCCGCCACGACCCAGGTGGCCGGGGCCGCCACGCCGGCGGCGGATCTGCCTGGCCCGCTGCGCGGGGCCAGCGCCGTGCTGCTGGCGCTGCATCGCGAGCGATCGCAACTTCAAATCACCGCCATCGGCGACGCGACCCCCGACGCCGCGCCGCGAGCGCCGCGCAGGAGCGCCGCGCTCGCCGCAACGCTGCCGCAAAAAACGCTGCTAGCCTGGGCCGGACACGTGGACTTCATGACGTTGGCGCGCGGCGTCAACAGCCTGCCCGAGCGCAACGTGCTCCGCACCGCCTTTAAGCTGCAGGAACCCGTGGTCGGCAGCCTGCTGAACGGGCTCGACGGCGATGCGGCCGTCGCGATCGGCGGCGTGTTCCCACAGCAGCGGCTCTCGGGCGCACCGCCGATGCCAGCGATCGCGGCGTTGCTGGCGACTCGAGATGGGCAGCGTGCTCTGGACGACTGCGACGCGCTGCTGCAGGCCTGCGCCACGGTGTTCAATTTCCTCGCGCTCGCCGGCAGCCGCGCCCAGCTCCCGCCGCGGAGCACGCGGCAGGTCGGCGGCGTTGAGCTGCGCATACAGGACCTGACGCAACTGGCCAGTGGTCCGGGGCGCGAGGCGGTCGGCGAGCTGCATGTGGCCTGGGCCCTGGATCGCGACGTGCTGCTGCTCGCCTCACATGCCGACTGGCTCGAGCAGATCGTCCGCGCGCGGCATGGGCAGGACCCGACGCTCTCCGAATCGCTCGGCGCCGCGCAGCGCCGTTTCGTCGCGAACGAGACTGTCTTCGTCGCCGCTAGCGGTCCGATCGCTGACCTGGGCACGCGCTGGCTGGCGTACTTCGAGCAGCATCTGCCGCAATTGCTGGCGCCCGAGTATTGGCGACGGCGGCAACCCGGCGGAAACGGCACGCGGCTTGGCATCGACGTGGTCGAGGAGACCCAGCGGCAGGCACTGCGCGTCCGAGCCGTCGCCCCGGATCTGCCCGCCGCAGCCCTGGCGCGGACCGGAGACCTGATCGTCGGCTGCGATCGAGCGCGCTTCGCCACCACACAGCCGGTGCAGGAGTTTCGCGCGGCGCTCGAGCGGCGGCCCAATCCGCGGCGCGTGGACCTGATGATCGAGCGCGACGGGCGCAACCTCGAAGTGCGCGTGCCGATCCCGTATCTCGACCTGGTCGAGCAGCTCCGCCGCGCAGTGGCACTCGGGCAGATCGCACAGCGCGTCGTGTATGTGGACGAATCGGCCGAAGGCGGGCTGCCGCGCGGCGTTCTGACCATCGAGCTGCGCCGCTCGGGTGAAACGCTCTTCGAGCTCGCCCCGACGACGCAGGTTCAAGCCACTGGCGAGGAGCGACCCTAGACCGAGTCGCGCTTCAGGCCGTGTCGGCGCATCAGCTCGATGATACGGCCGCGCACCATTGCGATGCACTCGCTTTCGTCCAGCGTCGCAAGCTGCTGCGCGGAGATCGGTTCGCCGTAGGCCACGATGATGCGTCCGGGTCGCGGGAGTTTTGCGGTGCGTGGCCAGGCTTGGAATGCGCCGTCGATCATTGTGGGGACGATCGGAACGCCGGCTTTTCGGGCCACCAGCACCACGCCGGGCTGCATTTCCTGGATGCTGCCGTCGCTGGTGCGCGTGCCTTCGGGGAAGACCGTCACCAGCCCGCCGGCCTTCAGGCGTTTCAGCGTTTCCTTGATGGCGCTGATGTCCGCCGTGCCGCGTTTGACCGGGAATGCGTTGAGCGATTCGATCAGGCGTTTGAAGCGCGGCTTATGAAAGAGTGAATCGCGGGCCATATAGTGGCATTCGCGTGGCAGGGCTAGCGTCGCCAGCACCGGATCCAGAAAGCTCTGATGATTGCAGACCAGCAGCACGCCACCCTGCAACGGCACATTCCGCACGCCGAACGAGCGTCCGCGGCAGAAGCTCAGAAAGAAGAGCTGACAGAAGTAGCGGCAAAGCCGATACCACGGGCGCATCGCGGCGCGGGCCGCGGGCGCGTGCGAAGGGCGGCGAACCGACCGCGCTGGGTTGAGCGTGGCGCTTTCCATCGTGCCTGGAATCTACCCGGGAAGGAGCTGCTGGGCGCGCAGGTAGAAGACCATCCGTTCGACGACTTCGCCAATCGGCAGGTCGGATGTATCCAGCCGCACCGCGCCCTGCGGCACCACCAGCGGCGCGACCTGCCGCTCCGCGTCGGTGCGATCGCGCTCGCACAGATTGCTCAGCACCTCTTCAAACGTGACCTGCTCGCCTTCGGCCAGCATCTCGTGAAAGCGGCGCTCGGCTCGCCGCTCGAGTCGTGCATCCAGGAAGAACTTCATGTCGGCATCCGGAAACGCGACGCTGCCCTGATCGCGGCCTTCGGTCACCAGGCTGCCTAGTGTGCGGCCCAGCTCGCGCTGCCGCTCGACCAGCGCCCGTCGCACGCCCGGCGAGCACGCGATGTGCCTGGTATTGTCGTTCACGCGCATCTGCCGCAACTTCTCGGTCACATCGTGCCCGCGCAGCGTGACGCGGATGTGCGTCGGCCCCAGGTCGAGCCGCCAGTCGTCGCAGGCCGCCAGCCTGGTCAGGGCGGTCTCGTCGCGCAGGTCGACGCTGTCTTCCAAAGCAGCGAGCGTGACGACGCGGTACATCGCGCCCGTGTCTAAATAAGGAATCTCGAGCCGGGCCGCGAGCTTGCGGGCGGCGGTGCTCTTGCCCGAGCCGGCGGGGCCATCGATGGTGACGATCATGGCGGGAAAGTATAGGCCGCCGAGCGCCGTGGGTGCATGCCGCGCGCGGGTCAGTCGACGCGGGCGGCAAGCAGCGTCACGTCGTCGTCGACACGCGCGCCGGCCTGCTCGAGCAACGTGGCGAAATGATCCAGCAGCGCCGCGCTGGCCCCGCGCTGGCACAGCTCGGCCGCAACGCGTTTTGGGGTGAGCCGGCCGTCGAGCAGTTCGGATTCGACCAGACCATCGGTATAGACGAAAAGCTGGTCGCCCGCGTGCAGCGGCAGGCGCGTCTGCTCCCACTGCAGCCCCGGGATCGATGAGCCGATCAGCGGTCCGTTGGATTCCAGCTCGAGCGTCGCGCCATCGCCACGCCACAGCAGCCCGGTCGGATGGCCGGCGTTGGCGTACTCCAGCAGGCCGCGGGCCTGATCCAGCCGCGCGCAAAGCAGCGTGACAAAGCGCGTCGTACCGAATGGCTGCATGCTCTGCGCCACGCGCTGCACGACCGCGAGCGGCTCGAAATCCTCGGCGCGGGCCGCCTGGTACGCAGACTTCACGATGCCCATCAGCATCGCGGCCGACGCCCCGTGCCCGGATACATCTGCGACGATCAGGCTCGCCGCGCCCGAAGCGCACTCGGCGTAGTCATAGTAATCCCCACAAAGCGTGTCGCGCGGCAGATAGCGGGCAAAGACCTGCACGCGCCGCAGCGTCGCCCGCTCCGGCGGAAGCAGGCTGCGCTGGAAGCGACGGGCTACGTCCAGCTCGTGCTCGAGCCGCTGCGTGTGGGCGCGATTCTCCTCGCGCAGCCGCCGCAGCTCGATGCAGCGTTCGACCAGTGTGTGCAGCACTTCGCGGTCAAAGGGCTTCTGAATGAAGTAGTAGGCCTCGGCGCGGATGGCGCGCACCAGCTGCGCATCCAGCTCGTGCACACTGCCGGTCATGATGATCACATCCAGGTCGGGCCGCCGGCTGCGCAGCCGAGCCAGCAGCTCGAAGCCCGACATCTGCGGCATGCGAACGTCCAGCAGTGCCACGTCAAAGGCGCTCTGCTCGATCTGCCGCAGTGCCTCGTCTGGGTTGGGGCACGCGTAAACTTCGTATCGCTTCGAGAGCAGCCGCATGATCGCGTGCAGCAGGCCCGGGTCATCGTCGACAATCAGCACGCGGGCACGCTTCATCGGTCGCTCCGGCGCGGCGTCGAGATCGGCAGCCCGACGCGGATGCAGGTGCCCTGGCCGGGCGTGCTCTCCAGATGCAGCGCGCCCTGCGCCTGGAAGACGATCGAGCGGCAAATCGAGAGCCCCAGTCCGTTGCCCTCGGACTTGGTCGTGTAGAACGGCTCGCCGATCCGCGCCAGTTGCTCCGGGGTCATGCCGTGGCCAGTGTCGCGCAGCTCGACCTCGACACGATTGGCTTCGTGCCAGGCGCGGACCGAAAGCCGCCCGCCGCTGGGCATCGCATCGCGCGCGTTGCTCGCCAGGTTCAGAAAGAGCTGCGCCAAGTCGCCTTGGCCGACAGCCACCGACGGCAGATCCTCGGCCGCATCGATGTGCAACTCGATCTGCCGCCGCTGCAGCCCGTCTGCCAGGATCGCCAGCGCGCCGTCGATCGCGCGGCGGACGTTGCCCTCCCCGATTGAGCGGGCCGAGCCGCGCGCCAGGGCCAGCATGCCGCCAAAGATGCGGCGGCTGACCTGCAGCGACTGCTCGATCTGCTTGAGGTCCTCAACCAGCGTGCGCGGGTCGACCTGGCCGTCGGCGGCCTCCTCGCGCAGCTCCTGCACCAGCGGCAGCACGGCGCCCAGGGCATTGTTGATGTCGTGCGACACGCCGCGAGCGATGTTGGCGATGGCGTGCTTCCGCTCGGCCGCGAGCATCTTGCGCTCGAGCGACTCGGTGCGCTGCAGGTACTGAATCGCCACCGAGGCTTGTGAGCAGAAGCTCTGCACGGCCTCGCGCTCGAACTGTCCGAACGTGTCGGCGTGCACGGCGGCGATCTTCAAGACGCCGATCACGCTGCGGCGCGTCGCGATCGGGGCGCAGATCATGGCGGCCTCGCGTGGTCGCTCGTCGTCGGGTCGTGCGCTGCGGTTGTAGTCCAGCAGATTTGCGATCGCGACTTCCGCCGCTTCCCCGCCCCAGGCGTGCCAGGCGTCTTCGCGGCGGTCAAAGCCGAATACGCCGCCGCGACGCATCAGCGTCCGCAGCGGCTCGCTCAGCTCGAAGCGCCGCCCGATGTAGCGGCTCTTGCCCTTGATGCAAGCCAACTGCTCGGCGACCAGCTCGAGCGAGGTCTCGTCGTCGTCGCCGATCAGCAGCGCGGAGGAATGGTCATAGTGCGTGACAGTGCGCAAGCCGTGCAGCAGCTGATAGAAGAGGTCGCGCGGGCGGATCTGCTCCATGATCTTGCGATCGAGCCGCTCGCGCACCTCCTGAACGCGCTGGTTGTCGATGCGGTCGAGCGCATCGCCCAGCAGCGTGGCGACCCGCGCCAGGTTGCGGCCTGCGCCCGATTCGAACGGCCGCTCCGTGCGCGTCAGCAGCAGCGCGCCCCATGGTCGCCCGCGCCGCGCCACGGTCGCGCCGATCAGCCCGGCCCGCGTGCCCGGATAGTCGCCGCGCGCGAAGGCGCTCGCGATGGCCTGGTCCCATTGGGCCTCGCGCGGCAGCGAGAAGAGCGGCTCGGCCCGCGGCCGGCCGGGTTCGATCGACATCAGGCATGCAGCCTGGGCCTCGAAGTGCTCCTTGGTCAGGCGCACCACGGCCCGCAGCAGCGTCGCGTCATCGCGCGTCGGCCGTACGCGCTCGGCCAGCTCATGCAGGAAGCGGTAGAACACGGGCGACATCATACGCGGCGTGCTAAGATCCCGCGTCGACTAGCCATGCAAGCCCAAAACGCCCCGATCACGCCGGCGCCAGTTCCAGCGAGCAGTGGCGCGCAGCGCCTGCAACGCGCATTGCGTTGGCTGGGTCTGATCTCGCTGCTACTGCTCTTATGGTTTGCCTTGGTTGACGATCCGCGTTCAGACTTACCCAAGCGGTTCGACGTGGTCGAGCCCGGCCGGCTCTACCGCAGTGGAGAAATCTCCGCGCAAGAACTGGAGCATGTCGCCGCGACCCACGGCCTGAAGACCGTGCTTTCGCTGCTGAATCCGGACGTGCCCGAGAGCATCGCCGAGCGCGAGGCCGCCGAGCGCCTCGGCTTGCGCTGGCTGAACGTGCCGCTGACCGGCGACGGCGCCAGCACGCCCGAGCAGCGGCAGCGCATCCGCGAGATCATCCTCGATCCCTCGTTCGGGCCGATGTTGGTGCATTGCGCCGCCGGCGCGAACCGCACCGGGCTGGCGTGCGGCATGTACCGCATTCATCAACAGGGCTGGAGCTACGAACAGGTAATTGACGAGATGCGCCGCTACGGCTTCAAAGACAAGGACCACCACGAAAACCTGCGCGATGCGCTGCGGCAGGAGGCCGCCGCCGCGGCCGCAAATCGCCCCGTCGCACCGCAGCCATGAGCGCGCCTGAGCGCCATTAGCGCCGCCTGCGCCGCTTGGCCGGGCCGGGCAGCGCCGCCTGCGTGTCGAAGAGCTGCGGAGCGGCGCTCGCGGCGGATTCGTTCACATTCGCCTCTACGATCAGCGTGCTCTCGTCGCCGCTGAGCTCGTCCTTCTCTTCAACCGGTTTGGCGATCGGTTTGCCATCCTGGTCCAGCTCGACATCGGCCTCGGCCGTGTGCCGCAGCGCGGTTTGCCGCAGTGATTCTTCGAGCCGCTGTCGCTGCTTCTCACTACCGCCGCTGATGTTGTTGAGCGCTTCGGATACGTCCAGGATATAGCGCTCGAAGATGCTGCGGCGTTCGCCTTCGAGCTTCTGGCGGCGCCGGCGGCGGATGTAGGTCGCGAGCTTGCGGCCGGCTTCGCGCAGCGCCAGCACCAGTTCCTTGCGGATCTCGTCATAGTCGGCGATTGCTTCCTTACTTTCGCTGGTGAACGGCACCCAGACACTGGCCATGTGCAGCATGATGACCAGCGGCCCGACCGGCACGCCGCCACCTGGCTGCGACAAGCCGTAGTTTCGCCAGTCGACATCCAGCACGCTCTTGAACGACGCACAGGCAGACTGCTGGTAGAGCAGCGGGACGCGGTTGGCGAAGCGGATGATGCGGGCGGGCTCGGACGGGCCGCTCTGCGCCGGATCGGCATCGGCCGCAGCGAGCGATCCGCCGTACGCCAGGCCGACTTCGATCAGGAACGGATTCCCGCGGTAGACGGCGGGGTCGCGCGTGACGGCGGTGAAGAACTCCGCCTTCACTTCCTTCAGCAAGCCGGCCAGGATCGCGCGAACCCCGATCGGCGCCAGGCAGTCCGTCGGCGGGGCCATGATCCGGACGGTCCGCATCGCTTGGAAAAGCGCCTCAGCCTCCGCCGGGTCCAACTCGGCGGGCCGGCGTGTCGGCTTGAGCTTGGCAGCGGCGCACAACTCCGCCGCGGTGCGCGACGTGACGCGGCTGAAGCTGTGGCTTAGGAAGCCGCTGAGCGTGCGGAAGTGCGCATCGGCCTTGTTGGATTCCTTGAGCATTTTCATCAGCACGCCCAGCTCGATGCCGTGCGGATGCGGCTGGATTTCGCGGGTCTCCGCGGGCAGCTCCTGGCTGGCGCGGGGGAAGACGCGCTCCTGCGGCGCGGTGTCCGTACCGGCCAGCACCAAACGGTAGGTGATCTGCGCGTGCGGGTTGGCGATCGCGGTCTGTTCCAGATATTCGTCGACCGATTGGCGGCCCTTGTTGTAGCTGGCGACCAGCTCGATCGCCACGTCGGTCCCGTGCGGCCAGCTGACTTCCTGCTCTTCGTCGCGAATGATGTCCGGGCGGTTCTTGGTGGTATCGATCGCGATCTGGAAATGGTGCGCGGGGCGGCGTTCACTCGTGCGCGACGTGACGTGGATCGGCTTGCCGGTCGTCAGCAGACCGTACATGCCGGCGGCGGAAATGCCGATGCCCTGCTGCCCGCGCGACATCTTGAGGCGGTGAAACTTCGAGCCATAGAGTAGCTTGCCGAAAACATTCGGAATCTGGGCCCGCACGATGCCCGGACCATTGTCGCGCACGCTGACGCGGAAGCGATCGTCGGCGAGCTGCTCGATGCTGACCAGCAGCTCCGGCAGAATCCCGGCCTCCTCACAAGCGTCCAGGCTGTTGTCCACGGCCTCCTTCACCGTCGTCAGCAGCGCCTTGCGCTTGTTGTCAAAGCCCAGCAGGTGCCGGTTCTTCGCGAAGAACTCCGACACCGAAATCTCGCGCTGCTTGGACGCCAAACTCTCGGCGGTCGCGCCGTTGCCGCGACGCCTGGCTGGCTCGCGCATCGCGCCAGGCGGCTGCGGCTCCGACGACTCGAGCGCAGACCGCTCCACGCCAGCCCGCGGCGTGGCCCCGGGTATTTCGGCGATGAACGAACTGGCCGGGCTCGCGAGCAGCGGCGCGTTGGGTACGTCGGCCAGCGCGCGCTCGCGGCGCTTCTGCTCGATGGACTTGGTCGGCGCAAGCTTATTGCGCTCAAGCGACCCGCGCGCAGCCTTCGTGTTCGTCGCCGCATCGCCGAGCTTTGCGTCCGCCGCGCGCGCCGACTTCGTGCTCGCGGCGGCAGTCGCCGCGCCGGACGGATCGTCGAAGAGTGTTCCCTGCGAAGCGCCGCGCGACTTTCCTGGCTTTGATTTTCCCGCCATCCGCACTCCCGTCTGGCCGCGCGTTCGTCCTGCGTCTGGCGATTCGCCGGCGGCGACTGGGCGGCTATGGTAGCGATTGCGCAGCGGCGGAGTAGTGCCGCAGCGCAGAGTGCGCGGCGGGTGCACGCGCGCCTGGCGTCAGTCCGTGACGGGGCCCGGCATGGGCGCTTCGACCCGAATCGGCTGAGTGCGCATCACCTCCGCCGCGAACTGGCAGAATGCGCCGGACAGAAAATTCAGCGGGCGGAAGCCGAACTTGTGGTCAATCTCGCGGATCAGCGCGTGTACGCGCTCTGGCAGATGCACCGTGCGCGTCCGCCGCCTCAGATACAGCACATGCAGCGGCGAGCAAGTCTCCGGCGGATCGAGGCTGAAAAAATAGCGACAGGCCAGCGGCCGAACTGGGTAGATGCGGCAGCAGCCGGTCTGCGTGTCGAGAAAGCCGCAGGGTCGATTCAGCCGGTTGAAGTCAACGTGCGCTTCCGCGACGCGCGGATCGCGGCCGGTCGGCGGCGGCTCGCCAGGCTGCAGCTTCTGCGCCAGCAGATTCATGAAGATTTCGGCGGACTCGCGGTGATATTCGAAGATCGCCCGCACATCCGGCCAGCCGCGTACGTGGTGATAGATGTTGATCACCTCGGGCGTGGTCATGCCGCGGACCAGGTCGATGCAGCAGTTTGAGCAGCCCTTGCCGCACTTGACCTGTCCGCCGCGCTCGTCACTGGCGAGCGCCTTGTCGATCAGCTCGTCGTAGAGCGCCAGGGCCGCGTTGAAGTGCTCGAAGAATGCGGCGGGCAGCGTCTTCGAGCGGGCGAATTCACTCAACATTGGCAGATTGCGAACGCGCTCCAACGCGCCCACGATGCGCTCAACCAACTCGAGATACCATGGCTGACTCTCGGCCGGCTCGGACTGAACTTGCGGCGGCTCGAACATGATCGCGTCAGCATACCACTCGCGTGTGAAATCCGGCGCTGCAGGCCGCGAAAGTCAGTGCGGCGGCTCGGAGTTTCAATCGATGCGGGATCGGCGCATTCCGGCCTGACCGCTCGCCGCCGCCGGCGGCGTTGGATCGCTGCCGGCTCGCAAACACGAAACTTCACGGCCGCCGCGACCAAGCACTAGAATATGCATCGAATCCGGGCGGAGGACTCGATGCTTACGCTGTTGATTGGGTGGCTGACGCCACTGCTGCTGCTTCTACAACCTACCGAAGCCAAGCCGCCGAAATTCTCGGCCAAGCTGCTGGCGGCCGAGTCGGCGATTGTGCCGGGCAAGTCCGTTGATCTGGCGATCGCGCTGGAGATCGAGAAGCCCTGGCACATCTATCACCCGATCCTGCTCGACACGGGCTTTCCGACAACCGTCGATTTCGAGTTGCCCGACGGTCTGAGCGTCGGACCGATCCGCTTTCCGACGCCCGATCTCGCCGTCGCTTTTGACGCCGAGTACCTGGGCCTGCACGGCAAGCCGGTGCTGCTGACGACGTTGACGGCGGTGGCCGACCTGCCCATTGACCAGCCGCTCGAGATTCGCGCGACGGTTGGCGCCTTGGCTTGCATCGAGGCCTGCATCCCGGTGGAGACCAGCGCCAGGCTCAAGCTGAGCGTGCAGACCGACAAGCCCGCGCCGACCAACGCGGACGTTTTCAAAGCGGCGCGGCAGGCGTTGCCGCCGCCGCTGGCTGACGCGCCGTTTCTCAAGGGCAGCAAGCTGCTCGCATCGCACGCGAAAATCCCGGTGAAGGGAAAAGGCGAGCTGCTGGCGCGAATCGAGATTCAGCCCGGGCATCACATCCAGGATCGCGACCCCGGCGTGAAAGACCTGGTCGCTACGCGGCTGTTCATCGAAACGGTCGAAGGCATCACATTTGAAGACGCGCTGTGGCCCAAGCCCAAGACACGCGACGTCAAGGGAATCGGAAAAGTGCGCGAGCACGGCGGCACGCTGCTGGTGCGCGTGCCGTTCGAAGTGTCAGACGACAAATTTGAACCGCGGCCGCTGCAGCTGCGGGCACTGCTGCAATACCAGGCCTGCAACGACGCGGGCCAGTGCTTCCCGCCGGAATTGGTCGAGGGCGCTTTCGAGTTTCAAGTCGTCGCCGCGGATGCAGCGGCGGAGGAATCGCCCGAGGCCGAGAAATTGATTGCGATGGCCGGGGCAACGGCGTCGAGCGCTTCTTCAACCGCGCCGCAGTCGACAAAGCTGCCCGACGCCGCGGCTGCGAACGACGGTGGTTCGCCCGCGACCGAGGATCGTTCGATCGTGACCGGTAGCGCCGCAGCGCCCGCCTCCGGCAATTCGGGGAGCGGGCCGCCGGTTGCGCTCTGGCAGCTCTTTCTGTTTGCGTTTCTGGGCGGCGTAATTCTGAATGTCATGCCCTGCGTGCTGCCGGTGCTCTCGCTGAAGATTTTCAGCTTCATGCAACAGGCTGGCGACAACCCCGGGCGTGTCGCCGCGATGGGGCTGATTTACGCGGTCGGCATTCTGGCGAGCTTCGCGGCGCTCGCGGTCGTGATGGTGACATTTGGCCTGGCCTGGGGCGGTTGGATGCAGGAGCCGGCGTTCGTGATCGTGCTGATGGCGCTGCTGCTGGCGTTCGCGCTCAGCATGATGGGTGTTTTCGAATTGCGCTTACCGGGCATGATCGAGAATGTCGCCGGCGCAGTGACCACGCGCGATGGCTACGGCGGCGCGTTTGTCAACGGCGTGATGGCCACCGCGCTGGCGACGCCCTGCACCGCCCCACTGCTGGGCTCGGCGGTGGGCGTGCTGGTGCAGTTGCCGCCGCTGGTCGCCGGCGCGGGGATCATGACGGTGGGCGTCGGCCTGGCCGCGCCCTACGTGCTGCTGACCGCGTTCCCGGCGTGGCTGAAGTATCTGCCGCGGCCCGGGCCATGGATGGTGAAATTCAAGGAATTCATGGGTTTTCTGCTGCTGGCCACGCTGATCTGGCTGCTTTGGGGACTGCAGTTCCTGGTCGACCCGGCGGCACTGGTGGCGACCGCCTCGCTGCTGCTGGGCGTGGGGCTGGCATGCTGGCTGCTAGGCCAGATTACGCTCAGCTCATCCATCGGCACGACGCTCGCGCTCTGGGGCAGCGCTGCCGCCGCGATCGCGCTCGGCTGGTGGATCGGGTTCGACTTCCTGGGCGGCGCGGCCGGGATGACGCCGAAAGATGCGCCCGAGGTGGCGCAGGCTGGCGTGTCATCGGCCGCACGCGGCTCAGCGAGCACGAACAGCAAAGCGGCGGACGGCGCCGAGTCGACCGAAGCCGCCCCGCCATTGAATTGGCGGCCGTGGGCGCCGGGGCTTGATCAGGACCTGGCGCGGCAGGGCTACACGGTCTATGTGGATTTCACCGCGAAGTGGTGCCTGACGTGCCAGGCCAACAAGCGGCTGGTGCTCGAGACGGACGCGGTTCGCCAACGGGTGGACGAGCTCAACGTCGTCATGCTGATTGCGGATTTCACGCGGCGCAATCCGGCGATTCAGCAGGAGCTGCGCAAGTATCGCCGCGCCGGCGTGCCGCTGAATATCGTCGTGCCGGCCGGCAAGCCGGACCAGGCGATCGTGCTGCCCGAAGCGTTGACGCAATCGATCGTGCTGGGCGCATTGGAGCAGGCGGGCGCCTCGACCGCGCGGGACGAGCTCGCTCAGCGTGTGGCGCCCGCGGCGCCTACCGCCGCGGCAGACGCATCGTTCCGATGACGCCTGCGGTGCGCTCATCCCGCGCGCCGCGGTTCTTCGCTGAGTTACCGCGTGCAATGCCAAGCCGCTTGATCTGGATCGTGCTCGCGATCGCGCTGGACGCCGCAGCGCTCAGCGCCGCGCGCGGACAGCACAGCGCCCCGAGCACCAGTAGCAGCACCAGCGCCAGCGCAGCTACGGTCGACCAAACGATCGACCACGTGGAATTCGACCAGATTCTGAGGCGGCACGTGCGCGGCGAGCGCGTCGACTATCTCACGCTGCGCAAGACGGATTGGCCCGCGCTGTGCGCCTACCTGGAGCGGATCGAAAACGCGCCGCTCGAGAAGCTGCCGCGGAGCGAGCAACTGGCCGCGTACATCAACCTGTACAACGCGAGCATGATCCGGGCGGTGATCGAGCGCTTCCGCGAAGACTATTCACCGCAGCGCGACGACTTCGCGGTCTTCAAGGCGCCGCTGGTGCGCTTGGCGCAACGGTCGCTGTCGCTGGACGAGCTGGAGCACCAACTCATTCGCAAGCGGTTTCGAGAGCCGCGGATTCACGTCGCGCTGGTGTGCGCGGCGGTGTCATGTCCGCCGCTGCTGCCGCGGGCGTACCGGGCGGCGGATCTGGAGGCGCTGCTTGAAGAGAACATGCGGCGATTCGTGCGGGACGCCGCGCGAAACACGCTGGACGCGTCCGGGCGGCGCGTGGCACTGTCGCAAATTTTCGAGTGGTATTCCGACGATTTCGGCGGCAAGCCGGCGCTGCTCGAGTACTGCTCGCGCTTCAGCGCTGCACCGCTGCGTGGCTATTCACTCACGTTCCGCCCGTACGATTGGAGTCTGAACGCGGTCTCGCCGAGCGGCGGACGATGGGTCACAATATCCGCGGACTCGGCGGCGCTGACGGCCGAGCCCGGCGCGGGACCGGCAGTAGCGAACGCCGAGCGTGGCGAAGTCTTCGAGGTGCTTGAAGCGCGCGGCGCGGCGCTGCTCCTGGATCGGCCATTATCCGGCTCGCAAGCCTGGGTCGAGGGGCGTCTGACGCGTCCGCTGGCGCTGCGCTGAATTTGGACGGCGCCGCATTCCGTGGAGCTTGGCGGTTGGCCGGAAAACAGTCGCGAGGAACACGGGCATGATCCCTGAAAATCTGCGCTTCGCTGAGTGGCTTGAGCCGGACGGACTGGGCGGATTCGCGTCCGGCACGGTCAGCGGCGTCCGCACGCGGCGCTATCACGCATTGCTGAACGTCGCCACGCGCCCGCCGACCGGCCGCATGGTGCTGTGCAACGGCTTTGAAGCCTGGGTCGAGCTCGACGGCCGCACGATCGCCATCACAACGCAGCACTATTCGCCGAACGTGCTGCACCCGGATGGCTGGTCGCGCATCGCGGAGTTCCGCCGCGAACCCTGGCCGACCTGGGTCTTCGACCTGGGCGGCGGGCTGCGGCTCGAACAGGAGATCTTCGCCCGGCATGGCACGGCGCTGCTGTGCATCGCATGGCGGCTGAGCGGCCGCAGGCAAGGTGTCACGCTTGCGGTGCGGCCGCTGCTGAGCGGACGCGACCATCACAACACGCACCGCGAGAATGCCGCGATGCGCTTTCACGCCGACCAGGCCGACGGCCGCGTGCGCTGGAAAATGTATCCCGATGTTCCAGGAGTGACGCTGCTGGCCAACGCACTCTACAGCCACGAGCCAACCTGGTATCGCGCGTTTCGCTACGCCGAGGAAAGCAGCCGCGGCCTGGACGACATCGAGGATTGCGCCGCGCCGGGCGTGTTGCGCTTCAACCTGGGCGACGGTGAGGCGGCCCTGCTGCTGGCTGCCGAGGGCGAAGCCGCCGATCTGCTCGACAAGGAGCTCGATGCGCAATCCGCCCTGCGCCGGCTGCGCAGCGAAGAGCAGGCACGCCGCGAAAAGCTCGGTTCGCCGCTGCAACGGGCGGCGGATGGGTACATCGTGCGTCGCGGCGGCGGAAATACGATCATCGCCGGCTATCCGTGGTTCACCGACTGGGGTCGCGACACGTTCATCTCGATGCGCGGCTTGTGCCTGGCCAGCGGCCGGCTAGACCTCGCCGAGCGAATCCTGCTGGAGTGGTCCGGGCAGGTTTCGCAGGGCATGCTGCCGAATCACTTCCCCGACAGCGACGCGCCGGCCGAGTTCAACTCGGTCGATGCGCCGCTGTGGTACGTGGTCGCGGTGCACGATTATTTCGAAGCGCTGCAGCGTGCTGGGCTCAAACCGGCGGCCGCCAAACGCAAGCGGCTCGTCGCCGCAGTCGATGCGATTCTGACGGGCTATGCCGCCGGCACGCGCTACAGAATTCACGCCGACGAAGATGGCCTGATCGCGGCGGGCGTACCAGGCGTGCAGTTGACCTGGATGGATGCGAAGGTCGACGACTGGGTGGTGACGCCGCGCATTGGCAAGCCGGTCGAAATCCAGGCGCTCTGGCTGAACGCGCTGCGCATCGGCGGCACGTTCGACGCGCGCTGGCAGAAGCTCGAGCAGCGCGGGACGCAGGCCTTCGCGGAGCGCTTCTGGAACGCCGCCGACGGCTGGCTCTACGACGTGGTCGATGTTGATCACGAGTCCGGGCACAATGACCCGGCCTGTCGGCCGAACCAACTCTTCGCGATCGGCGGATTGCCTTTCGCGATTCTTGAAGGCGAGCGCGCCCGGCGCGTTGTGGACGTTTGTGAGCAGCGGCTCTGGACTTCGCTCGGCCCGCGCTCGCTCGCGCCGGGATCGCCGGGCTATCGCCCGATCTACATCGGCGATCGCGTGGCGCGCGACGGGGCGTATCACCAGGGGACTGTGTGGCCCTGGCTCAGCGGCGCGTTTGTCGAGGCCTGGCTGCGCGTTCGCGGCATGACGCAGGATGCCAAGGCCGAGGCCCGCAGGCGCTTTATCGAGCCGCTGATTCGACATTTGGATGAGGCTGGGCTGGGGCATGTCTCGGAGATTGCCGACGGCGACGCGCCGCATACGCCCCGCGGCTGCCCGTTTCAGGCCTGGTCGGTGGCGGAGCTGCTGCGGATCGAGCTGGTTGTGCTGGGGCAGCGTGCGGAGCCGCCAAGTGCCGCGCCCGCATCTGCTTCGCGCCCAATGGCCGCGCCAGCCGAAAAGGCCGCTCGCGAAACGAGCGCCGCGCCAAAGTCCCGCGCTCGCAGCGCCGCGAGCAAGGCGGAAACCGCAGCGCCCAAGCCGCGCACGCGCAAGCCGCGCGGCGATTGAGCGCGCCAATGAACTGCCGCGCGTGCGTGTCGCTCACAGCACCGTGCCCCGATGATTCCGCTGAGATGGCGCCCGGCGCTACGAATCATCCATCGGCGGCACGGGTGATTCTTCGCGCAGGCTGAGGCGCTCGATGCAGCGCGCTCGCCCGCTGTCCGCATCCAGTTCGACCAGCACCGCCGACAGGCGAATATCGCCGTGCGCCACGTCGTAGGGATGCGGCATGCCGGTCACGAGCGAGGCGATCACGCGCTGCTTGTCGCGGCCCAGGACCGAATCATGCGGACCGGTCATGCCCACGTCCGTGATGTACGCCGTCCCGTTTGGCAGCACGCGCTCATCCGCGGTGGGCACGTGCGTGTGCGTCCCGACCACCACCGAGACGCGCCCGTCGAGATACCAGCCCATCGCGACTTTTTCGCTGGTCGTTTCGGCGTGCATATCGACCAGGATGACACGGACTTCCTTGGGCAGCAGCGCGAGCACGCGATCGATCGCGTGGAACGGGCAATCGCCCCGGACGTTCATGTAGGTCTGGCCCAGCAGCGAGACGACGCCAACCAGCGTGCCGTCGCGGGCCTGCACGATCGTGTACGGCCGGCCGACGGCCTCGTTCTGCAGATTCGCCGGGCGGACGATGTGGTCGGATTGCTCGAGCACCGAGTAGATCTCGCGGCGCTTGTAAATGTGGTCGCCCATGGTGCAGACATCGATGCCGTAATGACGCAGCTTGGTGAACATCGGCGGCGTGAGGCCGCTGCCGGCGGCGGTGTTCTCGGCGTTCGCGATCACGCACGCCAGGTTGCGCTCGCGAATCAGCCGCGGGACGATCTGAGAGCAGGCGTGCTTGCCCGGTCGACCGACAATGTCGCCGATGAATAGCAGTCGCATATGCGCGTTCCGCGGCAGTGGCGCAAACGAGGCGAACTGTACTATACCGACCGGGACGGGTCAGGCGAATCGGAATCAGGCACAGCCGCGCGCTCCGAACCCCGGCGATCGCGCGGCCGCGGCCGGCGGATGCCGACGCGCTCGGCGGCCTGACGGGTGCGCTGCTGGACGTGCTGAAGCAGCCAGCGGGCCCAGACAAACTCGGTCGCCAGCAGCGCTAGCCCGGCGGGAATGATGATCACCGCCGGCACGAAGGGCAGCACAATCCCCGCCACGCCGATGGTCAGCACCACCACGCCGGCGACCAGCACGGCGGCGCGGCGTACGCTGCGGGCGGCGACGCCCCCAAGCTTACCCAGTTCGTTCTGCCAGCTCCGGTTTTTCATCCACGCCGTCGCGCTTGCCAACCAGCAGCGAAGCCAGCCCGCCGCCCAGCAGCAGCACGCACACTACCACCAGCGACCCAAACGTGCTGATGTGGAAGCGCTCATCCGGGACCGCCTCCAGCAGCATCTTGGCCCCGACGAAAAGCAGTACGAAGACCAGGCTCAGCTTCAGGTAGCGGAAGCGATCCATCAGGCCCGCCAGCGCAAAATACAGCGAGCGCAGGCAAAGGATCGCGAACACGTTCGATGTGAACACGATGAACGGGTCCTGCGTGATGCCGAAAATCGCCGGGATCGAGTCGATCGCGAAGATCAGGTCCGTGCTCTCCACCACCAGCAGCACCAGGAACAGCGGCGTGATCGCGCGGCGCCCGTCGATGCGCGAGAAGAAGCGCTCACCCTCGAAGCCGGGCGTCACCGGCATGACGCGCCGCGCGAGTCGCACCAGCGGGTTCTTGTCGGGCTCCACTTTTTCCTCGCCCATGAAGAGCATCTTCAGCGCCGTCACAATCAGCAACGCGCCGAACACGTAGATGACCCAGTGGAACGACTCGATCAGCGCGGCGCCCACGCCGATCATCACGCCGCGCATGATCAGCGCCCCCATGATGCCCCAGAACAGCACACGGTGCTGAAATTGCAGCGGGACGTTGAAGTACGAGAAGATCAGCGCGATGACGAAGACATTGTCGAGACTGAGCGATTGCTCGATCAGCCAGCCAACGATGAAGGCCTGGGCCGCTTCGCCCCCGCTTATCGACTTGCTCGCGCCAAGGCCAATGCCCAGCGCGTGACTCTCATACAGGTAATACACGACGCCACTGAAGCCCAGCGCCAGCAGGGCGCAGAAGCCCGCCCAGGTCAGGCCCTCGCGCGTGCTGATGACGCGCGCGTGGCGGTTGAAGACTCCCAGGTCCAGCGCCAGCATCGCCAGCACAAACGAGATGAAACCCACCCAGATCCATACTGTAGCCGACACGCACCCTCCAGCCGCGAACGTGCTGGCGTTCGCTTAAGCGAGCTCCAGATCATAGCGCCGGCGGGTGAAGACCGCTATGACCCGCAGGCAGCCCCGCGACACAGCGCCGGACTTTGCGTTACAGGAGTTCGAAATTCCGAGTCGCGACCGTGAGGGAGCGGGCAAGCCGGAATGTGAAGCGGTTGGGTTGAATCGTCACGCGCGCGAATTTCAGATCTGAAATCTCAACTCTGCGATCGCGCGACGTCAGCGACGCGTCGCCGTTCGCCGGGGAGGACGGACGTTTGTAGCCGGGGGCTTCAGCCCCTGCATTGGAATTTGGACTTTGAGTGCGCGTCAGGATTCGACCGCGCGCTCGTCCGCCGGTCCGGATGTGCCGGCGCTGATCTGAGCGGCCCGCATGGCCAGTTCGGACGGTGTGCCGCGGACGCGCGCGAAGCGGGTCATCTGCAGCAGCGTCAGCATTCGCAGGCCGCTGGACAGGGCGAAAATGATGTAATAGGTGGTCAGGTTTTCGCCCAGCGTTTTCAGCAGCGCGGCGCCGACCAGCGACCCGCCGACCATGCAGCTCGCGTTGGCTAGGTTGAAGCTGGTGAAGATGCTCGTACGGGTCTGCTCGGGGATCAGCTCGAAGCTCAGCAGCAGCGAGGTCAGTTCAAAGGCCGCCCACACCAGCCCCGCCAGGCACTGCACCGCCAGCAGGTACCAGAAGTTGCCCGAGACCAGCCAGAGCGCCGGCAGCAGCGCCACCCCAGCGGCGCCGGCCGCCAGCACGGCGCGCGTGCCGAAGCGGCGCGACAGTTGCCCCAGCAGTGGCAGCGTCAGAACTTTCGATACGAACGTGATCGAGATCAGCACCACGTAGGAAGCGTCATCGAGCTTCAGGTGATTGATCATGTACGGCGTGAAAAAGGGACCGGACGTGTAACAGGCCAGTTGCATCAGGAGTTGAAAGGCCAGCAGCCGTCCGCCTGCGCTGTGCAGCAGCAGCGCCCGCAGGGCGCCGGGGCTGACGTTGACCTGGCCGAGCGGCAGGGCCACGGGCTGGCTGTGGCGCGCCAGGTAAAACACGCTGACAAGGCGGCTGGCGCAAGCGACCAGAAACATGATCGCGAATGCGCGCGTGATTGAGCCGTGCGCCAGGCATAGCTCGATGATCAACCCGCCGCAGAGCATCGCCAGCACTTGGCCGGCTTGCAGCATGCGCGAGCGGCGCGCGAAGTAGCGCAGCCGCACCCGTTGCGGGACGATCGTGGTGATCCAGGTCATCCACGGTGGACCGCTGGCCATGCCGCTGGCCCAGTAGAGCGAGACCAGCGCGAAGAGCAGCAGCGTGGGCAGGTAACCGACCGCGGCCCCCAGCGCCAGCGGCACGAACGACAGTGCCTGGATCGTCACGCACAGCACCACCCAGGCGCGCATCGAACCCAGCCAGCGCACGCCACGCGGCGTGGTCAGTTGCAGCGTGGCCCCGATCAGCAGTGGCACGGAGACCAGCAGGCCAGCGGCGCTCTCGCCCACGCCGATCGCGAGTGCGAAGCGCGCCAGGTACAGCTCGCCGATACCGACCATGACGGAAAACGCCACGCCGTCGATGATGCTGTAGCGCAGGTCGCGGCGGAGCACGCCGTCGCGTGGCTGGCGGCGATCGAGTCGCGCGGCGAGTTCCCGATGCATCAAGAGAAAGTAGGGCAATGCTGCGCGCTTGTCGAATCGCGCGCATAACAACGCGCGAAAGTCTGCGTTGCCGCCTAGAGCGGCTCGTCGCGCGGGCGCGACAGCTCGCTGTTTCTCAGCCAGCCGCGGCGCCAGAAGTACAGCAGCAGCGCGAGCGCGATCAGCAGCATCGCCAGCAGCGCCGTCGGGTAGCCCCACCAGGCCCGCAATTCCGGCATGTTCCACGGCGATGAGTCGGGATCGAAGTTCATGCCGTAGATGCTGGAAACGAAGGTCAGCGGGATGAAAATGGTCGAGATGATCGTCAGCAGCTTCATGACTTCGTTCATGCGCTGGCTGGTGGCTGAGACGTACAGGTCCATCAGGTCTGCGCAGTATTCGCGATAGGTCTCGACCAGGTCAATGATCCGCAGTGCGTGGTCGTGGCAATCGCGCAGGTACAGCCGCGTTTCCTCGCTGATCCGCGGGAGCGGCTCGCGCGCCAGCGCGTTCAGCGCGTCGCGCATCGGCCAGACCGCGCGCCGCAGCGTGAAGAGCTGCCGCTTGAAGTCGTGCACGCGCTGGAACATGCGCCGGCCGGGCGCGGCCAGGATGTCGTCTTCGAGCGTGTCGAGCCGCTCGCCGATCTGCTCGAGCACCGGGAAATACGCGTCGGTGACGCTGTCGAGCAGCGCGTAGGCCAGCGCGTCGGGCCCGCACTGCCGCACGCGGCCGGCGCTCGCGCGCAGCCGGGCGCGAACCGGCTCGAAGCAATCGCCGGGCGCGCCCTGCTGAAACGTGACCACGAAGGACGGGCCCAGGAACAGGCCAAGCTGCTCGGTTTCGAGCTCCTCGGCCAGCCGCACCATGCGCGAGACGATGAAGTCGTGCGTCGCATACTGCTCCAGCTTGGGCCGCTGGTTTAGGTGCAGCACGTCCTCGATCGCCAACGGATGCAGCTCGAACAGCTCGCCGATGCGGTGGATCAGCGGCGCGTCGCTGCGGCCCTCAATATCCAGCCAGAGCACGCCGGGCCGCCCGATCCAGGTGCGCAGCTCGTCGATGCTGCTGAGCCGCTGCTCGTGCAGCGTCTGCGGCGTGTAGTGCGTCAGCGTGACGGTCGTGGTTGCCGTCGGCTCGGGCAGCGGCGCCGGAGCGGCGTGATAGCGCATGCCGCGCCGCGCGGCGCGGCGTGCACGGGTCTGTCTCGCGCGTCGAGCCATCGCACGCGGAAAGTACCCGAAAAGCGGCGCGTGCGCCGCGCCAGTCGAGGTCAGAACCGCGCGCGTGAGGGCCCTTACGCTCGCGGCGCTGATTGCGCGATCCGGGCCGGTTCTGAAGTTGCAACCTGAAGCCCGATGCACTTCGACCGGCCAGCGCCAGCGGCCGCCGGTTGGAACCAGGCAGCGCGCCGGATACACTCGCCTTTCTCGGCGTGACTGCCGCGAGCCGCGGCGCGCTGCGAACCCTGGGAGAATGCGATGAATCAAACCTGGCTGCGCGTTTCGGTCGTGTTGCTGGCGGCGGCGCTGGCCGCGCCAAGCTTCGCGCAGGATGCCGAGGAGCTCGAGCGCGAAATGGGCAGTGCCTACGAGGCCAAGGACTACAAGACCGCGGCCAGACTGCTCGAGCGGCTGATCGAGAAAGACGCCGCACCGCGGCATTTCTACAACCTGGCGTGCGTGCAGGCGCTGGACGGCAACAAGGACGCCGCGCTGACCGCGCTGAAACGCGCCGCCGAAGTCGGCTTCGACGATGACGCGCTCGCCGCCACCGACCCCGACCTCAAGTCGCTCCGCGACGAGCCGCTCTACAAGGAGGCGCTCGCGAAGGTGCAAGAGAATTCCCGCGCGTCGGTGGAACGGATCAAGAAGAAAGCCCAGAGCGTCGTCATCGAGACCTTTGTCCCCAGCGGCGTCGACCCCGAGAAGCCCAGCCCGCTCATCGTCGCACTGCACGGCTTCGGTGGGAATGCGCGCGAGATGCTGGCACGGCTCAAGCAGCCCGCCGAGCGCGTCGGCGCGATCGTCGCATCGGTGCAGGGGCTGAACAAGGCCCGCGATGGCTTCGAGTGGGGTGGCTTGCGCGTCGCGGAAATCACGATCGACACCGCGATCGAGCAGCTCACCAAGAAATACAAGATCGACCAGAAACGCATCGTGCTCGTGGGATTCTCGCAGGGCGGCACCATGGCCAGCGCGATTGGCATCGCGCGGCATCGCGACGTTTGCGGTGTGCTGCCGATCGCCTGCGGCGCGGTAGACGTGGCCCAAGGCGTCGCCAAGGCCAAGATCAGCAAAGGCGCGGCGCTGCCCAAGTTCTTCCTGATGGTCGGCACGGAGGATTACGTGCTGGAGCCGATGCGCAAACTCGCCGAAGATCTGAAGAACAGCGGCTTCAAGCATGAGATCAAGGAATACGCGGGCGTGGGCCACTCGCTGCCGCAGAATTCCGACGACGAGTTGGCGGCCGGGCTGAAGTTCTTGCTTTTAAACTGAGCGGCAGCGCAGCGCGGGGCTGCGTCCTGGGTGCTGAGCCGCCGGGCTGCGGGGTGACGCGTCGGCAAGCCGCGGCTACGATCGCCCGCGGAAAGAGGTGTTTTCATGCATGCACGGGTCGAGCCGGAGATCGCCGCCGAGCAGGTGGTGAGCACATTGAAGCGTCACATTCTGGTGGATGGATTCCAGATGGTGATGGACTTGCAGGCCAGTCGCGGGGCCCTGCTGCATGACGCAGTATCCGGGAAGGATTACCTGGATTTTTACGCGTTCTTCGCGTCGCAGCCGCTGCGCTACAACCACCCTGGCATGCGTGAGGCGGATTTTCAGGCGCGGCTGCTGACCGCTTCCACCACCAAGGTCGCCAACGCCGACGTCTACACCCGCTATTACGCCCAATTCGTGCAGGCGGTCGAGGAGGTCGCCGGCATCCCCGAGTTGCCGTACTACTTTTTCATCGACGGCGGGGCGCTGGCGATTGAGAACGCGCTGAAAGCCGCGTTTGACTGGAAGGTGCGGCTGAACCTGGCCGCCGGCCGGGGCGAGATCGGCCAGCGGGTCGTCCATTTCCGCAACGCGTTCCACGGGCGCAGCGGGTACACGCTGAGCCTGACGAACACGGCCGACCCGCGTAAGACGATGTACTTCCCAAAGTTTGACTGGCCGCGGATCGACAACCCGTTCATCAACTTCGCCCTGCCCGAGCCGCAGCGTACGCAGGATGTGATCGCCCGCGAGCAGCTCGCGATCCGTCAGATCGAAGACGCCGTGGCGCGCTATGGCCACGACCTGGCCTGCGTAATCATTGAGACGATCCAGGGTGAAGGCGGCGACAACCATTTCCGGGCTGAATTTCTGCAGGCGCTGCGGCGGCTCTGCGATCAACACGAGATGCTGCTGATCTTCGACGAAGTGCAGAGCGGCATGGGCATCACGGGCAAAATGTGGGCCTGCCAGCACTTCGACGTTCTGCCCGACGTGCTCTGCTTCGGTAAGAAAATGCAGCAGTGCGGCATCATGGCCGGCAAGCGGCTGGACCTGGTCGACAGCGTCTTCAAGGTACCCTCGCGGATCAACTCGACCTGGGGTGGAAATCTGGGAGACATGGTCCGCGCCACGCAGATCCTGCGCATCATCCAGCAGGAACAATTGGTCGAGCGCGCCGCGCAGCGCGGCGCATTCCTGCTCGAGCAGATCCGCAAGCTGGCCCAGCGGCATCCGCAGATCAGCGCCGTGCGCGGCCGCGGGCTAATGTGCGCGTTTGACCTGCCGACCACCGAGCTGCGCGACCGCTTCCGCCGCGCCTGCTACGAACGGCAGGCGGTGGTGCTGGGTTGCGGCGAGCGCTCGATTCGCTTTCGCCCGGTGTTGGATATCGAGCCGGCCGACATCGAGCGCGGGATCGACGTGTTGGACGAAGCGCTGGTCGCGGCGGTTGCGGAGTCGGGTCCGGCACCGGTCCGCGAGGCCGAACACGTCGACCTCTCGCGGACGGAGGTGTAGGCCGTGCTGCGGCCGCGCGGTCTTCGACTTCTTGGCCCCGTGCTGCTTTCGGCGGCTGGGTTTACGACTTCTTGGCCTCGAGCGCCTTTTCGATGGCCTTGATCACTTCGTCCGCTTCGGGCTTGACGCGCGGCTCGAAGCGCGCCACGACCTTGCCATCGCGATCGATCAGGAACTTGGTGAAATTCCAGCCGATTTCGCGGCCGTATTCGCCGTTCTTCTCCGCCGAAGACAAGAACTTGTAAAGTTCGCTCGATTGCTCGCCCTTCACCGCGACTTTCTCAAACAGGTCAAACTTGACGCCGTACTCTTTGCTACAAAACTGCTTAATCTCGGCGTTGCTGCCGGGCTCTTGCCCGCGGAAGTCGTTCGACGGAAACGCCAGGATTGCGAGGCCCTTGTCGGCGTACTTGTCGTGCAGCGCCTGAAGCTGTCGATACTGCGGCGTGAAACCGCACTTCGAAGCGACGTTGACGATCAACACCACCTTGCCCTTGTACTTTGAGAGGGCCACGTCGTTGCCGTCGATGTCCTTCACGGTGAAATCGAGCGGGCTGGTGGCGGTCATCTGGCTGGACTCCGTGGGCTTGCCGTCCGTCTTCGGTGCGTCCTTGGCTTGCCCCAGCGCCAGCGGGGCGCCCAACAACGCGATTAGGCCGAAATAGCGTAGCATGTCGAATCCTCCTTTTAGCGCCTGATTGTATCTGACACCCGTGGCCCGGGTGGGTGCGTGCGGCGCGGCGTTCGCGTGTGCTTTGCGCTTGGATCCTGGCCGCCGCGGCGGCGCGCTTGCCCGTAGTGCGCAAAACGTGGGCGCGGTGGAGGTGGCTTGCATGCGGCTGCGTTGCCCACTTTCAAGGACACGCCGAACGGGGCACGCGTGAGTGCCCGAAAATAACGCACGCTAACTGCCTGAATGTCATATAGTTGCGGATTGCTCGCGAGATTTTTGGGCTTGTGCGCGTCGTCCGGCATGGCCCGTGCCTTAAGGGGCTAGCGTTGCAGTGAAACGCGGTGCGGTCGGAAGCTCGCGTGAGCCTGGCCGAGACAGCGGTGACACTAGGACGCGGTTAGGAGATCCAATCATGCCGATGCCGGCCCATATGACGTTGGAAGGCGAGAACCAGGGGAATATCGAGGGTTCGTGCGAGATGCAGGGCCGTGAATCCACGATCCTGGTCGAGGCCTTCAATCACGAGGTGCGCATTCCGCGCGATCCGCAGTCTGGCCTGTCGACCGGCAAGCGCGTGCACAACGCGCTGTCCGTGGTCAAGGTCTACGACAAGAGCTCGCCCAAGCTCTACCAGGCGCTGTGCACCGGCGAGCACATGAAGAACGTGACGATCAAGTGGTATCGCATCGATCCGACCGGGCAGGAAGAGCACTACTTCACGCACACGCTCGAGGATGCGATCATCGTCAGTATCCGACCCTGGATGCCCAACTGCCTTGACCCGGCCACCGAGAGCTACACCCATATGGAAGAGGTGGCCTTCACCTATAAGAAGATCCGGTGGACCTGGGAGATCGACGGCGTCGAGTCCGAAGATAGCTGGATCGTGCCCAAGTAGTTCACAAGTAGTTCACACGAGGGATTCGCGACGGCGAGCGCGACGCGCCGCGGCATGCGGGCCCGCGGCGCGCCACAAACTTCGATGCCTCCGCAGGGCGAAGAAGGCGGCCGCCCCCGGCACTGTGCCGGGGCGGCCGTGCCGTTCTTGGCGAACGCTGCCGCTCGCCAAAACATCTGACAGGATACCGCGCCCGGCGGCCAATGCCGCAGAAAACTCGCCGACGCCTGATTTACAGGAAATCCGCCGCGACCGTGTCGGCCAGCAGCCGGCCGGCGCGCGTCAGACGCAGCGCATCCGGCGTTAGCTCCAGCAACCCCAGCTCGACGTGCTTGCTCACGGTCTCCGCAAAGCGCTCGGCCGGGTCATTGCCGAAGCGCTCGGCGAAGTCGCGGCGTAGCACGCCGACATTCAGGCGCAGCCCGAGCATGATGGTTTCGCGCGCCCGCTGGTCGGCGCTGCGCTGCTCGCTCTGGATGCGCGGGCTGCGGCCAGCCTGCACCGCGCGAACGTACTCCGCCGTGTCCGGCACGTTTTTGTAGCGCACGCCGTCAACAAACCCGGCCGCCGACGGCCCGATGCCCAGGTATCCCCCGTTGCGCCAGTAGGTGATATTGTGGCGGCATTCGGCCCCGGGCCGGGCGAAATTGCTGATCTCGTATTGCGCGAACCCGGCCGCGGCCAGGTCGTCCAGCGTGGCTTCGTACATCGTGGCGTCGAGATCGGCGTCGCTGCGCTGAATCTGGCCGGCCTGCAGAAGGTCGAAGAGTGGCGTCCCGCGTTCGAACGTCAGCGAATAGCACGAGAGATGGTCCGGCCCGAGTGCGAGCGCAGCCGAGAGGTTGTTTCGCCAGCTCGCCAGGCTCTGGCCGGGGATCGCGAAGATCAGGTCGAGATTGATTTGTTGAATGCCGGCGGCCCGGCAGATTTCGACGGTCTGCGCGACTTGCGGCGGCTGGTGGATGCGGTCGAGCACGCGCAGCTCGGCGGGTTCGAACGACTGGGCGCCGATTGAGACACGTGTGACGCCCGATTGCACCAGCACGCGGGCGGTCTCGGGGCTGACGGTGGCGGGGTTGGCCTCGACGGTGAATTCGGTCAGTGATGGGCCGGCGGTGTCGCGCAACGCCAGCAGCAGCCGCTGAAGCTGCCCGGGCGGCAGCGTGGTGGGCGTTCCGCCGCCGACGAAGATGGTTTCCAGGCGCGGCGGAGCGGCCGGTGCGGTGTGGCGCTGCTGCGCTTTCAGCTCGCTCAGCAGAGCGTCGACCAGCGTCGGCATGGCCTGCCGGTCTACGAGTTCCGAATAGAAATCGCAATAGCCGCAGAGGGTCTGGCAGTAGGGGACGTGCACGTACAGGCTGGTGATGGGTGTCGTTGTCATGCGCTACGAGCCTGCGTAGCATAGAGGTTTGCCGGTGGCGGGACGACCCGTGCGCACCTTGCGCGGGTATGAACGTCGCGGCCGCATTTCGTCGAAGGACTGTTCATGGAAGTCTCGCTGGTGCTGCTGCGCGACGGCGCAGCGCGCAAGTTCAAGTTGACTGAAGCGCGCACCGTGCTGGGGCGCGATCATCACTGCCACCTGCGCGTGCCGCTGCGCGACGTCTCCCGGCAACATTGCGAGCTAAGCCTGAGCGCCGCCGGCGTAACGGTGCGCGACCTGGGCAGCACCAACGGAACGTACGTAAACGGAAAGCGCGTGGCGGAGTGTTCGTTGAAGGCCGGCGATCAGCTCGCCATCGGCCCGATTACGTTCGCCGTGCAGATCGACGGCAAGCCGGCGAGCTTCGCCGGGCCGGCGGGGTCGTCTGGCGGCTCGGGCGCGGCGCCGGTACAGGCGTCGCCGCGCGCGGCAGCGACGGGCGTGCCGACGAAATCAGGTTCGCCGGCCAAATCGCCGCCAACGAAATTCGGGCCGGCGTCCAAACCGACTCCACCGGCCAAACCGAGTGTGCCGACCGCTTCGGGCAAGCCCGAGAAGCCGTCGGTGGACGACATTGACGAGATTCTCGATCTGAATCTGGACGACCTGGATTTCGCGCTCGACGAGGACGGGTCTGACATTCGCAAGCTCGACGATGACGATCGGCCGCCCAAACGGATCGGCAAATAGCGGCTTGTTTGATGGCCGGGCAACGCTGGAAACGCGTCCGCCGCGGGCTGCTGATCGGCCTGGTCGCGCTCGCGGTCGTCGCGGTGTTGCTGCTCGCCTCGGCGAGTTGCCGGCCGGCCTGGTATCGCCCGGCAGCGCTGGATTACCGCTCGTTGCGTCAGGACAAGGCCGATCTGGCGAACGTGCTGGACGCGATCGGCGACGCGCTCAATACCGGCAGGCCGGCGGTGCTGGTCATCGACCAGGAGCAGGTTAATCGACTGCTGGTGGCGCGGCATGAAGTCTGGCCGCAGGCCGACTGGTCCGCGCTGCAGTTCCTGAGCGACCCGCAGATCGCGTTGTTCGAAACCGGCGTGATCCGACTGGGCGCGACTGTGCAGGCGCGCGGTTGGCGCGGCGTGGCCTGGTGCGACCTGCATCCGCATGCCACGCGCGACACACTCCAGCTGCGCTTCAGCGATCCACGCCTGGGCGTGCTGCCGATTCCGATCGGGGCCCTGGGCGACGCGCTGCGGCGCGAGCTCGAACGCAGCGGCGGCGCCGCCCGCGATGCGCGAACCGTCGACTTCATCAACGACTGGACCTGGCCGAACGGAAAACGCCGCTTTCAGCTACAATCATTGCGATTCGAGCGAGGCCGTCTGCACTTGACCCTTACCCCGCGCTAATGCCCGGAGCTGCGTTTGAACCCGCTGGCCGTCGAACTTGGTCGCCGCATTCGCGAGCTGCGACGAAGGCACTTCGGGCGCGGCGGGGCCGCGGCATTTTCCGATGCGCTCGGCATCACCGCCGCCGACCTGGAGCGCGCCGAGCGTGGCGTGCTGCCGGATGGCGACCTGCTGGTGCGGATGTGCGAATTGACGGGCGAAGACCTGCAATGGCTGCTGACGGGCAAGCCCTCGCGCGGCGCGGTGGTGATCACTTCCGCCCGCCCGCGGCATCAGGAGCTGCTGGCGCGCGTGGCACGAATTCTGGATCAAGACCCCGCACTTGCCGGCCAGATCGAGGCGTTTCTGGATCTGCTGCTTGCGGCGCAGCAACTCGGGCCGCAATCGGCGCGAGAGGCGCTGCCCGAGCCCGCGGCGCCGCGCTGGATTCCAGTCTTCGAAGATCACGCCCCGCCCGAATTGGGCGGTCCGGATGGCGGACCGCAGCATTGGCTCACGCCCGCAAGCGAGGGCTTGATCGAGCTGGCCCGCAGCCGCGCCGAACTGCTCGAGCCGGCTGACGATCTCGCCGCCACGCCGCACAGCACGGTCGCCTGGCTGCAGGCGCGGACGCGCGAGGGTGCGGCGTGCGAGTTCGTCGACGCGGGAGCGGCGCTGCAGATGGTGCCCAATCTGCTGGCGATTCGAATTCACGATCAGAGCATGCAGCCGATGATTGAATCCGGCGATGCGGTGATTGTCGCGCTGGGCGCCGCGCCGGAGCTGGCGCGGCCGGCGCTGCTGCGGATCGAGGGTGAGCCGGCGGCGCGCTGTCGCATCTGGCTGGGCGAGCGCGACGGGCTGGTGCAGTTGGGTCGGGCCGCCGACGGCGCGACGGAGGCGGTGCCCAGCGGTGCGGTGCGCTGGGCGCTGGAGGTGCTATTCCGCGTGCGACGGGCCGCATGACGCCGGCAGCCGGCATGCCGCTGTTCGAGCGCGTCGGGTCAGACGTGCTTGTTCATCCGCGCGGCCCGCTGCACGGGTCGCTGACGCCGCCGGGTTCGAAGAGCATCGCGAACCGGTTGCTCATGTGCGCCGCGCTGGCGGACGGCCGCAGCCGGCTGACGGGCGTGCCGGAAGCGGACGACGTCGGGCGGATGATCGCCGCGATTCAGGCGCTTGGGGTCGACGCGCGACGCGACCCGCAGGCCGCGACGCTGACAATCGAAGGCAGCGGCGGGCGTTTGCTGCGCGACGCGCTGCTGGATATTGGCGAGGCCGGCACTGCGATGCGTTTCTGCACCGCGCTGGCGGCGCTCGGCCAGGCGACCACGCACATTCAGGGCGCCGCGCGGATGCACGAGCGACCGATCGGGCCGCTGGTCGAGGCTCTAAATGAGCTGGGGGCACAGATCGAGTACACCGGCGCACCCGGCTATCCCCCGCTGCTGGTCAACGGCCGCGGGCTGCGCGGCGGCGCGATCGAACTGGATAGCTCGTTTTCCAGCCAGTTTCTCAGCGCGATCCTGATGGCCGCGCCATACGCGCGGCAGGATGTGCTGATCGAGGTCGGGGCCAACCCGGTCAGCCGGCCGTACGTCGCGATGACCGTCGCCTGCATGGCGCAATTCGGTGCAGATGTGCTCAGCTCCGACGGGGGACGCTTCGTCGTGCCGGCCTGGCAGCGCTACGCGGGGCGCGAGATTGACGTCGAGCCAGATGCGTCTGGCGCGTGCTACCTGTGGGCCGCGGCGGCGGCCAGCGGCGGACGCGTGCGCGTCGAGCGGCTGAGCCCCGAGAGCATGCAGGGCGATGTGCGCTTCTTGGATGTGCTGCAGCGAATGGGCTGCAGCGTGAAGCGCTCGGCGAGCGCGATCGAGGTCGCCGCAGCGCCGCACGCGGCGCTGCGCGGGGTGGATGAAAACCTCTGCGACCTGCCGGACCAGGCGCCCACACTCGCGGCGCTGGCGCTGCTGGCGACCGGACCGACGCGCATCCGCGGGGTCGCGCATCTGAAATTTAAGGAGAGCGACCGGCTGGCGGCCCTGGCGGGCGAGTGCCGCCGTGTCGGCGCGCGCGTGGAAGTGTTCGAAGACGGGCTGTCGATTGAGCCGCCGCGCGCGCACGTGCCGGCGCGGATCGAGACGTACGGCGATCATCGCCTGGCGATGAGTTTTTCGTTGCTCGGGCTGGCGCGAGCGGGCGTGTGCATCGCGGACGCGGGCTGCGTTCGCAAGAGTTTCCCGCGGTTCTTCGAGACGCTGCAGTCGCTCGTTGTCGGCGGATGATCGCGCCTGCCGGCGCGCATGCGCTTCAAGCGGAGAATCTGAGCGCGACCGCGACAGGCGGCGTTTGGCGCTACGCGCGGCGCCGGGATTCCGCTGGACGTTACTTCGCCGGCATCGGCGGCGACATTTCCGTGCCGCACTTCTTGCAGGTGCGCAGCGGCGCGTTGGAGGGGCTCCAGTAGTCCTCCATGATGCGCTTAAGCTGCACGACGATGTCCTGCATGTCGAATTCCGGCTCGTGCACCACAGCCCCGCACTTGTCGCAGTAAAACCGCAGGTGGTCTTTCATTCCCGCCGGCCGCTGCCGCTCCAGCACCATCCCGACTGTGCCCGCCGGCCGCTGCGGCGAGTGCGGAATTCCCGGCGGCAGCAGAAAAATCTCGCCCTGGCGGATGCGGACATCGCGTGGCGTGCCGTTCTCGATGATGCGGACGGTGATGTCGCCTTCGATTTGGTAGTAAAACTCCTCGGTCTGGTTGACGTGGTAATCCTTGCGCGCGTTCGGACCGCCAACGATCATCACAATGAAATCGCGGTCTTTCCAGACCACCTGGTTACCGACCGGCGGCTTCAGCAGATGACGGTTCTCGTCGACCCAGGCCTTCAGATTCAGCGGCGTCGTAACGGCAGACATGGTGCAAACCTCCCAAAGGAGCGTGCAATTTCGGCTGACGCAGTCTACGCCGCGCGGCGTCGCAATGAAAGCAATTCGGAAATGCCCTGGCGGATGAAAGCGTGTTGCGCGACCTGTTTACCCGACGCGGACACGTGCCGCGAAATCGTGTATTTCTGCCGGGAACTGCCTTGCGCACGCCGCGTCCAACTCCTGCGAGCCGTGGTCGCACGCGACCCGCCAGGAGCCCAACATGATCCGTCTGCGACTGTTCGCCCTGCACGCTTCCGCGCACGCGCCGTGCCGTTCAATCGCTGCCCCGCTCGGTTTTCACGCGTTGCATGCGCCGATCGACGAGCCGCTGCCGCGCTGCGCACGCCGCTTCGCGGCGACCTTAGCCGTGTCGTCACTCCTGCTGCTGGCGGCGGTCGCCGCTCGCGGGCAGGGCACGGTGGTCGTCGATCGGCCGCTGCCGCACCCGCATTTCCCAACGCGGATCACCAGCACGCCGCTGGATGTGATTTGTCAGCGCATCTACGTGGAGATCACGGACGGCGTCGCGGTGACGCAGGTGCACCAGACGCTGCGGAACCCGCTGCCCACCGCGGTCGAAGGCACGTACGTCTTTCCGCTGGCCGAGGAGGTGGCGCTCGGCGACTTCTCCATGACCGTCGACGGCAAGACGCTCAGAGGCGAGGTGCTCGACAAGGACCAGGCCCGCAATGCCTACGAGTCCATTGTCCGCAGCATGCGCGACCCCGGCCTGCTCGAATTCATCGGCACGCGCCTGTTCCGCGCCAGCATCGCCCCAATCCCGGCTGGCGGACAGATCGACGTCAAGCTGGCGTATTCCAATGCGCTGCGCGAGCAAAGCGGGCTCGGCCACTATCAGCACGCGCTGCGGGCCGGCGGCGCGAGCGACCAGGTCATCCGGGAGCTGGTCATCAGCGTGCGCATCAAGAGCACGCTGCCGCTGCTGAACGTCTTCAGCCCGACGCACGAATGCGCCGTCACGCGCCCCAGCGACCTGGAGGCCCGCATCAGCTACGAACGAACCCAGGTCCAGCCCGACCGCGACTTTCAGCTCTACTACCAGCGAAAGGACCAGCGCTTCGGCATCTCGCTGCTCACGCACCGCCGCCCCGGCGAACCCGGATACTTCTTGCTGCGACTCGCGCCCCGCATCGAAGCCGCAGCCGACGACGCGATCCCCAAAGACATCGCCTTCGTCGTCGATACCTCCGGCAGCATGCGCGGCGAGAAGATCGCCCAGGCGCGGCGAGCGCTGAAATTCTGCATCGACAGCCTCTCGCCCAGCGATCGCTTCAATATCTACCCTTTCGCCACCGATGTGCGGCCGTTCCGCGATGCGCTCGTGACCGCCGACGCGGACGTGCGCGACGACGCGCTGCGCTTCGCCGAAAAGCTCGAGGCCGATGGCGGGACGAACATCTGGCGCGCGCTGCGCACCGCGCTGGATGACGACCCGCGCGACGCCGCAAGGCCGTACCTGGTTGTCTTCATGACCGACGGTCATCCAACGATCGAAGAGACCGACCCCGCCAGGATTCTGAAGCAGGTGCGCGAGAAAAACGCCCGCGGCGTGCGTTTTCATGTACTGGGCGTGGGCAACGACGTCGCCACCGATCTACTCGACAAGCTGGCCGAAATGAACCGTGGCTCGCGCGATTACTGCATCGAAGGCGAAGACCTGGAGCTCAAGCTCAGCGGCCTGGCGGGGCGCCTGGCGCACCCGCTCCTGGCGGATCTCTCGTTGCAGCTCGAAGGCTTGGGCGCCACGGACGTCTACCCGGCGCTTCTGCCGGACCTCTTCAAGGGCGGCGACATCGTCGTCATGGGTCGCTACGACGCCGCCGGCCGCCACACCGTGAAGCTGCGCGGTAAGGCGCGGGATCGCGAGCTCGAGCTGACCTATGAGGCCGAATTCGATCGGCACACGACGGAGAACGAATTCCTGCCGCGCCTGTGGGCACAGCGGAAGGTCGCGTTCCTGGTCGATCAGATCCGCCTGCATGGCCGCAGCAGCGAGCTGGAGAACGAAGTCGTGCGGCTCGCGACGCGGCACGGCATTGTCACGCCTTTTACGTCGTCGCTGATTCTCGAAGACCGCCGTGGGCCACTCGCCAGCGCCGCGGCGCCCGTCATTCGCCGCTCAGCCCAGCGCGCCGCCCCAGCGAGCGTCGGAAACCTGTTCGGCACACCGCAAGCCTCGCGCGAGCTGGCGCTCGGCAAGAACGCTTACATTCTCAAGGATGACGCCGAGACCGCCGCCGCGACGCGCGACGGCGCCGCGCTTCGCCGCGTGCGCGACAAGGCGTTCGCGTGGATCGACGGACGTTTCGTCGACACGGAATGGGACGGCAAGCGACGGCCGCACAAAATCGCGGCCTTCAGCGACGAGTATTTCGCGCTGCTGCAGCGCGAGCCGCTGCTGCGCGAGTACCTGGCGATCGATGTTCGCGTCTTACTGGTCTGGAACGGGCAGGTGTTGGAGATCACCGCGCCGGAGGAGAAGCACTGATCGCGACGGCGCGGAACGTTTCAGTCCGGTCGGAAGCGGGTCGCTTCAGACCGATCGGCGCGGTTCGTTGCAGATCGGTCTCGCGGCGAAGCTCACGAATTCTGCTGCAGTCGGCGGAGTGAGCGGGCGCGGTGCGCCGCCGCCATCCGCTCCGCCAGCGCGTTCGGGCCGCTGGCCTGATTGGCGGCCTTTTCGGCACTGGCGATGACGTCTGGGGTCGCCTCGTTGGTTTTCATCGCGTCGGAGGTCAGCACGATCACCTGGTTGTCATGCACCTGCGCGAAGCCGCCTTCGACGTGCACGCGCTGCGTGCGGTTGTCCGTGCCGCGGTAGCGCACGTGACCGACGCCCAGTTCGCACAGCAGCGGCGCGCGGTCGACCAATACGCCCAGCTCGCCGTCGTGTGCCGGTATGACGACTTCGCGGACGCTCTCCGAGACGACCTGCCGCTCGGGCGTGATCACCGACAACTGAATCTCTCTGGTCTTCGCCATGATGCGACCGTTTTAGGGCCTGTCAGCGCGGTGCGTCAAGCCGGCAGGCGCTGCAACCGACTCAGGCCGAGCGCTCTGCCTGCGTTAATCCCGCGCTAACACAACCGGCAGCGTGCTTGTTCGCGCGATGGTCAATGCTATAGTGGTCGGGCATGCGGAAGAACTATATCCTCGACGCAAATATTCTCATTCACGATCCGCAGTCGATCTTCCACTTCGCTGACAACACGGTCATTATCCCCGTCGGCGTCATCCGCGAGATCGACCGCTTCAAAAAGGAAATGACCGACCGCGGCTACAGTGCGCGAGCCGTCGTGCGCCTGCTCGACGCACTCCGCGGCGAACGCAGCCTGGCGGCAGGCGTGCCGCTGGAGCGCGGCGGATCATTGAAGGTGTATTGCGAACCTGACCAGGTGCTTTGCGAGCATGCCGGACACGCCGACACCGAGATCCTGCGCGTCGCGCAGGCGATCCAGCGGGCCGAGGCCGAAACGCCGGTCGTGATCGTCACCAAGGACATCAATCTGCGTATCCGCGCGGATGCCGCTGGCCTGCGCGCCGAGGATTACGAGTCGGATCACGTCACGCTTTCGGAGCTGAACGGGGCCCACCTCGAACGGCAGCTCCCGCACGATGCGCTGGAACGCTTCGTCTCCACCGGCGAGCTCTCTCTCAACGGCACGCCCGGCACGCCCAATCAGTATGCCCTGCTGCGCTCGGATAACGGCGTGAAGTCCAGCGCGCTGGCGCGCGTGGATGTTGACGGCGGGCGCCTGGTGGCCTTGCGCGAGGCGGATGCAGGCGTGCTTGGCATCCGTGCTCGAAATAAGGAGCAATACTTTGCCATCGACGCCGTGCTCGACGAGCGCGTGCAGCTCGTCACGCTGATGGGCAAGGCCGGCACGGGCAAGACCCTGCTGGCCATGGCCGCCGGCCTGTACCTCACGCTCAAGAAAAAGCGCTTCCGTTCGGTGCTGGTGGCGCGGCCAATCTTCCCAATGGGCCGCGACATTGGCTACCTGCCCGGCGACATCGGTCAGAAGCTCGACCCGTGGATGAAGCCGATCGTCGACACGATCGAGTATTTGTTGCACACCGCCGGCCCGATCAAGGGCCAAGCCGACACCGAGGGCATGATCCGCAGCGGCTTGATCGAGATCCAGCCGCTGACGTACATCCGTGGCCGCAGCATCTCGAACCGCTTCGTGGTGATCGACGAAGCTCAAAACCTCACGCCGCTCGAAGTCAAGACGGTCATCACCCGCATCGGTCAGGATGCGAAAGTGGTCCTGACCGGTGATCCTTATCAGATCGACAACCCGTATGTCGACGCGGTCAGCAACGGCTTCACGTATCTGATTAACCGCTTCCGCGGCCAGGCGATCGCGGCGCACGTCGACCTGAAGAAAGGTGAGCGCAGCGTGCTGGCCGAGCTGGCTGCGAACCTGCTGTAAGACGAGGATTCGCCGCCATGCCGCGCGAGCCGCGCTCGCCCATTCCCAGCAACGCCGCCGACAGCCGACCCGCCGCGCAGCGCATCGTCGTGAAAGTCGGTAGCGGCGTGATCGCCGGCGGCGGCCGGCTCAAGCCCAAGGTTGTCGCCGACCTGGCCTACGACGTCACAGTCCTCAGACATCGCGGGCACGAGATCATCCTGGTGGTCTCGGGCGCGGTCGCCTCCGGCTTCCGCGCGCTGGGCTTCGAGCGTCCGCCGCGCGAGGTGCTGCAGCGCCAGGCGGCCGCCGCCATCGGTCAACATCGCCTGATGGCCACGCTCGACAAGTTGTTTTCACGCCATCGCACGCTGGTGGCGCAGTTGCTCATGTCGGCAGACGACATCGAGAACCGCCGCCGCTTTCTCAGCGCCCGCCACACGCTGGGCGAGCTGCTCGAGCGCGGCGTGGTCCCGGTCATTAACGAAAACGACGCCCTCGGCAATCACGAGGCGGTCATCGGCGACAACGACCACCTCGCCGCGCTGGTGACCAACGTCGCCTCGGCCGATCTGCTGGTGCTGCTCAGCCGCGTGCCGGGGATCCTCGCAGCGGATGCGCCCGGCGGCGTGCTGCCGCGCGTCGAAGCCGGTACCGACATCGAACACTACCTGCGCAGCGACCGCAGCGACACCGGCGTCGGCGGCATGCAGGCGAAGGTCTCCGCCGCCAGGCTCGCCAGCCGCTCGGGCGTCTCAACCGTCATCGCAAACGGCCTGGAAAAGGGCATCCTGCAGCGGATCGTCGCGGGCGAGCCGGTCGGCACGCGCTTCGTCCCGAGCCAGGCGCGGCTCTCTCAGCGCAAGCGCTGGATCGCCGTGCGGGCCCGTTCGCTGGGCACCATCGTCGTCGATGACGGCGCGCGCCGCGCGCTGCTCGAACGCGGCGCGAGCCTGCTCTCCGGCGGCGTGATCGATGTTCGCGGCCAGTTCCGCATGGGGGCGCGGGTCGAAATCGTCGATCGCGCTGGCCAGCCGATCGCAGTTGGCCTGGTGTCGTACGATGCCGACGAGATCCGCCGCGTCATGGGGCGCCGGCCGGGCGAGCTGCGGACGCTGCTGGGCTACGACTACGTCCGCGCCATCGTGCACCGCGACGACCTTGTGCTTACGTAGCCAGCCCGCGCCGCTGCTGCGCAGGCCAAAACCGTCCAAAGAAGGCGCCGCCGCCCGCGGACCGCGACGCGGCTTACTTCGGCGACTCTTCCTTCTCCGCCTTGGCCGGCGGATCAAAGAGCCCGGCGGGGAGCTCGACATTGTGCTCGACGCGCTCGGCCGTCTGTACATTGGTGAACTGCTCGGTCTTTACCGTGGTCTTGTGCGCGATCATTACGCCGTCGATTCTTCGGTAATCTTCAAACGTGTTGGTGATCAGCGCCTCCGCCTGCGTCATCGGGTTCTTACGAGTCCGCTCGATCCGCCGCAGCAGGCCTGTTTCGCTCGAGAACCAGCAGGTCTCCTCGCTGCGGTCTTCGGCGGTGAGCCTGACCTTCCAGCACGGCTCTTCGCCGATCTTGTCGGAGCCGATCGTGGCGGCGTCCTTGTAGAACTTCTTCCAGGCGGCCCAGCGCATCAAAGCCGAATTCCGCTTCAGGTCTCCGGCCTCGGCGCCCTCGAGCTCGCGCGTGCCGGCTGGGCTCGACTCCCAGGCCGATTTGCCGTCCGTCCAGCGGCGGATCACGCCCTCATCGAGGGTCAACTCCAGGCAAGCCTTGTTTGGGGCACCGTATTGCAGCTTCAGTTCGCCGGACGCGTTGCCCGAGAGATCGATCTTGGCGGTGACTACCCGTGTCTTGATCTTCTCAAGTGCGGCCAATCCGCCGCTGGCCTCCACGTGCCGCTCGATGATCTGCTCGGGTCGCGGCGGCTTGTCTTGACCGAGCGCGGCCGAGAATCCGCTGATCACGACCAGAAAGAGGCCGGCGTACGCCGTGGCGCGAAGTGCGTTCTTCATTCCTTACTCTCCCGAAAGTGTCTGTGGCGCGGACGGCTTACGCGCCGCGGATCTGCGCCAGCGTGCATTCCAGCGGGGGGTCGGCCTCGCTACGGGCGTCATCGACGCGCCAGAAGCGTACGGTATCGTCGCGCAGGTCGAGCGTCGCGACCGTATAGAGCCGCGCGCGGTGCAGGGCTCCGGGATTGATGCCCCGCAGCGGCCCGACG
>CAZHTF010000004.1:103151-107836 GCA_964535305.1 uncultured Planctomycetales bacterium | reverse complement strand
CCACTGCGCAGCACCTCGTCATACGAGATCGTGCTCCACGCCAGCCGCCCGTCCGGCGAAACGCGCGTATTGGCGTACACCGTCTTGAGCAGATCAAACTCGCTGCGGCTGTGGCTGCGGTGCAGCTTCTCGCAAACCTCGCGCACCCGCGCCCCACGCGCTGCCAGCTCAAAGCCCACCTGCAGACTGCGCGGCGTCGTCCCGCCCAAAGAAAACCCCTGCGTATCGGAATGAAGACCGGCGTACAACAGCGTCGCGACCGTCGGCGTGATCTGGCAGCCCAGCCCGCTCAGTAGCTCAAACACCAGCTCCGCGCTGCTCGACGCGTGCGGCACGACCCAATTCCACTTTCCGAAGCCCGTGTTCGTCGCGTGGTGATCCACGTTCAATACCGCCGCGCCCGGCAGCGACTCGAGCTTGCCATCCAGATTGACGCGCCGATCCTTGGCCGTATCGACCACCAGCGCCAGCTCGCAGCCACCCAGCTCCGCGGCGGTCGCCGGGCGCATGCCGGCCATCTCCACCAGGAATTCAAGCTTGCGCGAGACGGTCCCGTGCGGCAGCGAGGGCCGGGGCCGCGCGCCCAGCTCGGGCAGCGCCAGCGCCAGCGCTCCCATCGAACCCAGGCAGTCCGCATCCGGTGTGACATGACCAATCAACGCAATGTCGCGCGCAGCGCGAATTGCGGCCAGCACGTCCGGCGGCGCAATCGACGCCGCAATCGTTTCCATTGGCGGGTGAGAACGCATGGTCCACAGTGTAGCGGACATCGCTGACCGCATCGACCCGAACGCGCATCCGCCGCCGGACGCCCTACCATCCGCTGCCCCGCGATTTTCCAGGGTCACGACTGGTCGTGCCGCGCCGCGCGGCGCGCGGTATGATCCGCAAACGCTGCAAATCATGGGTGGATTCTCCGCCCAGGCGCATCGGCCGGCACGTAACGTCGAGCAACGGATCAAGGAGCCAGCGATGGCGAGCGAACCCCAACTCCAAGCCTGCCAGGAATGCGGCGCGAGCATCTACCCCGAGATGCTCCAGCGGCACACCGCCGAACTGTGGTCGGGAAAACTGCTCTGCCCCCACTGCCTGACCGAGAAGCGCGGCGGCAGCGCCATGGGCGTGACGCTCGCGGCGCAAGAAACGGCCACATCCGCCGCGGGCGATGCCCTACCGGTCAGTAAGCGCGTGTACGGCGGCGGCGGGATCACGTTTGATCGCGCCGGCTCGACCCATGAAGAGCAATTGAAGCGGCAGTTGTTGAACAATGACCACGCCACGCGCTGCCGCACGTTTCATTGCCGGCTGAATGACACGTCGATCAACCACATGAATCAGCAAATCAACGAGTTTGTCGACACGCATGAAGACGTGCAGATCAAGTTCGCCACCACCTGCATCGGCGTGGTGGAGGGCAAGCACTCGGAGCAGCACCTGTTCATCACGATCTTCTATTGAACGCCGCGGCGTCGTGCTGTCGCGCCGGTTTGGCCGGTGCGTTTCAGTCCAGCTCCTGAGGAATGCCAGATGCGGATCGCGCGCTTCGAAACCGCCGACGGAAGGCAGTTCACCGGAAAAATGATCGACGATCAAACCGCGCAGCCGCTGATCGGCGACCTGTTCGAGCGCCGCGAGTTCGGCGGCGAGCCGCTGCGAATCGCGCGCTGGCTGCCGCCCATCACACCGCCCAATATCTTCGCCATCGGCCGGAACTACCGCGCACACGCCGCCGAGACCGGCTCGGCCGTGCCCGAGAAGCCGATGATCTTCGGCAAGCCCACGACGGCGCTGAACGCGCACCAAGGCGTCATTCGCCTGCCGATGGCGGCCTCGCAGGAGATCGACTTCGAAGCTGAGCTGGCGATCGTGATCGGGCGCAGCGCGCGGCGGGTCCGCGAGCAGACCGCGCTGGATTACGTGCTCGGCTACACGTGTGCTAACGACGTTTCCGCCCGCGATTGTCAGAAGAATGACAAGCAGTGGACGAGAGCCAAGGGCTTTGACACGTTCTGCCCGCTCGGGCCGTGGATCGTCACCGCCGACGAGCTGAAGCCCGATGCGCTGCCGATCCGCAGCCGACTGAATGGTCAGACGATGCAGGACGCAAACACGCGTGACATGATCCACTCGTGCCAGGCGCTAATCAGCTATCTGTCGGCCCAGTTCACACTGCTTCCCGGCACGCTGATCCTGACCGGCACGCCCGAGGGCGTCGGCATGGCCCGCACGCCGCCAGTCTTCCTCAAGCCAGGCGACCAAATCGAGATCGAGATCGACGGCATCGGCACGCTACTGAATCGGGTTGAGGCGGATTGACCCGCGTGGGCCGCGGCGCGACTGCGTGTGGGTGAGCGCAAGCACGGCGTGCCGGGCGATGGGTGCCAACCCGGCCGAGAATGTCAGATTGGCAGATATGCAACCGGGCGCGCGACAAGATCGTCGAGCGATAACCTTCAGCCAAAAATAGAGTTACAGCGAGGTCGGCCGCGCGGCCGCGCTGGTACCGCGCTTGCCACTCGAAGTTGGGCTGCGGTCTGCGCCGAGTGCGGCGCGCCCGCCGCGCCCGTTGGAGAAAGACCGCTATGTCAAAGATCATCGGCATCGATCTGGGCACCACCAACTCCGTGGTCGCGATCATGGAGTCTGGGCAGCCGAAGGTGCTGGTTAACGATTCGGGCTCGCGGCTGACGCCGTCGGTCGTTGGCTTCACGGACAAGGGTGAGCGGCTGGTCGGGCAGCGCGCCCGCAATCAGCAGGTCACCAACCCCACGAACACCGTCTACTCGATTAAGCGCTTCATGGGCCGTCGGCATAACGAAGTGGCCCAGGAAGAGAAGATGGTGCCATATCAAATCGTCGGAGGCGCCGCCGAGCTGGTAAAGGTCCGCGCCGGCGGGAAGGAATGGGCCCCGCCCGAAATATCCGCGATGGTGCTGCGCGATCTGAAGGCCACCGCCGAGCGCTACCTAGGCGAGACGGTCGAGCGCGCCGTAATCACCGTGCCGGCGTATTTCAACGACGCCCAGCGGCAGGCCACCAAGGAAGCCGGGCAGATCGCCGGCCTGAAGGTCGAGCGCATCATTAACGAGCCCACCGCCGCCGCGCTGGCCTACGGCCTGGACAAGAAGAAGACCGGCAAGATCGCCGTCTTCGATCTGGGCGGCGGTACGTTCGATATCTCGATTCTTGACGTCGGCGACGGCGTCTTCGAGGTGCTCAGCACCAACGGCGACACGCACCTGGGTGGCGACGACTTCGACGAGGTGCTCATCAACCATCTCGCCGAAGAGTTCCGCAAGAAAGAGGGCATCGACCTGCGCAAGGACCCGATGGCCCTGCAGCGGCTCCGCGAAGCCAGCGAACGCGCCAAATGCGAGCTCTCCGGTAGCATGGAGACCACGATCAACCTGCCGTACATCACGGCGGACGCCAGCGGGCCCAAGCACCTGCAACTGACGCTGACGCGCAGCAAGTTCGAGGCGATGGTGGATTCGCTGATCGAGCGCTGCCGCGGGCCGGTGATGAAGGCCCTGCAGGATGCGAAGCTGGCGCCCAAGGACGTCGACGAGGTCTGCCTGGTCGGCGGCTCGACGCGCATTCCCAAGGTGCAGCAGCTCGTCAAGGACATCTTCGGCAAGGAGCCAAACCGCAGCATCAATCCGGACGAGGTCGTCGCGGTCGGGGCGGCGGTCCAGGGCGCGGTGCTGACCGGCGACAAGTCGGACATCGTCCTGCTCGACGTCACGCCGCTGTCGCTGGGCGTCGAAACCATGGGCAGCGTGATGACTGTGCTGATTCAGCGCAACACCACCATCCCGACCAGCAAGACGCAGGTGTTCTCAACCGCGGCCGACAACCAACCCGCGGTGGACATCCACGTGCTGCAAGGCGAGCGCCCGATGGCCAACGACAACCGCACGCTCGGGCGCTTTCAGCTCTCGGGCATTCCGTCGGCGCCGCGCGGCGTGCCGCAGATCGAGGTCACGTTCGACATCGACGCGAACGGCATTCTGAACGTCTCCGCCAAAGACCTGGGCACGGGCAAGGAACAGAAAATCGAGATCAAGGCTTCCAGCGGCCTGAGCGATGACGAGATCAAGCGCATGGTCAAGGACGCCGAGGCGCACGCGTCCGACGATCAGCAGCGTCGTAAGCTGATTGATCTGCGCAACCAGGCCGACCAGATGGTCTACACGACCGAGAAGAGCCTGAAGGAATACGGCGAGAAGGTCGACGCCGGCACACGGGCCGAAATCGAGCGTGCCTTGAATGGTCTGCGCGATGCCCTGAAATCCGATGACCTGGCGACGCTGGAGCGGGCGATTGAGGCGCTGAACACCAGTTCGCACAAGTTGGCCGAGGCCATGTACAAGGCGACTGCCGCCAAGAGTTCCGCCGCGGAAGGCGTCGGTCCGCATGGCGCTGGCACGACGCCCGGTACCGGGCCGAGCGGAGGCGGCAGCACCAGCAAGGACGACGACGTGATCGATGCCGAGTACGAAGTCAAAAAGTAGCCAAACCCATGCGGTCGCGTGCAGTCTGCATTCAACCTCGGCTGGTGCGCGGCGATCCCACTAACAAGGACAGGTTTCCCGGCCTGGAAGGCGTCCAGCACACCGTGGCCATTGCCGGACAATCGCTCTTGCTGGGTGCCAATGCGCCCAACCTGGGTTCGATCAACGTCA
>CAZHTF010000004.1:55806-103141 GCA_964535305.1 uncultured Planctomycetales bacterium | reverse complement strand
CCCCCCCCCCCGATTCGCTCGCATCCAGGCGCGCCGCGCGTACAATCATTACCGCTTGTTCCAGACGCCGCGGCCCGCACAGGTCACAAAAGTCGCGTCAATCAGCTCGCGCGCGTTCCTTTGACGTGCCGCGCTCCAGAGTCTGCAGCGTCTGGACCTGCGCCAGGGCCGCGGCGCTCGAGCGCGTCAGCGGGTGGGCCTCGCCCAGCAGCCCGCGGCGCATCTCGAGCGCGTCCTGAAACAGCCCGGCCGCCTGCGCCCGATCGTTCCGCCGCAGGAGAATCGTTGCGTAATGGTGCTTGTGCAGCGCGCGGCTGACAGTGGGCCGTGCTTCGTTGAGGTGTGCGTCAATTGCCAGCACGCGCTCCATCATTGCCATCGCCATATCCAGGTCGCCGAGCTGTGCGGCGGCCTCCGCCAGATTGTTGAGCGTGTTTGCGACGCGCTGATGAAACTCGCCGAAGTGCGTCGCGTTCGCTTCGACCACGCGCTGCAGGACCTGGAACGCCTCGCCGGGTTGCTCCAGGTCGGTCAGCAACACGCCCAGGCCGCCAAAGAGTTCCGCCAGGCTGGGATCGACGGCGACGTCATCCAGGCGTGCCGCGCCGAGCTCGGCGCGCAGGAGCCGCGCCGCTTCTTCGTACTCACAGATGTCGCGCAACACGACGCCGAGGTTCACGGTTGAGCTGCGCGTTTGCCGATGCCCCTTCGGCAGCGTACGGCGTTTGATTTCCAGGTTCAGGCGGTGAAGCTGAACGGACTCGGCCGGGTAGCCCGCGCCTTGCAGCGCGATGGCCAGGCTGTTGCGTGTATGGACCACCGCGGGATGATCTTCGCGACCGTGGCGGTTGCTGCGCAACCGATACACCTCGCGCAGCAGCGGAACAGCCGGATCGAAGCGTCCGCGATCGGTCATCAACGAACCCAGATTATGCAGGCATAACTCGAGCAGCTCGTGCTCGGGCCCGAGCGTGCCGCGCCAGATGCGGAGCGCCTCTTGAAGGCGTTGCTCGGCGGAATCCAAGCGGTCGCGTTCCTGATCGACCAACGCAAGGTTGTTGTGGCACTCGGCAACGCCCGCGTGCATCTCGCCGAATAGCTCCAGCCGCCGCGTAAGCGCCTGGTTAAAGCACTGCTCCGCACCGTCGAGGTCGCCGCGCAAGAAGCGTGCCTCGCCCAGGTGATTCAGCGCCGTCGCCACCTCGGCGTGGACCGGGCCGTGCAGCCGTCGGCGGATCTCCAAGGCCTGGGCAAAGAGCGCCTCGGCCTGCTCCAGTTGCCCCAGTGCCTGCCAGGTGCTGCCCAGTGTCGTCATGACGGCAGCTTCCGCCGCGGGCTGGTCGCGCAGTGCTCCGGCATCCAGGCGCTGCATCGCGGCCCGCATCACGCTCAGAAGCGACGCATCCTGCCCGCGTTCGGCCGGACTGGCAGCGGCCAGCATCTCGTGCAGGAAGCCGCTGACCGCTTCGGTCGTGGTACGGGCCTGCGCCTCCGCGATTTGCGCGGCGCGCGCGGCAATGCCCTGGGCCTCCGCCTCACGCCAGTGGTGCACCACGCGCCAATTGAGCAGGGCCAGCGCGGCGGCGGAGCCGCAGAGCAGCATGAGAATCGTCGCCAGCAAGCCGGATTCAAGCGGGCGGCGCGCCACCGTTTTTCGCAGGAGGTACCAGGTCGACGCGGGCCGCGCCAGCACCGCCTCGCCACTCAGCCAGCGCCGCAGATCCGCGGACAGTTCGGCCGCCGACGCGTAGCGCTCCTGCGGCGCGCGGGCCATGGCCTTCGCCACGATCACCTCCAGATCGCCGCGCAGCTCCGGGCGCAGGGCGCTGGCACGCGGTGGCTCGCTATGCAGCACGCGCTCGATCGCCTGCCCCAGCGGAAGCTGCGATACGTCGAACGGCGGCCGGCCGGTCAGCAGCTCGAATGCGACCACGCCCAGACTGTAGACGTCCGTACGCGTGTCAATCGCCGCGGAGTTTGAGACCAGTTGCTCTGGGCTCATATACGCCACCGTGCCAAGCAGCGCGCCGGTCTGAGTCGCAGTCGCAGTCTGCCCCTGCGGCAAGTCCGAGACGCGCGCCACGCCGAAGTCCACGATCTTCGGCCACCCGTGTGCGTTGTCTTTTGCCGCCGGGCTCTCGCACGCGTTGCGCGGCGCGGCGACCAGGATGTTCGCCGGTTTCAGGTCGCGGTGGATCACGCCTTTCTGGTGGGCGTGCTGGGCCGCGTCGCAGATGCGCGCCAGCAGCTCGACCCGTGCTCGTACGTCTAACCCGCGTTCGTCCGCGAATTCGCAGAGCGGCTTGCCGTGCACCAGCTCCATCGCGACGTACGGCACCCGCACGCGCTGCCCCGCGGGCGAAAGCAGCTCCTCGAAGCCGGCCTGGTAGATGTGCGCGATGCCCGGGTGATTGAGTTGTCCGAGCGCTTCGGCCTCGAGGTCGAAGCGGCGCAGCAGGTGCGGGCTGGGCGACACGAAGCGCAGCAGCTTCAAGGCGACACGCCGATTCGGGTGCGCCTGATGGGCTTCGAACACCACGCCCATTCCACCGCGGCCGATCTCGCGCACGATGTCGAACGGGCCGATCCGCCGCGGGATTTGCGCGTCGGGCGTGAGCTCGCCAGGCCGCAGCCGCAGCGTGTTTCCCAGCAACGCGCCGCTGCGCGCGTCGCAAGCCAGCAGCCGCTCGACCAACGCCCGCAGCTCCTGATCAGAGCCGCTACGCTCGTGCACGAAGGCCGACTGACCCTCGGCCGGCAACTCGAGCGCCGCTCGAAAAATCGCCTCCGCCGCGCGAATCCGCGCATCGTCGAGACGCATCATCTCTTTGCGTACGAAACGTACGCGCCGGGGCCGTCAGGATTTTGACGAACTTTCATCTTCCAGCCGCAGACGCAAAAGCGCCCGCGCGAAGCGCCACTCGCGCTCCACCGTGCTCAACGAGAGCTCCAGGATCGAGGCGGTCTCCGGCAACGACAGGCCGCAAAAGCAATGCAGCAACACCAGTTGCGCCTTGCGCGAATCGCTGCGCTCCAGCTCTCTCAGGGCTTCATCCAGCGCCAGCACGTCGTCGGCCGGCGGCTCGATCGCGACGGCCCAGTCTTCCTCCGGCACGCGCTCGCGCCCGCCGCCACGCTTCAGGCTGGCCTTCTGCCGCGCCTGATCGACGAGGATATTCCGCATCGTCTGGGCAGCAGCAGCGAAGAAATGACCGCGGTTGCTCCAGGTCGGCGCCCTCGCACCAAACAGCCGCAAATACGCCTCGTTCACCAGCGCCGTGGGCTGGAGCGTCTGGCCGTCGCAGTTCCCCAACCGCGCCCGAGCGATGGAGCGCAGCTCGTCGTAAATCAGTGGAAGCAAATCCGCCGCGGCCCGCGCGTCGCCTGCCGCGGCCGCATTCAGCATCTTGGTGACCGTCTCTGTGTCGCGCATCCCGCGGTCTGTTGAAGGAATCGTGACCGGCTTCCTGACGGGCATCCAGGCTCATTTTCGAATGAACCGGTGAGCCAGCATCGGCGCGCCGAGCCCAAACCCAGGATTCCATGGTACGGCGGCCGGTGAGCGACCGCCAAGACAACTTGTCGGTGCCGCGGCGTAGAAAAGTCAATCGGCGAGGAACACTCAGCATGCCAACCAATGCCCACGGTTCGCGGCGATTTCAGGCAATTCACAACGCCACCCGCATGCTCGCGGCGGGCGGCGCACTGCTCATGATGCTCGCGGCGCAAACACCGGCCCACGCCCAGGCCCCGCTCAGCACCGGCTGGACCTACCAGGGCCGACTGCAGGAGAACGGCGCACCGGCGAGCGCGGAATACGACCTGCGCTTTACGCTGTTTGACGCGCCATCGCTGGGCGCCGCCATCGGCTCATCATTGTGCTTTGACGGCGTCGTGCCCAGCGAGGGGCTGTTCAGCGTCACGCTCGACTTCGGCGCGTCCGCGTTCGACGGCAGTGCCCGCTGGATGCAGATCGAAGTCCGCAGCAATGCCATCCCCGGCGATTGCAGCAGCGGGCCATACACGCTGCTCGGCACGCGCCAGCCCCTGACGGCGACGCCGTACGCTCTGTATGCAGTCAATGGACCTGCGGCTAGCGGACCCTGGTCCACGAACGGCGCCAACATCCACAACAACAACGCCGGCAACGTCGGCATCGGCAGCAGCAGCCCGGCGCACAAGCTCGATGTGCTCGGCGACGTCCGCGTCGTCGGCCGCTCCGCGTTCGGAAACAACGCCACGATCGGGCTGGTCGGCTCAAGCGAATATGTCTTCGATTTCTCACACCGGCTCACGGATTTTTCGAGCACGCATACCTGGCCGCTGTTCAACTCATACTTCAACATTGAGCCGACATTCGACCTGACGGGGCCGAGCGCGACGTACTTCTACTCGCATGACTTCGGAATCATCATCCCGCCGCACATCCCGCACGACGTGCGCTATCTGCAGGGGCCGTACGTGCTCGCGTCGAACAACGGCACCGGCCGGGTCGACATCCTGGCCGGGGCGTTCATCTCCGCGCAGAGCCAAGGCGATGCGACCGAGCATCTGGCCTGTGAGATGGGCGGTTTCGGGTACGGCAACGCTCGCCTGACGAACAACTACGCCCTCTCGCTGAGAACCGGGCATAACGGCACGACCGGGAAGATCGACAATAACTATGGTCTGTATCTGGGCACGCCCGAGATCGTCGCCAGCACGATCGATCGCAACACCGGCGTCTACATCGCCAACCAGGGCGCCAGCGGCTCGCTCTCAAACTGGGCCATCTATTCGGACGGCGGAAAAAGCTATTTCGCCGACGGGATTCACATCGGCACGACGCTGCAGAACCCGTACAAGCTGACCGCGATCAACCAGACCGAGCACGCCATCTTCGGAAAAGTCGAGGCCGACAGCGGCGCATTCGCCTACGGCGTCTACGGTCAGAGCGACAGCGCCAGCGGCGGCGGCGGCGTGTTCGGAATCGCTCCGATCTACGGCGTACACGGATTGGCGACCGCGGCCAGCGGCACGTCGTTCGGCGGCTACTTCCGCGCCGACAGCCCCGACGGCTGGGCCGGCTACTTTCAGGGCCGCGGCTACTTCAGCGGGAATGTCGGACTGGGAACGACCAGTCCCGGCGCGCGGCTGCACATCGAAGAGAACACGCCCGTCGCCGAGGCGCTCTACGCCAGAAACACCGGCGCCGGTCGCGCCGCGAGCTTCGAATCCTTGACGGCGGGCGGGCCGTCGGCCGTCGCCTGCTACAAACGCCTGGGCAATAGCCTGCTGGTCTTCAGCGATCTGTCTGGCGTCGGAGCGCCCGCGACCGACGCACCGCTCGCCATCGCCGGCGGCTCGGATACGGCGCTCAGCGGCGGCGGATTCCTGGTCAGCGGCAGCACCAGCTCGACGAACCTCTCGATCGACAACAACGAAATCATGGCTCGCAACAACGGCGCCGCCGCCACGCTCGCAATCAACGCCGAGGGCGGCAACGTCAATATCCTGCAAGCCGGCACGGGCAACGTCGGAATCGGCACCGCTTCGCCCACGCTGGCGAAGGTCCAGATCAACGTAGCTGATCAACGCTGCCTCCACGGCACCAACAACAGCCCCACGTTCGCGACCGGGTATTTCGTGAACAGCGGTACCGGCCCCGCAGGCGTCTTCGACGGCAACGTGACCGTCATTGGCACGCTCAGCAAGTCTGGCGGCTCGTTCCGCATCGACCATCCGCTCGACCCGGCAAATAAGTACCTCTCGCACTCGTTCGTCGAATCACCCGACATGAAGAACCTCTATGACGGCATCGCCGTCACCGACGAGCGCGGCTACGCCACGATCCAGATGCCGGATTGGTTCGAACCGCTCAATCGCGAGTTCCGCTATCAGCTCACGGTCATCGATGACGCCAATCGCGACGAGTTCGTGCTCGCGAAGGTGGTACGGCAGATCGCGGACGGCAAATTCACGATTCGCACCAGCCGCGGCAACGCGACGGTCTGCTGGCAGGTGACGGGCACGCGCCAGGACGCCTGGGCAGAGGCGCATCGCATTCCGATCGAGCACGAAAAGCCCGCGCATGAGCGCGGCAAGTTCCTGCATCCGGCGTTGTTCGGCGCGCCGCGCGAGCTGGGCATCTACCACGAAGCGCCCGCCGACGCCGCCGAGACTCAGAGTGAGATTGACGCGCTCGATCACGTTGACCCACTCGAGGAATTGCCGACGAGCGCGGAGGGCGCCTGACACCCCGACCGCATCACGAAACAAGCCACACATTCGTTCGTTTGGAGAACGCCATGAATCGCGACTGCATCAGACTCGCACTCGGAGCTCATCTGGCAGCGCTGCTGCTCAACGCCAGCGCTGCCGCTCAAGCGCCGCTCGGCACGGCGTTCACCTACCAGGGTCGCCTGCAAGACGCCGGCGTGCCCGCCAGCGGAACGTACGACTTGCGCTTCCGGCTGTTTGACGCGGCCAGCGGTGGCGTGCAAGTCGGATCGACAAGCTGCGTCGATGGCGTCATTCCGATCGACGGGCTGTTCAACGTCTCGCTCGATTTCGGCATCGCGCCCTTCGACGGCAACGCCCGCTGGCTTGAGATCGGCGTCCGCAGCGACGCCACGCCGGGGAACTGCAACGGTGGGTCGGCGTACACCGTGCTGACGACGCGCCAGCCGCTGACCGCCGTCCCGTATGCCATGTTCGCCCTGGATGGACCGGGTCAGGCTGGCTTCTGGGCGGCGAACGGCTCGGCGATCTACAAGACGAACTCTGGTGCGGTGGGCGTCGGGACCAATGCGCCGGCGGCCCCATTCGAGGTGCGCGCCACGGTCGACTCGCGCATGCGCGTGGCACACATCAGCGGCTCGCCCTTCGCCGTCGCCGGGCCGGCGGTGCTCGAGCTGAAGAGCAACTTCACCGGTTCAGATCTGCCGTTCGGCGCCATTCGGTTCCTGGACGGAGCCGACGCGGTGGTCTCCGCCATTGAATACGGTCCCGGGCCCAGCACGCTCGGACTGGACGACGGCATGCGATTCTCGATCGCCGGGTCGTCGCGGATGATCATCTCGCCGGCCGGAAACGTCGGCATCGGCACGGTCAACCCCAATGTGCGCTTGAACGTCGAGGGCGGCACCGACACCAGTCTCGCCAGCGGCAGCGGCTTCCTCGTGCTCGGCAACGTCGGCGGCACAAACGTCTCGTTCGACAACAACGAGATCATGGCCCGCAACAACGGCCAGACCTCGCTGCTGGCGCTAAACGCCGAGGGCGGCGACGTCACGCTGATTCAAGCGGGCGTCGGGAATGTCGCGATCGGTACGACCAGCCCGATCGCCAAGCTGCACGTCAGCACCAACAACGAGCAACTGGCGCAGTTCAACCAGTTCGGCACCGACCCGGGCATGCAGGTGACCTCGCTCAGCACCAGCACGATCTACCCGGCCCTGAGCGTGGCGGGCTTCTCGACAAATGCGCCTGCCTTACGCGTCACCGGGACGGCGAGCGTGACGATGCTGGAAATCACTGGCGCCGACGTGGCCGAGCGCTTCCCAACCAGCGAGACCCGCGAGCAGATCAAACCCGGGCTGGTGATGGAGATTGACCCGGCCAATCCGGGGCATTTGCGGATCTCGCGTGGCGCGTACAACCGCCGCGTTGCAGGCATCGTCAGCGGTGCGGGCGACATACCGCTCGGCGCAATTCTGGGCAATCTACCTGGTCATGAAGACGCGCCGCCGATCGCGCTTTCCGGACGCGTGTACGTGCACTGCGTAGCGGGCGCGTCGCCGATCGAACCTGGCGACCTGCTAACCACGGCCGAGACGCCCGGCCACGCCACCAGCGTCCGCGACTACCCGCGAGCGCAGGGTGCGATCATCGGCAAGGCGATGAGCCGGCTGGATGCGGGTCAGAGCGGCCTGGTGCTGGTGTTGGTGAACCTGCAGTAGCCGCCAGCGGCACGACACGGGAGAAATACGATGCATACTCTGGTATTACGGTTACTGCTGAGCGCGACGTGGATCGACGGGGCCGGGCAGACGCCCGTGGATTCTGCGCCGCTCGCGGCACAGTCAATCCGCGAGGCAGAGATCCCCGCCAGTGCCGAGCGCGTGGTATTGCAGATCGCGGACGCGAGCGCGCCGCTGACGCTCGTACAACTGAGCATCGCGGGCCAGCCGCTGACGCTGGAGCTGCGGCCACATTCGCTGCGCAGCGCGGATTTCGAAGTCTGGACGCACGACGCCGACGGCGAGCTGCGCCGCATGGCCCAGCCGCCAACCTGCAAGACCTATCGCGGGCGCGTGCGCGAATGGCCGTGCTCCAGCGTCAGCGCGACGCTGAGCAATGGAAGGCTAACCGCACTGCTGCGCACGCTCGACCACGGCGACTGGATTGTGCAGCCCAGCAGCGCGCGCGGCGGCGCAGCGCACGTCGTCTTCGGCGCCGACGCGCAGCCGCTGGCGGTCGGAAGCTGCGGCGTTTCCGCGGAGCAGGAGGCGCTCGCGCGGGGACTGCGCGACGCGCGACCCAAGCCACAGGCGCCGGTCCTGCGCGGCGGGCTGAGCGATACCGAGGTTTCGTTCGACGCGGATTTCGAGTTCTATCAGCTCAATGGCAGCTCGGTCGATGCGACGGTGGACGACATCGAGGCGGTGATGAACAGCGTCGACGCGATCTATCGCAGCGAAGTCGCGATCAGCTATGTCGTGAATCGCATCATCGTCCGCACCGCGGAGCCTGACCCATACACCTCGACCAACAGGGACGTGCTGCTCGACCAGTTCTCGAGCCACTGGAGCGCGGCGCACTCCGGCCAGGAACGCGACATCGCGCATCTGATGACCGGCAAGGACATCGACGGCAGCACGATCGGCTACGCCTCGATCGGCGTCGTGTGCACGTCCAACGCGTACGGCTTCTCGCAATCGCGCTTCAGCACAAATTTCGCGCTGCGCGTCGCCGTCACGGCGCACGAGCTGGGGCACAACTGGGACGCGACGCATTGCGACGCGTCGTCGAGCTGCGCCATCATGTGCGCAACCATCTCCGGTTGCTCGGGCGTGGTGAACCAGTTCAGCGCCGGCGAAGAAGCCGAGATCGTCAGCTATCGTGATTCGGTCGGCTGCCTGGGCGGCTTCGACAGCACCGTCTACGTCGACGACTCGAACAACACCGGTTCAGAAGATGGCTCGCCCGCGGCGCCCTACAACACGCTGCGCGAGGGGCTATGGGCCACCTCGCCCGGCGGAACCATCGTGCTCCTGCCCGGGAACTACGACTTCGAGCGCACCGCGCAGATCCTCAACCGCCCTGTGCGGCTCACCAAGCAATCCGGCGGCGGCTCGGCGCTGATCGGGCAGTGATGGAGCGGCGAGTGTCGAGTGACGGGTAGCGAAGAACGAGTGAAGACCGCGCGATCCGGCGCTTGGAAATCGCTACCTGGCCGCGCACGGACGGTCGCAGTTCTGAATCGCGCAATCGAGACGCTGTTTTCTTCGTTGTAATTTCACGTCAGCGGCGAGCGGCCTTCACTCGTTCTTCGCTACTCGACACTCAACGCGTCCCCGGCGCTCTCAGCGCGCCGCCGGCGGCGGATATTGAAACGCGTATTCGTCGAAGAGTGTCGTGCCCAGGGCCGAGACCAGTCGCGCAGTGAGGACGTAGTGGTTGGCCGGCAGGCTGGGCATCGGGAGCTCGAGCGGGAAGCGGTAGTAGCCCGAGAGCCGGTCCCAGTGCTCGAGCAGTGCTTTCTCCGAATCGATCGGGATCTGCCAGGCGGCCAGACGCCGATCGAGCTTGTCGCTGCTGGCCAGCCGCATCGTGTGCAGCTCGAAATGGAATGTGCCCAGCACCTTCACCGAGTCTTCGAGCGCATCCCGCGCGGCGACCACGACCGAGATGTGATCCGGATCGCCGCTGCCTTGCGACGCTTCGGGCCGCGTCAGAAACCGTTGCAATTCCAGCTTTTTCGGCCCGACCAGCTCCAAATACGCCGCCACGTCCGGATTGGACGGGTCGAGCGCGGGTCCGGACGCGCACGCCGGAATCAGCAACAGGCCGGCGAGCGCTGCAGCCAGGCAAACGGTCGATGAGCAGGCAAATACGCGCATGAAAACACCTCGCGCCGCAGTGTACCCGAGGGCTGCGGTCTGTTGCAGCGCGGCCAAAATGAGCTGACGGTTAGGGAATCGCGGCGATCCAGCGACGATCGAATGTCAGAGCCGCGATCGTAGGGGAGCGGTCTTGTGCCGCGATTGGGCGCGGGTTCTAGAGTGAGGCCGATGCGATCGCCGGGCGCCCCTCGGCGGGCGCTGAGGTCGGCGTCGTGCTGGGCTGCGCGGCGCGCTGCGCGATGATCCGCGTCAGGCCCGGCTCGGTGTGAATGTCCCGGATGTGAAAGCCAGCCGCCGCACAGCCGGCGACCAGGTCGCGTGCCGTGAGGATCGGGATGGCCGGGATAAACACGTCGGCCGGCCGATACGCGATCACGGCGACGTTCGCGATTGTCAGAGCTTCGTGCAGCGTGGCGCGCGGGTCGACCGAGGTCTCCAGGTGTGGCAACAGCACCAGCCGCTGTCCGCCGGCGACGCGCTGCTCGATGTCTTCCGGGCACTCGCTGGAAAGCGACGCACCCCACTCGTAGACCGGGCAATCCGGCGCAAGCTGCGGCACGCTGGCCGCAAGCTGCTCGCTTAGCTCGGCCCAACTCCAGGCAGGCCTCAAGCGCACCGCGGCCAGGCGCTCGCGGTCTTCATCGGTCAGCAGCAAGCTGGGCAGCGCGAGCGCACCGGCGGCCGCCGGTCCGTCCGACGCGACCGCGGGCGCGCCGGCGCCCGATGTGAGCGCGCTCTTGGCAGCGTCCGATGTGAGCAGGTTTGCCGACGCGCGGACGAAGTCGGCCAGTGGCTCGGGAATCTGGTCGAGAAAGTCCCGCGTCGCGCGGCGCAGCGCCGCCAGGTACTCGCAAAAGCCGCGCGAGTTGGCGACCGGCACGCTGCTGCTCGATGCGTCCGCATCGTCGACGGCGCCGGGCGTCGTTCCCGCCGCTGGCTCGGACACGATCCCATCCGCACCCTCATTCGCGCTCGCGCTGAATTGCCCTTCCGCGCCGCGCTGCGCGTCTGTGCCAGCAGCGCCGCCGGCTTCAACATCCGCCGCGGGCAGCAGCAGGTCGATCGGCTCGGCCAGCGCCTCCCATGCCTTGCGCAGCTCGCCCCGCAACGCGTCGCGCTGCAGCGCGAAGCACGCCTGCCGCTGCGGCGGCGTAAGCAGCGGCCACTTCTCCAGCACGGCCCGCAGATCGCGGTGCGCGTGATGGAACCACAGCAACACGCAGATCGCCGCCAGCTCCGGGCTCTGGCTGTGCAGCGTCTGCGACAGGCTTTGCAGGCAGTAGCCGCGGTTGATCGCGAGCTTCTCACGAATCCCGCGCAGGCTCTCGAGCCGCATCCGCTGCCGCGGCGCGGCGTACTCCCAGCGCAGTTCGAGCACCGACGCGATGCTGTCGCCGCGATCGTGCTCGGCGCGGGCGGCGGGCTGGTAGCGCAGCGTGTAGCCCGCTTCGCGCAGCCGCTGGCACAGCTCAGAATCTTCCCAGTATTGCAGGTCGGCGCGGTAGCCGCCCAAGCTCCGCAGCACGCGCGCCTGGGCCAGCATCTCGCTCACGAGCATGAACGGGTTGTCGATTGCGGCCGAGCCCCAGTTATGCGGCAGGTTGACGGCCCGCCAGCGATCGGCGGGCGTGTTGGGCAGCTCGTAGGTCGCTCCGCCGACCGCGGCGCACTCGGGTGTCGCCACGCGCAGCAGGGCTTCGAGCCAATCCGGCGCCAGCCGCACGTCGGCGTCGCACGAGGCCAGCCAGCGCGTCTTCGCGCTCTGCAACGCCAGGTTGCGGGCAAAGCCGAGCTTTCCCTCGGTCTGCGGCACGATCCGCAGGCCCGAGTCGCGCGCGATGCGCGGCGTGTCATCGCTCGAGCGCTGGTCTACGACCAGGAAGATTTCCGCCGGCGAAGCGGTCTGGGCTCGCACGCTGGCGATCGCAGCCCCGAGCGTGCGGGCGCAGTTGCGCGCGGGGATGTAGAAGCTGACGTCGCGCGGCGCGGCGCTCATCGCACGGCCTCGATGAAGCTGGCGCGCGCCGGCATGCTGGTAAGCGGCGCAGCATCGGATTGAAAGCGCACCTCGGGGCGCAGCTCCGGGCGCAGCGCCAGGAACTCGAGCAGCTCGCTCGCGCCCAGCGGCGCAGCGCCGCCGCGCGATGCGGTCAACGCTTCGAGCACGGCGCCCAGGTACGCGGCCAGCGCCAGCCCGCCGTCGCAGGCGAGCGTCAGACCGGCGGCGGCCAGCAGGGCCTCGTCGCAGCCTAGCGCGTCGACGCAGGATGAGCGAATCGGGGCGACGAATTCACTCCGCAGCCGCTCCGGTGCGGGCGTATTGTGTAGCGCCGGCACCTGCGCATCGAAGCCGATCAGTCCACCGCGCCGCAGTGAAACGATCAGCGACTTGGCCCCGTTTGCGTGCAGCAGATTCCAGGCGACGGCCGGCAGACCAGATTGCATATCGTGCATCGCTTCGCGCAGTTGCCGCTCGCTGGCGGTGAGCAGCTCCGCGCCGGCCAGTTGCGTGAGCTCGCCCCGCGCGCCCGGGGCATGGCCGACGACGCGCAGGCCCGCCCCGCGCGCGGCGCGCGTCACGGATTCGTACAGGCCGGGCGTGACCAGGCCCAGCCCGTGATCCGCCCACAGCAGCAGGTGGCTCGCGCCAAATTGCGCCGTGATCTGCTCGAAGACGTGCCGCTCGGCGACGCTGTCCAGCGGGGCCGATCCACCCTGTGCAACGCGAAACAGCTTGTTCTCGTCGGCGACAAATGTGGTCCGCTGCGGGACGTCGCCGCGGGTCGTGACGAAATTCGCCTGCAGCCCTAGCTGCGCATATTCCGCTGCGAAATTCGCGGATTCCGCGTCGGCCCCCAGGGCGCTGACCAGCAGCGGCTTGGCGCCCAGCGCCGCGAGCTGCTGCGCCAGGCCGGCTGCGCCGCCCCAGAATTCCGCCGTACCGACCTGCTGCAGCGAGAGGATCGGGGCATCGTCGGCGGTGCGGCTGGCGTCGCACGAAACGTAGCGCTCGCGAAACGCATCGCCCACCACGACGGCGCGCAGCCCCACGAAACGGCCCAGCATGGCACGACAGCGCGTCAGGTCGATCGTGTTTCGCCGGCAATACGCTCGCAGCCGCGGCTCGTCGAAGCCGCGCTCCGGGCCGATGCTCTGAATCAGCCGCGTCGAGCTGAAGACCACATCCCCGCTGTGAAACACGACGCGCCCGCCATTGCGCTCGACAATCTCACGCTCCCGCGCGAAGCGCGCGTCGTCGGCGGTGGCGTACTCGCGGCCCTTTACGTAAACATCCGGCTTGATCTGCTCCAGCAGCTCGGCGGCGGTGGGCATCGCGTCGATCACCACCCAGTCGACGAACTCGAGCGCCGCGAGGTTCTCCGCGCGCAGCTCCTGCGGGATGTACGGGCGATCGACGCCCTTGCGGATTTGCGCGTCGCCCGTGAGCGAAACGACCAGCACATCGCCCAGTTGGCGGGCAAATTGCAGATAGCGGATGTGCCCGGGATGAACGATGTCAAAACAGCCGTGACACTGCACCAGCGTGCGGCCCTCTGTCCGCAGCGCGGCCCGCGTCTGCGCGAGTTGCTCAGCCGCGACGATCTTGCGCTCCAATGGCGGCACCATCTGCGGACACCTCGTGTCTGCGTAATCGGAGCCCGGCGAAGCCGTACTGAACCAAAGCCCGGCAAAATCGTCGTTACCGGACGCGAATGTTCGCATCTCGCGCGAGCGTAAATGTCTCGAAGGAAGTGCCGCGCCAACCGCCGCTGCGCGGACTGGACACCTGCCCGCCGCGGCTCGACCATGGTCATCAGCGAACCGTGCTCGAAGGGATCGATGGGAACCGCAGAAGCGCCACCGCTTCCGCCAGGGTTGCCAGACGACTGGTCGTTTGAACGCGACCTGCCCTGCCCGCGTTGCCGCTACAACCTGCGCACGCTGCGCACGCCGCGCTGTCCCGAATGCGGCGTGACCTTTCACTGGCAGGCGCTGCTGCGGGTGCGCTGTCCGCGTTGCGGGGAATCGCTGGGCCAGACGCACGATCTGCACTGTCCGCGCTGCCTGCTGACGCTGGAGTGGCCGCGGCTGCTGGGCGCGGCGGACATCGGCCACCTGCGGCTGTTTGAGTACTCCCATCGACCGCTGCGGGCCGCGCTGGCCGACCTGCCGCGACTGCTGCTGCCGGGGCACTTCTGGCGGCGCATCCCGCTCGAGCTGCCGCGCGCCGCGCAGCGGCTGAAACGCTTGTCCGCGGCGGCGCTGCTGCTGGGCGCGGCGCTGGTGCTGCTGGCGTGCGTCCCGCTAAACCCGCTGGTGGCGCTGCGCGAAGCGGCCCTGCCCAGCCTGGTGCTGTTCTTCGGCTGGCCTCTGGTGACGATGCTGGCCTTGCCGGGCTTCGCGCCCACACTCCAGCGCCTCGGCATTCGCGACGATCAGCTGCTGCGCTGCGCGGCGTATGCACTGTGGCGAACGGTCGTGCCGTGCGCGATCGTGCTGGCCGCCAGCCTGCTGGGGCTGCTGCTACTCGGGCTGGAGCGCGTCGGCAGCCTGCCGGTTTCGCTGATGCGCGGCTCGGCGCGCGGCTGGCTCTTCGAATACTGCTTCACCTTCCCGACCTGGGTGCAATTTCTCGAGCAACGGCCCGGCGGTCGCGGCCTGATGGTGCTGGACGTGGTCGGCGCGACCGTGACGGCCCTGACCACGCTCGGCTGGTGGCGCTACCTTTGGGTGACGCTGCGCGGATACTTGCGCTTCCGCCTGGCAGACGCGCTGGCCCTTTTCGCCAGCACGCAGGTGATCGCGGTCCTGACGATCGCGCTGCTGCTGCTCTCGCCACTGTGCGGCGCGTGGCTGATGCACGCGCTGGCGCGGATGTTCTGAACACGCCCTCAATCGTGGCGACGGTCGTCTGCCAGCGGTGATCGCGCGACTCGAGCGGGCCGCGCGAATTGGCCGCTCGACGGCGACTTGCCGGCGGTCAGGCGCTTTCGGTTCGCCGGCGGCGCAGGTTGTCGCGCAGCCGCGAAGCCTCTTCAAAATCTTCGCGCTCGATGGCGTCGTCGAGCTGCTCCTGCAGTGTGCGCGGGATGTTCTTCTCCGCGCGCAGCCGCTGCTCAAGCTGATGCAGATACTCCACGCCCGCGTCGCGATCGTGCGGCTCTTCATCGCCGACGATCCGCGTCAGCAGCGCTTCGAGCTCCTCGGCGCCGTGCTTGGCTTCCTCGATCGCATCGTCGAAATCCTGCTCGACGATGTGCAGCCGGCAACGCAGCCGGGCGCGATTGAAAATCAGTGTCGGCGTCAGCGAGAATCGCAGGGCCGGCTCGCGCTCCTCCGACTCCAGCAGCCGCAGCGTCGTCAGACAGTTTTCGACATCACGCAGCGCCCGCCGCAGATGCCCGCAGGCGGCGGCGCCATCGCCAGCGTTGACGGCCGACTCCGCGAGCGTGGTGAGCGCCAGGCGCCGATAATTGACCTGGTGCAGTTCGCGGAGCAATTCCTGCCAGTCGTGTGTTTCCAGCTCGCGGCCGGCGTGCAGCTCGCGCTGCGCGTATTCGCTGACGGTCTCGGCGCCCTGATAGCGTGTTCCGTCCGGGCGACCGTCCGGGAACATCTGCAGCAAGCCCAACTCGATGCGCAGTTGAATCAGGGACTGGCCATCGCGGCCCTCGACCAGGCGGGCCGCGATTTCCTCGCTCGCCGCCGGCCAATCGCAAAGCAGATCATTCAGATCAAGTGTCATTTGTGCCCCGCCACCAGAAAAGAGCCGACGTGCTCATCGGCCGAGGGCGGCGCGGGCTTGATCGGCGCCGCGGCGCAATCGTGGACTGTGCGGCGCGCCGCGCAGGCCTTGCCGCCAGTAGCTTTCGGACCGGCGCCGGGCGTACAAAGGCGCCCGATCGCGCATTCCGAGCCGCGACCGTCGTCGACTCTCGGCGTGCTGCTCAGCGAAATGGGGCCGCGCCCGGACGGCCTGAACGGCGGACATCGACGACAACGGCGCGAAGGACGAGAGCGACCTGGGCGCGATGCTATCGAACCGGCTCATGCAGTCCGTAGCCGAATCGGACGGCAAGGCTCCGCCCGCGCGGCGCTAGCTGCCGCCGTTGAGCGAGCGCACCACCTGCCCGACGACCGCCTTCGCGTCGCCGAAGAGCATCAGCGTGCGATCCATGTAATACAGCTCGTTTTCGACGCCGGCGAAGCCCGGATTCATGCTGCGCTTGATGACCATCACCGTCTTGGCCTTGTCGACGTCGAGAATCGGCATGCCGAAAATCGGGCTGGATTTGTCGTGGCGCGCGGCGGGATTGGTGACGTCGTTCGCGCCGATCACCAGCGCCACATCGGTTTGCGGAAACTCCGGATTCACCTCGTCCATTTCGAGCAGCGTTTCGTAGGGGATCTCCGCCTCGGCCAGCAGGACATTCATGTGGCCGGGCATGCGGCCGGCGACCGGATGGATCGCGAACTTGACCGCCACGCCGCGCTTTCGCAGCTCGTTGAACAGCTCGCGCACCATGTGCTGGGCCTGCGCGACCGCCATGCCGTAGCCGGGCACAACGATCACCTGCGCCGCGGTTTCCATGATCTGCGCGGCTTCGTCGGGATTCGTGGTGCGCACGGATTTCTGCGTGGCCTGAGCGGCGGAGACCTGCACCTGCCCAAACGCGCCAAAGAGCACGTTCGTAAACGAGCGGTTCATCGCCTTGCACATGATGATCGACAGAATCAGACCCGACGAGCCGTCCAGCGCGCCGGCGACGATCAGCAGGTTGTTCTCCAGCACGAAGCCCATCGCGACCGCCGCCAGGCCGGCGTAAGAATTCAGCAGCGAGATGACGGTGGGCATGTCCGCCCCGCCGATCGGCAGAATCAGGAGCACGCCGAAAGCCAGCGCCAGCAGGATCAGCAGCGGGAAGAGCCAGTGCAGCGTGGGGAAGAGCATCAGCAGGATGCCGCTGACGGCCGCCAGGCCCAGCAGGCCCAGGTTGATGAAGTTCTGATTGGGATACGTGATCGGCCGAGTCGGAATCACTTCCTGCAATTTTCCGGCGGCCATCAGGCTGCCGGTGAAGGTCAGGTATCCCAGGATGACTTCGAACGCGATCGCCGCCATGCGAAACGGCGTGAGCATGCCGGGCTCATCGAGCCATAGGTAGTATTTGGCCGTCCCTACCAGGCCAGCCGCCAGGCCGCCGAAGGCGTGCGAAAGCGCGGTTCGCTGCGGGACGGCGGTGAGCGGGACCCAGGAAAGCGGGATGCCCAGCAGCGTGCCGAGCACCAGGGCGACGATCACCCACTGATAGCTGACGATGTGCGGGTTGAGCATCGTGCCGACGATCGAGAGCGACATGGCCAGCACGCCGGCGATCACGCCGTTGCGGGCGGTCTTCGGGTCGCTCATCCACTTGAGCGAGAGCACGAAGAGCGCCGCGGCCAGCAGGTAGACAATTTGGATCGCGGCATTCATGCGCGCGGCCCCGCATCACGCTTTTTGAACAGCCGCAGCATTCGATCCGTGATCAGAAAGCCACTGACGATATTGGTCATCGATGCGAAGACCGCAATCGCGCCCAGGGTCGTGCTCAGCCCAGTCTTCTGCTCGCCGCAGATCAGGATCGAGCCGACGACCGCGATGGCCGAGATCGCATTGGTCAGCGACATCAGCGGCGTGTGCAGCAGGCGCGAGACGCGGCGGATCACTTCCAGCCCCAGAAAACTGGAGAGCAGGAAGACGAACATCGCCGAGACGTAATCAAAATTTCCCACGCGCGGGACTCCTACCGCATTGCGCCAGGGGAGCCGGCGCCGCTCGAATTCAACGCGTCGCGCGTCGCTGCGTGCAGCACCTGCCCGGCGTGCGTCACCGTGCAGCCTTTCAGGATTTCATCCTCGAGATTCAGCGCGAACGCGCCATCCTTAACGAACGAGCTCACGAACGTCTCCAGGTTCTTGGAGTACAGCGTGCTGGCATGCAGCGGCATCTCCGAAGGCAGGTTCGCCGGCCCGCAGATCTTCACGCCTTCGATCACCACCGTCTTGCCCGGCTGCGTCAGCTCGCAGTTTCCGCCACGCTCGGCGGCGAGGTCGACGATCACAGATCCGGGCTTCATGCCGCGCACCATCTCGGCGCTGATCAGCCGCGGAGCCTTTACGCCGCCGATCAGCGCCGTGGTGATAACCACGTCGTTGCTGGCGCAGTGCTTGGCGATCAGCTCGGATTGCTTGCGATAGAAATCGGCCGATAGTTCCTTGGCGTAGCCGCCGGCATCTTGCGCCGCCTCGCCCACCTCGATGCCCACCCAGCGGCCGCCCAGGCTCTCGATCTGCTCGCGCACCGCAGGGCGCGTGTCAGTCGCCTCGACGATGGCGCCGAGCCGCCGCGCGGTCGCAATCGCCTGCAATCCGGCCACGCCCGCGCCGATCACGAATACCTTCGCGGCCAGCACCGTGCCGGCGGCGGTCATGAACATCGGAAAGTACTTGGGCAGCTCCATCGCCGCGATCAGCACAGCGCGATAGCCAGCAATGTTTGCCATCGACGACAGCGTGTCCATCGACTGTGCCCGCGTAATGCGCGGGATCAGGTCGGTCGCAAACGACGTGACGCGCTGCTGGCACAGCACGCGCACCGTGTCAAGATTCATTGTCGGATAGAGCGTGCACAGCAGCAGCGCGCCGGGCTTCAGGCAACCGGCCTCATCCGGGCTGGGCGGCTGCACCTTGGCGACCAGGTCGGCCTGCACCAGCAGCGCGCGGGCGTCTTCCTCGATCGATGCGCCGGCCTGCTGATAAGCCTCGTCGGGGAAGTGCGCCGCCAGGCCAGCGTCACGCTCCACCACCACCTGTACGCCCAGCTTGAGCAGCCTCTTGCACGACTCTGGCGTCAGCCCGACCCGACGTTCGCCGGCGACCGTCTCACGCGGGATGCCCAGCTTCATGCGTCCCTCAACCTGGCTGCGTGACTCTGAAGGATGCGCGCGTCATTGCTTGCGTGTGTGCGCCTAAAAATAGTAGGCCCGCGCTGCTGGCGGAGCAACACGCACCGCCGGCCCGCATCGCGAAGACGCCGAAGCTGCCACGCAGCGCACGCTACGTCGATGGCGTGTAATGCATCGGCGCGCTGGGTCCCAGGTCGAAGTTCATCCAGTAATACAGAAGCAAAAAACCAGTCCACACAATCGCGAACACGAACGAGTACGGCAGCATCAGCGAGATCAGGCTGCCCAGACCGGCGCCTTTCTGATACTTCTGCAGCACCATCAGAATGATCAGCAAGTAGCTGTTCATCGGCGTGATGATGTTCACCACCGAATCGCCGATGCGGTACGCGGCCGTCGTCAGCTCCGGGCTCATGCCGACCATCATGAACATCGGGATGAAGATCGGCGCCAGCACGCCAAACTTGCTGAGCATGCCGCTGATCGCGAAATCGCCGCAGATCACCAGCATCACGAAGAGGGCCAGCAGCGCGGGCGTGGGCAGGTCGGCTTCGACCAGCAGCGAGCCGCCGGCGTACGCCAGCATGCGGTCGAGCCGCGTGTAGGCAAAGTAATTCACAAATTGTGCCATGAAAAAGGCGATCGCCAGCACGGGCACGATGCTGCGAATGCCGTGGTAGAGCGCTTCGATCAGGTCTTTCTGCGAGCGCAGTTTGCCGGTCAACCAGCCGAATACCACGCCGGGCGTCAGAAACGCGAAGAACATGATCGGGACGATCACGTGCGACCAGCGCGCCTGCGGCGATTCGAGCAGTCCGCGGCGGCCGGGCGCGTCGACGATCAGCAGCGGCTTTTCGGCGAGCAGCGCACTGCGGGCCGGGGCGCTGCTGGGGGCGGAATCGGGCGCGTAGATCGAGACGGGCTGCTGCACCAGCACGCGCCCGTCTGCCAGCGTCGGCTGACCATCGCCAGCGAGCGGCATTCCCGGCGTGAGAATCATGTAAGCGAAGCAAGCCAGCACCAGCCCTTTGGCCCCCAGAGCAAGCAGCAGGGCGCGGGTCTCGGCGGGCTTGAGGGCCATGTCCGTAACGACGCCGACGTCATCGTCGTTGACGACCGGCTGCACTCGCCGCAGCCGCGGCTCGACGATGCGATCGGTCACGAACCAGCCCGCGAGCATGACGACGATCGCGGACATTGCCTTGAAGTAGAGGTTGTGCAGGATGGTGATGGTGTAGCTGGGCTCGATGATGCGGGCGGCGTCTTGGGCGAAGCCGGTCAGCGCGCCGTCGCCACCCGTCGGGAAGAACCCACCGCCGAAGCCGCCCGCCACGCCCGCGAACGCCGCCGCCAGCCCCGCGATCGGGTGCCGGCCGACCGCTTGATACAGCGCGGCCGCGAGCGGCGGCAGAATGATGTAGCCCGCGTCGCTGGCGACTGACGAATTCGCACCGATCAGCACAATCACTGGCGTGAGCAACCAACTCGGCGTAGCAATCGCCAGGAAGCGCATCAGCGCGCTGAAAAAGCCAAATTTCTCCGCCACCCCAATGCCAAGGATCGCGACGAAGATCAAACCGAGCGCCGGCAGGCCGGTGAAATTGCGCAGCATCGACGAGAGCATCCAGTACACGCCGTCGCTGGTCAGCAGGTTTCGCGGCTGGATCGGCTGGCCAACTTCGACGAGCTGCACTTCGAGCCTGCCATCCGCGCCGCGCTGGGGCACCTTGCGTGGCGCCCCGGCCTCATCCAGCACCGGCCGGCCCGCGTCGTCCAGCTTGTCCGTCAGCACGACGCTCGGCCGCACCGGCTGCACGCGCCAACCCGCGGCACTGCCGACCGCCGACAGGATCACGATGATCACCGCCAGCGACGCGAACAGTAGCGCCGGCTCGGGAAGCTGATTGCCGGCCCACTCGATCCAATCGAGAAAGCCCTTGGGCCGCGCCGGCGGCGGGATCGCACCGGGAGACAGAGGGTTTTCGGGAATTCTAGATGAAGACATGACGCCTTGCGTCGCGTTGAGTCGCGCGCGCCGAATCGACAGCCCCGCCAGGCAGACGCACCGCTCACGCGCGGATCGGCGGGTTTCGCGAATCGTACCGGATGAGGCCTGCCAAATGGGAATCCCGCGCGAAACTCGCGCGGCCAAATCCGAACGCGCGCCAGAAATAGCCCAATCGCCGCGAGCCACTTGTTGACCTTGGTAATCATGATGTTTTCGACCTCCAGCAACTCCAACAGACACAGAGATGCACGACGCAGCAAACAGTTCCCTGACATCGGGGTTGGCGGCGTGTTACGCAGGAGTTGAGCCGCGCGGGCCCGGGAAAATACGGCCAGGGCCGCGATTTGCACGCCAGCAAGCGCCCCCCGACAATCCCGCGATTCGCCAGGGTTGGGTTCTGATAGCGGCGGCAGCGCCGCGGGAGCATGACGGATATGCGCTGGAGCCGCTTTTTCATTCCGACCACCAAGGAGATGCCCAAGGACGCCACCGCCGCCTCGCATCAGCTCATGCTGCGGGCGGGCATGATTCGGCAGCTCGCCGCGGGCATATACAGCTATCTGCCGCTGGGTTTTCGCACGCTGCGGAAGGTCGAGGCGATCGTCCGCGAGGAGATGTGCGCGGCGGGCGCGGTTGAGTTGCACATGCCGGTGCTTCAGCCGCTCTCGATCTGGGAGGAAACTGGCCGCACCGAGTCGATGGGCGAGGTACTGCTGCGACTTTCGGGCGCCAGCGGCGACTGGCGCGCGTCGACCGTGCTGGGGCCGACGCACGAGGAAGTCGTTACCGACATCGCCCGCGCATACTTGAACAGCTACAAGCAGCTCCCCGTCAACCTGTTCCAGATTCAGACCAAGTTCCGCGGCGAGGCGCGGCCCAAGAGCGGCGTGCTGCGAACGCGCGAATTCCTGATGAAAGACGCGTACTCGTTCGACGTCGACAAGGCCGGGCTCGATCAGAGCTACCAGAAGATGTACGACGCATACTGCCGCATCTTCAGCCGCTGCGGACTGCCGTACGTCGCGGTCGAAGCCGAGAGTGGGCCGATTGGCGGCGACGCTTCGCACGAGTTCATGGTGCTGACCGACGCGGGTGAAGACCTGGTCGCCATCAGCGAGAATAACGACTACGCCGCCAACACCGAGCGTGCCACTTGCCAGGCGCTGCCGCCGGCGGGGCCGGGCGCGGAAGCTGACGAACCGATTCGCGAAGTCCACACGCCAGCGGCCGGACGTGTCGAAGATGTTTGCCGGCTGCTGGGCATCGGGCCGGAGCGCATGCTCAAGACGCTGATCTTTCGGGCGCTACCGCGGAGCGCGGTGAGCGGTTCACGACCGCCGGCGACACCGCCGCGGCGCGAAATTGTCGTCGCGCTGGTTCGCGGCGACCACGAGTTGAACGAGCACAAGTTGGCAAAGGTGACCGGACTGAAGCTCGAATTGGCCGACGCCGGCACAATCGAGCAGCTCACCGGGGCCGCGGTTGGCTTTGCAGGCCCGCAAGGGCTGAGCGAGCGGCTCGCGGAAGGCGACCTGCTGGTGATCGATCGCGACGCCGCCAGCATGCCCAGCGCGGCCAGCGGCGCAAACCGAACGGATTATCACATCCTGGGACTTCAGCCCGGGCGCGACTTCCCGCTCAGCGGGCCGCGCGTCCGCGTGGCGGACATTCGGAATGTGCGCGACGGCGACCGCTCGCCCAGCGGCAGCGGGTCGCTCCTGCGGCTGAAGACCGCGATCGAAGTCGGGCACGTGTTCAAGCTCGGTACCAAGTACAGCGAAAGCATGAAGGCGACGTTCCTGTCGCAACAGGGCAAGCCGCAGCCGTTCATCATGGGCTGCTACGGCATCGGCCTGAATCGCATCGTGGCGGCGGCGATCGAGGCCCATCACGACGAGAATGGCATGATCTGGCCGGCGAGCATCGCGCCGTTCCAGGTGGCGGTGATCCTGCTGGATCCGAAAGACGCCGACGCGCTTCGCGCCGCGGAGGAGCTCTACGCCGCGCTGCTGGCGGCTGGCGCGGATGCGATTCTGGACGATCGCGATGAGCGTGCCGGATTCAAGTTCAAAGATGCCGACCTGGTCGGCTTCCCGCTGCGGATCGTCGTCGGCAAGAAAAGTCTTGCGGAGGGAAAAGTCGAGTTCTCCTCGAGGGCGGCGCCGGCGGAGAAACACCTCCTCAGCCCGGCCGACGCGATCACAAGGACGCTGGCCGCGCTCAAGAGCTAGCGGCCATTCCGAGATTGCGCGCCGGCCGCCGGTAGAACACCCGACCGCCCTGCCGAGCGGAAAGCGCCGTGCAGTTATTGTCGCGTCTCTACTGCGGTTTCGGAGCAAGCCGAGAAAGCTCAGCTTTCCACTGCTCCAGCGCAGCCGAGTTGCCGGTCTGCAAATGCAGCCTGATCAGCCGCTCCAGCGCCTGCTGGACTCGCTCCGCCGCCGCATCTTTTGACCGCAAGAGCTGCTGCGCGCCGGAAAGCAGCAGCGGCTCGGCCTCATCCAGCTTGTTCTGATCCAGCAGCACGCCGCCCAGCGTGCTCTCGGTGTTGGCGATCAGCCAATGCTCGGCGGGCAGATGCTCGCGGCGCAGCGCGAGCGCCTCGCGAAGCGCCTGCTCCGCTTCTGCCGCACGCTTGAGCTCCGCCAGCGACGCCGCTCGCATCACCAGCGAGCTGGCCAAGTCAACCGGCTTGGTGCGCGGAATCGAGCGCTGCAGCTCAATGACCACGCCGTACTGCTCGGCGGCCTGCTCGTGCTGGCCGCTCTTGGCGAACGTGCGGGCGAGGCTGGTGTTGGTCATGACGAAGTGGATGTGAGCGCGACCGACAGAGCGCTCCAGCGTGCTGATCGCTTCGCGATAGAGCTCGATGGCCTCGCCGAATTCGCCGGCGCCCTCCAGAACCCAGGCCAGGTTGTTCAACCCGGCGCCCAAGTCGCGATGATCCGGCGGCAGGACCTTGCGGCGGATCTGGAGCGCCCGCCGCAGGTGCAGCACCGCGTCGGGCACTTGCTTCAGTGCGAAGCAATTCAGCCCGAGGTTGGAGATCGCCGTCGCGGTGCGCGGATTGTCCTCCCCATAGAGAACGACGTAGTCCGCGACCACCTGCTCAAAGAAGCTGCGGGCCGCGGCCAAGTCGCCGGTGCGTTCGAGCGCGACCGCCAGGTCATTGCGCAGGGCGACGGACTGCGAATCGCGCGGGCCGAAATGCGCTTCGGCAAGTTTGAGCGCCTGGCGGTAGAGCTCCACGGCGACTTTCGGCTCGTCGCGACTCTCCGCCAGCTCCGCCAGCCCCCAGTGGATCGAGATCGCGTCGCGCGGCTGCGCTTCGGCCGGGTTCGCACTTTCCAGCAGCGCCGCGCATTCGTCCGCCTTGCCGACGCGCAGCAGCGAGCGCGCCAGGGCCGCCATCGCGCCCTGCGTCTCGGTCTTGAGCCCGAGGTTTTCGTAGATTTCGAGCGCGCGGCGCTGAAGCTCGACCACCTGCTCGCCTTCTTCGCCGCCGCTGGCCAGCGCCAGCGCCAGGTCGCCCAGTGCGGCGGCATGCTCGGCCGTATTTGGTCCGAAGCTGTCTGCCGACAGCTGCACCAGCCGCCGCCCGTACTGACGGGCCTTCTCAAATTCGCCCAGGCCGCGGTAGGCGTTCGCCAGCACCGAGCGGACGCGTAGCTCAACCCGCGGCTGTTCGGCAAGCCGCGTCAATACCTCGTCGCTGTGGCGATCAAGCATCTGCCGCACGGTGAAATCCTGCCCGACGAAGTCGCCGTGCGCGCCGATGCCGAACATGCCCTGCAGAATCCCAGCGACCGCCTCTGATTCGTTGCGACGCTGCTCGGCATCATCGCGGCGGGCCTCGGCTAGCATCTCGGCCTCCCGGGCGCGGTCGGTGGCGCGCTCCGCGACGACGCGCTGCGCGTCGGCGCTGCGCCAGAGCCAGAGCGTCACCGCCAGGCCGCCGATCAGCAGCAGTGCAAACGCGGCGCTGACCGTGGCGACGGCCCAATAGCGGCGGGCCTGCTTTCGCAGCACGTAAAGCAGCGAATCGCGCTTGGCCTCGATCGGCTCGTGCCGCTGGTAACGCTCCAGGTCGCGAGCAAGCTCGCCGGCGGTCTGGTAGCGCCGCTCGCGGTCCTTCTGCAGACACTTGAGCACGATCGTCTCAAGCTCGTCGTCGACATCGGCCACGCCGCTGCTAGAGCGGCGCACGGCTTGGCGCGGCGGCAGCGGGTCGTGCGAGCGGATGCGTTCGATGATCTCGTGGGTCGCGCCCGCCATGCTATAGGGGAAATTCCCGGTGAGCGTCTGGTAGAGCAGCACGCCCATCGAATACACGTCGGAGCGCGTGTCGATCGCGTCGCTGCGGCCGTCGACCTGCTCCGGACTCGACCAGGGCAGCGAACCGACGAATTGCCCGGTGGCAGTCATTTGCGGAGCGTCAGCGGCCAGCGTCTCGTCATTCACCTTTGCCAGGCCAAAATCCAGCACGCGCGGCTCGCCGGCCGGATCGACCAGAATGTTGCTGGGCTTCAAATCGCGGTGGATCACGCCGCGGAGGTGTGCAGCGCCGACGGCCTGGCAGACGCGGACGAACAGCTGCACGATGGCAGGCTTGTCGAGCAGCACGGTGGCCTGATCGAGCGCCACGCCTTCGACGAAATCCATCACGCAATACAGCCGCCCGCCGCTCACACCGCCTTCGTATAGCGTCACAATGTTCGGATGGCGCAGGCTGCCCAGCACCGACAGCTCGCGCTCGAAGCGCGCCCGCTGCGCCGGGCCGGATTGAGGCCCTTCATACAGCACTTTGATCGCGACCGTGCGGCGGGTGCCAAGCTGCTCGGCCTCAAAGACCACGCCCTGCCCGCCGCGGCGTACCTCGCGCCGCAGCGCGTAACCGGGAATCTCGGGCCAGCGCTCGCGCGCGGCGCTGGGCGCGGCGGGCGCGTCCGGCTGCGAGCTCCGGGCTGCCTGTGCCAGCTCGAATTGCCGCCGAGCCGCGGCGATGGCGGCGCGCTCGTCTTGTGAACTGGCAGTGGCCAAGCGGCGACTCCGAGCTGGGCAGCGGCGGCGCGGCGGCCCGGCAGTACGGCGGCAGCCGTGGGCGCGACCGACCTATTTCGCGAGCGACGCCCGCACGCGGGCTTCACGCATTGCGGCTGAAAAATTCAGATTGCCCACCCAGCAGCTCGCGCAACTGCTCGTACGCCCGATTTCGCAGCATGTGCACCGCGCCCGGCGAGCGGCCCATCCGCTCGCATACTTCGACGATCGACAGCCCTTCCAGGTCATACAGTCGCACCGCCCGGCCATAATCCGGCGGCAGGGCCGCGAGCGCCCGCTGCACCAGCGAAACATGCTCCGCCCCGGCGGCGACGCGGCTGGGCGTGCTGAGCGTCACACCGAGCAGGGCCGTCAGCGCGGTGGCGGATTCCTCCAGCGGCCGCGGCGTGACGCGCTGGCTCGGCTGCGGGCGCTTCTGCCGCCCGAGCTCTTTGACCGCGTCGCGCAGATTGTTGTCCGCGATCCGCTGCAGCCAGGCGCGAAAACCGGGCACGCCGCTCTCGGGCGCGAATTGCCGCACGCGCATGAACGCTTCGAGATAGGTAACCTGCATCACATCGTCGACGGAGAGGACGCTCGACCACTTCGCGTCCAGCTTCAGGCAGTTGCGCACTTCGGGCCCGACCGATTCGAACAGCAGGCACAGGGAGTCCGCATCGCCCGACACCGCCGCCTGCAGGAGGCTCTCCAGATTGCCAGCATTCGACATGCTCGCGGTCCCAACGGCTAGCATCATCATACCGCGCGTGACAGCCCCTTTTTGGTGCAGCGCGCTTCATGTTCGAGCAGCCATCGCTTTCGCGCTAGCCCGCAGGCGTAGCCGCCCAGGCCACCATCCGCGGCGATCACGCGATGACATGGGATGATCAGCCCGATCGGATTACGGCGGTTGGCGCCACCGACCGCCCGGCTGGCAGCGGGATTCCCGATCATGCCGGCCAAGTCGCGATAGGAGCAGGTCTGGCCAAACGGGATCGTCCGCAGCGCCTGCCAGACGCGCTGCTGAAACGCAGTCCCCCGCGGGGCGAGCGGCAGGTCGAAGTTGCGCCGCCGACCGGCGAAGTACGCCTCGAGCTGCGTGCACACCGTCCGCAGGCGGCGCTGGTCCTTGACCCAGTCTGCGCCGATCCGCAGCTTGTCCATGTGCAGCTCGAGCAGGGACTCGCCGTCCGAGACCAGCGTCAGCATTCCGACCGGGCTGGGCAGCTGCCAGTAGTAACGCTGCATCGCGTTCATCAAATAGCTCCGTTGGCTCAGGGGTCTTCCGCGGAGATTCAGGGCCGCGACGGGCGCCTCCCGCGCGGCATTGAAGTGTACCAACAGGAACAGCGACTCGGGTCGGCGCGAACCAGTGCGGCGCTACGCGACCTTCTGCTCGGCAGTCGGCACGCGCTCCAGCGTGTCGTTCAACACCTGGTCGGTGCTCATGCCCTCGGCTTCGCCCTCGAAATTCAGCAGCAGACGATGCCGCAGGGCCGGAAGCGCGGCCCGCTTGATGTCGTCAAAACCGACGTTGTAGCGGCCGTCCAGCATGGCGAAGATCTTGGACGCCAGCGTCAGCGCCTGCGCCCCGCGCGGGCTGCTGCCCCAGCGCACGTACTTGTTCACCATCTCGGTCGCGAAGGCGCCCTGCGGGTGCGTGGCGAGCACGATACGGATCACGAAATCCTGCACGTGCGGCGCGATCACCACCCGCCGTACAAGCTGCTGGCACGCGAGAATCTGCTCGCCGCTCAGCACCGGTTTGATCTGCGGCCGCTCGGAGGCCGTGGTGCGATCCAGGATGGTCTTGAGCTCGCTGCGATTCGAATAGCCCACGATCAGCTTGAAGAAGAAGCGGTCAAGCTGCGCTTCGGGCAGCGGGTAGGTGCCTTCCTGCTCGATCGGGTTCTGCGTGGCCATCACGAAGAACGGCTGCTTGAGCTTGTAGTGAGTGCCGCCCGAGGTAACCGAGTGCTCCTGCATAGCTTCGAGCAGGGCGGACTGCGTTTTGGGCGTGGCGCGGTTGATCTCGTCGGCCAGCACCATCTGGGCAAAGAGCGGGCCGCGCTGGAACTCAAACTGCCGTCGACCGCTGGCGGGGTCTTCGTTGATGATATTGGTGCCGATAATGTCAGCGGGCATCAGGTCCGGGGTGAACTGAATCCGAGAGAAGTCCAGGCTGAGCGCGTCGGAGAGCGTGCGGATCAGCAGCGTCTTGCCCAGTCCGGGCACGCCTTCGAGCAGCGCGTGTCCGCCGGCGAACAAGCAGACCAGCACGCCTTCGACGATCTCGTCATGTCCGACGATCATCTTGCCGACTTCGTCGCGCAGCAGCTTGAACTGATCGCGAAACTGCTGAACCGCCTGCTCGACCTGCAACGCTTCACCGATCGCCATCGCCGCGCTCCTCTTTGGCGACGAAGTGTAACCGCCGCGGGGGGGGCGTGAGCGCGGAGCCCCGCAGCGCCGCCGGCTATTCCGAGCGGGCCGGCGCCGTGCTGGGCGCCGCCAGCGAGCGCAGCGCATCCAGCTCGGCGCGGGCGGCGCGATTCTGCGGATCCAGGTCGAGGATCTTCTGCAGCAGCTCGGCGGCGCGCTGATCCTGCGAGGTGTTGCGATAGAGCAGCGCCAATTGCGTCAGGTTAGCCAAATCGGTCGCGTCGTTTTCGACCGACTTCTCCGCGATCGGGATAATCTCAAAGTAGGTCAAGATCAGCGAAAGCTCGGCCTGGTAGACGCGCGTCTCGACAATCTGCCGCTGCAGGCTGGCGACCTTCCGCTCCTGCCCGGGCGTGATCTTGTCGCTCAGACGACCGTCGATGCCGCGCTCGTACTGCGCGTTGTGATATTCGCGCAACACGGCCAGGCGCGTATCGTACGCCTCGGCCAGTTGCCGCAGCTTTTTCTCGTCGCCGCGATTGTCCTCGACCTGTCGCTGGCAGAGCTGAATCAGCGGGCCGACGTCGGCCAGGGCCTTGTCGAACTCGCCGCGCGTCAGGCGCAGGCCGATCATGGTGGTGCGGGCGTTGACGTTGCTGCTGTCGGCCGTGATGGCCTTCTCCGCCGCCGTGATGGCCTTGTCCATCTGCCGCAGTCCGTTGTAGGCCTTGGCCAGCAGGGCCTGCACTTCGGCGACCTTGTCGGGCGGCGCGACGCGCTCGGCAGCTTCGAGATAGGTGGTCGCTTGCCGCCAGTAGCTGACGCGCGAGTTGATGCGACCCAAGCCGATGTTGGCGCGGAAGTCTTCACCGGCTAGCCGGCGGGCTTCGAGATACCAATTGCGGGCGGATTGCAGGTCTTCGCGATCCTCGGCGATCTGGGCCGAGAGGATCAGCACCTCGACGGTTCGATCGCCACGCTTCAGCGCGACGTCGAGCGTGTTCTGGGCTTCCTGAAACTCCTTGCGTGCGCGGTGCTGCTCGGCACGCGAGAGGATCTGCTCAGTGGTCAGGTCGAGCACCGCGGGCATGGCTTCGCTGGGGGCGGTGGCGGGCTTGTCGGGCGCGGTTGGCGCCTGGGCCGACGCCGGCCCGAGCGGGGCCAGGATCGCGCTCAGCATCGCGGTCAAGATAGAGGCGGCCAATCGAGCGTTCACACCCATCTCCTGCGGCATATGTCGGACGCGAAATCTACCCGCGGGCGGGGCCGTGGTCACTCCGGGCGCGCCGCACAATCCAGTAGCTATCGGCCGCCTGCGCCGCCGGTCCGGAGCGTCGGCCGGGGCCGGCGCGGCTCAGCTGCACAACAGATGCAGCCGCAGCAGGTTGAGCGCGGCGCCGCAGGCGCGCATGCGGATGCTGTAGCGCGACGCGTCGCTACCCAGCCGCAGCTCACGCGTTTGTACGCCCGCGGGGCCAGCCAGTGCGAGATAAACCAGGCCAATCGGCTTCTCATCCGTCCCCCCGGTCGGCCCGGCGATGCCGGTCAGCCCCAGCGCATAATCCACGCCACAGCGCAGCCGGGCCGCGACGGCCATGTCGTGCGCGACCGGCCCGCTGACCGCGCCGTGCTCGGCAAGCTGCGCCGCGGCTACGCCAAGCAGCCCGGTCTTCAGTTCGTTTGAATAGGTGATGAGTCCTCCGCGGAAGTACGCGCTGGAGCCGGGGACGTCGGTGAGCTGCGCGGCGAGCAGGCCGCCGGTGCAGGACTCCGCCGTCGCCAAGGTCTGACCACGGGCCTGCAGCAATCGGCCGACCGCCGCGGCCAGGGTCTCCTCGCCGCTGCCAAACACCAGCTCGCCCAGCCGCTCACGCAGGATGCCCTCCTGCTGATCCAGCAACTGCTCGGCGGCTTCGGCGGAGGACGCCCGGGCGTTGATCCGAATGCCGATCACACCCAGCTCGGCGGTGGTTCCCACCTCCGGATTCCGGCCGCGCTGCATCAAATCCGCGATGCGCTCCCCGATCTCCGACTCGCCCGCGCCGTAGCACTGCAGCCGCCGCGACACGAGCACCGCGCCGCGCGCCTGCCGCCGCAGCTCCGGCAAGACATGCTCCTGAAACATTGTCTTCATCTCGGACGGCACGCCGGGCAGTAGATAGCAATCTGCGCCTTCGAGCTGCGCGTGTATTCCGGGGGCAGTGCCGCTGGGGTTGCTCAGCGGCCGTGCCCCGCGCGGGCAGAGCGCCTGCACCTGGTTGACCTCTGGCATGACGCGCTTGCGCCGCTCGAAGAACGCGCGAATCTGCGCCAGGCTCTCGGCGTGCGGCTCGAGCGGAACGCCTAGCGCGTCGGCCAGCGCCTGCCGCGTCAGATCATCCTGCGTCGGGCCGAGACCGCCGGTCACCAGGACCAGCTTTGCGGCGCGGGCAGCTCGGTGCAGCGCAGCGCGGATATCGGGCAGCTCGTCGGCGACAGTTTCATGCCGCAGGCTGCGTATTCCCAGGGCAGCCAGGGCGCGCGCGATCCAAGCCGAGTTGGTGTCGACCGCCTGGCCCAGGGCCAGCTCAGTCCCGATCGAGAGGATGTAGGCGTGCTCCATTCGTCGCCTGTTTGCCGCTACGCCGCGTGTCGAATAGGCTCATTGTACGCGGAGCCGCGCCCGCCGCACTCCGCATAGAGGCTCACCATGAACGACCCGCATGCGATCAACGCGTTCGCCGGCTTGATCCCCTGCGGCTGGCGCGAGCGCGACGGCGTAAGCCTGCCGGCGCTCTTCGGCCGGGCGCCCGATGAATACCAACACGCCCGCAACGCCTGCGGGTTGCTCGACCGGCGCGATCGCGGCCTTCTTCGCGTCCGCGGAAAAGACCGGCGCACCTGGCTGCACAACCTGCTGACGCAGGACATCAAGCAGCTGGCCGACGATCACGGCGCGTACGCGTTTGCGATCGACGTGCGCGGCCGGGTGCAATTCGATCTGAACGTGCTGGCGCATGACGACGCGCTCTGGCTGGACATTTCCAACGCATTCGTGCAACGCGCGCAGCAGCACCTGGAAAAATTCCTTATCAGCGAAGACGCCAGCATCGAAGCCGTCACCGAATCGTACACACGGATCGGCATCTGCGGCCCGCACTCGCCCGACGTCCTGCTGCGGCTCGGCATTCGCGGCGCGGCGGAGCTGTCGCCGCTGGCCAGCATGCCACTCGAAGCGTCGGCGCGGCTCATCCGCCACGACTTCGCCGGGCTGCTCGGGTTCGAGCTGATCGCGCCGCGCGAACACGCCCCGCCATATCTCGAGCGCCTGCTGCGCGACGCCGGCGTGCGCCCGATCGGCGATGCGACGCTCGACGTGCTGCGTGTTGAGGCGGGAATTCCCTGGCTGGGCCGCGACATCGACGACAAGACCATCCCGCCTGAGACCGGGCAGATCGAGCGCGGCATCAGCTACAAGAAGGGCTGCTACCTGGGGCAGGAAATCATCGAGCGCATGCGGTCGCACGGTTCACTCGCCAAGCGGCTGGTGCGACTGCAGGGCGCCGCCGATCTGGGCCCGCTGCCGACTCCGCTGCGTTTCAACGGCCAGGAGGTCGGGCGCGTCACGTCATGGGTGCTGCATCCGTTGACGGGCGCCTGGATCGGCCTGGGCTATCTGCGGACGACGCTCAAGACGCCACACGAACTGCAGGCGCTCGAACCGCCGCAGGTGGTTCACGCCAGCGCGATCGCAATGGGCGCGGGGCCGGGCGCTGCCCCGGGTACGAGCGCGGACCGGGCGGTCGGCGCGCCAGGCTAGCGCGCCCCAAGGACGGTGGCGAACGAGCCAGTCGCGCCATGGCCGCGTGAGCGGTGGCCAGAATGCCAGCGCAAGCGGCGGCGCGAGCGGCCGCGGGTTCTTGGGCCAGTAGCCCAACGGCAGAGGCAAGGGTTTTAAAAACCCTTCAGTACGGGTTCAAATCCCGTCTGGCCCATGGCGAATTTTGGAGCGAACTGGGGCGCAAGTCGCTGCCGCGCCTTTGCGGGAGATCGTTCGCCCGCCGCAGTTTCTTCTCGCCCGGACCCCAACCGGACTCGCGATCGCGGCCGACCGCGCACTGCGCCGGGCCAACTCTATTCGTCGTCCGCAGCGGCGCTGGCCGGCTGTACTTCGCCGCGCTTCAGCCGCTGCCGCAGCCGCGCATCGATGAAGGGTTGCAGATCGCCGTCGAGCACGCGCTGCGTGTCGCCGATGGCGAAGTTGGTGCGGTGGTCTTTGACATGGATCGTCGAGCCGTGCAGCACATAACTGCGGATCTGGCTGCCCCAGGCGATGTCGCCTTTTTCGCTGTAAAGCTTGGCCAACTCGGCGTCGCGCTTGGCCTGCTCCATCTGCTCGAGCTTGGACTGCAAGATACTCAGCGCCATGCGCTTGTTCTGCTGCTGGCTACGCTCGTTGACGCACTCGACGATCAACCCGCTGGGCAGATGGCGGACGCGCACCGCGGTCGAGACCTTGTTGACATTCTGCCCGCCGGCGCCGGACGAGCGGCGGAAGAACACGATCTCCAGGTCGGCCGGGTTGATCTCGATGTTGGATTCGTCGAATTCGGGCAAGACATCGACGCCGACGAATGACGTCTGCCGCTTGCCCTGGGCGTTAAACGGACTGATGCGCACCAGGCGGTGCACGCCGGCCTCGCACGACAAGTACCCATAGGCATACGGACCCTCGACGCGCAGCGTTGTGGACTGGATGCCCGCCTCTTCACCGTCGCGCCGGTCAACTTCGGCGACGCTGAAGCCGGCGCGTTCGAGGTACATGATGTACATCCGCAGCAGCATCTGCGCGAAATCGCACGAATCGACACCCCCGGCCCCGGCCTGCAAGCTCAGGAAGCAATTGCGGGCGTCATTCTTGCCGCTCAGCAGCGTCAGCAGCTCGACCTGGTCGGTCTTGCTCGAAAGTGCCGCCAGCTCGCTCTGCACCTCGTCGCCCGCGGTCGGGTCGGCGGACTCGTTGACCAGCTCCAGCAGCACGCTGGCATCCTCGGCGCGGCGCAGCAGATCCTGCAACGGCTCAACCTGCCCACGCAGGGCCTTCATCTCGGCGACGATCTTCTGCGCAACTTCCTGGTTGTCCCAGAAGCCCGGGGCCGCCATGCGCTGCTCCAACTCCTGCAGGGCGCGCGACTTTGCCGGCAAGTCAAAGAGAGTCCCGAATCGCGTGAATACGATGCGTCAATGCGGAAAGCGCCGCGGCCGGATCGTCGAATGGCAAACCTGATCTCCTTCAGCCGCATTGTACCGCGCGCCGCACAACACGGCCCGTCTCGGCGATCCCGTACGGCTTAATGCCGCGCGAGGTTGGGCGCTGCGGCGCCGGCATCCACCACACCAAGCGCGCCGCGGCCGGTGGTCGAGGCTGGGCAAGCTGCAATCGCCAGCGCATCCAAGCCTTCGAGCACATCCGCGACCAGATCGCTGCCATCTTCGATGCCGGGCGAGAGCCGCACCAGCGAATCCGAAAGGCCCAGCGCGCGGCGGGCGTCCGACGGGATGGATGCGTGCGTCATCGCCGCCGGGTGACAGATGAGCGACTTCACCCCGCCCAGCGATTCGGCCAGCACGAAGTATTGCCGCTGCGAGACGAAGCGGCGAACCTGCGCGGCGTCCGCGTTCAGTTCAAGCGAGACCACCCCGCCAAAGCCCGACATCTGGCGGCGTGCGATCTCGTGACCGGGGTGCTGCGGCAGGCCCGGGTAGTGCACGCGCTTCACCGCCGGGTGCCGCTGCGCCGCCTGCGCGATCGCGGCGGCGTTCTGCTCGTGCCGGCGGACGCGCAGCTCGAGCGTCTTCAAGCCGCGCAGCGTCAGCCAGCAGTCGAACGGCGCCGGGACCGCGCCGCCCGCGTTCTGAACAAACTTGATCGGCTCAAAAACAGCCGCATCGCGAGCCAACACCACGCCCTGAATCACATCCGAGTGACCCGCCAGATACTTGGTGACGCTGTGAATCACAATGTCCGCACCCAGCTCGAAGGGCTGCTGCGAGACCGGCGTCGCAAACGTGTTGTCCACCACGCTCAGCAACCCGCGCGACCGCGCAAACGCGCAGATCGCCGCAATGTCACACACCAGCAGACGCGGATTGGTCGGCGACTCGATCCAGATCAGCCGCGTGCGCGGCGTCAGCGCCGCCGAAAGCGCGGCCAGATCACCCAAATCCACCGGCACCGCGGTCACGCCAAAATGTGCATACACGCGATGCAGAAGGCGATACGTCCCGCCGTACACGTCGACCGGGATGATCACTTCGTCGCCCGGGCGCAGCAGCGCCTGCAGGATTGCGTTTTCCGCCGCGAGACCGGAGGCGAACGCCGCCGCGTGCGAGACGCCTTCGAGCGCCGCCAGCGTCTGCTCGAGCCGCTGGCGCGTCGGGTTGCTTGTACGTGAATAGTCGAAACCCTGGTGCACGCCCGGCGCTTCCTGCTCGAACGTGGATGTCTGAAAAATGGGCGCGACCACCGCACCCGTGCCGGGTTCGGAAGGTTGCGCCGCGTGAATGGCCTTGGTTGCGAATTTCATGAGAGCGACTTGCCTTTCGATTCGAATCAGGGTGTCGCGTCGCCGAACTGGCGCGCTTGTCCAATCTTCATGCTTGCGTTCGAGAGTCGGCTTCTGGCGCTACACCGTGGCTGGTCCATGCTGCGGTGCCAACGCGTGCGCGACGAGCTGCTCAACGGGTTCTTCGCGGCTCGCGATCCGCGGCGGATGGCCGACGCGCGTCTGCGGATGCTCGGGCGCGAGGCCGCGAACCAGCAGCGCCACGCCGCGCGCTTCCGCGACGCGTAGCGCCTCGAGCTGCACCACCCCGCAGCCCTGCTGCGCACGCGCGAGCGCGTCGGCATAGCACAGGTGCGCCAGCGGCTGTGCCCGCGGATTGGTGCGCGGGTCGGCCGTGCGATACCCGCCGAAGTCCTTGAGCAGCTCGCACTCGGGCGCACCCAGCGCCGAGGCCAGCAGCACGGCGGAGAGGTCTGAGCCGTTGCGTCCGAGCGTGACGGTGCAGTCGCCCGGGCCGCGCGCCAGGAATCCCGGCACGACCACGACCCGCACCGCCCGCAGCGCGCGTTGAATCGCGAGCGGGTTCACCAGCGCCTGCGGACTGTCATCCGCACTGGGCAGCCGGCGGATGCCGCATTCATGCACATTCAGCCCGCGGGCCGAGAGGCCGATCTGGTGCAGCGCCAGTGTCAGCAGCGCCACCGAACGCAGCTCGCCGGTCGACCACAAAAGATCAAGGCTGGCCCGCTCGGCGGCCGGGCAGACGCGCTGCGCCAGCGCGCCCAGCGCATCCGTGAGCCCCCGTTGCGCGGACACTACGACCACCAGCCGCTCGCGCGGCCTGGCAGTCAGCCGCTGCGCGAGCGCCTCGGCGACGCGCGTGAAGCTGCGCACGTCGCGCAGCAGCGAGCCGCCGACCTTGAGCACCGCGACCTGCTGGGATTCATTGGCTTTGGCAAGACACATGTCGCTATACCTCCAAAGCGCGGATCGCAAAGGTCGAGCAGGCGCTGGATTGCCGCAGGGCCGCGAGCGCCGCGGAGAGCTCGCTGGCGCTGCACGCGTGCGTCAGCGCGTAGTCGTGGCCGCCGCAGCGCGTCAACGAGCGCCGCAGCCAAACGCCGAAGGAGCCCAGCAACTCGGCGATTTGCGCGGCGGGCGGCCGGCAGCCGCGCGGCGATAGCCGCACCAACCACTCGCTGACCGGCGTGCGTACGTTGAGCGGAAGTGGAGCGGGCGCCGACGCTGGCGCCGCTGCGCTCGAAAGCTCGACGACGTCGTCGAGCAGCGTTGCCGCGGTGATCTGCGGCCCCGCGCCGAGGCCGGCGTGAAAGACCTCGCCCAGCCGCGGGCCGCGCAGGATCACGCCGTTCTCCGCGCCGCGCAAGCCCGCCAGCCGATGCGCACCACCCAACAATGCCGGGCCAACGAAGGCCTGCAGCTCGTCAGCCTGGCGGGCGGCGTACGCGATCGGGCGGATCGCGGCCCCAAACTCCGCTGCGGCCAGGAAATCGTCGCGGATCAGCCCGTCGATGCCGCGCGTCTCCAACGCGCCGCGCGACACGCTGTAACCCAGTGCCTGCCACAGCACGCACAGTTTGTCCGCAGCGTCCGCACCGCCGATGTCGCGGCTGGCATCCGGCTCGGCCAGGCCGCGCTCGCGGGCCGCCCGCAACGCCGCCGCCACGCTCTCGCCATACTCGGCTACGTGCGTCAGCACGAAATTGGAGGTCGCATTCAGCACGCCGACGCATTCGCTGACCGCGGCGCTGAACGGCCGACGCCGCAACGACTCGAGAAACGCCACCCCGGCGACGACGGCGGCCTCGCCGCGCAGCACGGTTGAATGCGCATTGGCCAGCGCCTGCAGCGCCGGGCCGTGCACCGCCAGCAGCGCCTTGTTGGCGGATACGACCGGGATGCCGGCCCGCAGCGCCCGCTGCACGTACGGCAGCACGGCCTCGAGCGCGCCGCTGACGTCGACCAGTACCTCGAAGCGCTGCGAAAAGAACGTCTCGGCGCAGTCCGTCAGGCACAAATCGTCCGTGCGGCAAGCGCGCGGCGCCGCGAGCGTACGAACCAGCGCCGCAACCACGACCGCCGACGCGCGTCGCGGGGAGAACAACGGATCGGCTGCGTCGCAGCACAGGCGCAGCAGCGCCTGCCCGACGTTTCCGAGCCCCAGCAGCCCGATGCGCATGCGGCCTGCCGGTTGCCGCTTCGTGGCCAAGTCGGGCGTTGCGAGCGAAGTGTGCGACCCGGCGAGCGCTGCGGCGGATACGGCCTGCGCCGCGCTGGATGCGGCGCGCGCGCTGGCGGGCAACCCGCCGGCCCACGCCGTCGACGGCCCGCCCGCCGTCGCGGAAGTTACTAGCATTGATAGAAATCCTTGAAAAGAGGGACGCGGGACTCGCGGCCATGCCCGGGGCGACGCGTCGGACGGCGTTCAAACCGCCGCAACGCAAACACACAGCATCCCAGGCGAACGCAGTTTCGATTTAGATACGGGAGAAAACGTCAGGTAGGTCGTCGTCGGGACATCGCGAGCCCCTTTATCTTCCCCGGCCAGGCCGGGCAGGAGTTGGCACCTTGGCGACGAGCCAGGTTGCCGCAGCGTCAACGGGCCTGAACCCTCGGCTGCTCTGGATAAAGACTTCTTGAGGATACGACACACCCCGCCGCCCGTCAATCGAAAAATCTGCGATTCGTGCCGAAAATGATCGACCGCGGCGCCGCGCTCGCGGCACGCCCGATATTTTCACGCCAATCCAGCATCGACTTCCTGCGGCCGGCTCGCATACGATTCGCTGTGGGCGCGGGTTACGGCTTCCAACATGGAGGAGCCTGGGATGTCGCGAGCGAACGGGCGCTGCGCTGGACAATTCTCGATCTCCGTCTGCGCAGCACTTGCGCTGACGCTGGTCGCCGGCTGCCCGATGAACGAGCCGGCCGCCATCGGCGCGGCAACGGCCGACGCGCTGCATTCGCCAGACGCGGCAGGCACGTATTGGGTCGACCGCGCCGCAACCGGCATGCTCGAGTACTACGAGCTCTCGACCGCACGCGGCGCGGACGGGCGCTGGACCGAGCTCGGTGCGGACGCGACCTGGTTCAGCGGCCCGGGCTTCTATACGTTTGACGGCGCGAACTGGGCGCGTGCACCGCAGGCCGCCGGCCTGACGCTGGATGAAGCCGTGCAGCTCAACGACGCCGCACCGGCGCCGTAGCGGCGCGTTCAAGCCGCAAGATCGAATCGCGATTGGGAATCGCGCCGTGCTTGATCGAAGCGCGCTGAATCTACTCTTCCTGCCAACCGCCGGCGCCGCGCAGCTTCACAAAGCGGCACTTGATCGACTCGGTCTGCTCGAAACCATCGCCGCGGCGCCGCACGCGCGCCAGCGTTTGCTCTGACTTTGAGCCGATCGGCGCGATCAGCACACCGTCCGCCGCCAGTTGCGCGCAGAGCATCTCCGGTACGCGCGGCGCGCCGGCGGTGACGATGATCGCGTCATACGGGCCGCGTTCGCGCCAGCCGAGCGAGCCGTCGCCGCAGCGATAGACCACATTCCGCAGCCGCAGCTTCCAGAGGCGTTCGAACGCGTCGAGCATCAGTCGCAGATGCCATTCAATGCTGAAGACGCGGCCTGCCAGCGACGCCAGCACGGCGGTCTGGTAGCCCGAGCCGGTGCCGATCTCCAGCACACGGCTGTCGGGCCGCAGCTCGAGCAATTCGGTCATCCGCGCGACCATGAAGGGCTGCGAGATGGTCTGCTCGCAATCGATCGGCAGGGCGCTGTCCTCGTAGGCGCGGTCGGCGAGCGCATCGGGGACGAATTGCTCGCGCGGAATGCGTCCGAGCACGTCCAGCACACGCTCAGATTGAATGCCGCGGGCCGAGAGTTGCGATCGAACCATCTCCGCGCGTTCCCAGGCGCGGTCGCGCGGCAGTCGCGCTGCGCACATACATTGAATCGTACTGTCGCCAGCTCGCGGATGGCGACTGCGCCCGCGAAATTCCGGGCCGCCGCCGATCCAGCCGTATTACGTGCGCTTACCGCGCCAACCGGCCGATTCCACGCGCGGCGCTGCGTCCGCAACGAACTTCAGCAGCGCCTGAAGCGGCTCATCCAGGGCCACGCCGCGGCGCTGCATCACCGTGGCGGCGATTTGCAGCGCTTTATCAACTCGGAAACGCGTCAGGCCGTCGTCGGTCAACCACGCGAACGACGGCACGAACTTGGGCACGGCGGCGCGGGTAAAGACATTGGCTGCCACGCCCAGCACGCAGCCGGTGGGCAGGATCGTCCCGATTCCGGTCTTGGCGTGGTCGCCGATGATGGAGCCGATGAAGTGCTCGCCGCTCTCGAGCTCGACGCCATTGATCTGCACGCGGATGGTGCCGTAGGTGTTCTTCAGGTCGCTGGTGACGGTGTCGGCCCCGAGATTGACCCATTCGCCGACGTAGCTGTGCCCGAGAAAGCCGTCGTGCTGCTTGTTGGAGTATCCCTGGAAGATGCTGCCTTCGACCTCGCCGCCGACTTTGCAGACGGGCCCGAGGGTGCTGCTGGCGCGGATCGCGGCTCCGGGTCGCACGACGCATCCAGGCCCGATGTAGCACGGGCCTTCAATCACCGCATTCGGCTGAATCTCGGCCCGTGCGTCGATCTCAATCGGCCCGGCTTCCGCGTCCAGCACCACGCCGGGCTTGATCACCGCGCCTGGCGCGATGCGGATGGCGCCCGGGTTCAGCAGGTGTGCCCCGGGGTACACGCGGCCTTCGTGCCGCCCGCCGTCGCGCAGCTCGCGCGTCAGCGCCGCGCCGTTGAGCAGCGCCAGCTCCCAGGGGTAGCGAATCAGCCGCGCCCTGCTCGGCGTGGGCACGCGGCGCAGCCTGCGCACCTGTTCGGCCAGGCGCGCCGAATCCTGAAATACTGCCGCGGTCCAATTGGCCAGATCTTCCGGCGCGACAGCCGCGACCAGCAGCTCGCCGGCTTCGACCCAGGCTTCGCCCGGCGTTGGGGCGGCGACGTCGCCGCTAAGCAGCAGCCGCGCGTTCACCAGCAGCCAGGGCTGATTCGCTTCCGGCGGTTCGAGCGCGGTCTGCGCAGCGACCAGCGGCTGCAGCGCCTCGCGCAGCAGCAGTCGCGCGATGCGCGGCGACAGGTGCGTGCGGAGCTTGTCGATCAGCCGGGTGCGTCCGCAGCGCAGCGCGAACGCCGGCCGCAGCCACGTCAGCGGCAGCAATTGCTGCACGCCTGCATCTTCGAAGAGCGCCAGGTTCATGCGGCTCCCGTCGAATCCATCGTACTGACGCACTACACTTTGCACTATGGGCAGAGCCCGCACAGCGCAGCCCGTCAAGCTCTTTTGCGCGATGCTCAGCGCCGACCCGGATCTGCGACGCCGCGCGCGGCATTTGCTCGCGCGCACGTACGGGCCGATCGATCTGGAGTGCCATGGCTTGCCCTTTGACGAAACCGACTATTACGCCGAGGAAATGGGCGCAAACCTCGTTCGCAGCTTCGTCGCGTTTGAGCGGCTGATCCGCGGCGACGACCTGGCGACGATCAAACGCGAGACCAATCAGCTCGAAGACGACCTGGCCAGCGCGTGTGCGGCGCTGGATACTCGCCGCCCGGTGAACCTCGACCCCGGCTACGTCGATCTTTCCCGGACGGTGCTGGCGACGACCAAGGACCGCGCCCATCGTATCTACCTGGGCGCCGGCATCTACGCGGAAGTAACGCTGCAGTTCGCAAACGGCGCCTGGCAGCCGCAGCCCTGGACGTACGCGAGTTATCGAAATCCGGCGTACCACGCGTTTCTGGAGCAGGTTCGCGCGCGGCTCGCGGACCAGCGCCGCGCCGCCGACGCCGCCTTGAATTCGCCCTCATGAATGACCTCCGCGTGGCGTACGTCTGCGCCGCGGCGCTGCTGCTGACGTTGGGCCTCTCGCTGATCCTGACGGCCTTGAGCATGCGCGTGGCCCGCGCCGCGGGCTTTGTCGATCGGCCCGGCGGACACAAGTCGCACCGGCAGCCCGTGCCCTACGGCGGTGGCGTGGCGATCTTCCTCTCGGCCTGGGGCGTCACACTCGCGATCGTATTGGTGCTTTGGAGCGCCCCGGCAAGCGCCTGGTCCGGCCTGGATGCGCCGCTGCGCGACTACGTTGACGGCTTGCGCGAAAGGGCCACACAAGGACTGGTGATTCTGGTCGGCGGGGCGCTGCTGCACGCGCTCGGGCTCTATGACGATGTCCGCCCGCAAGGACCTTGGATCAAGCTGGGCGTGATGTGCCTGGTCGGGGTGCTGGTCGCGACCGTCGGCCAGGTGCGCGCCTTCGATTTCGCCGGCAGCGCCGCCGCCGTCGTGCTGACGACACTCTGGATCGTGGTGATCATCAACGCCTTCAACTTCCTCGACAATATGGACGGACTCAGCGCCGGCGTCGCCTGCATTTGCGGGCTGATGCTGATTCTCTGCGGCGTCTTGGCCGGGCAGGTGCTGGTACCGGCGCTGGGTTGTGTATTTGTCGGCGCGATTGGCGGCTTTCTGGTGTTCAATCTGCCGCCGGCGCGAATCTTCATGGGCGACGCCGGCAGCCTGCTGATCGGCTACATGCTGGCGATCCTATCGGTGATGACCACCTACGCCGAGCAGCGCGGCAGCGTTCCGTCGTTCGCGCTGGTGATGCCGCTGGTGGTGCTGGCCGTTCCGCTGTACGACTTTTTCAGCGTGGTTGTCATCCGCCTGCTCGAAGGCCGCAATCCGCTGGTCGGCGATCAGCGGCACTTTTCGCATCGGCTGGTCGAGCATGGGCTCTCGCGCCGCGCCGCGGTCTTTACCATCTACCTCGCCACGGGCGCGACTGCGCTGGCCGCGACGCTGCTACCAAACGCGGACCTGCGGCAGACGGCGACGGTCGTCTTGTTGGTGCTGCTGGTGCTGCTGATCATCGCGATCCTGGAAACCCCGCCGCGAAGGCCGGAATGATGCCCAGCGCCGCGCCAGTTGAGCCGCGTCTCAGCCTGCCGGGGGCGCTGCTGCAACGCGGGCTGCAGCGCGGGCTGTGGAGCGGAATCGTCGCGCTGCTGTGCGTTCGTCCGCTGGTGCCCGAGTCGTTCGAGCGCGTTTACTTCAGCTTTCTCGGCGCGATCGGCGCAGCCCCAGGACCGACGCCCGCGACCAGCGCCGCGCTCGACGGATTGCTGTTGCTGCTGACACTCGCGGCACTGCTGCTGCGCGGCTTGGGGCGGATCGATTGGCGCCTGTGCAGCGGATTGGCGCTGCTGGCGGCGGCCAGCGGGATCTCGACCGCGATTGCCGGAGACAAGCGCATCGCGCTGAACGCATCGTCAAACTTGTTGATCACACTGCTGACGGGCGTGGCCTTGGTGCGGCTCTGCGACAGCCGCTGGATGTGGCGGATGGCGCTGGCGGCCCTGCTCGCGAGCGGCGCGGTTAGCGCATATCAGTGCATCATCCAGCGCACCGTCGAATTCCCCGCCTTGCTGCGCGACTGGGAGCAGAACCGCCGGCCCGAGCTCATCCGCCAGGGCTTCGACATGAGCGAACCGTCGATCGTCAACTTCGAACGCCGCATGCGCGCCGCCGAGGCGTATGGTCACCTCTCGCATCCAAACGTGCAGGCCACCTGCCTCTCGGTCTGGCTGCTGCTTTCGGCTGCCGCTGCGCTGCACGCCCTCCGCAGCGGGGCGCTGCCGGCGGGCGGCCTACTCGCGCTGCTGGCGGGCGCTTGCGGCTTCGCGATGTACTTCACCGGCAGCACGGGGGCCATACTCTCGACGCTCGGCGGGGCAGGCCTGCTGGCATTGCTGGCGCTCACACGCATCGGGCCGCGGCGGGCGCTACTCGGCAGCACGGCGCTGTATGTGCTGCTCATCGCGCTCGGGCTGGGATACGCCCTGCTGCGCGACACGCTGCCGCACCCGTCGCTGGCCTTCCGCTGGTACTACTGGAGTGCCGCGGGCAACGTGCTCGCGGAGCAGCCGCTTATCGGCATCGGTCGCGAGAACTTCCGCGACGCATATCTGCGGCACAAGCGGATCGAGGCCACCGAAGAAGTCCAGAACCCGCACAATCTGTGGGTGTCGCTGCTGGTCGATTACGGCCCGCTCGGTCTGCTGGGAGGCGGCGCCTGCTGCGCCTGGCTGCTGGGGAGAGCGTTTCAGCAAGCGCCTCCGCGCGACTACGTACCGCCGCGGTTGTCCCGCCAGCAGACGCAAGAACGCCCGTCCGGCGCTGCCGCGGCGGCGCCGGCGTCCGCGCTGCGCGACTGCATTGTGTACAGCGTTCCACTGGCGGCTGTGCTGGCGACGCTGCATGCACTGTGCGCCCGCGTACAACTGGCGCAGCCGGGCGTGCTGATAATCTGGGCGACTGAATTCGTCGGGCTTTGGACGCTGAGCTGCGCCGCCGCCGGCTGGGCCCTGCACGCGCTCTACGAGCGAGGCACCGCTTTGCGCGCGTTGCACGCCGGCAGCGCCGCGGCGCTCTGTGCCGTGCTGCTGCACGCGCTGATCGACTTCACGCTGCTGACCGCCGCGGGCGGCGCGATCTGCGTGCTGCTGGCGGCGATTCTGTGCGCTGCGCGTGTCGACGACGAAGCCGGCGCCGATCAACCTGCGCAGCAGCCAGCGCGGGATCCGCGCGCGCCCGCCGCGGGTCAGCAAGCTGCCGTCTCGATCGCCACGTTCTCGCAGCAGCGCCCGCGACTGCTGTGGAGCGCGCTGGCAATCTGCATGCTCGCCGGCCATACCTGGCTGGTGACGATTCCAACTGTTCGCTCGGACGCGGCCTTCGAGCAACTGACGCAGACATTGGCGGGCGCTGGTCCGGCAATGCGCGCGGCGGACGCGCTGGAGAGCGCCGCGCGCTTCGTCGCCGCGGACGCGCTAAACCCCGACGCGCCGCGCGTCGTCGCACGAACGCTGATCGAGCTGAGCGCGCGGAGCGCAGAAGACGCCGAGCGGCGCAGCGCAGCGCTTCAGGCCGCGCGCGACATGTTACAGATCGCGATCCGCCGAAACGCCGGGCGGGCGCAATCCTGGCGGATGCTGGGCGAGTGCGAGAATCGGCTGGCGGAGGTTCACCGCGCCGCGGGCCAAGCCGAATCCGCCGACGCCGCCATCGAGCGCGCTACCGCGGCCTGGACGCGCACCACGCAACTCGACCCGACGCACGCGCGCACGCGGCTCGACGCGGCCAAGGCCTGGCACACGCGCGCCCAGTGGAGCGGCGACGCACAGCATCTTGCTGAGGCGCAGCGCGAGCTGCAGCAGGCGCTGCGAATCGACGCGACGCGCGGCCCGGAGGAAGCCACGCGCTTGACGCCTCGCGAGCGGGCCGAAATCGAGCGCTTGCAGCAACCACGGCCGCCCGCCGCAGGTGCGGCCAACTAGACGCCGGCCCGCGGCCAGCCGGCGGACGACGCACATGCACGAGTTCGAGCTGAGCACCGTAATCCCGGCGTTCAACGAAGCCCGCCGCATCGGCCGGACGCTGGCCGCGCTGCGCGATGCATTCGAGCGGCGCGCCCTGCGGGCCGAGCTGATCGTCGTGGACGACGGCAGCACGGACGACACCGCCCGCATCGCCGCGGCAGTGCCGCTTGCGGCGTTCACGCCGCGCGTCGTGCGAATGCCGGAGAATCGCGGCAAGGGCGCCGCGTTGCGGACGGGCGTGGCGCTGACGCGCGGGCGGCGCGTGCTGCTCTGCGATGCCGATCTCTCGACGCCGATCGAGGAGCTCCGCGCGCTCGCGGCGCGGCTCGACCAAGGGGCCGCGATCGCGATCGGCTCGCGCGACCTGCCCAGCTCGCAGCTTGATCCGCCCCAACCCTGGCCGCGCCGTGGTGCGGCGTGGGTTTTTCGCTTGCTGCGACGCGGACTGCCGCTGGCGTGCATCCGCGACACGCAATGCGGCTTCAAGCTCTTTGACGGTGACTTGGCACGAGCGCTGTTCGCCCAGTCGCAACTGGACGGGTGGCTGATCGACTGCGAAATCTTGGCGCTGGCTGTGCAACGCGGGCTGAGGATCGACGAAGTCGGCGTGCGTTGGTGCAACGATCCCGACAGCCGCGTTCACATTGGGCGTGACGCGCCGCGCGTGCTCTCCGACCTGCGGCGCTTGCGGCGCCGCTTCCGCCCCAAAAAGGAAACGAAAAAGGGGGGTGAGTCCAATGATTGACAGCGGTTGCGGGCTCTGCTGTGCCGCCCGAGCGGTGCGAAGTGGATCGTGAGCTTCGTATTCGGCTCAGCTTGTGGCGAGCTGCGCTTCCGGCGTGCGCAGCTTGGCGCGAAACGCCAGCGCGATGAACAGCGTCGTCAGCAGCGCCACGCCCGCCTGCGTCCACCAGATGCGGGCGTAGTCCGGCACCGGCGTGCCCGCGGCGTTCACCGCGTTCGGCAGTGTGAAAGTCAGGACATACTGGTTGTAGAAGCCTGCCAGGATCGGGCCCAGCCCCAGAATGATGATGCCAAAGACCGTCTGGGCCGAGTGCCGCACGTCCGACGGCGCGACGCGCTCGACATACAGGTATGCCGAAGCAAAGAAGCAGCCGTAGCACAGGCCGTGCAGCGCGTTGGCGACCGCGACCAGCTCTTTGGTCTCGGGCGTTCCGTAGGCGAATACCACGAAGCGCGTGACGTACGCAATTCCGCCCAGCACCAGCGTCCAGCGATAGCCCAGGCGCGAGAGCAGCAGCCCCAGGATCCCGAGGAAGAACATCTCTGAGAATTGGCCGATCGACATGACCGGGCCGACATGCTTCACATCGAAGCCGATCTGCTCGAGAAACTGGCCGGTGCGGAAGAAGTACACCATGTGAATCATCGAGATCGGCAGGGCCGCCAGCGTCACGACCAGGAAGCCGCGATTCTCGCCCAGCAGCCGAAACGCGCGCAGAAACGCCAGCGGGTTCTCCGAGCTGCGCTTGGGCGGCGTGCGCGGCAGGCAGAGAATCGCGTACAGACCGTAGCCGATGCCGATCAGACCCGAGACCCGCAGGCAGTCCGCCAGCAGCCGCAGCCGATCCGGGCGATCGCCGCCCTCCAGGAACGGCGGCAGCGGCGTGAACCTCAGATCGGTCTGCAGCCAGATCAGCGGAAATGCATTGGAGGCAACGATCCAGCCGATCGTGCCCCACATGCGGATGGGCGGAAACTCGCGCTCCGGCCGCGAGAGATGCGCGAACGCCAGCGAGTTGGTCAGCGCCAGCGTGGGCATGTACGCGATCGAGTACGCCACCGAGAGCAGCAGGAATGTGTTGTAGTCGCTTGCGTAATACAACGCGTAGTTCAGACAGCCGCCGATGATCAGCAGGATGCCCAGGTAGCGCTCGGCGTTGATGAAGCGGTCGGCCATCTGGCCGGCGAGGAACGGGGAGGTGATCGCGCCGATCGAGCCGGCCAGCCCCATGATCCAGCCGATCTGAGCGCTGGCCAGGCCCAGTCCGCCGTCGGCCGGTGCGCCGCCCAGATAATTCGGCAGATACGGCAGCCACACACCCCAGGCCGCGTATTGCAGAAACATCATCAGCGACAGCCGCAGCGCGGGCGAGCGCCGCGCCGCCGCGTAGCCGTCCACGTGCACATCGAGGCTCATGTCGTCGTCCCGTCGATTCATCATCTATACATCTCTTGCGAGCGCGCGGCATGCCGCTCGCGCGCGGAATTGCCGCCGCATGGTAGCGGCTCAGGCGACGCTCGTCGCCAATGTGAAGCCAGCGCGCCGCGCGGGCGGCGCTGCCGGGCGGTGCGTCACTTTGGCGTGGGTCGCGGCCCTGGCCCGCTCCACACCTGCAGTGTGCCGTTTTGGCCGATGCGCACATTCAGTGCGCCAGCGGCACTTGTAAGCCAGCAGCGGGTGTGTGCGCCGAAAAGCTCGTGCAGCAGATCGTGCAGCTTTTCGCGCGGCCGTGCGGTCGAAACCAGCACGTGCGCCGGCGCGACTGCCTCATAGAACGCGCGCGATTCCACGGGTGTGGCGCTGCCATGATGCGGCGCGATCAGCACGTCGCTGCCCAGCAGGATGCGGCCCTGCTGGTTGGCAAGCAGCAATTCGCGCAGCGCGTAGCCCTCGATGTCGCCAGTGAACAGTACGCTGCGACCCGCGAACGTCACCCGCAGCACCAGCGAAGTGTCGTTGTCCGGCGTGTTCAACGGAAGGTCATCGGGCGGCCAGAGCACCTCCAGCCGCAATGCACCGATTGCCAGCGACCGACCGGCGCTGACGGCGCGGATGCGCGTATCCGCGGGCAGGCGGCTGAGCAGGTCGCGGGGGGGG
>CAZHTF010000004.1:47249-55796 GCA_964535305.1 uncultured Planctomycetales bacterium | reverse complement strand
CCCCCGCGCCCAACGCCGGGTTGATCACGAGCTCGCCCCCGAAATCACGCAGAAACGTGGGCAAGCCGCTGTAGTGGTCCAGGTCGTCGTGCGAGACGCTCACGAAGTGGAAGCGCCGCGCGCCCAGCGCCCGCGCCGCACGGGCCAGCACGGCCCCGACGTCGAAGTTGCTCAGCGTGCCGACGTCGATCGCGGCCGCGTCGCCGCTGGGCGCGATCAGCAGCGCCGCGCTGCCGTTGCCCACGTCCAGCACACAGATCCGCAGCGCCGCCGAATCCAGCGGCGATTGCATCCACCAGCCGCACCAGACGCCGATCAACATCAGCCCACACAGGGCGGTGGCAGCGCGCGGCCCGCGGCGGCGCTCGGCCGGCGCCTGGGCGCGCGTGCGCCTTAGAAGCAGCCAGCACAAGCAAAGCGGCGCCAGCAGCGCGAACACCCACCACCAGGCGAGCGGGCGGACTTCCAGCAGCGTGCCCGGCAGGCGCGCCAGCCGCTCGACCGCAAAGAGCAGCCCAGCTGTAAACCAGCTTGTCACGCTCGCGAGCAGATCCGCGAGCAGCGGCGCCAGCGGCGTGCTCACGACCGTAATAAACCCCAACAGAATCGCCAGCGAGAAGAGCGGCGTGAGCACCAGCGATTGCAGCGCCGCCCAGGGCGTAAGGATTTGAAAGTGGAAGATCAGCAGCGGCTGCGATACCAGCCAGGTCACCAGCGACGCAACCGCGAGCAGCACGAACGCCACGAAGATCCGAGCGCGCAAAGCGCGGAGCGCCGAGCGGCGCTCCAGCATGTGAGCGGGCGCGTCGCGCGGTTGGCGGAGCCAGGTGGCAACGGCGGGCATGGTCAGCAGCAACGCCATGATCTGCAGGAACGACAATTGGAAGCCGGCTTGAAAGAGCGCGAGCGGGTCGTAAGTGAGCACACACAGGGCGGAGAGGCACAGCCAGTTCCACGAAGCCAGCGGCCGATTCGCCAGCAGCGCCAGCAGCGCCAGCACGCCCATGATCGTCGCGCGCAGGATCGGCGCGCTGGGTTCGCAGATCAGCAGATAGGTCAGCAGGATCGCGATCGTCAGCACCGCCGAGGCGCGCGGACCGCGCCGCAGCAGCCAACGTGCGAAGAACCAGCTCGCGCCGCTGATTACGCCCACATGAAACCCGCTGGCCGAAAGGATGTGCACCGCGCCAGTGCGGACGAAGAGCTCGTCCAAATGCGGGCTGACGGCCGAGCGCTGCCCGAGCACCAGCGCGCCGAGCAGTTGCTGCACGGGATCGTCCGTGCCGCTTGCAGAAGCGTCAAAACGCGCGGCGCGCGAGATCGCGCGCAGCCGCGCCAACGCAGCCCGCAAGCCAGGCGGCCCGCTGGCTGCGGGGGAATCGACCCGAACATGCGCAGCGCTTTCGACGAACATCCCGGCGGCGACGTGTTGCCGGCTGAGAATCGCGCTCCAATCGGCCTCGCCCGGGTTTCGCGCCCCGCGCAGCCGATACAAATCGCCCGAGAGCGTCAGCTCGTCGCCAAGTTGCAGATGCGGCAGATCTGCGCGCACGCCGACGCGCACGTTCCCCGATACCGCTTCGCCGCTCTGCTCAAACGTTCGCAGCGCCAGCACAAACGCCGTCTGCGGCGTCGGCTCAATCGGCACGAACGGGTTGTGCCGCAGTGGCGCGTGCAGCCGCGGCGGGCTAACAATCCGCCCGCTGACGCGCGTCAGCAGCGGTCCTTCGTCGAGATAGTGCGAAACATGGTCGGCGTGGACGTGCGTGACCGCCTGGTGCCGTAGCACTCCGATCGCGACACACGCGCAGGCGACTCCGATTTCCCAAGCCCCGCGCGGCAGCCGTTTGCGCAACAGCAGCCCGAGCAGCAGCGCCACGACGCCCGCGGCAATCGCCGAGCCACGCTCGATCCGCACGCCGTCGGCCAGCAGGATCCCGGCGATCAGGCCCGCCGTTGGCGCCAGCAGCGGGCTGGGCGGCGGCCGCGGCGTAACGAGCAGCTCGCGCTCGCGCGCATCCATCGCGCCCTCCGCGCGCAAGCAGCGCCGGCCAGGCGTCCTACGGCGCTTCCGCGGCGCTGACCTTGGTCATGTCTTGAACGGTGACGCCTTCGGGGGCCTTGAAGACGAAGCGCTCGGCCGAGAGGTCGGCGTTCAGCTTCACGTCGCTCAGCGTGGTGACCGTGAAGTCTTTTCCTTCCGGCGACTTGCCAACGGTTTTCAGCGCGATGCCGCACTCCTGGTCGAAGTAGTACATGAACTTGCCGATCATTCCGGGCTTCTTGGGCGTGGCCTCGATCACCCAGACTGACTTGCCGTCCAGCTTTTCATCGGGCAGCAGCTTCACATCGTGGTCTTTCTTGAGGTTCTGCATGAAGGATTCGTCGCCGAGAATGCTGGCGCGCGGGTCGGCCTTGAGCTTCATCGCGGTCTTCTGGCCCATGGCCTCGCTGTAGGTGTAGGCGTACTCGCCGTCGTTGACCACCAGCGAGTTGCCGTCCATTTTCTGGCTCTGGCCGCCCTTCATCTCGACGCTGCCGCTGGTCTTGGCCTCCATGCGATAGAGGCCCTTGTTGTCTTTGCGGACGAATTCATACGTGCCGTCGATGCGGCTCTTGTTGACCACGTCGCCCATGGTCATGTCCTGCACGGTCAACATCTTGGCCTGAAAGCTCTTCACCTTGCCAAACGCGGCGACGATCTTCTTTTCGACATCTTCGAGCGAGTCCGCCAGGCAGCAGCTCACACCCATCCCGAGCACGGCGAAGACGGCGGCGATTCGAAGCGATGAACGCACAAGAGTCTCCTGGGGCGAAGCGGGTTTTTTCCAGGATCGGCGCGACGCGGCCAACCCCGCACGGCGGAATTGTACTGCGTGCCGGCTGCAGCGCGGTGGCGGATACCATGTCGACTCCACGCGCCGCGCGGCACGGTCGCCGCGCGCACCTGGTCGCAAGCGGAGGGATTCGTGAGCGCAGCCCGCGAGTCACGCAATCGACAGCTCACGCTGCTGGCGCGGGAAGGCGCGCTGCGCCGCGAGCCGGTGGCGCAGGTTGCGCTGGATCTGCGGACGCGCGAATTGCGGCTCTACGCCGTGCCCTCGGAGCTGGCGGCGCTGGTGGCGCCCGGGGTGGCGGTGCGCGTTCCGTTCGGGTCGCGCGGGCGGTTGCTGGATGGCGTGTGCGTGCGCGTCGATGAGCAGCCCTGGGAGCTGACGCGCCCGGCAATTGCCCAGGTGCTGACCCCGACGCCGCTGCTGAGCGAGCGGCTGATCCAGCTCGGGCTGTGGCTGAGCGAGTATTACGCGTGTCCGCCGGGCTTGGCGTTGGCCGCGATGACGCCGGCGCTGCTGCGCAAGCCGCGGACCCGGATGCGCAAACCGCGGGCGACCCAGCTCGCGGCGGAAGCGCCGCCGGCGTTGCCGGACGACCCACTGGAATTGACCGCGGCCCAGTCCGCGGCGCTGCAAGCCGTCGTGAGCTGCGCCGCGTTCCGTGTTTTCGTGCTGTATGGCGTGCCCGGCAGCGGGAAAACCGAGGTCTACGTGCGCGCCATCCGCTCCGCAATCGCCAGCGGCCGGCAGGCGATCCTGCTGGCGCCCGAGATCGCGCTGGCGACGCAGGTGATGGACCGGCTGACGCGACGTTTCGAGCGCGTCGCGGTGCTGCACAGCCGTCTGACGGCCAGCCAGCGACGCAGCGCTTTCGACGCCATCGCCCAGGGACGGATCGACCTGGTCATCGGCACGCGCACGGCGGTATTCGCGCCCTGTCCGCGCTTGGGGCTGATCGTGGTGGACGAGGAGCAGGACGCCAGCTATAAAAACCTCGCTTCGCCGTACTTTCACACGCGCGATGTCGCCATCAAACGCGCTCAGCTCGAGGCCATCCCGGCGGTGCTCGGGTCGGCCACGCCTTCGCTCGAAACCTGGCACAACGCCACGCACCTGCCGCACTTTCAACTGTTGCGCCTGGCGCAACGCGTGCCCGGGGCGCAGCCGCCGCGGGCCCGCGCCGTGCAGATCGGCGGCGGGCAGAGCCGGCCTGGGCGGCTACTGAGCGCCGAGCTGGCCGAGGCGCTGCGCGCCAGCGTGGAAGCCGGTGCGCAGGCCGTGCTGCTGCACAACCGCCGCGGGCACTCGGTCTGGCTGAGCTGCAGCCGCTGCGGGCTGCTGCTGCGCTGCACGCGCTGCGGCGCGGCGCTGGTCGATCATCGCCGCGAAGACGCGCTCAAGTGTCATCGCTGCGGCAAGCGCGAACCGCGGCCGCGGCAGTGTCTGGACAATAGCTGCCGCGGCGAGCTGCAGCGCGGCGGCCTGGCGATCCAGCGGCTCGAGGAGGAGGTGCGCGAGCTGCTGCCGGGGGCGCGGCTACTGCGGCTGGATCGCGACACGATGCGCCGCCGCGAGGATTATCTCGAGGCCCTGCGGCGCTTCGAGGCGCACGCGGCGGACGTTTTGCTGGGCACGCAGATGGTGGCGAAGGGCCTGGATTTTCCGCTGGTGAACCTGGTGGGCGTGATCGACGCCGACGCCGGCGCGAACCTGCAGGATTTTCGCGCCGCAGAGCGGACGTTCGTGATGCTGATGCAGGTGGTCGGCCGGGCCGGGCGGCGCGCCGGCGATTCGCTGGCGCTGCTGCAAACGCGCGAGCCGCGCAGCCCGCTGATTCAGCAAGTACTGCGGGGAGATTACGCCGCCTTCGCGGCGAGCGAGCTGCGGGTGCGCGCCGCGCTGCACGAGCCGCCTTTCATGCGCTTGACGCGTGTGGTGCTCTCGGATGCGCGGCCGGGCCGCGCCCGCGAGGAGTCAGAACAGTTGGTGCAGCGGCTGCGCGTCCATGTTGGCCGGTTGCACGCGGGCATCCTGGTAGACGAGGCGGCCCCGTGCCTGGTGCAGCGCGCCCGCGGTCTGCAACGCTACGAAGTGCGCATCCGCACGCCGCGCGACGCCAGCGTTCATCGCCTCTTGCTGATGCTGGAGCAGGCCCGTCAGTCGCCGCGCGTGCAGCGCTGGGTCGTCGATGTGGATGCGCAGGACCTGGCTTGACCGGCATGCACGAGTCGAATCTGAAACCCGGGAATCACGACGCGTACGCCGCGCTGCGCGTGCGTAACTACCAGCTCTTCATGGCCGGCTGGCTACCGGCGTCGATCGGCTTGCAGATGCAGTCGACGGCGCTGGCCTGGGAGGTGTACGAAAAGACCAGCGACGCGCTGGCGCTGGGGTTGGTGGGCGTGGCGCGGGCGCTGCCGACCATCGCGCTGGCGCTGCCGGCGGGACAGATCGTCGACCTGCTCGACCGCCGCCGCGTGCTGATCGCGACGCAGATCGGCTTCGCGTTGGCCAGCGGTCTGCTGGTGCTGGGGTCGATCAGTTGGCAACGTGACTGGCTTGGGGATTCGAGCCTGGCGCTTTGGATCATGTACGCACTGATCGCGCTGACCGGCTGCGCGCGCCTGTTCAACGGCCCGAGCCGCTCCAGCCTGTTGCCCGAGATTCTGCCCGGCGGCGCGAGCGGACCGACGTTCGTGAATGCCATCACCTGGAACAGCTTCGTATTTCACCTGGCAGCCATGGTCGGGCCGCTGCTCGCGGGCGTACTGATCGCGATCATGCAGGCAGCCTGGCCAGTGTACCTGGCCTGCGGCGCGGGCTGCGCGGTTTTCGCCATCACGGCGCAACACATCCGGCCGTTCGAGTCACACTTGACCGCGCAAGGCTCGATTTGGGGCGCGATCCAGCCGCGCAATCTGCTGCCGGGGATTCTGGAAGGCGTCACGCACATGTGGCGTGAGCGGGTTGTGCTGGGTGCGATCACGCTGGATCTGGCGGCGGTGCTGCTGGGCGGAGCGACGGCGTTAATGCCGATTTTCGCGCGGGACATTCTGCACGTCGGCCCGGTTGGGCTGGGCGCGCTGCGCGCGGCGCCCTACGCCGGCGCGCTGCTGATGGCGCTGCTGCTGGCGCATCTGCCGCCGTTTCGCCGCGCGGGTCGCGCGCTGCTGCTGTCGGTGGCCGGGTTCGGCGCGTGCACGATCGTGTTCGGCTTCTCAGAGAATCTGTGGCTGTCGCTGGCGATGCTGGCGGCGCTGGGCGCGCTGGACAATATCAGCGTCGTGATTCGACACGTGCTGGTCAGTGTCCGCACGCCGGACCGGCTGCGTGGCCGCGTCAACGCGGTGAACATGGTGTTCATCGAGTCGTCCAACGAGCTGGGCGGGTTCGAGAGCGGGCTGGTCGCCAAATTCTTCGGACCGGTGTTCTCGGCCGTGTCTGGCGGCGTGGGGACGCTGCTGGTTGTGATGGCGATCGCGATCGGGATGAAAGACCTGCGGCGCCTGGGCCGGCTCGATCGCGGATAGCACGCGATCCGCAGCTTAGCGCGGCGTGCGCAGCGCGCGTCCCCAGGCACGTGCCAGCCGCACGCCGGGCGGCGCGTCAGCGGCGGAGCAGCTCGGCACCGGCGAGCGCCAGCAGCAGTTGAAAAGCTTGCCGCAGCCAGGCGCCGGGCAGCCGATGCACCAGCCAAGCGCCGATCGGCCCGCCGAGGATCGCGCCGGGCGCCAGCCACATCGCCAGCCAGACGCCGCTCCAGGGCGAGACGCCCGGCAGGCGCGCCAGCGTGTAGGCCTGCGTAACGCTGGCGGCGAAGGCCACGCCGACGATCATCGCGGTCGAGTTTGCGATGGCGTTTTGCAGGCGGATTCCGAAGAGCTGATGCTGGACCGGGACAGCCCAGATTCCGCCGCCGACACCCAGCAGGCCGGCCACCAGGCCCGAGGGCAGGCCGACGCTGCCGCCCAGCAGCAGCCAGCGCGCCGGCGTCGGGCAGGCCGTGGCGCGGACGTCGCGCAGCAACGAAGGGCCGAAATCGCGCAGCAAGTTGAAGAGCACCACCACGATCAAGAAGCCGCCGAAGATGCGTTGCAGCACGGGGGTGTATTCGCTCGTCAACAGCGCGGCGAGCGCGGTTCCGACCACGACGCCGACCATCGCGAGCGGCAGGAACGCGCGCACCATCGCCAGGCTGAGAGCCCGGACCTGCGCGTGCCGCCGGGCGGCCGGCAGCGAAAGGGCCACCGACGAGATCAGCGACGCGAGCTTGAACACGTGCAGCGAGTCGCGGCCGAACGGCTGGTGCAGGATCAGCACAAGCATCGGGATCATGATCAGCCCGCCGCCAACGCCTAGCATTCCGCCGAGCATGCCCGCGAGCATTCCGATCAGCGGCAGCAGCAAGAAATTCGGGCCGGCCTGGGATGCGAACAGCGAAGGCTCGAGGTCGGCCAGTGTGGGCGTGATCATGGTCGGACGTGGCCGCGTACGCTACCGCCAATCACGGCAAACGCCCAGCCGAGCGCCGCCGCAGCTCGCGCGCATCCAAGGAGCCTGCACGGCGTGGGCGGCGGTCGGCCGCTGGATTTAGAGCGATTCGCGCGGGTCAAACAGGCGGGCGTGCTCGCGCAGGCAATAGCGGTCGGTCATGCCGGCGACGAAATCCGCCGCGACGCGCGCCGCGCCGCTGGCCGCGACGCGCTCGGCAAAGCGCGGCGGCATCTCGCTCGGGTCGGCAACATAGGCCTCGAATACGGCTGAAAGCATGCGCTTGGCGCGGGCGTCGGTGCGGCTGACGCGCGGGTGGCGATAGACGCGCTCGCGCAGAATCGCCCCGAGTTGCGCGAATTGCGCCTGCATGCCGTCCGAGAGCCGCGAAATCGCGACTGCGGGCGACGGCGCGGCGCGCCAGCCTGCGACGATGTCTTCGAGCAGCAGCGCTTGAATCTGGTCCGATGCGGCTCGCAGATGCCGACGCCAATCGTCAGTACCGCCGCCGCGCCGCGCCAATCCGACCCGCGCGCACAATTCGGATTGTGCCAGGGCGCTGGGATCGAGCAGGCCGGCGTACAGGCCGTCCTGCAGATCGTGCAGCGTGTAAGTCAGTCCGTCCGCCAGGGCCGCCACCTGCCCTTCTGCCGGCGGCGGCTGACCGTCCTGCAGCGCGTGCGGACCGGGCTGGTCGTAGGTGGTCGAATGCTTGGCCAGGCACTCGCGGACGGCCCGTGTTAGGTTCAGTCCGCGAAACTCGGGGTACGGATGCTCCAGGTGCTCGACGATCCGAAGCGCGTGTGCATTGTGCTCGAACCCGCCGTGCTCGCGCATGCAGTGATTCAGGGCCACTTCGCCGGCGTGTCCGAACGGCGGATGCCCCAGGTCGTGCGCCAGCGCCACCACCTCCGCCAAATCCTGATTCAGCCCGAGCGACTGCGCGATGCAACGGGCCAGGTGGGCGACCTCGAGCGTGTGCGTCAGTCGCGAGCGGTAATGATCGCCATCCGGCGCGACGAACACCTGCGTCTTGTACTGCAGGCGCCGAAACGCCGCCGAGTGCACGATCCGCTGCCGATCCAGCACGAGCGGCGGCAACGAATCGCCGAGCGGGTCGGCATGCGCGCGTGAGAGGTCCGGACTGACGCTCATGCGGCGGATGATAGCCCGGCGCGAGGCTGCGCGCCGTGACGAAGCCCGTGCGCTCGTCGAGCAGCGC
>CAZHTF010000004.1:0-47239 GCA_964535305.1 uncultured Planctomycetales bacterium | reverse complement strand
CGCCAGTGCATACGCGGCATGATGGCCGCGCTGGTCAAGGTTCAGGTTCGCGGGGTAAGCGGCTCGGCCGCCGGAAAGTCGATCTGGGTTTGGGCCACGTGGTTGTAGTAATTCGTAAAGAGGCTCAGGGCCACGTTGGCGATCACCTCGCCAATCTCGCCGTCGCTCCAGCCGTGCTCCTTGACGCGGGCCACATCCATATCGCTGACGTGCCCGCGAGCCTCGACCACACGCCGCGCAAAGCCTAGCAGCGCATCGACGCGCGCATCGGCGGCGTGCCCTCGGCGGCTGTCGAGCAACTCCTGAGGCGATAGCCCGACCTTGCGACCGATGGCGCTGTGCGCCGCGACGCAATAGTCGCACGCGTTCTGCTCGGCGATCGCCAGCGCGATCTGCTCGCGCAGCTTGTGCGAAAGCGTGCCGCCGGAGAGTGCGCCCGTGAGGCTGACGTATGCGTCGAGCACGGCGGGCGCAGCGGCCATGGTGCGCATCAGGTTCGGGATCACGCCCAGCTTGGCCTGCATGCCGTCCAGCAATTGCTTGGTTTTTCCGGTGGTTTTCGCGGGGTCGACCGCTTCGAGTCTGGCCACGGTTCGTCCTTTCAGCCGTCGGGTTGCCATCGGCCCGTTCTGCGGCACACGCCGCACGATTTCGATACCGACTGGTTTCGCGGGTTGCAGCGTGCATTTCTTTTCGTCCGAATTGAAAGGAGTGAACGCGGCGCCCCGCGCGAGTCCGCCCGACAAGCGTGCCGCTGACGCGCTCGCCAGGCCTCAGGCCGACGGCGTGTCGCCCGTGCGCGATTCAGCGGCGCCCGATTCGCACTCGATGCTGACCAGCTCGAGCTCGCGGCCGCTGAGGAGTTCGCTGGGCGGTCCGCCGCAATCGGGGCAGCAGAACGTCAGCGCGTCCGCCAGCGGCCATGCGCGGCCGTCGCGCGCGCAGCGGATCGTGAGCGGCACTTCCTCGATCTCCAGCAGCGCCCCAGCGCAGGCCGTGTCTGCGCAGGCCATGTCCCAGGCGAAGCGCAGCGCGTCGCTCACGACGCCGCACAATGCGCCCACGCGGCAGCGGACGCGCATGATTCGCCCAGCGCGGCTGGCCTGGGCGGCGGCCAGTGCGTGTTCGACGATGCTGCACGCGACCGAAAGCTCGTGCATCCTGGCTCCGCGGGCTTGTCGTTTCCTGATTTTACGGCATTGGAGCGCGGCCGCGGGTAAGATCGACGCGCGGGGCGTCGGGTCGCCCACCGGCGGGAGTGTTGCTGTGAAGTACGTCGATGAATTCCGCGACGCGGCACTGATCCGCAACGCCGCCGACGAAATCCGCGGCCTGGCCGAGCCTGGCCGCGAGTATCGCATCATGGAGATCTGCGGCGGTCACACGCACGCGATCTTCCGCTTCGGCCTGAGTGAGTTGCTGCCGGCCAACATTGAGCTGATTCACGGACCGGGCTGCCCGGTGTGCGTGCTGCCGATGGGGCGGATCGATGAGGGGCTGGCGCTGGCCCGCGATCCGAACGTGATCTTCACCGCGTATGGCGACATGATGCGTGTGCCGGGCTCTTTGGGCAGCCCGCTGGAGAGCCGCGCCCGCGGGGCGGACATCCGCATGGTGTACTCGCCGCTGGATGCGCTGCGCCTGGCGCAGCAGAATCCTGGGCGGCGCGTGGTGTTCTTCGCGATCGGATTCGAGACGACCGCACCGGCGACGGCGCTGACGCTGCTGCGGGCCGCATCGCTGGGCCTGACCAACTTCCTGGTCTTCTGCAACCACATTCTGGTCAACCCGGCGATTCGAGCGCTGCTGGAGCAGCCCGGGCTGCGGCTGGACGCATTCATCGGCCCAGGACACGTATCCACCGTGATCGGCTGCGAGCCGTATCGCTTCATCGCGGAGGAATATCGCAAGCCGATCGTGGTCTCCGGCTTCGAGCCGGCGGACATTCTGCAATCGATCGTGCTGATCCTGCGGCAGCTCCGCGCCGGCCACGCGCGGGTCGAGAACCAGTACGGCCGCGCGGTGGACTGGCACGGCAACGCAGTGGCGCAGTCGGCAATGCAGCGCGTGTTCGAAGCGCGGCCGGCGTTCGCCTGGCGCGGATTGGGCTCGATCGACCTCTCCGGGCTGCGCATCCGCTCAGAATTCGCACAGTGGGACGCCGAGCGCGTGCTGTCCGTCGAACCACAGCACGTGCCCGACCCGGCGCAAGCGCGCTGCGGCGAGGTGCTGACCGGCGCGCTGCGGCCGCATGAATGTGGCCTTTTCGGGCGCGAATGCACGCCAGAGAAACCCGTCGGCGCGCTGATGGTTTCATCCGAGGGCGCGTGCGCGGCGCAGTATCAATACACGCGCCTGGGCATTCGCGCGGAGCAGGCGCATTCCAGCGGCGGCTAGGAGCGGTTTTTGATGGGGCCGGACGTGATCAGCTTCAGCGATCCGCAGATCAGCATGCCGCACGGCGCGGGCGGGCAGGCGACGCGCCGGCTGGTCGAGGGGCTGTTTGTCCCGGCGTTCGCGAACCCGATCCTGGAAGCCTGCGGCGACGCCGCGATCGTGCGGGCCGACGGGCAACGGCTGGCGTTCACGACCGACAGCTTCGTCGTGCGACCGCTGAGCTTTCCAGGCGGCTCGATCGGCGAACTGGCGGTGAACGGCACGCTGAACGACCTGGCCGTCAGCGGGGCGCGGCCGCTGGGCCTGTCGCTCGCGTTCATCCTGGAGGCCGGGCTTGACAGCAACGTTCTGCGGCGCGAGGTGCTGGCCGCCGCACGGGCCGCCGCCAGCGCCGACGTGCCGATCGTCGCCGGCGATACGAAAGTCGTCGAACACGGCAAGGCCGACGGGCTCTACATCATCAGCAGCGGCGTCGGTGTGTTGCCGCCGAACGCGCTGCTCGACGCGCGCCGCGTGCAGGCTGGCGACCAGGTGCTGCTCTCGGGCCCGATCGGCGATCACGGCATCACCATTCTGCTGGCGCGCGGCGAGCTGGAGCTCGAATCCGCGCTGCAAAGTGACACGCGCAGCCTGCTGCCGCTGACACAGTCGCTGCTCGACGCGCTGGGCACCGAAGTGCGCTGGATGCGCGACGCGACCCGCGGCGGGGTCGCCACGGTTTTGAACGAGTTGGCGCGTGACGCCGGCTGCCACGTGCTGATCGATGAGCAGCTCATCCCGCTGCGCGACGCGGTGCGCGGCGCGTGCGAGCTGCTCGGGATCGATCCGCTACATGTCGCCAATGAGGGGCAATTCGTCGCGATCGTGAGCAGCGAACACTGCGAAAGGGCGCTGCGGGCATTGCGTGGCGTGCGCGGCGGAGAGCACGCCTGCCGCATCGGAGAGATCCGCGCCGCGCCCGCGGGCGTGGTGTACGGCCGCGCACCGTACGGCACGACGCGCGTGATCGACATGCTCGTGGGTGATCCACTGCCGCGCATCTGCTGACGGCGCGAGCCCAGCCAGCGACCATGCCAGACGAATTCAAGCAAGCCAGGCACTACACGATCCGCGGCGTCGTGCAAGGCGTCGGATTTCGTCCGTTCGTGTATCGGCTGGCGCTGCGGCATCGCTTGTGCGGCTGGGTGCTGAACGATGCCGCGGGCGTGCGGATACATGCCGAAGGTGCCGCGGCGGAGCTGGATGCATTCGAGGCGGCGCTGCGCGCTTCGCCGCCACCCGCGGCGCGGATCGAGTCGCTGGAAGTCGCATCGGCGGCGCTGCAGCGGGCCGCGTCGTTCATCATTCAGGAAAGCACGCGCGATGCGCCGCCCAGCGTGCGGATTTCGCCCGATCTGTGCATCTGCGAAGACTGCCGGCGCGAGTTGCGCGACCCACGCGACGCGCGCTATCAGTACGAGTACATCAACTGCACCAACTGCGGCCCGCGCTACTCGATCATCGAGCGCCTGCCCTACGACCGCGCCAATACCAGCATGGCGGGCTGGCCGATGTGTGCGGCGTGCGCGGCGCAATACGCCGACCCGCGCGATCGGCGCTTTCATGCCCAGCCGCTGGCATGCCCGCGCTGCGGCCCGCGCTACCGGCTGCTGGATGAAGAGCAACGCGTTGTCAACGGCGACGGCGCAGTCGCGCTGGCGGCCGCGATGCTGCGCCGCGGAAAGATCCTGGCCGTTAAAGGCATCGGCGGTTATCACCTGGCGTGCGACGCGCGGAATGCGCAAGCGGTGGCCGCGCTGCGCACGCGGAAATTCCGAAAAGATAAGCCGTTTGCGATCATGGTCGACTCGCTGCAGCAGGCGGCCGAGCTGGTGCGGCTCTCCGATGCGCACGCGGAGCAGCTCAGCGGCGCGGCGCGCCCGATCGTGCTGGCGCGAGCGCGGGTCGAGCTGCCGCAGGTCGCGCCTGGCATGCGCGAGCTGGGGCTGATGCTGCCGTACGCGCCACTGCACCACCTGCTCTTTGACGCGGGTGCGCCAAGCGCGCTGGTGCTCACCAGCGCCAATCGCTCCAGCGAGCCGATCTGCTACCGCGACGAGGACGCCTTCGAGCGCCTGCGCGGGCTGGCTGACGCTTTCCTGGTCGGCGCGCGGCCCATCGTGCGACGCGTCGACGACTCGGTGCTCGCCGTCTTCGGTGACCAGCCGACGCTCCTGCGGCGTTCGCGCGGCTACGCGCCCGGCGCGGTGGCCAGGCTAGCGTGCGACGGGCCGCTGCTGGCGATCGGGGCAGATCTGAAAAACGCGCCCGCGCTGCTGATCGATGGGCAAGTGATCCTGGCGCAGCACATCGGCGACTTGGGCGATGTCGAAACCGACCGCGCGCTGCGCGAGGCGGTCCGCGACCTGCTCGAGATGTACGCGGTGCCCGCCGCGCAACTGACCGTGGCGCACGATCTGCACCCGCAGTATCTCTCGACGCGCATCGCCCGCGAAATCGCAGCGGCGCGGCACGTCGGCGTGCAACACCACCACGCCCACGTCGCGTCCGTGCTGGCCGAGCACGACGCGCTACGCGAGCCGCTGATCGGCGTGGCGCTCGACGGCACCGGCTGGGGCACGGACAACACGATCTGGGGCTGCGAGGTTTTCACGGGCTCACTGGAGCTCGGCTTGCAGCGCGTGGCGCATCTTCGGCCGGTGGCGATGCCGGGCGGAGACGCCGCCGCGCAGCACCCAGTGCAGGCTGCCGCCGGCCGGCTGGCAGGCGTCGAAACCTCGCTCAGCGGGGCGAAGCGATTGCAGGCCGCGCCGTTCCATTTCCCGCAACGCTATGCCCAGGCCGCGCAGTTGATCGCGCGGCGCGTGCGCTGCGTTGACTCAACCAGCGCCGGGCGGCTGTTCGATTGTGTCGCAGCGCTGCTGGGCTTTGTTGAGCCGCAGACATTTGAGGGACAAGCCGCGATCTGGCTTGAGAACCTAGCGCAGCAGGCCGAAAGTGCCGAAGCGTACGAGCTGCCGCTCGTTGCGCCGCAGCCGACGGCGCTCGAGGATCGCGCGGGTGCCTGCACGACGCTCGATGATCGTGCGCTGCTGACGTGCGTCATCCGCGACCGGCTCGCTGGCCGACCCGTCGCGGACATTGCCCGCGCGTTTCACCTGGGCCTTGCCAGCGGGCTGGCGCAGTGCGTCATCGCCGAGGCGCAGCGACGAAATTTGAAAATCGTGGCGCTGTCGGGCGGCGTATTTCAGAACGCGCTGCTGCGGGCCCAACTGGTGACTCGGCTGCGCGGCGCTGGCCTGCGACCGTTGCTGAACCAGCGCGTCCCGCCCAATGATGGCGGCATCTCGCTGGGCCAGGCGGCGCTCGCCGCACTGTCCGCGCGCGGGCCGATCCCGCCGGCCCAACCGACCGCGCGCCGCGCGGCGAGACCCGGGGCGCCCTAATGAAGACGGGCCTCCCACGGCCGATATCGGCGCGCGGGAAGCCCGCATTCTTGTTGGGCCACGACAGAGCGCCCACCAGATCTGGCAACTTGCGTCAGCTTAGCGCGAGCACTGCCAGTTCGAGAGCAGGACGCCCAGGTCGGCTTCGTTCGTCAGGCCATCGTCATTGACATCGCCGCCGGCGCCGGCCTGCCAGGCCGCTAGCAAGATTCCCAGGTCGGCTTCGTTCGTCTGATTGTCGGCGTTGAGGTCGGCGACGCACTCGCATTCATCCGGCACGCCGTTGTTGTTCACGTCCGGGCTGGCGCCGCTGGCGATGTCGCACGCGTCGGCGATGGCGTTGGTGTTGCAATCGACGATCGCCGCGACGGGCAGGATCTTGTAGACCTCGCTATTCTGATCGCAGATGTACAGCTCGCCGTAGGCGTCTTCGCCGAATGAGCCGATCGCGCCGAGGATCAGCCCGCCGCCCGGGGCCAGCTCCGCCGTTCGCTCGGTGAACTGCGTGACAGCGCCGCCGACGTAGCGGAAGCTCCAGATGCGCGACGTGACGTAGTCGGCAAAGAAGTACGTACCCTGCAGGCCGGGGATGGCGCAGCCGCGATAGACATATCCGCCGGTGACGGCGAAGCCGTCGGGGTGCGGGTAGGTGTAGACCGGCATCGTCAGCGAAGCGGCGTTGCAGGTGCAGCCTGAGAGCCCGGTGCACTGCAGGCCTTCCATGCAGCGCCAGCCGTAGTTCTCGCCACCGGCGCTGCTGGCGGGCTGGAAATTGACCTCTTCGATCAAGTCTTGCCCGACGTCGGCGATCCACAGGTCGCCGGTCAGCCGGTCGAAGCTGCAGCGCCACGGATTGCGCAGCCCGTAGCACCAAATTTCGTCGTCGCCGGTCGCACCCACGAACGGGTTGTTGGCAGGGATGGCGTAGTTCCGCAGCGCGTCCGCGGGAAAGGCGTCGTCATCGCCGTTACCCGGGACATTGTCGGCGCCGTCGACGTCGATTCGCAGCATCTTGCCCAGGAGCTGGTTGCTGATGGTCTGCGCGCGGTTGCCGGGGTCGTTGGCGTCGCCGCCGTCACCGAGCGCGATGTACAGATGTCCATCGGGACCGAAGTCCATCCAGCCGCCGTTGTGATTTGCGAACGGCTGCGCGACGGTGAGGATGGTGAACGCGCTGGCTGGGTCGGCGACGTCCGGGTCGGCGCTGACGCGGTAGCGCGCCACGATCGTGTTGCCACCATTGTCGGTGTAATTCACGAAGAAGTAGCCATTGCTGGAGTATTGCGGGTGAAACGCCAGGCCCAGCAGCCCCTGCTCGCTCTGGTTGGTCTGGCCGCCACCGACGAGCGGATCGATGTTGAGGAACGGCGTCGCGACGATCGCGCCATTGCGGAGGATTCGAATCCGGCCCTGTTTTTCGATGATGAAGATACGTGCATAGTCGCCGCGCGCATGCGTTACGAAGATCGGCCTGGTCAGCCCGAAAGCGACGCGTTGGGTGCGGATCGCCTGAGATTGCGCCAGCGGCGCGCACGCCGAGAGCGCCGCCAAGCCAACTGCTGCACATACCGTTCGCATCCGATCCATGGACACTGCTCCCTTCCTCATCCCCGGAGCTCGGCGCTGGGCGAACGTTCGCCAATACGTCGAGCGACCTTGCTTTCTTGTGTGATTGCGTTTCGCGTCACGCCGGTGGCCTACCCGCGCGACGCCTGTCGGTACAGCGCTGGCCAGTTCCCTGCACTCATGCTATCGCCGGCGGCGGTGAATCGCACCAGGATTTTCGAGCTCGCCAGCGACCGATATTTGTGCACAGCTTGAGCGCGTGCGTTGCGTGAAGCGCGCGGCGCGTCAGGGCGCGCCGATCAACGCGTCTTCTACGCGCACCGCCGCACAGATCGAATCCAGCAGCTCCGCGTCGGCCGGGGTGAAGGTGCTGAAAGGTGTGTACTCCACAAAAAGCATCTCGCCCGTGGGTGTCATCGCGATGCGGACGATGGTCTGCACCTGGTACGCGCGCCGGCGAAACGTCAACATCCGTTCTCGGCTGATTTGAAGCCCATCGAAGCCGCCGATCTGCGCTGGGCGTGTCGAGCCGGGCGTCTCGCCGCGCATCAGTCTGCGCAGGTAGCTGCGCAGATTGGCGCTGCGTGGGTTGGGGTCGTAGCCGAACCGCACGCTGCGTTTGGGGACGTCCGCACCGCGGACGCCTTCGTTGAGCCAGAGGATGAATAGGCTGGGGTCGCGCGGGTCTGCCCGCCAGCCGACCGGCGGGCGCACCAGCAGCGGCGAGTCACCGACGCGCGAAGCCGGCCCAAGCGTGCGCGTGCTGCGCACCTGCAACCACGCCGCTCCAAGCGACAGAATCAGCAGAGCAGCCGTCAATACGGTGAGCAGCACCGGCCGCCCGGGCCGCGCGCCCACATGCACTTCGAGCATGCCGACGATGATAGAGCAACGGCGAGCTTCCCGCGCGGCGCGCCGGATCGCGAGATTCATCGCACGCTGCTTGGTTCCGGTTGACGGACCCGAACGCATGAAGTGCGCGAGCGCGACGATCGCGGGAACTCAAGCCTGTCGCCGTTGAGCTGACACCCAACCCTCCTTCAAACCAGCGGTCGCGGCTGCAACTGCGGGAACTCGCGCGCGAAACAGGCTGCATCCAGCGACAGATCCGCCGGGCGCGGCTCGGGGGCGCTGAAGTCCAGGCGCGAGACCGGCTTCAGCAGCCGCCGATCCAGGCCTTCGCGCCCCGCCACGCGCTCGATCAGCTCGAAACGCGAGAGGCGCTCCGCGCCTGCGATGTGAATCACGCCGCAGCGCGCGCTCTCCGCAAGACCGAGCAACGCGCGGGCCGCATCCGCCAGCTCGATCGGCGTGCGGTGCTCGTCGGTGAAGAGCGACACCGGTTGGCCACAGCGTAGCGCTGCCATCTGCTTCACGAAGGTGGTTTCGCGACCGTTCGTCGGCACGCCGAAGAGCAGCGGAACGCGGACTGCCAGCGTGTTTGGCAGCGGCGCAATTCGCCGCTCGGCGTCCAGCTTCGATCGGCCGTAAATGCTTAGCGGTCGGGCCGTGTCAAGTTCGCGATATGGGGCGGCGTCGCCGGCGAAGACCATGTCGGTCGAGGTGAAGACGAAGCGCGCCCCGAGCGACGCGGCCGCCTGCGCCAACACCTCGGTCGCGACCGCGTTGCAGAGCTCGGCGCGGGGCGGGTCGGCGAACGCGTCAGCGACGGAGGTTAGCGCCGCGGTGTGGATCACGTGCGTGGGGCGCAGCTCGAGCAGCAGCGTCCGCAACTTCTCCGGCTGCTCGAGACTGACGCGCAGAACGCACGTCGCGCCGCCGGGCGGATCGGTGCGGCCGGCCAAAGCGGTGATGCGTTCACCGCCGCCACGGCGTGCCAGTTGTGTGAGCAGGTGCCCGCCGAGTTGCCCGGAAGCGCCGCTGATCAGCCAGTGCTGGGTCGTCATGCGACGGATTATGGCGCGGGTCGCGCGTCGGGCGAAATGGGATTCGGCTCACGGAGCGGGTCTTCCGCGTAGCGGGCCTTCCGCGGCGTGGGCCATCCGCGGAGCGGAACCGAAGCGCACAGGGAGCGTGGACGAAGGCATTCGTGAAGCGGCCGCCGCGTCAGTGATAGCCGGTCGGTAACGGGCAGCTTGGGGCTGCTCCGCTCGGCTGTCAGTAACGGCGGAAACCTTATCAGGGGCGAAATTCGCGCCGCCGACGACGTGCACGCGCGCCCGTTGCTGCACTCCATCGCCCCGCTGGGGCGAAAACCGCGCCGCCGACGACGTGCGGCCTGGCGTTTCTACGGCGGTGCTTGCCGATTTCTGCGATCGGCCGTATGCTACTTGATTCCGGTTGACGCAGGTCGCCGGGGCGTAGCTCAGCCTGGCTAGAGCGCTTGGTTCGGGACCAAGAGGTCGCTGGTTCAAATCCAGTCGCCCCGATTCTTTCACCGGTTTCACGTATCGAGACGATTGCGCCGGACGACGCTGGGCCCAGGCGGCTCGTTACGTGGCACAGACCACCGCTGCACGGCGCTAACGGCACTCAACTCGCGCTCTCGCGCGCGACGCGCGGCGTGCCGCTGCGCGAATGCGGCGCGATGCGCACGTGCGGGTCGCGCGGGCCACCGGCCAGTTGAATCTCCGAGCGCCCGGCCAGCAGTTCGAGCAGGCGCCTTCCCAGGAATTTCTCACGCCAGCCTTCCAACAACGCCGGCGCCGGCAAGCTCGAATCCGCGGCGTAGTCGAGCAGCTCGCGCAGCCGCTGGCTACCGCCAACCAGTTCGTGGCTGAGCGATTCGTCGTGGCAGATCGCGCGCGTTGCGGCCGAGAGCAGGTCCAATACGGCGCGCATCATGGGCGTCTCTTCACGCGGCGTCTCGGGCACGGGTAACTGGTCCTTGGCCAGCGCCCGCGATTGCGCCAGCACCGCCAGGATTTCCGCGATGATCTTTGGATTCTTCGCTTGCGGGAAGCCGCGTAGTACCTCCAAGTCTGAGGCCTGCGTCGGACGACGCCGCGCGATTTCGACCAGGATGTCGTCGCGGATCAGGGCGCGGATCGGGCGATTTTTCTCACGCGCCCAGCGATCGCGCCATTCGATCAGGCCCGCAAGCGCCGCAAGACCGCGACCGTCGAGCTTGCTCGAGCCTTTCAGCTTAAAGACGCGCTCTTCCGGCGGCGGGCGGTAGAACAGCGCGTCCTCGAAGCGCGCGAATTCCTCCTGGGCCCAGGCCGTGCGGCCGAGCTCGGCCAGCTTACTCGCCAGCGTCTGGTACACGCGCGGCAGATGCAACACATCTTCCACCGCGTAGCGCACCTGCTCGCGCGTCAGCGGGCGGCGCAGCCAGTCGCTGAGCGTCTGCCCCTTGGTGACGCGCTTCTGCACCGCCGCGGCAACCAGCCGCGTCAGGCTAAGCGGATAGCCCAGACCCACGAAGCCCGCCGCGATCTGCACATCAAACACATTTCGAGGCAGTTGTCCAGTCGAACGCAGGCAGACTTCGAAGTCCTCTTTGCCGGCGTGGACGATCTTGACCACTTTCGCGTCGCTGACTAGGTCCCAGAACCCGCTCAGCGATACGCCCGAGACCGGATCGATCAGAATCACGTCTGGCCCGGCGGTGACCTGCACCAGGCACAAGGCCGCGTCGTACGTGTCGTCGCGAATGAACTCCGTGTCGAACGCGAAACGCCCCGCCCTGCGCCACGTCTGGCACAGTGCGTCGAGCCGAGCCTGTTCTGTGACGATTTCGGGAGCGGTCATTGAACCGTATCGTTACGCGGCGAAGCGCGGCGCTTGTTCGGGATCCTATCGGCGAAGACTGGTGCGCTCGGGCCGTACCAACGCCGAATTATATGCGCCGAGCGCAATTGCGGGCGTCATTGCGTATAATCCGAGGCTTTCCAGGCGGCGCGCGAGCGTCCGTCGGCCGGAGCCGCGCGTGAGTTTCCGGACCCTCCCAGTCGTTGAATCTCGGGCCGACGCTGCGCCGTCCGCATTGGCGGAGGCCGCGCTCGGGCCGCGCGACATCCACTTCGTCAAGACGCTGCGCATTAGCGTCACCGATCACTGCAACTTCCGCTGCGTCTACTGCATGCCTGAGGAGGGCGTGCAATGGCTGCCCAGGCGCGAGTTGCTCACGTACGAAGAAATCGTGCAGGTCGCTCGCGTCGCCCTCGGCCTCGGGATTCGAGATTTCAAGCTGACCGGCGGCGAGCCGCTGCTGCGCAAAGACCTCGACCAGCTCGTGCGGATGCTGCGGCGGCTCGACGACGTGGGCGAAATCTCACTCACGACCAACGGCCTGCTGCTCGATCTGTACGCCGCAGATCTGGCCCGCGCCGGCGTCAATCGCGTCACTGTTAGCCTCGACACGCTCAGCCCCGAGAAATTCCGGCGAATCACGCGGACCGGCGATCTGCAGCGCGTCTGGGAAGGGATCGAGGCCGCGGAGCGTTGCGGCCTGGGACCAGTCAAGTTGAACGTGGTGGTGATGCGCGGTCACAACGACGCCGAGCTGGCAGAATTCGCGCGGCTGACGCTCCGCAGCCCTCGCAGCGTGCGCTTCATCGAATTCATGCCGCTGGCGGATTCGAAGCTGCTTGCCGATCCGCAGGCATTCGTGCCGTACGCCGAGATGCGGGCGCGGATCGAGGCCGAATTCGGACCGCTCGAGCCGGCCTCGCGCGACGTCGGCAACGGGCCGGCGAATGTCTTCCGCGTGCCGGGTGCTGCCGGGCGGCTGGGGTTCATACACGCCATGTCGGCCCCGTTTTGCTCCACGTGCAATCGTCTGCGGCTGACGCCGGACGGCTTGCTGCGGAGCTGCCTGTTCGATGGGGGCGAGGTTGACTTGCGCTCGTGGCTGCGCCCGCTGCCGCAGGCGGCTGGGCTGCGCCAGGCATTTCTGGATTGCGTGCTGCTGAAGCCGGATCGGCGTCAGGCCTACGGCAACCGCCAAATGAGCCAGATCGGCGGCTGACGGTTTGAATCGTCGGACGGAATTGCGGAAGTCAGCGCGGCGGACGTCCGATAGTATCGGCGGTTGGGCTTTCGGCGCTATGGCGGCGGACCTTGAATGCTCCCCGTACAATGCCGGTACGCTGAATGAAGGCCATCGAGATCGCCACGGACGCGGCTTCGGTCACGGCGCTTGACGCCGCCGAGCGCCGCATCGCCAACGCGCGGCAGCCCGGCGACGCGCAGCGGCAAGTTCACACGCGGGCATTCTTCGACCTGACCTGGACCTATCGCGAAGGCTTCGATCAGGCGTTGGCACGTGTGCCGGCGGCGGTCTGGTGCGATCCCGCCGCCCGCAACTGGGAGCGCGTCAAACACAACGGGACGCGCGAGGTCTGGCGCGCCACGATCGAAGGCGAAACCTACTTCCTCAAGTACTATCGCCGACACGGCTGGCTGGCGACGCTTAAGGAAGCCATCCGCGGACCGGCCTGCCTGACCGAATGGAACGGCGGAATCTTCGCGCTGCGGGCCGGGATCCCGGCGGTGCGGCCGGCGGGCTTCACGGTGCGCGTGCCCTGCAACGGGCACGATTGCGCCCTGCTGGTCACCGAAGCGATCGAGCCGGCTTATCCGCTGAACGAGTTCTGGCTCAACGTCGCCGCGGACGACCAACCGCGCCGCCGCCGCGCCGATGCCGACACGCTCATCGAGCAACTGGCCGAGATGATCGCGCACGCCCATCAATCCGGCTTCCAGCACCTGGACATGCATGCGGCGAACATCCTGGTGCAGACGCTGGCGCCGCGCAGCTACCGCACTGTCTTCGTCGATTTGCAGAGCGCGCGGTTGGGCGTGCCGATCGACGATCAGGCTGTGGTCCGCAACCTGGCGCAGCTCAACCAGTGGTTCCGCAAACACGCCGAGATCGGCGTGCGGCTGCGGTTTCTGCGGGCGTATCTGCGCTGGCGCAACGAGTACGAGCACGCCTTCGCTCACGGCCGCGCGCTGGGCCTGTCCTTCGAGCAACTGGTCGCGGCGCTCGACGATGCCGCCAAGCGCCAAGCCGAGCGGATCAGCGCGCAGCGCGATCGCCGCCTGCTGCGCGAGGGCCGGTATTTTTCGAAGCTGCGCGGCGGTGGCTGGCGCGGGATGGCCACGGTGCGCTGCAAGCACGAAACCGACGAATCGCGTGCGTCCGGCATGGTGCTGGATCGCGCCTGGTGGCGGCAGCGGTTGACGACGCTGACCGCTTGCTTCGAATCCGCGAATCTTTGCAAGAACTCGCATTCGGCGCAGGTGGCGCGGGCGCTCTTCCCGCACGAAGACGCAAACCTGCCCGTGATCCTGAAGCGCCCGCTGGCGCGCAACTGGCGCCGTGCCCTGCGCCAGGCGCTCGGCCCCTCGCGCGCCGCGCGCGCCTGGCAAACCGGGCACGCCTTGCTGCATCGTGACGTGCCAACCGCGCGACCGCTGGCCTTTGTCGAGCGCCGCTTGGGCCCGCTGCTGCTGGACAGCGTGCTGGTGACCGAAGCGGTCCCAGGCGGCGTCGACCTGGAGACCTACCTGAAACGCGGCGCCGGCCAGCGCACGCCGCGCGACGCGTTCCGCCATAAGCGGGCGCTGCTTGAGCGGCTGGTGTGGCTGATTCGGCGTCTGCAGGATTCTGGCTTTTGCCATCGCGACTGCAAGGCTTCTAACGTGCTGGTGATCACGCAGCCGCAGTTGCGCATGCTGTGGATTGACATGGACGGCATCGAGCACGTGGGCGAATTGAACCACGAGCAGCGGCTGCTCCCGCTGGTGCGGCTGCACGTGAGCCTTCTAGATGTGCCTGGCCTGACGCGCGGCGACCGTGTCCGCTTCCTGAAGCGCTATCTGGCGCGCTTCGGCGCGCGGACCGACGCCTGGCGCGCGCTCTGGCGGGAGATCGCGCCTTTAGCGGATCAGAAGCGCCGCGCGAAGGAAGTGCGGCGGCGATGGAAGCTCGCGCACTATGGCCGCGAATGACGCGCCCGCGTGTTACAATCCCGATCGATAGAAATACAGCGCCTGGCGGTTTAGGCCGTTTCGATCCGGCGCCGCGCGCCTGTCGCAATTTTTCAGCCAAGGAGAGCTGCATGCCGCGCACCGTTACGCTCAAGGGCAACCCGCTCACGCTCGAGGGTCCGGAGCTGAAAGTCGGGCAGAAGGCCCCGGACGCGACGCTGCGAAAGGATCTGCTGACCGACTTTCGCCTGAGCGAAGCGCGCGGCCGGGCGCGGATCTACAGCGTCGTGCCGTCACTGGATACGCCGGTTTGTGCCGACCAGACGCGCCGCTTCAACCAGGAGCTGGCTGGCCTGGCGAACGTTGACGTGTTCACCATCAGTTGCGATCTCCCGGTGGCGCAGAAGCGTTTCTGCAGCACAGCCGGCATTTCGGAGCGGATGATTACGCTCAGCGACCACAAGGAAGCCGCGTTCGGCCGAGCCTACGGCACACTGGTGCCGGATGTGCGGATCGAATGCCGCGCGGTGTTTGTGGTGGATAAGGACGACACGCTGCGCTACGTGGAATACGTGCCGGAGATCGCGGCGCACCCGAACTACGACGCGATCCTGGCGTGCGCCAAGGCGCTATAGCCGCTGTTTTGCCGCAGGATTACGCCGCGGGCAGCGCGACCAGCCGCGTCCAGAAGAACCAAGCCGCCGGCGCCGAGAGCAGCGGCGAATCGAGCACGTCGAGCACGCCGCCCAGGCCGGGGAAAGCGCGGCCGGAGTCTTTGACGGCGGCGTCGCGCTTCAGCAGCGAGGCGCACAGATCGCCGCACACTGAGCAACCCGCCATGAACAGCCCGAAGATCACCAGTCCGGTCGGGTAGGCCAGCCAGCCAGCGGGCAAGCGGATGACGCCGGCCTGCTGCATCCAGCCGCCGAGCAGCAGCGCGGTGAGCACGGCGACGATGACGCCGCCGGCCAGGCCCTCCCAGGTTTTCTTGGGGCTGAGCCATGGGATCATCTGGGTGCGGCCGATGGCGGTGCCGACGAAGAACGCGCCGACGTCGGTCATTTTGACCACGAACATCGACATCAGTAGCACGTACGCGCCGCTGGCGCCGCCCACTTCCATCCGCAGCTTGGTCATGAAGCCGGCCAGTCCCCCGGCGTAGAACACGATGAAGAGCGTGCTGGCCAGGTTCAGCAGGGCCTGTTCGGATCCGCGCCGAACCGCCTGCGCCAGAAACATCGCCCCCAGCGCAATCGACAACGTCAACATGCCCAGCGCCTGATCGGCCAATCCCGGCGTGTTAAACGCCACGAACGGGCCCAGCACCAGGCCAGCGGCAAAGAGCTGCGCCAGCGCGCCGAAGGGCCGCGCCCCGCCCAGTGCCGCGAAACGCAGCAACTCGCGCACCGTCAGGGCCGTGAACGTCAGCACGATCAGCGTGGTCGGTGCGCCGCGATAGAGCAAGCGCCCCAGGTCCAGCCCAATCAGCGGCAGCACCCAGGGCGGCGGCGTCTGCGTCGCAAGCCGCGCGTCGAGGAACAGCAGCGCGATTACGCCTATTGCCAGCAGGCTGCCATAAATCAGCCGGTTTCGCAGCGATGTCGGAGCAGGCGTTGAATTCAACTGCGGGCTCAGCCAGGTTCACGAAGAGCGCGGCGTCACGCCCTCGACCGCGCCGAAGCGCCGCTCGCGCTGCGAAAAGCTGCGAATCGCCGCGTGCAGGTCGGCCGTGTGAAAATCCGGCCACAGCACCGGCGTAACGTAGAGCTCGGCGTAGCTGATCTGCCACAGCAGAAAGTTGCTGATGCGCATCTCGCCGGCCGTGCGGATCAGCAGGTCCGGGTCGGGCATGCCCGCCGTGTCCAGCGCATCGCTGATCAGCGGCTCGTCGATCTGCGCTGGGGTCAGCTCGCCGCGCTGCACGCGCTCGGCGATCCGCCGCACGGCATCGACAATCTCGGCCCGCGAGCCGTAATTCAGCGCCAGGCACAGTTGCAGCCCGGAATTGCGCTGACTGAGGCGCTCGGAGGTTTCCAGCTCGCGCTGCACGAACTCCGGCAAGGCGGCGCGGCGCCCGAGCTGGCGGATGCGGATGTTGTTCTCCATGATCTCGTCGCGCTCTTTGACCAGGAACTCCGCACACAGCAGCATCAGCGAATCAACTTCGTCCTTCGGACGCTTCCAGTTCTCGACGCTGAAGCTGTACAGCGTCAGGCACTCGACCCCCAGCCGGGCGCACTCCGTGACCACCTCGCGCACTGTCGCGGTGCCATGCCGGTGGCCTTCGATCCGCGCCATGCCACGCTGCCGCGCCCAGCGCCCGTTGCCGTCCATGATGATCGCGATGTGCCGCGGCAGCGACTCCGGCGAAACAGGCGGGCTCTGCGAACCGACGGCCGCGGTGGCGCTCATCACAGCTCCCCGTCGTTGACGTAAATGATCTGCTCGCGCGACGGCCCGACCCCCACCAGCCGCAGCGGGGCGCCCACGTGCGCGGCGACGAAACGCAGGTAATCGCGGGCGGCGGGCGGCAACTGAGACACGTGGCGGCAGTCCCCAATGTCCTCCGCCCAGCTCGGCAGCGTCTCGTACACTGGCTCCACCTCCTCCAGCACGAACGTATTTGCCGGGACGGTGTTCTGCATCTGGCCCTTGTGTCGGTAGGCGATGCAGACCTTGAGCTCGTCGAAGCCCGAGAGCGTGTCAAGGTGCATCACGGCCAGATGCGTCGGGCCGCTCATCAGCGCGGCGTAATGCGCGGTGACCGCGTCAAACCAGCCGCAGCGCCGCGGGCGACCGGTGGTGGTGCCGTATTCGTGGCCGCGCTCGCGGATCTGGTTTCCGATCAGGTCGTGCAGCTCGCTCGGGAACGGCCCGGCCCCAACGCGCGTGGCGTAGGCTTTGACGACGCCGACAATCGAGCGGATCGCGTGCGGCGGGACACCTGCGCCGCTGGCGACGCCGCCGACGCCGGAGTTTGAGCTGGTGACGTACGGGTAGGTTCCGTGATCGATGTCGAGCAGGCTGCCCTGGGCGCCCTCGAAGAGCACGCGTTTTCCGGCCTTGAGATACTTGGCCAGCTCGACCGTGGTATCACCAACGAACGGGCGCAGTTGCTCGGCGAAGGCCAGGTATTCCTCCGCGATGCGCGGGGCTTCGAAGGGTTCGCGCGCGTCGTACAGGGCCTTCATGTAGGCGTTCTTGTGGGCGACGATCTCGCTGATGCGCTCGCGGAATCTCTGCGGGTTGAACAGCTCGCAGATCCGCACGCCCCAGCGGCGCGAGACCTTGTCGGCATAGCACGGGCCGATGCCGCGGGCGGTGGTGCCCAGCTTTCCGCCCGGCAGCGCGGCCTGCTCGGCCAATACGTCCTGACGGCGGTGATAGGGAAACACGAGCTGGGCGCGGTCGCTGAGCCGCAAGTTGGTGCCGATCTGGATGCCGCGCGCCCGCAGTGATTCGATTTCACCCAGCAAAACGGCAGGGTCGATCACCGATCCGGTGGTGATCATGTTGATCACGTTTGGCCGCAGTATGCCGCTGGGGATCTGATGCAGCGCGAATTTCTCATTGTCGACCACCACGGTGTGGCCGGCGTTGGCGCCGCCGCTATAGCGCACCACGACGTCGAAGTGCTCAACCAGCAGGTCAACCAGTTTGCCCTTGCCCTCGTCGCCCCATTGCAGCCCGACGACGCACGTATGTCCCAGCCCGTCCCAATCCATCATTCGGCTCGCGTTCCTGATGCGAAACGACACCCGGCCGTGCTCGACCAGATGAGCCGGCGCGGGCAACACGCGTGTACACCAATCCTTGTAGCATCGGCCGCGCGGCGACGCAAATCGAGCCTGATTTCAGACTTGCGCCGCCAGCGCTTCAATGCGGCTGGTCAGCGCTCGCTGCAGCCGTGACTGGAACGCGATCGAGCCATCACCAAAGACGCCCAGATCGCGGCGCAGATCAAATTCGAGCGCGCCGCCGTCGCCTCCGGGAAGGGCATCGACGATCGCACTGCACCCGCGGACCTCCTGTTGACCGGCAAAGCGGACGTGCACCCCTTCGCCCACGCCCGCCGGCTCACCCGGAAACGCCGGGAACATTGCAGCGTAGCGCAGCCCATCGGCGGTGTCGAATTGCCAGGTGGTCGCGACCTGCCGCAGATTCCGCAGCGCCCAGGGGCTGCCCGTCGCGGCCTGCCGCGCGAGCCACTTGCAGAAAATCAGCAGCGGCTCGGCCGGCCAGCCGTTGTGCGCGCCGCCCCGATCTACTCGACCGGTCTGGATCAGCAGATGTCGCCGGGGCGGGCCGCCTTGCGCCGGCAGATGCAGCCCGAGCCGCGCCAAGCCGTCGCGCGACGCCCAGCGCGCCGCTCGCAGCGACGGATAGCGGCGCGGCGCGTCCGCGATGTCGCGAATCAGCGTGGGTATGTCCTCGCTTGGCGTCCAGTACTGCACGCCGTCCGTCAGTGGCTCGCCGCAGAGCATGCGCATCAAGTGCTCGATCAGCCGCGGTGCAAGCGGCTGACCCAATTCACCACACGCCAGCCAAGGCAGATCGGAGAGAATCAGCTCACCGCGTCCGGCGGCGCGGGCAGCCAGCAGCACGTCGCCGTTGCGATTGGTCCAGGGCGTCTCGCCCGAGAGCAGCAATGGAAAATCGGTCTGGTCGGCGTAGTACCTCCAGGCCTTGTTTGCCAGCAGGGCGCGCAGCGAGAAATTGTGCCGGGCATCAAAGGTGCAGTAAGGCAGCACGTCCTGCAGCGCAAAGCCCCGCGTCGCGAAGTCAGAGTACTGCACGCGGGCCGACATGATCTCGCTCTCGGCCGTTAGTGTGACGCAGCGGGCGGTCTTCATTCCCGCGCCGCGCAGCAGCGCCGCCGCGGACTCCAGGTCGACTACGACGCGCGTACGGACCGCGAGACGCTCGAGCTGCGCCCACGTGACGCGCCCGCTGCGCACCAGCTCCGGATCCAGCACGCCCAGACCGTCACGCGCAACCGCCGCCAGGTCTGCCAGGCTGCGCATCCGCGTCGGAATCTCGAGCGGGCGGCTGAGCGACAGCCGCTCCAGACCCGCTAGCGCGCGCGGCACGGCGATCGCGCGCGGCGGTGAATGCTGCGCGTCGGCGTCCCAGCACGGAACATTCGCGAGCGGGTGCGAGACCGGGTCGCGCTCGGCAACCGGTATCACGTGTACGCGCGACCAGCGCGCGCCCGCGATCGGCGCGTCCGCGTGCAGCCGCAGATGCGTGGCGTGTTTCGGCGCCTGGATCCAGCCCAACCAGCCAGCCCGAGGCTGGCCAGGATACGGTGCGAGCTGCACAAACTCCCGCAACGCGCAGCGCTGCTCGGCCCAGAAGGAGATTGTGACGCCCGCGGGCGGCAGCGCCGGATCGTCCGTCGGATCGCGTGCCGCCGGATGTTCTCCGGGGCTGGCCGCGTCGGCGTCAGCGCGAATCAGGTACCACTGCTCGCGCCGGCAGCGCTGCGGCTGGCTGCGCGGTGCATCAGCGTCCCAGCGCCAGCGCCGTATCCGGCCGGGCGCGAGCTGCACGCCGCCGCTGGGGCGGCCGTTTGCTTCGTGGGCGTGCTTGCTGTTCATGGACGAGGCGTTTTCCGATTCTTGCCCGCGTAGAATGCAGGTTGCTTCGCCGAGCCGGGTATTATCCGGAACGCGTTGCGTTTGCCAAATACGGACTTTCTGGACGAGCGATCGCGGCGGCCGCCGCTGCGTCGAGCGTTTCACTGCGTTTGCGAAGCGAACATGCAAACCACCGACCCGCCGCAGGTGCTGCTCACGCCGGAAGCGCTTAGTCCACCCGTAGCCGGCAGTGCGGGCAGCGTGGTGGTTGAAGCCCGGGCGCTGGTGTGGGCTACGCCGACAACGCGCAGCGTGCTCGAAGCGCCGCTCGCAGAGGTATCGCTGTCGGCCGCTTGCCTGGACCTGACGCTGGTCATGATGGCCGCGATCGTGACGCGCTACTTCCCGACGCTGCTGCACTACGCGCTCAGCCCCGAGCCGCCGCAGATGGACGAGGTCGGTTGGTTCGCGGTGGCAGCGAAGTGGAGCGAGATGGCCCTGGGGCTGACGCTGCTGGCGTACCTGGCGCTGCGCGCGGGCGTGCCGGCGGCCGACCTGGGCCTGCGCGCCCGCGGGATTCCACGGCAGGCCGGCTGGGGCGCGCTGTCGCTGGCCGCCGCGTACGCCTACCTCGCGGTCAGCACGCTGGCGCTGGTGGGCGTGCTGCGGTTTGCGCCACAGTTCCAGACGGACCTAAATCGCCGGCTGGAGTTCACCAGTGCCATGCCGGCAGACGATCTGCTGCTCTCGACACTGCTGCTCGTGCCCGTCGCCGTGCACGAAGAGGTGATCTTCCGCGGGCTGCTGCTACCGTATCTCTGGCGGATCAGTGGCTCGGCCCTGATCGCGACACTGCTGTCGGCACTGATCTTCGGCGTGCTGCACATCAACCAGGGACTGCTGGCGATGGTGCAGATCATCGGCCTGGGCGCGGTCTTCGGAACGTTCTTCGTTTTCTCGCGCAGCCTACTGGCTGTTTGCCTGGCGCACTTCGCGTTCAATTTCCTGCAGTTCCAACTGATCCGCATGCTGCCGCTGCGCCAACTGCTCGAACAGGCGCAGCGCGGCGGCTAAGGGAGACCGCCATGCACGCAGCCCCGCTGCGACTGGGCATGATCGGCGGCGGACGCGACGCGTTCATTGGCGGCGTGCATCGCACCGCCGCTCGGCTTGACGGCCAATTCGAGCTGGTCGCCGGGGCGCTCTCCGCATCGCCCGAGAAGGCGCGGCGCTCTGGGCGCGAGCTGGGCCTGGCGGAGCGCCGCAACTACGAGAGCTGGCAGGCGCTTCTGCAAGGCGAGGCCGCACTGCCGGCCGAGCAGCGCGTTCAGCTCATTTCGATCGTCACGCCAAACGCGTCACACTTCGAAATCGCCGCGGCGTGCGTACGGCATGGCTTCGCGGTCGCGTGTGACAAGCCGCTGACGACGCGCGCGGCGGATGCGCAGGCGCTGCAGCAGCTCGTGCGACAGCGCGATCTGCCCTTCTGCGTCACGTACAACTATTCGGGCTATCCAATGGTGAAGGAGGCACGGCACTTGGTGCGCAGCGGCGCACTCGGGTCGATTCGGAAAATCATCGTCGAATACAACCAGGGCTGGCTTGCCGCGGCGCTCGAAGCTACCGGACAGAAGCAGGCCGCCTGGCGGACTGACCCGCAGCAGGCTGGCGCCGGCGGCGCGATTGGCGACATCGGCTCGCACGCCGAGCAGCTCGTCTCTTACGTCACCGGGCTGGAGCTCGAAGCGCTGTGCGCGGATCTGTCGGCATTCGTGCCGGGCCGCGCGCTGGACGACGACGCCAACGTGCTGTTGCGCTTCACGGGCGGCGCGCGAGGCCTCCTGTGCGCCTCGCAGGTCTGCATCGGCGCCGAGAACGACCTGCGGCTGCGAGTCTGGGGCGAGCACGGCGGTCTGGACTGGCGCCAAGAGCAGCCCAACGCGCTGACGCTCTACTCCGCCGATCAGCCAGAGCGCGTCCTGCGACGCGGCAGCGCCGCGCTGTGCGAGGCCGCGCGCCGCGCCACCCGCATTCCCGCCGGACACCCCGAGGCCTTCATCGAGGCATTCGCAAACGTGTATCGCAATCTCGCCGACGCAATCCGCACCGGCGCAGGCGCGCTGGGGCCCACGCAATTCGACTTCCCCGGAGTCGACGACGGACTGCGCGGCGTGCAATTCATCGAAGCTGTCGTGAACAGCAGCCGTAGCGACAAAAAGTGGACGCGACTTCCACCGCAGGTGTCGTAGACTTTTCGGCGCTACGCCTCGGCGAGCGGCTCGCTGCTGTTCGACTCGCCGCGCGGCGGGCCGCTGCCACTTCCACCACCACCGCCGCCACCGCGCCGGCCGGACCGGCGGGCATCCATCAGGAAGCTGACGCGTTCGAGCACGCTGGCGGGTAGCTCTCGCCGCAGGAGCTGCTTGGCCTCGCCCAGCGCGGTTCGGCGCGAGAGGTGCGTAAGCACAATTCGCTCGTTGGGCAGGTTGGGGAGGATTTTGACCAGGTCGTTGGCGTGCATGTGGAACCCAGCGCGGGCGCGATCTTCGTGCCCGGGCTCGACAAAGGTGCACTCCAACAGCAGCACCTTGGCGTTGCGGACGAAATCCCGTTGCAGGAACGGGCCTGGCGCGGTGTCGCCACAGTACGCGACCAGCGGGATTTCGATCCGGCGGGTGATCTCGACGCCGCGGTCGCGCAAAGCTTTGAGCTGCGGGCCTTCGAATCCCTGGTATTCGTCCTTAAGCTTCTGTCGCACCTCGATCGCGGAGAAACCGAGCGTCTGCACGATCGAGCGGTCATGCCGCCGACAGGGGTGGTTGACGACGAACGGGCGCACCACCAGGTCGCGGCGTAGCGGAATGTCGACCTCCGGGCTGACGGGCAGAATGTTCGCGGGCGGCTCGTGGCCGTCGATGTCGGCCCAGTCGCGCAGCAACCGGCGGATGGGTTCGACCAGCGGCGCCGGGGCGAAGAGCCGGCCGGGTGCGTTATCGAGAAACATTCGTTGCGAAAAGTAGTACGCCAGGCCGGCGGCATGATCCATGTGCCCGTGCGTGAGGAACACGTTGTCGACTGCGAGCAGTTCGCGCGGCGCACGGCCGACGTCGAAGGCCAAGTTGTGCTCGGGGAGCACCAGCACGGTCTCTTCGCCAGCCAGCGAAGTGCCTTGAATCAGGATGCCGCTGTGGCGCGCTTCGACCAGAGTGCTGCCCATCGCGTCGTTATAACGAGCGGGGTCAGAATTGTCTTTTTGCGGGCCTATTTTTTGTTTGACACACCGCTTGTTGTGTAGTAGAGTATCTCGAGTACCAATCGATAGTGTGACGGTTCACCAGATACGAAAAAACGGAGCGGGTTGCCGAAGGCCGGGGCTGCATGCGATGCCCGTTCTGCAAGGAAGACAACGACAAAGTCATCGACTCGCGCAGCAGTGATGGCGGGAATGTAGTTCGTCGCCGTCGGCGCTGCCTGAGTTGCTCGCGACGGTTCACAACGTATGAGCGGATCGAGGGGCAATTCCGGCTGACAGTGATCAAGCGCGACGGCGCGCGGGTTCCGTATGACCGCGAGAAGATACGCGAGGGGGTTCGGCAGGCAGCGTACAAGCGGCCGATCTCCGCGGAGCGAATCGAGCAGATCGTCGACGAAGTTGAAGAGTACCTGGTGGCCAACTTCGAAAAAGAGGTCTCCAGCCAAACAGTCGGCGAGCAGGTGGCGGCGGTGTTGCGGCGAGTGGATCAAGTTGCCTACGTGCGCTTCGCCAGTGTCTATCGCCAGTTTCGAGATGTCGGTGATTTCATCGACGAAGCGCGGGATCTGATCGACCGGACGGCGCGGGACATCCCCGGTCAGCAGAACCTCTTCGACGAAACGAGCCAATCGTGAAGCATGCGGCTGCGGTCGTCGTCATCAAGCGCGATGGGTCGAGTGAGCCGTTTTCGCTGGCCAAGCTCAGGCGCTGTATCCTGCTCGGGCTGGCCGGTACAACGCACGATATTCGCATCGCAGACGCCCTGGCGCGGGCCGTCTACGTGCATCTGAAGCAGCTTACCGGCGAACGCCGGCCGACGACCGACTATGTCTTCGGCTGCGTGCGAACGGTGCTCTCGCGAACCAAGCTCGGCGAGGTTGCCAATCGGCTGACGCTCCATCGCAAAATGCGAAACTCGGCACGGAAGCGGCTGCGGGTCAGCGAGGCACTCGTGAGCGCATCGCGCACTACGAAATGGCGCAAGAAACTGTTGATCGCGCTGCTGCAGAACGCATATGGCCTACAGCGCAGTACGGCTCGCATCCTGGCGGGCGAGATCGAAACGCGCGTGCTGAGCATGAATTACGCCGTGATCTCGCAGGTGCTGATCAGCGAACTGATACGCAACGAGTTGATGGCCTGGGGTCTGCATGAGGATGTGCCGCTTGCCCGGCCACAGCATCTGGCCGAGCCGAGTGCATCGCCGCAGCCCCACGAGAAGGAGTGATCACGCGTCTGCGCGCCAAAGCGGTTGCACCGCGCCACGGCCAACCGACGAACGCGCAGGACGCACCTGCTATGGATTGATGGCTCGCGACGTGATCACGGAAGACGTGCTTGGTTGCAGCAGCGTTGCTCAGCAAGCCGTCGCGAGCCGGTGTCTTGCAAACCTCCGTTCCCCTGATGAGGGCGAGTCGAGTCCCACCAACGCCCATGCTCGGCTCGCCCGCCCTTTTTTCTGCTGCCGTCCCGCGACGATCTCCGACCTGGCCCGCGTTTGACATTCCGCGCCCCAGCTCGCAGCATGTACGGTTTCGCAAGCACGCGCGAGGATGCCCATGCCCGTAGCTCTGATCACCGGAATCACCGGACAGGATGGCTCGTACCTGACCGAACTGCTGCTCGAAAAAGGCTACGAGGTCCACGGCATCATCCGCCGCAGCAGCTCGTTCAACACCGGCCGCATCGACCATCTTTACCGCGACGCGCACGAGGCCGGCGTGCATCTGCGGCTGCACTACGGCGACCTGGCCGATGGCACCAGCATCCGCCGCATCATCGGCCATTGCAGCCCGGATGAGATTTATCACCTCGGGGCGCAGTCGCACGTGCGCGTCAGCTTCGATCAGCCCGAGTACACCGCGGATGTCGATGCGCTCGGCACGCTGCGCATCCTCGAATCCATCCGCGATCTGAACCCGCGCATCCGCTTCTACCAGGCCTCCAGCAGCGAGATGTTCGGCAACGCCACGCGCGAGCCGATGAACGAGCGCACGCCATTCGACCCGCGCAGCCCGTACGCCGCGGCCAAGGTGTTCTCGTTTCACATCACGCGGAACTATCGCGAGGCCTACGGCCTGTTCGCCGCGAACGGAATTCTCTTCAACCACGAATCGCCGCGGCGGGGCGAGACGTTTGTGACGCGCAAGGTCACACGGGCCGCGGCCCGCATCAAGGTGGGCCTGCAGAATGCGCTGTTTCTGGGCAACCTCGAAGCCAAGCGCGACTGGGGCTTCGCCGGCGACTACGTCGAAGCCATGTGGCGGATGCTACAGCAGCCGCAGGCCAGCGACTTTGTGATTGGCACGGGCGAGACGCACTCCGTGCGCGAGCTGTGCGAGCTGGCCTTCGGGCACCTGGGTCTGAAGTACCAGGACTTCGTCCGCACGGACGAGCGCTATTTCCGCCCGACCGAGGTCGATCATCTGCTGGCCGACCCGTCGCTGGCGATGCGCACGCTCGGCTGGAAGCCCAAGGTGCGCTTTGCCGAGCTGGTCCGCATGATGGTCGACGCGGATCTGGAGCTGGCGCGGCGCGAGCTGCGGGCCGAGGGCCGCGCTCCAGCGGCGACGTAGCCCGGCGAGGCCGATGTGTCGCGATTCTACGCTCAGATCGGCGCGCAGGGCCGCGTCGACCTCCGCGGCCCGCCTCGCTAAGCAATGTCGCTCGCGGGGAAAAGTGTCCATCCATCAGGGCCGCGTCGACCTCCGCGGCACCGCTACCGCGTCGCCCGCGACCTGCGCGGCGACGTGTCCATCCATCAGGGCCGCGTCGACCTCCGCGGCGCATGGCGACGCATCTGGCGTTGCCGTCCCACTTGTGTCCATCCATCAGGGCCGCGTCGACCTCCGCGGCGGTCGCCGGCGTGAGCCTACCAGAAGAGCCACATGTGTCCATCCATCAGGGCCGCGTCGACCTCCGCGGCTCGGGGACGACGCGCCGTTTTGAAATCTTGCCCACTGTGTCCATCCATCAGGGCCGCGTCGACCTCCGCGGCGGCGCTGCTTGCTTTCGTGCCGCTCGCCGAACAGTGTCCATCCATCAGGGCCGCGTCGACCTCCGCGGCATGCCGCTGACCAGTTCGCGCACCGCGCCTCCCAGGTGTCCATCCATCAGGGCCGCGTCGACCTCCGCGGCTCCCGTACGGATGGCGGCCGGCAGGGCCGAACGAGTGTCCATCCATCAGGGCCGCGTCGACCTCCGCGGCGAACAAATCGCGTCAAGCGGAAAATCAGATTGTGGGGTGTCCATCCATCAGGGCCGCGTCGACCTCCGCGGCGACGGCAACCCGTCCACCCTGCACGCCGGACTGCGGTGTCCATCCATCAGGGCCGCGTCGACCTCCGCGGCTGCCGCACTCGCAAACCCTTGCAAACAAGCGACTTGCGTGGCCTCTGGCGAGTGTGGTCGATTTTGGAGCGAGCGAACCGTCACTGTTAGCACTCCGGACGCGGCAAGAACCGCGAGAATCAGCCGAAAGCCTGCGAGTGCGAGCGTGGCCGGGACTCCCCTTCACCACCTTCACACTCGCGGCGGGGCCGCGGTAGGCCGACTTGTCAAAGAACACCGGCCCCGACGGGGCCAACGCGATCCTGATGAATGCCGTCGCCGTCCGCACCGCCGCCGGCGAGTTGCCCCGCCATTGTCGAGTCCCCATTGGCCCGAAGGCCGTAGGGCCAGTACGTGTTGACACTCAAAAACGACGGCTCTGTGGCTCCCCGACTTGCAGACTTGCACTGTCGCCGTGTCGGTTGGGCGGACGCGACCCCGCCATTGCTCCACACTCGCAGTATAGCGGGTTCTAGAAGGGTGTTTCCAGGGGGGGTGCGGAGAGGCCGTGAATCTGCTCAAGCTGCGGACGCAGCGCGTCGTCGATCGAACGGAGCGATTTCTCCCGTTCGGCATCCGGCATGGCCTTCCACGCGAAGAAGGCTTTGACGGCTTCGTCACCCATGACGAATCGCCTGTGCAAATTCACCGAAGCGTTGTAGTCCGAGTTGCACGTGAACGGACGCTCCGGCCTCTTCGGGTCACGGCCCGGGCACACCCGATTCGGGCACGCGAACAGCTTCTCAACCCAACCGAAGCGGATGATGGGCTTATGGGTCTGGTCATCACGAGCGATCGAATATCGGCGGCCGAGGGCGCCGCACTTGGAGCAACACTGTGACGTGCCGGCAGGATGCACCTCGATCAGCTTCAAGCCGGCATCGGCGGCGACTTCCTTGATCCGCGTAACGAGTTGCCCTCGATTCCAAGCGACGAGCGCGCGGTTGATTCCGCGTTCGCGTTCCGCATCGGGAATGAAGCCGGCAAGTTTCTCCACGATGAGCACGTCGGCTCTCGGGTACACCTCGCCGGTCTTTGAACCGGCAGCATTCTCGACATTAAGGGCGAAGTTGACGATGGCTCGCGCCGCCTTCTTGAAGCGGTCCTGCCCCATGCCGTCGATGTGCTGCTGAAGCTCGACGTGGCTTTCCTCACCTTTCACCGGCTTGCCGCGGAGTCGCCGCAAGCGCTTGATCTCGCGCTTGTGACTGGCGATGTGGGCGAGGTCCGGCCCCGCCGACCAACGGCCGGCGTGCTTGCCGCTACCTTCCGTCTCGCCAAGCCACAGATTCCGTGACCGGAGCACGCGGAGCCCGTCGCTCGGGCTATCGCCTGTGATTGCGACGGTAACGAACCCGAGATTCCGGATGCCAAGATCGACGGCGCAGGTCACAAGGCCAGAAGGCAGCTTCGTGATCTCGCCGGTTTCCGACCACTGGATGGCGCGTGCCCGGTCCGTCTGCGGCACGTCGTCAATGGTGCATGCGAATACGAGGTATGGCGTGGCCGACTTCAACGATCCATCGTCATTGAGCTTGATGTTTTCAAGAATCAGCTTGGCGCCGCTGATCTGAGCGGGGCGTTTGATCCCGTTGAGTTGGTTGTCCGTATAGACGAAAGACTGCTTGGTCTTCGCTTGCCCCCTCTTCTTCCCCTTGGCGAATGTGGTGGTTTCGGTCCGCTCGGAGAACTGCGCCAGCCGTGGGTCGGCACGGAACCGAACGGATTTCCACTCATGCGGCCACTCGCCGCCGTCGCGATTGCCCGTGAGAAGGCAGAGTTCTACCGAGCCGAATTCGGCGCGGCCCTTGGGCAAGCTCAACGCGCGATAGCCCTTCGGGCTGGTCTGCGGAGCGTTGAACAAAGCCCAGCGCGGGTGCAGGACCGGATCGGGCATGGTGAACGTCGGGCGGTGGTCGAAACCATCCGGGTTCTTTTTCGTCTTGCGCCGCCGGACAAACTCCCGTTCGTAGAAGCCATGCAATCGATCAATGGCGGAGAGTTCCGGGTTGGCCTTCCAGAATTCCTCGGCCTCGACGGAGCGCTGCTTCCACGGCCTCGTTTTGGCGACGCGGGCCTGGGCCTTGGCGTCAAGCGCATGAACCGTCTTCGCGCCGCCGCGCCAGCCGGCCAGGTCAGGATTCTCGCGCAGCCATTTCAGGTACAGGTGCCAGCGCTCGCGTCGTTTGCCGGCTTTGCCGCCGACGGATTGCTCGAATGCCTCGAAGCGCGGTCGAACCGCGAGGTAGTTCTTGTTCTCATCCTTCGCCTCCCATTTCTCCTTCTTTTTTAGCCATTCCGCGTGCTCCCGTTTCCAGTTGCGGACCAGCTCGTCGTGGCCGCTGATGTAGGCGACCGCATCGCGGATAAGCGGTTGAAATAGCGAATCGGGCAGGCCATCACGCTCGGATTCCTTGTCATACGCGAGCGTGCCCTTCGCGGACAACTCGGCCGCTTTGCGTGCCCAGCTCTCTCCACAGGCATCCGGGAGTTTCACCTCCATCTTGAGCGCGGTGGCGGGCTTCCAATCCCTGATGCTGACGCTGTTCAAGAGATACGGCGCGTCCTTGGAGTCTCGGGCGAGAATGAATCGTGCGACACGCTGATATAGACCGCGCTGCTCGTCGGTAGCCCCGATCTCGCCCCGGCGCATCGCAAAGAGCTTGGCGATGAGGCTCGGAAGGCGCTCGTTGAACACGCGATGCGTGCGCCAGAGCGCGAGAAGGGTCTCGCAATCACACACGATTCGGGTTCGGATCGCGCGCACGCCCATGGGAAACCTCCGGCCTCGCGCCGACGGGTGGCGTCAAACGACAAGGATACCGCCATGCCTTGCAGTATGCATTCGATGACCTTGTGGATGCGGCGCAGCCGAGTGGCGTGTAGCACCCCGCGTCGGCTCTCCAGTCTCGGTCCAAACGCGTAGCCGGGCGAGGCGCTTGTCTGCTTCGGCGACGTTACGCGCTGGCCAGCCGTACCAGCGCCTGGTAATCGACCTTGCCGGTCGAGGTGCGCGGCAGGTCGGGCAGCAGTTCAAAGCGATCGGGGATCATGTACGCCGGCAGGTTCGCGGCGCTGAACTGCTTGAGCGCGATCGGCGACAAGGCGGCGGAGTCGCGCGAGCTCAGATACACCGCGATCTGCACGCCGTCGGACCGTTCGCGGGCGATGGCGGCGGCCTCGCGAATCTGCGGGTGCTTATAGAGCGCGGCTTCGATCTCGCCCAGCTCGATGCGATAGCCGCGGCGCTTCACCATGCGATCACGCCGGCCGACGAAGATGTAATCGCCCGCGGCATCCTGGTGAACCACATCGCCGGTGTGATACCAGCGCTGCCCGTCGGCGTCGACGTAGAACGCCTTGGCGTTGTTCTCCGGCAGATTCCAGTAGCCCAGCATCACCGGTCCGGATTGATGAACATACAGCACGCCCTCGGCCCCGGCCGGCACCGCCTGCATCTGCTCATCCAGCACCAGCCCGCGACAATTTTCGCAGAGCCGCCCGATCGGCAGCGGCGCGGTCTGCTCCGGCGGGAGCTGCGCCGGCGCGCGGTAGTACGTGCACACGTTGGTCTCGGTCGGGCCGTACAGGTTCCAGAATGTCGGACGCGGCCAGGCGCTCTGCAGCGCGCGCAGGTGCTTGACCGGGAACACCTCGCCTGCGAACAGCACCGTCCGCAGCGCGGCGTAGTCGTGCTTCTCGAGCTTGCCGAACTGGGCCAGCAGCGCCAGGATCGAAGGCACCGAATACCAAATGCTGATGCGCTTGTCCGCGATGAACGGCGCCAGCAAGTGCGGCTGTTTGCCCAGCTCTTCCTCGACCAGCACCACCGCGGCCCCGACCGTCATCGGAACGTACAGGTCCAGGATCGAGAGATCAAAGTGAAACGGCGCGTGGCTGCTGAAGCGGTCGGCGGCGGTCGGAGCGAAGGTCCGCATCGACCAGTAGACGAAGCTCAGCGCGCTGGCGTGCGAGTGCATCACACCTTTGGGAACGCCGGTCGAGCCGGAGGTGTACAGGATGTAGGCCAGGTCGCTGGGCGCGGCGCGCGTGTCGTCGGGTCGCAGCGGCGGCTGGGAATCGATCCACGCCGCCCCGACCTGCTCGGTTGCGGCGCCGGGGAAGACCAGCAGCGGCGCGGGGGCTTCATTTCCGCTGCCGCGCAGCGCGGCGGCTCGCGGCTCGTCGGTGCAGATGACGCGCGCCTGGCAGTTGCTGAAGATGAAGCGGTTGCGTTCGGCGGGCGCGGAATAATCGACCGGGACATACGCAGCCCCGGCCCGCAGCGCGGCGAGGACGCAAGCCAGCGAGTTGATGCTCTTGGGCATGCAGATGCCGACGCGATCGCCGCGAACAACGCCGCTGGCGCGCAGCGCCGTGGCCAGGCGCGCGACAAGGTCGTCCAGCGCCGCGTACGAAAGCGTTCGTCCGGGCGTGTCTTCGACGGCGAGGGCCGCAGGCGTCTGAGCGGCCCAGTGCGCCAGCAGGCCGTCCAGCCGCTCGCAGCTCATGGCGGGGTTCACAGCTTGCGCTCGACCAGCGCGGCAATGTCGCCGATGCGGTCGAAGTCGCCGGCGGCCTCGTGCGGCTCGACCGTAATGTTGAAGGTGGTCTCGACGAACGTCACCAGTTGCAGCGTGGAAACGGAGTCAAGAATGCTCGAGCTCTTGAGCGGCGTATCGTCGCGCAGGTTCTGCGGCGACTCGCCAGGCAGGAACTCCTGCAATATGTAGCCGCGGACTTTCTCGGCGATCTCCGGGCGAGATGCGGGCATTGGTCAATCTCCGCTCTTGATGAACTCGGGCGGCGCGCGGAACAACTCGCGAAGCCGCTGTTCCGCAAGCATATCGGCCAGAATTTCCTGGGCAATCCAGCCATGCGCGGCGGCGGTCGGATGATGATCGGCGGCGGGATCGCGATAGAGCTGGCTGGCCGGGCGCTCGGCGAAAGCGTCGAACACGGACAGCGCGGGCAAGTCGCGGCGGCGCGCGGCCTCGACGATCCAGCTCAACCGCGGATGCAGCGAGCCGCCGGCTTCCAGCCGCATCACGACGATCGCGATCGGGACACCCGTGGCGACGCGAATGCGGCGGAGCTCGTCGAAGGCGCCCTCGTAGAGCGCGGCGCGGAACGGCAGCAGCGCGTCGACGACATCGCTGGTGCGGTCGGCGGCGCTCACGCCGGCGCGGGCCACGATCTGCGCCAAGAAGTCGTAGTGCAGCGGGCGCTGTTTCTTGACGCGCTCGGCGAGGCTCTTGGTCACCTGAGCGCGGTAGGTCGTCAGGTTGGTCGCGAGCAGGATGAGATCGGGCGAGAAAGACAGGGCGCGGTGCTCGAGCACCCAGAGCTGCTCGGGCAGGGAATAATCCGGAACGGAGAAATTGAGCAGCTCATAGCGGCGCCCGTCGTTGCGCGCGTTCAAAAGCTTGGCCAGCCGCTGGCCGTAGGTGTCCTCGTTGGACACGCCCCAGCCGATGTCGTTTGACGAACCCAGCAGCGCGATGCGGAAAACACCAGGCGGTTTCTCGAGCTGTACGTCGTCGCCACGCATGCCCCAGCGATTGCTGCGGACGATCGCGCCGGCGTGCGTGGACTCGAAATTCGGCACGATCTCGTGCGTGAGGAATCCGTCGCAGGCGCGGCTGATCGGGTTCTCCTGCCAGACTTCGAAGGCGCGCTTGGCCGCGGAGACGCCGGTCAGTCGCCGGGCGAGGCTGAGCGTGCGTGCGTCGGCCGAGGAGCCGGAGCCTTCCAGCAGGCTCTGGTAGTAGTTCTTGGTGAGGTGGTCCTTTTGGGCGGTATTGGGGCCGTCGTTGCGCAGCGTATCGATCAGCGCGTTTCCATCGCCGACCAGCGCGGCGATCGTCAGCAGCGGCAATACGCAGAACCGCGCGACGCAGGACCAGTTTTGAGAATTGCTGGGAATCATTCAGGCGCCTCCGACCTATGAAGCCAGGTCGCCCCCGACCACGATTTCGAGCAAGCGGGGATCCGCGCGCAGTTGCTCAAAGAGCTCGTGCGCGATCAGGTGGTGGGCAAGTTCGGTTGGGTGCTGGTCGGCCCGTGGATCAATGTACACCTCCGTCGCTGTGCGTCCGCGCAGGCTGTCGAACGCTCGAATCACCCGCAGGTTGTGACGTTCGGCAGTGCTGGCGATCCAGTTCAGTTTCGGGTGAGCCGCGGTGCCGGTCTCGAGGCGAAGCACGAGCACAACGACCGGCAGGTGCGCCGTTTGTGACAGATCGGAGAACTTCCGCAAGGCGTGCTCATAGAACGACTCGCGATACGGGTTCAGCTTTCGCCGAATCTCTGCGTTTAGCATGCTTGAGTTCGCACCGCACTCGCGAACCCAAGTCAGAGTCTGATCATCCGGCATCGGCATTTCCTGCTGAACGCGATCCGCGAGTCGCGCGACAACGCGCGTGCGGAAATCCGTGACGTTTGTAGCGACGAAGATCAGGTCGGGGTCGAACTGCAACACGCGCTCGCGGGCCACCAGGGGAAACTCGAGCATCGTGAAACCCGGGACCGAGAAATTCAAAATCTCGTAGCGCCGATAGCGCCCGCGTCCACCGAACTCGCGGTTCAGTCGATCTTCAAGCAGCGCTTCGTAGCACGCGCCGTGCGGAACGCCCCAGCCGACATCGTTGGACGCGCCGATCAACGCAATCCGAAAGGTGCCAGGCGGCTTCTCCATTGCGTAGTCGTCGTCGCGCATTCCCCAGCAATTCGTGACGACGTCGACGCCCGCGTGCGTCACACGCATGTTCGGCACAAGCTCACGCGGCAAGGGTCCCCTCAGCGGCCGCGTGATCGGAAGGGCCGTCCAGGGCTCGGGAGCGACGATCTTGGCCGCGTCGCCGAGTGCAATCCGCGCGGCGCGCTCGGGCCAGCCCAGCCCGGCGTCCGGATTGGGCGTCATAAGTTCCTGGTAGTAGTCCTCGGTCAACCGATCGCGATCGGCCCCATTCGGTCCATCGTTGCGGATATCGTCGGCCAGCCGCAGCGCCAACGGGCCCAGCAGCCGAACGTCGACGAGCAGCGACAAGCCAGCAACGGTGAACAGCAGCAAAATACCCAGATTCCGCTCCAAAAGGCTCGGACGCCCGCCGTTCCAGATCATGCGCGCTTCCAGAATGCCACCGCGTCCCACCAGTCCGTCAGGCTCGGGCTGCTCCACATCGACCAGAGCACGGAGATGAACACGTACACCCCCAACGTCGAGAGCACCCGCCGCAGGCCGGCGTACCAGGCGCTTTGCGGCGGCTGCTTGGCCCGCTTGGCCGATTGCCGCAGCACGCCGAAGAGCACCAGCACGCCCAGCGTTCCCCAGAAGACGGCATCCGGCCCACTGACGCGGAAACTCCCCAGCAGCCAGAAGGTCTGGTAGCCGTGCAGCAGCGTGGTGACGATGAAGACCACCAGCGTGGCGGTCACCAGCGCGAGTTTTTCGTTTGTCTTTCGCAGGCGGAAGTAGGTCGGGTAGTAGAAGCACTTCACCATGAAGTCCTTCCAGTAGATGTTGATCCGCCGCCAGAAGTCCGTGAAGCTCTCGGCCAGCAGATAGTTGCGGTTGGTTTCGGGCAGGCGCCAGCCGAACAGATGCAGCATTCCGATGATGATGTGGAACTGCCCGGAAACCTGCATATACATCAGGTACGCGGGGAAGATGAACTGGCAGAGCGTCAGCAAGCTGACGACCTGGTCGGGCCCGATCGCAACGCGGTGATAGATCAGCCGAAACAGGCAGAGCTGGATCGTGCCGCGCACCATCCAGTCGATGCCGCGCTGCGCGGTCTCGTGGATGTCCGCGCTAAACCAGCTCTTCTTGAACGTGTCGTAGTCGATCACCGGAAACAGATTGAAGTGAAAGTTGGGCAGCAGCAGGAAATAAGCGCTGAAGTCCTGCAGGGATTGCCGCTGCTTGCGGGTCCAGATTTCGTAGACGTACAGGAACATCCGGAACATGAACAGGCCGCCCAGCACGCGCCACTGCGCATCGGACAGCAGATCGCCTGCGACCCGCGCATATCCCAGCACGCCGGTGATCGCCAGCACTACGCCGATCCGCACGCTGAACGGAAGCGGCGCGTTCAGCACCGCCCAGAACGTCACCGCCAGCAGCAGCAGCCCGACCAGAAAGATGCCGGTGGCCACGTACTGCACGATGCCAACGCTGGCCCACGGGTCGGCGTGCGCCACCATGACATACCCGCACAGCAGCGATAGCAGGATGAACGCGGCCCTCTTCCACGCCAGCGGCGTGAAGTAGTGCAGCACAAAGCCGCCGAACGTCAGGCAGCTCAGTAAGAAGAAGCTGCGGCTCTGCACATTGTGCGCATGGAAGATGAATAGCAACAGCGCAAGCTGCGCCAGCAGCCAGGCGAAGCGGCCCAGTCGAATCCGCGCGAATTGGAGCTGCGCCGCGGAGTAGCCCGCCGCCCCGGACGCCGGAGTGGCGGAGGTCGGCGCAGAAACGGCGCTCGAAGCAGTGCTCAAGCAAACACCCAGTGGATAAAGTGCGTTGACTGCCGGCCGGATCCCTGCTCAGGTAGATCCCCAAGCATATTCGGCTAGATCGACGAGCGGACGTTAGCGTGAGCCGGTGTTAGAGACAAGGGATTCGCGGCCTCGATGCGTCGCGGCGATCAGTAGCGCGGTATGCTCGGATCAATCTCCGCCGACCAGGCCTCGATCCCGCCGCGTAGGCTACTCACGTTCGTATAGCCGTTCTCGGCGAGGAACTGCGCGGTGTGATAACTGCGCATGCCGTGGTGACAGAAGACGATGATCTCGGCGTGTCGCGGCAGGCGCTCCAGGCTCGCCGGAATATCGCCCATGGGGATGTGCGTCGCGCCTGGGATGCGCGCGATGGCCAGCTCATCAGGTTCGCGACAATCCAGCAGCAGCGCGCCGTGCCGCGAAACGCGGAGATGTGCTTCGCTCGCATCCAGTTCGATCACACGCATGCGCGGGGCTCCGTCGCAAAACTCTACTTCGCGCTCGAAATGACCTGCGACAGGTCGCCCAGCAGGTGCATGCGAAATGCATCGATAATCTTGGCCAGGCGCGGCGAGTAGTGCGGCGTGAAGCCGAAACGCCGCGCGTCATGCGGGGCCTGAATCTTGGCCATCCGCTTCCAGCCCTGGTTCATGCCGTGCACAAACAGCGCCGTCGTCAGCGAGCGCGTCCGCAGCAGCGTGCGAACGGCCCGCTTCCAGACCCAATTCTCGCGGGCGGCCGCGTGCCGCAGCTCGTAGATGGCTTCGTCCAGCTCGCGCGGCGTCATGTTCTTGGGCTGGTAGACGGTCTCGACGAACGTGTAGCGCTCCCAATCGTCCGGGTAATTCTCGGCGATCAGCCGGCCCTCAGCGCGATAGCGGTCGTACATCTTCGTGCCCGGCAAGGGCGTGAGATTGGTGATCTGAACAATGTCAACACCCAGCTTCACCGCCGCGAGGGCCGTGTCCGCGACGGTCTCGGGCGTGTCCTGATCCGAGCCGATGATGAAGCCGCCGAAGATCGCGATGCCGGCCTTGTGAAACGAGTTGACCAGTTGCTGGTAGCGCGAGAGGTTGTTGCGGTTGATGCCCTTGTGATACTCCTTGAGCGTCTGGGCGTTGAATGTCTCGAAGCCGATCAGCATGCCGCGGCAGCCGGCGCGATACGCCAAGCGAAGGCCCTCGGCATCGTCGCCCATGTTGATCGTCGTCTGGCTGAACCACATCCGCCGCTTGCCGTGGCGGATGATCGCCCGCAGCAGCTCCTTGGCCCACTCGGCGTGCTTGGGGCCGACGCCAAAAAAATTGTCGTCCACCACGAACGTGAACGGCCGCGTAGTCTGATTCCACTCGTCCAGGATGTCGGCGATGCGGCGGCGGCGAATGGGCGCGCCGTTGAACTGCGTCACCGAGCAATACTCGCAGCCCACTGGACAGCCGCGCGAGGTCTGGATCGCCGAGACGCTGTAGCGCCCATTGATCGGCTGCTGCCGCTGTTTGGCGCGGCCGAGCCCGGTCTTCTCCAGGTCTGACAGCTCGCCGCGATAGCGCGGCGCGAGCCGGTTCGCCTGGGCGTCGCGAATGATCTCGGGCCAAATTTCGTCACATTCGCCAATCGCAACCGAGTCGAAATGCGGCCCGGCTTCGTCCGGCGCGGCGGAAGCGTGCGGACCGCCGAAGATGGTCTTGATGCCGTGCTTGCGGCAGGAGCGGGCGATCTCGTACGCGCGCGTCGCGCCGCTGGTGTAGGACGTGATCGCGACCAGATCGTAGCCGCCGCGGCGGATCAAATCGTTCGTGGCGTCCGTGCCGAAGACTTCGTCGATGATGTCAACGTGATGCCCGTCAGGCACGCGCTCGGCCAGCACCTGCAGCCCGAGTTGCGGGATGTAGCTGCCGACCGTGTGATAACCCTGCGTGCGGCGCGTAATCGGATTTACCAGTGCGATTCGCAAGGGGCATCCTTTCCGTTCGTCTGGTGGTGGCGGACCGGCCGCCGCTGAATCTGAGCCAGCACGCGTCGGCCTGACCGCCCGGCCGCGTCGCGTGTGCGGAATCTAACGCAGGGCATTGTAGCGGGAATCCGCGGCGCGGCGATGCGCGGCTCGGCCGTGATGCGATCGCGGGTTTTGCGCGCTCAGATTTCAGACGCGCGCAATGTCCTGTGTGACCGATCGCTTCTCACGGTCGGGCTCTGAATCAGACGCTGCCGTCGGCGTTTAACGATTCCAATCATGCCGCTGGGCCGCGCTGACAATCTGCTCGGCCAGTTCGACCGCGGCCAGACCGTCTGCCGCTGATACCGGCGGTGGCGTCCGCGAGCGGGTGGCGTGCACAAAGGCTTCGAGCTCGGCGGAGAGCGGATCCTGATCGTCGATCGCCAGCGGCTCGACCTGAATCATCTTGCCAAAGTCAACCCCGGCCAGATCGGCGAGGCTTTCGAAGTTCCGCTCGCGGGCGAACTTGATCAGGTCGAGGTTTTTGTCCTTGGTGATGACGATGCCGACTTTTTTCTGGTAGTCGAGCGAGATGTACGCGTCTTCGCAGAAGATCCGCAGCTTGCGCTCGGTCTTGAGCGCCAGCCGCGAGCCGGTCAGGTTCGCCACCGCCCCGCCGGCGAAGCTGACGCGTGCGTTGGCGATATCTTCGTGCTTGCCGAGCACGTCCACGCCGACCGCGTCGACCCGCGCCACGCGGTCGCGAACCAGGTGCAGCACGATGTCGATGTCGTGGATCATCATGTCGAAGACCACGCCCACATCCGCCGAGCGGAACGTGAACGGGCTGATGCGATGGGCTTCGACGAATTTCGGTCGCAGCCCGAGCCGCTCCACCGCGCGCACCGCCGGGTTGAAGCGCTCGGTATGCCCGACCTGCACGATCGCGTTGTAGCGCCGCGAAAGCTCGACAATCTCGCGGGCCGTGGCCGCATCGGGCGCCAGCGGTTTTTCAATCAGCACCGCGATGCCACGCTCGATCAGCGGCTTGGCGACCGCCAGGTGATGCACGGTCGGGACGGCCACGCTGACAGCCGCCAGGTCGCCCAGCGCCGGTGTGATCGCCTCAACCGCCGGCAGGCCCAGCGGCTCGGCCAGCGCGCGGGCACGCTCTAGGTTCTGATCGACCACCGCGACCAGCTTCACCGCGGACATCTTCGAATAAATCCGCACGTGGTGGCGGCCCATGTGCCCCGCGCCCACCACCGCGACCGGCAGCGGCTGGCTCATCGCGCGCCCTCGTCGGCTTCGACGTTGTAAAAGCGCATGCGATCCGCGTCGCTGTCAATCCGCCCGCGCTCACGCGCGCGCCCGAAACGGCCAATATCCACCTTGCGCTCGATGAAATTCACCAGGTAACGCACATGCTCGTCGCTCATCAGACCGTTACCGTTGAGCTCGCGCAGCGCCTCGGCCGTGCGGCCCGGCGTACGCTCGCCGCGGCGCCCAAACAGGATCCGGAAGGCCTCCTTTACCGCCTCGATCGAATCCGCCGGCAAGCGCCAACGCCGCATGCCCTCGACATTCACCGCCCGTACCGCGGCGTCATATCCTTGCACCTTCATGTAAGGCGGCGAGTCGTGCGTCACGCGTGTCATGCCGCCGACGTATCCATAGCGGCCGACCGTGACAAAGTGGTGCATGGCGCTGTGCCCGCCCACGTTCACGCAGTCCTCGATCTGCACGTGTCCGGCGAGCTGCACGTAGTTGGCCAGGATCACATGGTCGGCGATGCGCGCGTCGTGCGCGATGTGCACGCCCACCATCAGCAGGTTGCGATTTCCGATCCGCGTCACGCCGCCGCTTTGCTGATCGACCTCGGTGCCGCGGTGAATCGTCACATTCTCGCGAAAGATGTTGTCGTCGCCGATCTCGACGCTGGTCGGCCCGCCCTTGTATTTGAGATCCTGCGGCGCGGCCCCGATGGTGCAGTTCGGGAAGAAGACGTTGCCCCGCCCGATGCGGGCCGGGCCCAGCAGCGTCACGTGCGAATGCAGCACGCAGCCTTCGCCCAGCGTGACGTCCGCGCCGACCAGGCAGAAGGGCCCGACTTGCACGTCCGGCGCGAGCTGCGCCCGCGGATCGACCACCGATAGCGGGTGAATCTGGCTCATCAACTGGGCCTCATTGCGCCGGCTCCGCGTCCACCAGCATGAAGCGAATGATCGCCTCGGCGGCAAGCTCGTCGCCGACCTTGGCGCGGCCGACCACTTCGCCGCCGAAGGACTTGACCCGTTTCGACGTCACCTCGAGCACCAACTGGTCGCCGGGGGTGACGGGCCGGCGGAACTTGGCTTTGTCGAGACTGAGCAGCACCGCGAGCTTGCCGGTGTGTTCGAGCTTTTGGCTCAGCAAGATGCCGCCGAGCTGCGCCAGGGCTTCCAGAATCAGCACGCCGGGCATGATCGGCTGCCGCGGATAGTGCCCGACGAAGAACGGCTCGTTAATCGAGACGTTCTTCACGCCCACGGCCCGCTTGTCGCCGTCGATCTCGATCACGCGATCGACCAGCAGCATCGGGTAGCGATGCGGCAGTATCCGCTGCACGCCAGAGATATCGATCCGCGGCGAAGTGACCAGGGCGCGCTCGAAGCGCTGCGCGGCGCTGACTTCGATGATCCGCCGGACCAGCTCGTGGTTGAGATTGTGGCCGGACTTGCGGGCATAGATGCGCCCGGCGACGAAGCTGCCGGCGAGCATCAGGTCGCCGACCAGGTCGAGGATCTTGTGCCGCACACATTCGTCTGGGAAGCGGAAGTGGTTTTCGATCGGCCCGTCGTTGCCGATGACCAGAATGTCTTGATAGGTCAGGTGTGCGCCCAGGCCGGCGGCCCGCAGGTGCTGCACCTCGTGCGCGAAGACGAAGGTGCGCGCGGGCGCGATCTCGTGCATGAACGACTCGGGCTCAAGCACGAACTTGTAAATCTGCCGCTGGATCGGCCCGCCCTGCTGATACTCTAGCTCGTAAATGATCTGCAGGCGATCGTCTTCGGTGGGCCAGGCCACCAGCTCGGCATCGCCTTCTGTGACGCGCACCGGTTGCGTGACGCGCACGGTGGTCCGCTCGGCCGGCTGCGGCTGCACGCCGGCGGCATTTAACGCGTCGACGAACGGCTGCGAGCTGCCGTCGACCCCGGGCAGCTCCATCCCGTCCAGTTCGACCAGCAGGTTGTCGATATTCAAGCCGCGGATCGCGGCCAGGCAGTGCTCGACAGTCTCGATCGTGGCGGTTCCGTTGCGCAGCGAGGTGCGGCGGGCGCGCTTGGAGAGATTCTCGATCCGGGCGGAGATGCGGACCGGCTCGGGCTGGTCGTTGCGTACGAACGTGATCCAGGCCCCGGGTGGCGCGGGCTTGAAGCGCGCCGTAACGGGGTGGCCGGTGAACAGGCCGCGGCCGCTGACTTCAACCGGCTCTTTGATCGTCTGCTGCTGATTCAAGTCGCTCGATCCGCTGCAAGACCTCGCGCAACTGCTTCTGCAGGCGTGCGACGCGCCGCACGGCGTACATTTGATCGAAGTACTGGTTCTGCGGCACCGCCGGCGTGCCACGCCAGACCGCGCCCGCCGGAACGTTCTTGGTCACGCCGCTCTGGGCCGTGATCAGCGCCCCTGCGCCGATCGTGATATGGTCGACGATGCCGACCTGCCCCGCGAGCACGACATTCCGCCCCAATATGGTCGAGCCCGAAATGCCGCATTGGCCGACGATGACGCAGTCTTCGCCGATATCGCAATTGTGCGCGATCTGCACCAGGTTATCAATCTTTGTCCCGCGGCGGATGCGTGTCACCCCGCTGCGGGCCCGATCGACGCAACTGTTCGATCCGATTTCGACGTCGTCCTCGATCACCACCGTCCCGATCTGCGGGATCTTCACGTGTCGCCCGCCACGCTGCAGATAGCCAAAGCCATCGGCCCCGATCGAGCTGTTGGAATGCACGATCACGCGCGCTCCGAGCGAGACACGCGCCCCGATCACCACATTCGGCCACAGCACGCAATCGGCACCGATCTGCGCATCGTGTCCGATGATCACGCCCGCGTGCACCTGCGAGCCGGCCGCGATCCGCGCCCGCGCACCGACAAACACGTGCGGGCCGAGCGCCGCGCCCTCGACCCGCGCCCCATCCTCCACCACCGCCGTGTGATGCACACCCGCCGGCAGCGGCTCGGCCCGCGGAGCAAAGAGCCGCAGCGCGTCGCACAATGCCAGGTCCGGATCGCGCACCGCAAGCCGCGTGATTCGCGACGGGGCGCTGCAGCCCTGCGGGACAATCACGACGCGGGCGCGCGTCGACTCCAACTTTGGCAGCAACTGCGGATCGCCCAGCCACGAGAGCGATTCCTCATCGGCCTCATCCAGCGTTCGCACGCGCGCCAGCCGCACGCCCCCGTCACCCACAAGCGTGGCGCCGAGGCGCTCCGCGACCTGGGCGGCGGTCCAGTGCGGCGGGTCGTGCGTGGCGGCGCCGCACGTATTCACGGGGCTGGCAGCATCGGCTGCTTGGGGGCCGAGCGATAGTCTGAGTCCACCTTGGCCAGCACCTGCGCGGTGATGTCCGTGCCGGCGCTGCTGTAGACCACCTTCCGCGCGCGGATCTGTGCCTGAACCTCGTTCGGATCGCCGCGAAGCTGAATTTCCTCGCGATACATCACCACATCGATGCCGTCCTTCTCGGCGGTGGCGCTGGTGGCGGCGACGATGTCGTTGTAAATCTTCGCGGTCCACAGAGCCACTTCGCGGGTGATGTCGGCCTGCTTGAGATCGAACCAGTTTTTGTAGTCGATCTGCCGCGCCAGCAGCTCGCGCGTCTTGTTGGCCCGCGACGGGTCGTTCGGGTCCATCGCGTCGACCGTGGCCTGCAGCGCGTCGATCGCCTGGCGGCGCTTCTGATTCTCGGCCTCGAGCTTGTCCTGCAATTGCTTGAGCTCTTCGGCCAGGTCCTTCTGCCGCTGACATTCGCCGAAGACCTTCACCACGTCGACGACCGCGACGCGCGAAGCGCCGCGCGGCCCCGTGTTCTGAGCGGTGAGCGTAGTGCCGCTAAACAGCAGCACTGAAGCGGCCGCCGCGCCGGCCAGGAATGCTGTTAACCAGGAACGTCGCATGCGTACGCCTCCGCTGAAAGAATGTGTGCCGCGCGCCCGGCTTCGCCGGCATCGGCCGACCGCAAGCGCGTTTTAAACCCTCATTGTCGCGAGGAACTGAAGTTGTACAAGCGCCGCGGTTTCACCGAGCCTTAACGACGCGACACGCCACAAAGCACGCGCACCACCTGCTCGGGCAGCTCGGATGCCGGCCCGTTTACCAACACCGCGAAGACCAGCCGCGAACCGTCCGCGGCGTCGGCGTAGCCGGCCAGCGCGCTGACCTCCCGAATCGTGCCGGTCTTGCCGCGCACGCGATCCTGCAGCGCGGCGTAGCGATTGCGCATCGAGCCTTCGCGCCCCGCGACCGCCAGGCTATCGAGAAAAACTCCCCGCGCGCGATGCCGGTCCATCGCCCGCAGCAGCGCCACAACCTGCCGCGCCGAAACACGATTCTCGTGGCTCAAACCGCTGCCGTCGCGAATCTGAGCGCGCTCCAGACGCACGCCCAGCCCCGCCAGCGTCCGTACCAGCATTGCACCGCCCTCGTCCCACGAGCCCGAGCGGCCGCTGGGCGAGCCGTCCGGCTCGTACGCGACCAGCGCCTTCAGCAGACACTCCGCAAACAAATTCTGACTAAACGTGTTCGCCCGCCAGAGCACGTCCGGCAGCGGCGTGCTCACCTGCGCAAGCAGCGAACCCGCCGGCAGGCTGGCCGGATCGACCCGCTGCCGAACCAGCCGCGCGCCAGATTGAATCCCGCGCCGCGCCAACGCGTGCCGCAGCGCGTCGGCGAAAAAAAGCGTCGGGTCGCCAGCGGCCGTCGGACCGAAGCTGTGCGACTTCGAAACCGGCCCGCTGAATTCAAAAATGTCGCCATCGATGCGGCGGTTGATGCGCGGGGCATGCTTGCTGCCGCGCTCCAGCTGCGAACGGATCAATTCCTCCGACAGCGGCGGCATCAAACTCAGCCGCGGGCCCGCCGCGCCCAGCTCGACCGTCGCGTCCAGGCAATTGTCATTCAGATTGAACGCGCCGACCGGCGCCTGATACCACTCCAGCGCCTGGTCTGCCGGCCAATCCGGATGTCGCCACTGGCGATCAAAGCGGCTGTCATCCAGCACGATGCCGCGCAGACTGCTGACGCCGCGCTTGCGCAGCGCGCCGGCCCATTCGTCGAAATGCGCCGCGAGGCTGCGTCCGGAGCGCGCGTCCAGTCGGTCGTCTCCCAGGCTCGGATCTCCGCCGCCGAGCACAACCAGCTCGCCGTCGCGCAGATGAAATCGCGTCTCGAATCGAAATTGCGGGCCGAAGCGCTCCAGGGCGGCGGCGGTGGTGAACAGCTTCAGCACGCTCGCCGGCTTGAGCAGCACGTCCGCGTCGCTTTCGAAGCGTACGCGGCCACTGTTCAGGTCCACCACTAGCAGCCCGACGCGCCCGCCAGCATCGCGGGCCAGCAGTTGCTCCAGGCGTCGCGCGATTTCGTCTGCTCGGGCCGCCGCCGTCCAGCCGCCCACCAACAGCAGCAGCAGAGGCAACTTCCGCCACACGGCGCTGCGGCCGTGCGCTCCGCCGCGCAGACGCACGCGCTCAAACACTGCGATGACTCCGCAGCAGCGATACCAGCCGCTTGAACGGCCCGGCGAAGGGCGCTTCGATCTCCATCGGTTCCTCGCGAATCGGATGCTTGAACTGAATCCGCCACGCGTGCAGCGCCTGGTGACGCAGGATCGGCGTCGCGTCGCCGCTGCCGCTCAGGTCCAGCTCGCTCACCAGCTTCCCGCCGTACATTGTGTCTCCGACAATCGGATGGCGGATGTGCGACATGTGCACGCGGAGCTGGTGCGTGCGACCGGTCTTTGGGAACAGCTTTACCAGCGTGAACCCGCTAAATCGCTCAGCGACTTCGTAGGAAGTGACCGCGTTCTTGGCAATGTCAATCTTGTTCTCCTTCACCATGACCGCGAACTTCTCGCGCACCACCGGGTGCACGCCAATCGGCGCGTCGATCACGTCGCCGTCCAGCTGCAACACGCCGTCCACGACCGCCAGGTAGGTCTTCTGAACGGTGCGGCGTTCAAATTGCAGCGCCAGGCGCCAGTGGGCCTCGTCGGTCTTGGCGACCAGGATCACACCGGTCGTGTTCTTGTCCAGGCGGTGCACGATACCAGGGCGAAACGCGTCGGAACCGTGGCTCAGGCTGGAGGCGTAGTACGCCAGGCCGTTGACGAGCGTGCCGGTCTGGTGGCCGTGGGCCGGGTGGCAGACGACGCCGGCGTCTTTGTTGACGGCGATCAGGTCGTCGTCTTCATACAAGATGTCCAGCGGCATCTGCTGCGGGATGACCTCCATCGGCTCGGGCTCGGGAATGACGAGCTCGACCAGGTCTCCTCCGCACATCTCGTAGCTGGCCTTCGTGGGCTGCCCGTTGACGGTGATGGCGCCCTGCTTGATCAGCCGCTGCAGGGCAGTGCGCGAGAGGTGCGGAAAGCGGCCGTGAAGGTATTTGTCGAGCCGGCGGCCGGGGAGTTTTCTGCGAATGCGCAGCCGCACGCGCTGCGCGCTGTCTTCGTCGATTGGGATGGGTCGCTCAAGAATCTCGTCGTCGTGACTCACGAGCGCAAGCGGCCGCCGCTCATGCCAGCGGAATTCTGTGTCAGCCCGGACGCCGACTTCGAATCACCGGGCTTTTCTTCCACCGGCGTTTCATCCGCGGGCACTTCCGCGGGCTGCGAATCGTCGGGCTTGGGCTGATTTTCCGTCGCGGGCGTTGCATCTGTCGCCGGATCCACGACCGGCTGCGTCGTTGCGGGCTGCTGGGTCGCGGGCTGGGCAGCTTGTGTCGTCGCCGCGGGTTGTGTCGCGGGCTGAACCGAACCCGGTGGCGGTGGCGGCGGAGGCGCCGTGCCTGGCGTGAAACTCACCGGCAACTTCAGGCCGTCCAGCGTGCCCAGTCGCGTCGCGGCCAGCGCACGAAATGGCGACTGCTCGAATTCCTTGTCATCAACGAGCGCCTGATAGGAGGTCCGCGCCGCGTCGAGATTGTTCAGCGATTCATCCAGCGACGCCGCCCCGAAGCGGGCCGCGGCGCGCAGCAGCGCCGGAGCGCCGCGGTCGCTGGCGGCCTGGGTCAGCAATTGCTGGGCTTCCTTCAAATTCGCGGAACGCTGCGCCGCGTCGCTGCTCTCCTTGTCGATCAACTGCCGCGCCGCGCGCAACCGCGCCGCCGCCAGCAGCGCCGGATCGCTGGTCTCGGCCATCACGGCCCGCAAGCGCGTCAGCGGATCGGCCTGGGCGTCTTCGTTCAACTCGCCGGCCATGACGGCCGACCAGGCGCTATCACGCGCCATGCTGGAAGCCACGCTCCAGACCCGCAGCCCCACCGCGATCACCACGATCGCCACGACCACCGCGACCGCGTGTTTCCAATACTTCTCCGCCAACAGCCGTACACGCCAAAGCGCCTCGGCCAGCTCGTTCTGCTTTAACTCGTGCCGAGTATCGGCGTCCATGGTGGCTCCGTGTTTGCGACGCTAGCGCGGCTCAGGTACGCGGCGGACCGGGATCGGCGCGTCGCGCTCCGCGCTGCCCTTGGGGCGCGGCCCGATGCTGACAACGATGGATGTGCGCCGCGCCGCCTCCGGCTTGATGCGCACGCGGCACTCTTCAGCCTGGCTCTCAAATTGCAGGTCGTACACGCCGCGATCAAACTCCTCCTGCAGCAATTTCCAGCCGCCGGAGGGCATATATTCCTTGTAAAAACGTGCCACCGCGGCCCGCTCCGTGTCGCCGACGAACTCGAATTTTCCAACGCGAATCGGTCCGGACGCGCGGCCGACGCTATGGTCATCGACCAGGCGGAACCCGCTCGGCAGCGGCACGCCTTCCAGCGTCGGATGCTGCCGCGGCGAAGCAGTCGGGCCCGGGTCGTTCCCGGCGGTGCAGCCGACCAGAGCGCTCAGCGCCAGCAGCGCCGCACGGCAGAACCAACGCGAACCCAGGCTTGCTCGGTACATGGTCCGGACTCCGCAGAGCCCCAGATTGTAAAGCCGCGGAAAAGCCCGTCAAACGAGCCGACTGGCAAACTGTCGCCAGGCTGCGGCCCGCGCGGGGCGGCGATTCAGCCCGCGACGGGCGCGAGCGGCTCTGAATCAGCGTCACATCGCTGAATTATGAGCTAGTTCAAATCCGCCGTGACGCTCAGGTGGTCGGCACTTGCGCCGTCTGGCGAAAGGAGACCCGCGTGCTGCTCGGCGCCTCACCGCCGCGATACTCCCGAACGCCCAGGGCGCAGTAGCGGCAGAGCACTTCGTGCGGTCGACGGTGGAGCGCGGCCCCGATCTGCGCCTCGTCCAGCTCGTCGCCGCAGAGCAGCACCTCGTCTCCGACGCGGTCCTGCGGATCGAGGCTGACAAACGACGTGTTCATGCCGCACTCGAGCACGCGTTGCGGCCGGCCGTTTACGCGCACCGGGGCAGGCTCCAGCCCGTTGCTGTAACCCGCCAGGATGATGCCGACCAGCGGGCTCTCGAAGCCGCTGTAGCCGACCGGACCGCTGGTGCGGCGGATGGTGTGAATGCGCGTGCTGACACGTACCGACCCGCGATAGAGCGCGTATCCGGGCCGCACGGCGCTCAGCCATGCCTTCGGCTCGTGCAGCAGCGCGCTGGCGGCGGCGTGCAGCCGTGGGATGCGCCCAGCGCACATGCTTTTGAAGCGCTCGACCGCCTCGGGCTCGACCGCGTGCGTGTATGCCTCCTCAATGCGGAAGCGGCTCAGAATCTCTTCCAGCTCGGCCGCGCTGCAGCCGAAGCGCTGCATGCCGCTGTCGACGCTGAGAATGAATGGCGTGTCGCGAAAGCGCTCGATGGCCGCGAGCGTGCCCAACGCCGGCCGCACACCGAGCTCGCGATAGGCCGCCGGCTCGGCTTCCGGCGGGCCGATGATGACGCCGGGGCGACCCAGCTCGCGGGCCTCGTCAATGGAAAAGTAGGCGTATTCATCGACCAGCCCGTCGAGCGCGTCCGCCACGCGCCGCGCGCCCAGCCCGTAAGCATCGGCCTTGATCACCGCGATCAGACCGGCGTTAACACGGCCGCGAATCTCCTGTGCCGCGGCCCGTACACGGGCCAGATCAACCGTTACATGAATCTGCTTGGTGCGCATGGGATTGCAATAGACC
>CAZHTF010000003.1:72870-121874 GCA_964535305.1 uncultured Planctomycetales bacterium | reverse complement strand
GGTTTCGCTCGCGTTCGATCTGGCCGGCGCGCTGTATGTCGTCGAGCGCGACCAGCATCGCGTGCGGAAATTCCGCATCGAGCGCCTGGCGGACCCGCCGCCCACGCGACCGCGACCGCTGCGGGCGCCAGCGGGGCAGGCCGCCCGCGCCTGCAGCGTTTGTCATGTCGATTGGCTCGCCGCAAGCGCCGGCAATGCCGCGCTGCTCACGTTTCAGCCGAATGTCGACGCGCCGGCCGCCTCGCTCGAGACGATCTGCCTCTCGTGTCATGACGGCGCAGTCAGCGACTCGCGCCGCCGCGTCTGGGTTGAGCACGGGCATCAGACTGGCGTGCGACCCTCGCCGCGGGCCGCGGTACCCAGCACGCTGCCGCTGTCGCAGGGCCGGCTCGAATGTCGCACCTGCCACGCGGCGCACGGCCCCGGCGTGGCCCAGGCCGACATCGCCCGCGCTGTCGGCCTGCGGCTCCCAAATCGGCGCAGCGAGCTCTGCGTCGCCTGTCATGCCGACGCCGCCCCCGGCGGCCCGCGCGCCACGCACCCGATCGGCCCCTGGCCCGCAAGCCTCCCCGAGAACCTGCGCGAGTCTGGCGCACGCCTCGGGCCCACCGGCTTCGAACTCACCTGCCAGGCCTGCCACACGCCGCACGGCGGCGCCGCCGAAGCGCTGCTGGTCGTATCGAATCGCGACAATGCGCTTTGCCAAACCTGCCACGCCTTGCTGGCGCCCGCCGCGTTTGACGCGCCACCTTCGCACCATCCGCTGAGCGCTGCGCTTTCCGCGCCGCAGCGCGCCGCCGTCGCGCAGCTCGGACGTGTCGCGAACGGCCGCGGTGAGCTGGTCTGCTCGAGCTGTCACCAAATGCACAATGCCGTACCGGACAACCAACTGCTGGCCCGGCCGGCGGCGGACGACACGCTCTGCACCGCCTGCCACACGCAGCAATCCGGCGTGTTCGGCACGTCGCACGACCTCTCCGCCGCGCACGCCGCCGAGCACAACGCCGTCGGCCGCAGCGTCGCGCAGCAGGGCCGCTGCTCGGCTTGTCACCAGGTGCACCAGGCCGCGCGCGTGTTGACGCCGACCGCCGCCGACCGCAGCGGCGCTTGCGCCACCTGCCACGTTGCCGGTGCCGTGGCTCATTCCAAGCCGCTTCATCCGGACAATCACCAGCCGGCGGATTGCGCGCTGTGTCACGATCCGCACCAAGCCGCAAACGGCGCGTTTCTCCACGCCGCGCCCGACGCGCTCTGCACCCGTTGCCACGCGCAGCAAGCCAGCCTGATCGGCGGCGGGCACGACGCGCGGCGCGCAGTCGCGCCCTGGGGCTGCGAACCGAGCGCGCCCGCCGGCCGCTGCCTTGCGTGTCATCGCCCGCATGCGGAGACGGCTATCGGCCGCTACCGGGCCAGCGCCGCGTCCACGGATTCCATGCACGGCGCCATCAATCCCAACTCGATTGGGCCCGACGCCGCCTGCCTGGGCTGCCACGCGGAGTTCACGCCGGCCGATGGGCCGCATCGCGGGCATCCGGGCCATTGCCGTGATTGCCACGATCCGCACGCCGGGCTCGAATCCGCCCGCGCGCTGCTCCGCGCTCCGCATGCGCGTGACGCTGCGGCCGCGTGCCTCGGTTGTCATGCGTCGCACGCCGGAATAACTCGCACGCCGCACGACCCGGCGCGCCTGGCGCTGCAATTCGACCGCAACGCGCGGGCGACCGTCTGCGGTCCCTGCCATTCGGTGCACGCCCCAGCCGCCGCGCGCGGTCCAAACCTGCTGCTCGAGCCGTCGACCGAGGCAACCGCGTCAGCGTCAGACAGCGTGCAGGATCGTTACTGCACGAATTGCCACACGCCGCAGGGGCCCGCAGCGCTGCCCGCACGCGCCAGTCATCCGCGCCTGGCGATGTTCGACCCCACAGGCGGCGCCACGCTGCCGCTGTTCGCGCACGACACCAAGGATGCCCAAGGCCAGATCGCCTGCCGCACGTGCCATCTCCCGCACGGCCGCCCGCTCGAAGCCGCGCCGGCGCTGACGCCGAGCTCCGCGACCGCGGCCAGCTCCGACGATCTCGCATCCCGCGCCATCGGTTCGGCAACCAGCACCGTCGGCCTGCGCCCGCTACTGCGCCCCTTCGACGCGCCGAACGCGTGCTCCGCCTGCCACGGCGAAGACGCGTTGCGTCGTTTCCTGTATTTCCACCGCGCGCCGCCCGGCGCCGCCAGCTACGATCCGCCGGGATGACCGACGCCAGTCACAGTCAAACCGCCGACGCGATCCGCTCCGCCGCAGCGTGGCTTGATTCCGCCCCGCGCGTCTGCGCTTCGACCGGCGCGGGAATGTCGGCCGAGTCTGGCGTCGCGACGTTCCGCGACGTTGACGGGCTCTGGGCCAGGTTTAATCCGCAGGAGCTGGCAACGCCTGAGGCCTTCGCGCGCGACCCGTTGAAAGTCTGGGCCTGGTATCGCGCACGCCGTGCGCAGCTCGCGACCGTCGAGCCGCACGTTGGCCATCGCCTACTGGCCGCCTGGCAGCAGCGCCGCTCGATCCTGATCATCACGCAGAATGTCGACGGGCTGCATCACCGCGCCGGCTCGCGCGACGTGCTCGAGTTGCACGGCCGGCTGGACGTCGCCCGCTGCACCGCCTGCACACATGAAATCGAGGGCCTCCAGGATCTGGGCGAAGACCCGCACTGCGACCAATGCGGGCAGCGGCTGCGCCCCGGCGTCGTCTGGTTCGGCGAGCTGCTGCCTCCCGGCGCCTATGAGCGCGCCCTCGACGCTGTTTCAAGCTGCCAGCTCCTGCTGGTGATCGGCACAAGCGGCGTCGTGCAGCCGGCCGCGTCGCTCGCTCAGGTGGCCTGCGCCGCCGGCGCACGCGTGGTTGAGATCAACCCGCAGCCCACGCCGATCTCCGACTTGGCCGACGCCTGCATCCGGCTCCCCTGCGGCCAGGCGTTGCAGGCGATCGATCAATCGCGGCCCTCCCACGCCGGATAATCCACTTGGAACCGCCGCCGCCGCGCGCCGCGGGGCCGCAGACTCTGCGCCGGCGCGCAGAGATCGCGCGCAGTTCTCGCGCTGCGCGCTGCGCGGACCGCGAAGGAAGCGTGCCGACGGGCAATCTCTAGCTGGAATACAGTTTGCTCGCGCAGCCTCCGATACCAGCCGAGTTGCACTGAAGCGCCGCGCGCCACCTGGCGCCCTGGCGCAGCGGCTGCGCCACTTGGAGGCACGCGCTTGGGCACGATCACTACCGGAACCGGAATCGCCTCTGGCATCGACATACAGGGCCTGATCAACCAGTTGCTGGCGATTGACGCCCGCCCGCGCGATCTGCTCGCCCGCCGCATCGCCAACATCGATGCGCAGCGCACGGCGCTGCTGGATGTCTCCGCCCGCGTCAGCAGCCTGCTCTCGCGGGTGAACTCGCTCGCGCTGCGCAGCACGTTTGACGGCGTGGCGGTCAGCTCCTCCAAGCCCGAGACGCTGACCGCCACCGCCAGCGGTGCGCTGCAGCCCGGCTCCTACAGCTTCATGGTGCGTGCGCTGGCGTCCACGCAGCAGGCGATCAGCCAAGGATTTCGCAGCACCGGGGCGGCGGTCGGCCCAGGCACACTCACGATCGAATCGGCGCGCGCCCGCGTCGATCGCCAGACGCGGCTCGATGAGCTCAACGGCTACGCCGGTGTACAACGCGGCTCTTTCGTGCTGGTCGACGGCGCAAACACTACCCGCACCGTCAGCATCGCCGACGCGCGCTCCGTGCAGGACGTCGTCGAACGCATCAACAGCGCCGGGCTCAACATCCGCGCCAGCCTCCACGGGGACGCGCTGCTGCTCACCGAAACCAACGGCGGACAAATCCAGGTCCGCGAAGTCAACGGTGGAAGAACCGCCTCCGACCTCGGCTTCCGCGTCGGAAACACCGCCGCCACCGGCCAGTTGACCGGCAGTAAGCTCATCTATCTCTCGAACGCCACCCCCAGCGCCGCGCTCAACGACGGCTTGGGAATCCGCGTCCACGGCGGCGGAGACTTCCGCATCTACGGCGGCGACACCACCGGCCAAAATTTCGACTTCAACGTCGACTTCTCGTCGAATCTCAGCACGCTCACGCGCGTCGAACGCCTCAATCATGGCGGCGGCGCGAACCTCGGCACCATCCGCATCACCAAGACCGATCGCACATTCGTCGACGTCAATCTCGCCGGGCTCAAGACAATCGGCGAGATCAAGAGCGCCGTCGAAAGCGCCGTTCCCGGCGTGCTGCTGACGCCCAACAGCGGCCGGCTCTCCCTTTCGTACGCCAACAGCGCCAGCGGTCAGCTCACCGTCGAAGACATCAGCGGCACCGCCGCCCGCGACCTGGGCATCGCCGGCACCAGCGACACCGGAAAGATCAGCGGCCGCGAAATCCTGCGGGTCGATTCGATGGCCGACGTGCTCGCCGCAATCAACTACGCCAATGGCAACGACGGCTCGATCACCGCCAGTCTGAGCGGAGATCGCGTCGTGATCAACGGCGCGGCGGATTTTCGCATTGATGTGCTCAACAGCTCGCGCGCCCTGGGCGACCTGGGCCTCACCAGCGGCGCATACGACAACGCCAACCCCGCCAGCGGAAAACGCATTCTCGGCGGGATCGACACGGTCCTGCTTCAGACCCTGCAGGGCGGCGCAGGCGTCGGCACCGGCGTGATCCGCATCGCCGCGAACGGCGCCACCGCCGACGTCGATCTCTCCAACGCGACCACACTCCGCGACGTGCTCGACGCCATCAACGCCGCCGCGCAGTCCGCGAATCTCGGCATCACCGCCGGCTACGACGCGAACGGCACGCGCCTGCTGCTCAGCGACCAGCGCGGCGGCGGCATCAGCGTCAGCGACCTCAGCGGAAGCTTCGCCGTCAAACTCGGGCTCGCCGGCAGCGGCGCGGCGCTCCGAAGCGACAACCTGCAGCGCCAGTACATTTCCGAGAACACGCGGCTGGCCGATCTGAATGCCGGACGCGGCATCACGCTCGGAAAGCTCAAGCTCACCAACTCGCGCGGCGCCACCACCAGCATCGACTTGGCCGCCGGCTCCCCTACCACGCTCGGTCAGATCATTGAGCGCATCAATGCCGCCAACGCCGGCGTCCGCGCCAGCATCAACAGTACCGGCGACGGCCTGCTGCTGACCGATACCTCGGGCGGCACCGAGAAGCTCAGAGTCGCCGAAGACGGCGGCGTGGTCGCGCGCGATCTCAACCTGCTGGGAGAGTCCGGCAACGGCTTGCTCGACGGCTCCTACGAACTCAACTTGACGCTGGCCGCCACCGACACACTCGATGACCTTGTCCGAAAGATCAACGAGAAAACGTCGCTCGCCTCCGCGTCGATCGTCAACGACGGAACGCCCATCGCCCCCTTCCGGCTCAACCTGACCTCGCGCGCCAGCGGACTCGCCGGTGAAATCATCCTCGACGGCGCCGCCGCCGGGATCGACTTCACCACCATCGCACAGGCACGCGATGCCGAGGTGCTCATCGGGAACCCATCCGGCGGGCTGCTCGTCAGCGGCTCGACCAACACGTTTACCGACATCGTCCCGGGCCTGACAATCAACCTGCAGAACGTCGATAACGTCGCGACCACCATCAGCGTCTCACGCAACTACGATGGCATCGTCGAAGTGCTCGAGGGCTTCGTGTCGGCATACAACGGCATCGTCGATCGCATCGACGACGTCGATTCCTACAACCCCGACACGCAGCAGGCTGGAATCCTGCTTGGCGACACCACTGTGCGAAACATCGAGAGCCGCTTGGCGCGGCTGCTCGGCGCCGTCGGCACCGCGGGCGGCGCGATCCGTCGGCTCTCGCAGCTCGGAATCACACTCCGCAACGGCGAGGCCTCGTTCGACCAGGCCAAGTTCCGCGCCGCCTATGACGCCAATCCACAGGCAATCGCCGAGTTCTTCGCCAACGACGACGCCGGCTTGGCCAAGACCATGCAGACCGAGCTCAAGAAAATCACCGACGCCGACGGCCTCGTCGATCGCCGCGGCGACGCGCTCGAGAATCAGAAAACACAGCTCAGCGGCCGGATTGACTCGCTCAACGAGCTGCTCGAGCGCAAGCGTGAGCGCCTCTCGCGCCAATTTCTCGCGATGGAGCGTGCGCTCGCCGGCCTGCAGGCGCAGCAGTCAGCGCTCGGAACGCTCACCAGCGCGGCGAATTCCGGCGGTGGCGGCGGCCTGGCGGGTATCGGCCGGCGTTAGAGCGCCAGGCAACGGCTTGAAAATGCAGCAATGATGCCGTGAAGCGCGACGCCGGGGCGGCCCGCGCTTCGACCTAATCACGTTCGCGTGGACGCGGGCCGATACTGCAATCATGAGCTACACTCCGAAGGCGTCGCAGGAATACCTCAAGAACGCGGTCATGACCGCCACGCCCGAGCAGCTTCAGCTCATGCTCTACGACGGCGCCATCCGCTTCGCGACTCAGGGCGTCGACGCCGTGCAGCGCCGCGATTTCGAAGCGGCCTACAACGCACTCTCCCGCGCGCAGAAGATCGTCGTCGCCCTGCACGATGGCCTGAAGCGCGAGGTTAATCCCGGCTTGGTCGACCAGATGTCGGCGCTGTACGCCTTCGTCTTTCGCCGCCTGGTTGACTGCAACATCAACCGCGACGTAACCGCCGGCGAGGATGCCGTGCGCATCCTTCGGCATCAGCGTGAAACCTGGGTTCTGCTGATGGACAAGCTGGCGGCACACGCCGGCGCGATCGCGTCTGCCGCTGGGCAGACGCCGCAAGCGGCCGGCCCGGCCGATGCGCCGGTCTCGGTCAGTCTTGAATGCTGATCAATCCCGCCCCGGAAGCGCTCCCGGCAATCGACACGGCGCGAAGTCGAAAGTATCATCCCCCGTCCAAAATTCGACCGCACGCCAGTTCGGAGAGGCGCATGGCTCAACTCTGCAACGTCGCCCTGATCGGCCAGAAGTTTATGGGACGCGTCCACAGCAACGCGTTCCTGAAAGCTCCGCGCTTCTTCAATCTCCCGGTCGTCCCCGTCATGCACACGATCACCGGGCTCGACCTGATCGCGCTGGCGCCTTTCGCCGACCGCTGGGGCTGGAAAAAGTACAGCACCGCCTGGAAGGAGATCGTCAAGGACCCCGCCATCCAACTGGTCGATATCGCCACGCCGCACTACATGCACGCCGAGCAGGCCCTGGCGTCGCTGGCGGCGGGCAAGCACGTCGCCTGCGAGCGCCCGCTGGCCTCGACCCTCAAGGACGCCCGCAACATGCGCAACGCGGCGGTTCGCGCGCGCCGCAGCAAGACCTTCGTCTGGTTCAACTATCGCCGCTGTCCCTCGGTGGCGCTGGCACACCAGATGGTGCGCGAGGGTCGCATCGGCCGCGTCTATCACGTGCGTGCAAACTACCTGCAGAGCTGGGGCGGGCCGCAGACCGCGATGAGCTGGCGCTTTCAGAAGAAATACGCCGGCTCGGGCGCGCTCGGCGACCTGGGGGCACACATGATCGATCTGGCGCGCTTCCTGACCGGGCAGGAAATCGTCGAGATCGCCGGCGCGCTGGCCGAGACGTTCATCGTCGAGCGCGAGCTGAGCGAAACCGCGGCCAAGCAGTCTGGGAAGCAGGCCGCGCCCAATCGCCCCAAGCCGCGCGGCAAGAGCGATGTCGACGACTGCGCCCTGTTCCTGGCGAAAATGAACGGTGGGACGGTGGCCACGTTTGAAGCCACCCGCGTCGCCAACGGGCATCACAACTCGCAGAGCATCGAGCTCAACGGCGAGCGCGGTTCGCTGAAATTCTCGTTTGACGAGATGAACTACCTGTGGTTCTTCGACAATACCGACCCGGCCCGCATCGCTGGCTGGCGCCGCATCCAGTGCACCGTGGCCGGTCAGCACGCCTACGCCGGCGCATGGTGGCCTGAGGGGCACCTGCTGGGCTATGAGCATACGTTTGTAAATTTCGTCGCGGACATGATGGCGGTTCTGGCGGGCGAGCAGCCGATCGTCCCGGTGCCGGACTTCGCCGACGCGTACGAGACGCAGCGCGCGCTCGAAGCGATTCAGCTCGCCGCCAAACACCGCGCCGCGGTGAAGCTGAACGAGATCAAGTAGACCCAGCTCCGTCGGAACACGTGTACGCCGCGCCGGTGACGCGGCAGGAGAAGGGTCTGCCTACCACACGCACGGGTTTACGACCGCGCGCAGCGCGCGAGCTTCGCCCAGTCTGGGCGAGCTGACAGGGCGCGCTGATTCTCGCGCTACGCGGGGCTCCCGCGGAGCGCGCCCTGATTCTCGCCCCGAAGGGGCGGAGGGATGTAGCCGCGGCCCCTTCGGGGTCGAAATTCTAGAAAGCCCAGGCACACCATCGGCCGCATTCCGCGGCCCCTTCGGGGCGAATTTCCAGCGCGCAGTGGCACGGCTATAAGACAAGGCACTGGAGAAAAAATGAAACTGCGTCTCAATCCCCGACGTACTTTGAATACGCGCTGCGCGCCGCCGCGGCATCGCTGGTGCCCTTGATGATCGCGCGGCCGTCTGGAAAGAGCGTCACCGCCAGCTCGCCGGCCTCGAAACGCAGCAGGAATTCGTTGTACGTGACCCGGCTCCGCGTCCCGAGCCTTGCCGCGAGCGCTTTGAAATCCAGCCGTGCGCTGGATGACGCCGGTTGAATCTGCACCGCGTTTCGCCCGCAAAGATTGGCGGTTGCGGCCAGCCGCTGGCCCTCGAGAAACTCGTAGCGCCCCTGCTTGCAGCAGACGCAGTTGCCGCCCTCGCGGGCCGCCTGCATTTCCAGCGACCGCACCACGCCGCCCCACAGATCGATCGTCACCAGCCGCCGGCAGACTGCATCCAGCCGACCCGCGAGGATTTTCAGCGCCTCGAGCGCCTGCCAGCTCGCCACCACGTTCACGACCGGCCCGAGCACACCGACCGTCTCGCACGTGGGCGTCGTCCCCGGCGGCGGCGCATCTTCCCAGATGCAGCGCAGGCAGGGCGTCTCGCGCGGCAGAACCGGCATCACCAGTCCTTCAGCCGCGATACACGCCCCGTACACCCACGGAATCGCGTGTTTGACCGCGACATCGTTCACGAGGAATCGCGTCTCGAAGTTATCCGTGCCGTCGAGGATCAGATCCACGTCACTGCAGAGCGATTCCGCGTTCGACGCATTTACATCGGCCACGACCGGCTCAACATCCGCCGCGGAGTTGATCTTTCGCAACTTTCGCGCGGCGGCCTCGGCCTTCGGCAGATTGGCGGCGATGTCGTGCTCGTCGAAGAGCACCTGCCGCTGCAGGTTGTCCAGCTCGATGAAATCGCGATCGATGATCCGCGTCCAACCGACACCGGCCCGCACCAGCGTGTTGGCCAGCACCGTGCCCAGTGCGCCGCAGCCGACCAACGCTACGCGCGCGTGCTTCAGCCGCTTTTGCCCGGCCTCGCCCAGCGGCGCAAAGAGCATCTGCCGCGAGTAGCGCGCCAGTCCGTCGCTGTGTTGCGTCAACGCTCGGCACTCCGCTGCGCTGCGGCGCGCTGCGCGCGCCACGCCAAAAAAAGCCGCATTGCCCGCACGCAGGCGGCGATGCTGATGGCGGCGACGAGCAGCAGCAGCAGTACCTGCGGATCCCAGGCGCCGCTGAACTGTGCCCTCAACGTCCACAATGCGGAGATTGCGAGCAGCAACAGCGCCAGGGCCAGTTCGCTCACAGCCGCCAGCAGCAGCGCAACTGGCTGCCCCAGCCACGCGACGCCGCCCACCAAGATCATCACGCCGCCAAGAATGCGCAGGCCGAGGAAAAGCGCGTTATCCAGCGTGAACCAGCGTTCCGCCTCGGCGGATGTAGCGGCTGCCGGTGCCCGCGCGACCAGCGACATGCCAAAGTAGAAGATGACGGCGCCGCCTAGCAGGAGTCCGAGCGCCTCGCCGCGCACCGTTTCGCGCCAGTCGCCTCGGGCCTGATCCAGCATAGATCGCTCCCCGAGCAGGCGCCGCCGGCGCAGCGCCGCGCGGACGTCAGCGTCCGGGCAGATGCCGCTCGAGCGCCGCCTGCAGCCTACGATCCACGTCCTCCCAGTTGATCACTTTCATGAACGCCGTGATGTAGCTGGAGCGCTTGTTCTGATACTTCAGGTAATACGCGTGTTCCCAGACATCGATGACCAGCAGCGGAACGACGCCCCATACGCCCATGTTCTGGTGTTTCTCGGCCTGCAGGATCAGCAGCCGCCGCGCGAGCGGCTCATACGCCAGCACGCCCCAGCCGCTGGCCTGCACCTGCGCCGCGGCGGCCGCGAAATGCGCCCGGAACGCCTCGACGCTGCCGAAATCGCGGCGGATTGCCTTGCCGATCTCAGTTTCGCCGCCCGGGTCGCCGCCGCCGTCCTTTTTCATGTTTGTCCAGAAGACGGCGTGCAGCGCGTGGCCTGCGAGGTTGAACGAGAGTGCGTCCGTGACCGCCCGTACGCGCGCAATCGACTCGCCGCCGCTGCGGCGGATGTTCTCAAGCTCTGCCACCGCCGCGTTGGCGGCGTTCACGTAGCCCAGGTGATGAATGTCGTGGTGCAGCTTCATCGTCTGCGCGTCGATGTGCGGCTCCAGGTCGGCGTAGTCATACGGCAGCGGCGGCAGCGCGTACGGCCCGCCCGCGCCGGCCCCAGCGCCCGCCGCCGGAGCGCCGCTCGACTGCGTGGCAGCCTGCTGCGCCAGCAACTCAACGGGTGAAAGCGCCATCCAGCCGCCGATCAACGCGGCGGACCCCAGAACCGATCTGCGCGAGACATCGCTCATCGAACTACCTCCAGCTTGGGTCGCCGACACGCGCCGGCAGACATGATCACGGCGGCGGGTCGCATGTGCAAATCGGCATGCCGCGCCGCGCGGCCCGCTGAAATACCGCCGCGCGAGAGCGCTAGCGCGCGCAATCGCGCGGGGCTGGAATCAGACAGATGAATTCGAGCGGCTCGCTGCCGGTGTTGCGGAACTGGTGCATCTCGTTGGCCGGCACCCAGATCACGTCGCCCGCCTTGAACGCGCGCTCGCCCTGCTCGCTGCGGGCCGTGCCCGCGCCCCGCAGAATCAGGATCTCGTGCTCGTAATCGTGCTGATGATGCGGCGTAAACCCGCCGGGTCGCACTTCAAAGTGCCGCATGTGGAAATTGCCGGCGCCATCCTCCGGCCCGACAAGCATGCGCATCCGCGCGCCGTCCGCACCCGGCAGCGTTACGTCGTTCTGCGGATGCTCGGTGATTTGTTGAACCTTCACAGCCGCCTCCCGCGCGCCAGCCGCGCGCTACTTGCTGCTCACCACCCAGCGATCCGCCGCTCGCGTATAGCTGAGCAGCTCCTCGGGTTTGAAGAACAGTTCGATCTCAAACCGGGCCGTGTCCGCTCCGTCACTGGCGTGCACCAGATTGAATTGCTTATCCACGCCAAAGTCGCCACGAATCGTCCCCGGTGCGGCTTCCGCGCCGTTGGTTGCGCCCAGCAGTGTTCGCACCACGCCGATCGCGCCGGGCCCTTCCAGCACCGCCACGACCACCGGCCCGCTGGTCATGAAGTCGACCAACTGCCCGTAAAACGGCCGCGCTTTGTGGACCTCGTAGTGCTTTTCGACCTGGCTGCGGGCGGATTGCTGCAGCTTCATCGCGACCACACGCAGGCCTTTGTCCTCAAAGCGCGCCAGAATGCGGCCGATCAGGTTGCGCTGCACCGCGTCCGGCTTGACGATGATCAGTGTTCGTTCCATGAATCTCCGATTCCTCCGCGGGTAATGTTGCCCAGGATTTTAGCGAAGGCGTGCGAATCCCGCATCCGCCCTGCTTTCGCGCGGTACAACCAGCGCCGCGGATCGCACGGACGCGACCGCGCTACCCGCCGGCTCATTTGGAGTGTGCCCCGTGAAATGGCTGCGGTTCGTCGCCGGTTCCGCGATCGCGCTGGCGCTGGCAGTGATCGGCGTCGTGCAGTTTGGCGGGTTTGAGCTGCGCCGGCTGCAGACGCGCGTAAACGAGCTCGAGCTCGAACGCGCCGCGCTGCTTCAGTTTGCCGCCGAGCTGTCCGCGGTTCGCCGCGTGGCGCAGGTCGAAGTGCTGGCCCAGCAGCGCGACGATGCCGGCCGCCAGGTGAATCGCATCCAGTGGCAGGAGCTCGGCGAGGCTGGCGTGCTCGGTCCGCCGAAACTGCTGGACGTGCTCGGCCAGGTGATCTACTTCGAGGCGTTGGTTCTGAAATTCGAGCCGCGCCCCGCGCCGACGCCCACGAACGCCCCGCCCGCGCACGAGCCGGAAACCCCGCCGACGGCCAGCATCGCGCTCTTTCGCCGAGTGTTCGGCGACCAGCAGCGCCCCTCCGACGGCCCAACGCTCAGCCCCCAGCAGGACATCGGCGCGGCGAACGAACGCCGTCAGCAGCTCTGGTCGCGCTTCTGGGAACTCTCGCGCGATGCGGCCCTGGCAGCGCGCCTGGGCGTCCGCTTCGCGCACATTGAAGCGCCGGGAATTCAGGCACACGTCGGCGATATCTGGGAGGTCAGCGTGTCGACGGTCGGCGGGATCAATCTTCGAAAGGTCGGCGTGCGTGCGCAGTAGCCACTCTGCACCTGCGGGCGCTGAGTTCCGTCTGCCGCGCGTGTGCGCGGGTCAACGCAAAGGCGAAGTCTACGAAAATCGGTGTGTTCTTCGGTAAAAAAAGTGGGCGGAAGCCGGAGGGCGCCGGGGGGAAACGCCGCTGCCGGGCAAGCCGCCCGTAGTTCCTCGGACGCGATCGTTCGGTCCGGAATGATTATCAACTTTCCTAGTTTATTACGAAAATCGACATCTGCCAAGCCGGTTTGCGCGTTTTTCCTCTAAGCGACCGTTTGATAAATGATTAGGAGTCTTTTCGAAACTGACGGGCGGATACCCGTACCCAGGTGTCTCGCGCCGGAAACGCGCCCAATATACAGCCGCAATTCGCACAAGACGCACTACGCGAACGCGATTTCCAGACGATCTCACGGCGCAGCCCGGCTTCCCGCCGCCACGCATTTGACAACTCGCGGCGCACCAAATAAACGTAGGGACTCGCAACGGGCGTGTGTCCGAGCGGCCAAAGGAGACGGGCTGTAAACCCGTTGGCGTAAAGCCTACGTAGGTTCAAATCCTACCGCGCCCAATTTTCCCCGCGGAGTCCGTTGTGCGCCGGCCAGTTTCCACCGATTCGGAGACCATTCGCAACTTCGCCTCATCTGCGGATTCTCGCGACCCGCGCCCACGCTCGTTGCCCCAGCCCGATTGGCCAGCGCTGCGCCAGTCTGCGGCGGCGAAACATCTCTTTCAGCAGAATTGAAAACGCCCATCCGCGATTTCCTTCGGCATTTTCGACGCACATCGGCCGGCCAGCGCGCAAGTCTGAATCGCCCCAATCTCCACAGGCGTATACGCTGTCAAACGTTGGCGCGGCAGCAGCTTGTCTTTCGTCCGTCATCGTTGGTGCCGAAATGCCCGTTTGCGCGTGGTGGCTGAGGGACCGCTTTGGACATCGTGAAAAGAATCGGCGTCGCCGCCGGCGCGGCGACTCGTTGGCTCGACTCCTGGCAAATTCAACCTGACCCGGCCGACCCACACGGCACGCGGACCGATCCGCTGCGCTGGATTCCGTACATCACGCTCCACGTCGCCTGTCTGGGGGTGATCTGGGTCGGCTGGAGCTGGTTTGCCGTCGCAACAGCCGTGGTGCTCTACGTGCTGCGGATGTTCGCGATCACAGCGTTCTACCATCGCTACTTCTCGCACCGCGCGTTTCGCACGTCGCGCACGATGCAGTTTCTGCTCGCGCTCTTCGGCAATACCGCGGCGCAGCGCGGGCCGCTCTGGTGGGCTGCGCAGCATCGTCGGCATCACGCGCATTCCGACCGTGAGCACGATGCGCACTCGCCGCTCCAGCACGGTCTGTTCTGGAGCCACATAGGCTGGCTGACAGCTCGCAGCAATCTTTACACCGACCTGCGGCTGGTGCCGGACCTGGCCCGCTTTCCAGAGCTGCGCTTTCTGGACCGCTTCGATATGCTCGTCCCGATTGCGCTGGCCACCGCGCTCTATTGCTTGGGCGAAGCGTTGCGTTTCGCGGCTCCCGGCCTGGGCACCAGCGGTCCGCAACTGCTGATCTGGGGCTTCTTTGTTTCGACCGTGGTGCTCTTCCACGGCACTTGCCTGATCAATTCCATGGCTCATCTGCTCGGGTCGCGCCGCTACGACACCGGCGACGGCAGCCGCAACAGCCTGGTCCTGGCGCTGATCACACTCGGCGAGGGCTGGCACAACAATCACCACCACTACCCTTCCGCCGCGCGGCAGGGCTTCTTCTGGTGGGAGGTAGATATTTCGTTTTACCTGCTGAAATTGATGGAGCGTTGCGGGTTGATCTGGGAATTGCGGCCGGTTCCGCTGACGAAGCGCGACGCGCACCGCCTGCCCGCGGCGCGGGCCGCCTGAGCCGCGGACGAGCCGCCCATGCGTATCGCGATTGTTGGCACTGGAATCTCCGGCCTGGTCTGTGGCAGCGCGCTCGCGCCGCGACACGAGCTGCACGTGTTCGAAGCGGCCGACTACATTGGCGGGCACACGAACACGGTCGATGTGCCAGCCGACATGCCGGGCCAGACGCTGCCGATCGACACGGGTTTTATCGTCTTCAACGACTTCACCTATCCAAATTTCTGCGCCATGATCGCGGCGCTGGGCGTCCGCTGGCAGCCGACCGACATGAGCTTCAGCGTGCAGTGCGAGCGGGATGGGCTCGAATACTGCGGCAGCAATCTCAACACGCTCTTCGCGCAGCGCCGCAACCTGCTACGGCCCGCGTTTCACCGAATGCTCCGGGACATTCTGCGCTTCAACCGCGAGGCGCCGCAGGCCGCGGCCAACGGCCACGCCGCCGCCAGCCTGCGCGACTATCTGCACGCCGAGCGCTTTTCGCGCGAGTTCATCGATCGTTACATCATCCCGATGGGCGCCGCGATCTGGTCGGCCGACCCGGGGCAGTTTGATCGCATCCCGCTGCGCTTCTTCGTGCAGTTCTTCGAGCAGCACGGCATGCTCCGCGGCATGAATCGTCGACCCTGGCGGACGATCACCGGCGGCGCCCGCGCGTATGTCGCGCTGCTGGTGCAGCCATTCCGGAATCGAATCCGCCTGCGTGCCCCGATCGAATCCATTCGCAGATTCGAAGCGCATGTGGAGTTGACGCCGCGCGGCGGCGCGCCCGAGCGATTCGACCAGGTTGTGCTCGCGCTGCACAGTGATCAGGCCTTGCGTTGCCTGGCCGACGCGAGCGAAGCGGAGCGCCAGATTCTCTCAGCCATCCGCTACCAGGCCAATCAGGCTGTTTTGCACGGCGATCCGCGGCTATTGCCCTCGCGCCGCCGCGCCTGGGCCGCCTGGAATTATTTCGTGCCCGCGCGGCCCAGCGCCGCGCCGGCCGTCTCGTATTACATGAACGCGCTGCAAAGCCTGCCGACGCGGCGGCCGTGGATCGTATCGCTCAATCGCGGCGCGGCGATCGACGCCGCCAGCATCGCACGCGTCATTGAATATCATCACCCGGTCTTCACGGCCGAGTCTGTCGCCGCGCAGCAGCGCTGGGCCCAGATCAGCGGCGTTCGCCGAACGCACTACTGCGGCGCCTACTGGGGCTTTGGCTTTCATGAGGATGGCGTGCGCAGCGCGCTGCGCGTCTGCGATGCGCTGCAGGCGCGACCGAGCTGGGCCCCGCCCGAGGCGCCGCGCGGCGCGGAGACGATCCAAGCGTGAGCATATTGGCGAGCTGCATCTACGAAGGCCAGATCCGCCACCGCCGCTACCAGCCGCGGGCGCACGAGTTCCGCTACCCGCTGTTCATGATGTACCTGGATCTCGCGGAGCTGCCGCAGTTGTTTCGCGGCACGCGGCTCTGGTCCCTCGAAGGCCGCGGCCTGGCGCGCTTTCGCCGTCGCGACCATCTCAAGCAGCACGCGGACTCGGCCGCGCCGCTGGATGAGGCGGTGCGCAATCTGGTCACGGCGCGTCTTGGCCGGCGACCTGCCGGTCCGATCCGGCTGCTGACGCATCTGGAGTATTTCGGCTATCGCTTCAACCCGGTCAGCTTCTTCTACTGCTTCGATGAATCTGCCGCACGGCTCGACGCGCTGGTTGCGGAGATTAACAACACGCCCTGGGGCGAGCAGCATTGCTACGTGCTCGATGCTGCCGCGGCACGGCTCGGAAGCGAGCGGCAGATGCGCTTTCGCTTCGCGAAGGACTTCCACATTTCGCCCTTCATGCCGATGGATCTGGGCTACGACTGGCGGTTCGCCCTGCCCGCGCACACGCTCAGCATTCACATGGAGAACCTGCGCGGCGCCGTGCCCATCTTCGACGCGACGCTAACGCTCCACCGCCGCGAGATCAGCGCCGCTCGGCTGAACCGCCTGCTGCTGCGCTACCCGTTCATGACGCTCAGGGTGATCGGCTCGATCCATTGGCAAGCGCTGTGGCTGTGGCTCAAGCGTTGCCCGGTCTATCCACATCCGCGCTGGGCGGAAAAGCCCGCGCGCAGCGCCGCGGAGTCCGCCTGATGCCACTGGCCCGCACCGCTTCCGGACACGCCGCGAACGCGCGCAACGCTGCGGGCGTGAGCAGCGCGCCAGTGGAATTGACCTGGCTGCAACGGCTCGCGCGTGGCTGCGTGCGCGCCGCGCTGCGACGCCTGGAAGGCGCCCGGATCGTCTTGCACACGCCGAGCGGTGCTGACGGCGGATGCGTCGCCGCGGCTCGCGGCGGCCAGGCCAGCGGCACATCCAGCGGTATTGAGCTGCATGTGCGCGTCGACTCGCAGCGCTTCTGGCCGCGGGTCGCGTTCGGCGGATCGGTGGGCGCTGGCGAGTCCTACATACAGGGCGACTGGCAGTGCGACGACCTGGTCACGCTGATTCGCGTGCTGCTGCGGAATCAGGACGCACTCAGCGCGCTCGACCGCGGCTGGGGCCGACTCAGCGCACCGCTGCGCTGGCTGGCGCACGCACTGCGGCGCAACACGCGCCGCGGCAGCCGCCGAAACATCGCCGCGCACTACGACTTGAGCAACGATTTCTATCGCCTATTTCTCGACGAGACGATGGCGTATTCCTGCGGCATTTTTGAGCACGCCGACAGTACGCTGCACCACGCCTCGCTAGCCAAGTTTGAGCGCGTCTGCCGCAAATTGCGGCTCGCGCCCGGCGAGCACCTGCTCGAGATCGGCAGCGGCTGGGGCGGCCTGGCCATTTACGCCGCGCAGCATTTCGGCGTGCGTGTTACAACCACGACCATCTCGCGTCAGCAGTACGAGCTGGCCGCGGAGCGTATTCGCGCCGCCGGATTGGAGCGGCGGATCACGCTGCTCGCGCAGGACTACCGCGCCGTGCGCGGCCGCTTCGACAAGCTGGTCTCGATCGAGATGATCGAGGCCGTCGGCCACGCGTATTACCCGACATTCTTCCGCGCGGTGCAGCGGCTGCTGAAGCCCGATGGCCTGATGCTATTGCAGACCATCACTGTCGCCGATCGCTATTACGAGCATGCCCGCCGCAGCGTGGATTTCATCAAGCGCTTTGTTTTCCCGGGGAGCTGCATTCCCAGCGTCGTGGCTTTGTTGGGGGTCGTCGCGCGGCACACCGCGCTGACCCCGACGCAGCTCGAGGACATCACGCCGCACTACGTGCGCACGCTGCAAGCCTGGCGCGAGCGCTTTCATGCCAACCTGCAGCAGGTCCGCGCGTTGGGATTCACCGAATCGTTCATCCGCTTGTGGGATTTTTACCTGGCCTATTGCGAAGCCGGATTTCTGGAACGCACAATCGGCGATGTGCAATTGCTCCTGGCCGGACCGGCTTGGCGCGATGATCCGTGTGGCCGGGTTGCGTCGCAGGCGGTCTGCGGGAGCGGCGCGTCCCTGCCCGAGCCCGCCGCGTGACGCGCATGCTGCTGAACCTGATCGCGTTTCAAATCGGCTGGTGGGCGAGCGTGCTCGGCGCGGCACACGGCCAGCCCTGGCTGGGCCCGCTTGGCGCCGCCGGAGTGCTGGCGTTGCACCTGCTGATTCGTCCAAACCGCGGCGCTGAGTTGCTGACGGTCGTCAGTGTCGCCGGGACCGGCTACGCCTGCGATTCGCTGCTGTCTGCCGTCGGCCTGCTGCGCTTTGAGAACGGCGCCGCGCTTCGCGCGCTTTGCCCAGCCTGGATGGCCGCACTTTGGATCTGTTTTGCGACAACGCCGAACGTCCTCTTTCGCTGGTTGCGCGGACGGACAATCTGGTCGGTGTGGCTCGGCGCGGTCAGCGGGCCGCTCGCGTATGCGGCCGGCCAGAGTATCGGCGCGCTGCACTGGCATGCTTCGGGCTGGGCCACCGGACTTGCGCTTGCCATCCAATGGGCCATCTTGCTGCCGGCATCGGTGGCGATGGGTGCGGCGTTTGAATCGCGCTTCGCCACCTTTCCGTACCCACGCGCTCGCGGCTCGCTGCCGCCCTCGAGTTCGGAGTAGCGGCCGATGTCAATGCTCACACTGCTCGGCCTCGGCTGGCTGCTGATCGCGGTCATCATGCTGTTGCTCTGGGCGATTCAGCTCCGCACGCGAAACGCCGGCACCGTCGACGTCGCCTGGTCCGCCGGCATCGGCCTGCTCGTGCTGCTCTTCGCCGCGCTTGCCGAAGGACAGCTCTGGCGCCGCGCGCTGGTCGCCGGTTTGTGCGCGTTCTGGTCGCTGCGTCTCGCGTATTACCTTTTTCGTCGCGTCAGTGGCGAACCCGAGGACGGCCGCTACCAGCGGCTGCGCTCCGGCTGGGGCAAGCAGGCCCAGGCCTTCTTTTTCTGGTTTTTTCAGGCGCAGGCGCTGCTGGTCGTGATCTTCGCGATTCCGCCGCTGATCGCGATGCAGCACGCCGCCGTGGATGTGCGCGTCTGGGACATGCTCGCCGTCGGCATCTGGCTGATCGCGATCGCCGGCGAAGCGCTCGCCGATCGGCAGCTCGCGGCCTGGCGCGGCAATCCCGCGAATCGCGGCAAGACCTGTCGCAGCGGTCTGTGGCGTTACTCGCGTCATCCGAACTACTTCTTTGAGTGGCTGCACTGGTTTGCGTACTGCGCGTTCGCCGTCGGAGCGCCCTACGCGCTGCTGACGCTGGTCGGCCCGGCGCTGTTGCTGCTGCTGCTCTTCACCGTCACCGGCATCCCGCCAACCGAGGCCCGCGCGCTGCTCACCCGCGGCGACGACTATCGCCGCTATCAGCAGGAAACCAGCGTGTTCATCCCGTGGTTCCCCAGGCGAGCTACATCATGAGCGACGCCGGCTTGTGGCGCGTGGCGTTGGAGTGGGCCGAGCGCGGCGCGCTGCCCGATGTGCTGCTGCGTTGGGGCATTCGCCGGTTGACCGCCGACGGGCTTCGCGCCCGGCGGGCCGCTTCGGCCGAGCAGGAGCATGAGCGCTTCCGCGAGTTGCTGGCGCTGCTGCGTAGCAGTCCGATCGCGATCGAGACGCAGGCCGCAAACGCCCAGCACTACGCCATCCCGCCGGAGTTTTTTCAGCTCGTCCTCGGCGAGCACCTCAAGTACAGCGGCTGCTACTGGGACGCGGGCGTCACCACGCTCGAGCAGGCCGAAGCCGCGGCGCTCACGCAGGTATGCCAGCGGGCCGCAATCCAGGACGGCCAGGGCGTGCTCGAACTCGGCTGCGGCTGGGGCGCGCTCACGCTCTGGATCGCGCGGCACTACCCGCGCTGCCAGATCGTGGGTGTCTCAAACTCCGCCGCGCAGCGGCAGTTCATCGAGCAGCGCTGCCGCACGCTGCGTTTGCCAAACGTGCGCATCATCACCGCCGACATGAACCAGTTCGACAGCCTCGAGCGTTTCGACCGCGTGGTCTCGATCGAGATGTTCGAGCACATGCGCAACTATGAGTTGCTTCTGCGGCGCATCGCCACCTGGCTCAGACCCGCGGGCCGCCTCTTCGTGCACATCTTCACGCATGCGCGCGGCGCGTATCTGTTCGAGCTCGGCGGACCGGCCGACTGGATGTCACGCTATTTCTTCACCGGCGGGATCATGCCTTCGGACGATCTGCTGGCGCACTTTCAGGATGATCTGCTGCTCGAAGAGCACTGGCGCCAGGGCGGAGAACACTATCAGAGAACCGCAAACGCCTGGCTGCAAAACCTCGACGCACGTCGCGACGACGCCCTGCGCGCCCTCACGCCTGTCTATGGCCAAGCCGACGCCGCGCGCTGGTTGAATCGCTGGCGACTGTTCTTCATGGCCTGCGCCGAGATGTTCGGCTATGAAAGCGGACGCGTCTGGGGCGTGTCGCACTATCGCTTCAGGCCCCGAAATTCGGTGAGTTGAAGAGCACCGCGCGGCAGCGGCGCCTCATCCCGTCGCCGACGACGCAGCCGAGACGTTCGCCAGCGCATCCAGCGGAAAGTCCACCTGCGCGTAGCCCTTGCCGCGCGCGTATTCCAGCAGCGCGCTGCGCAGGACAGACTCGGCCGGCCAGACGGAGTGCGGAATTGTCATGGCGTAGGTGCGCTGCCCAAGCTGGTCGATCGCGCAGGTCGCAATCCCGACCAGCAGTTCGCCGCGAAACGCGCCGAGCAGCGCCGTAACGCCGCGGGCCGATTGCCCCAGCCATTCGAGCACGGTGTGCTCAGCGGCCAGCGCCGATTGCGCCACACTGACGCGCGCGTCCGGCCCGGCCGCCCGCTGCAGCAGCCCGAACATGCTGGCCCAATCGGCGCGGCTCAGCTCACGCACGCTCAGCGGCTGGCGCTCGTCCTCGAGCGGCGCGAGCGGTGCACCGCCGAAGCGCTTCAGCATCGTGAAATCGCCGCCGTCGTCGGCGCGCTGCAGCGGTTCGAACCCGGCGCTGCTCAGCAGGGCGCGGGTGGCCTGATCGGTTGGATGTGCGTACAGCCAGCGCCCGCCGCTCATGTCAAACCAGGCAAGCAGCGTGCTCACGGCGCGGCGCGCATAGCCGCGCCGCCGATGATCCATCCGCGTCAGCACGTGTCCCAGGAAACCCAGCGGCCCGTTGCGCTGCAACCAGGCGGCGGAAAGCAGGTGTCCACCGTCGGGCACCACCGCAAACGCGGCCCCGTCGCCCGCGCGCGTGACGCTGGCTTCGAGTTCGGCCAGCCAGGCCGCCGGCAGCGTCTCATACAGCAGCGACAGCGGCACCCAGCGGGCCGGCGCGGGCAGCAGGATTAGCAGCGGCTTCATATAACGCCAGTCTCGCCGCGACGCCGCTCGGCATCAAGCACGGCGGCGGCGCTAGGGACTCGGCTGCCAGACATACACATCCAGAGCTTGCCAGACCGCGTCGCGGCGCGTCTGCAGCACGATCGATTCGTAGGTCGGCTCACCTAGCAACGCGCTCAGCCGCGACACGTACGCTTCGAACTGCGGCCGTTGGAAGGCCGGGAAATTCGCCCCGTGATAGGCCCAAAGCAGCGTGCGACCGTCCCGATGCGGGCCGACCGTTTCCGCAGCCGGCGCCCAGTTGACCGCGCCCGGCGCGAGCCGCGTCATGTAATAGATGAACTGTGCGCCGTCGCCTTTCCAGGATCGGATGTACGGCGCATGCGCGACCTGCTCGATCGCGTTAAAAGCGATCCAGCGATCGCCGGGCCATGCCGCTGCCGCGTAATCCCGCACGGTCTGCCGCGCGAGCTGATTCGCCTCTTTCTTAAATGGCTGCACCAGATCCGCCACTACGCTGCCGACTGCGAACGCCGCCAGTACGCAGGCTGCGATCTGAAACGCAAGCCGCACCCGCTCGGGCCGCACGAGCATCCGCAGCAGCTCCGCCAAGCCGATCCCCGCCAGCAGGCAGATCATCGGCGCAAGAAACATCGAGATCCGCACCGTCCCGCCGTAGGGATAGCGCTGAAACGCCGCCACCACGAAGTTCAGCGGCAGCGGTCCGAGCAGCAGCAGCAGCAGCGCCCGATTGCGCTGCCAGAGCGCGACGCTGCCGGCGATCACACAGATCAGCGTTAGCGTGCTGCCGCCATTTTTTCCGCCGTTGGGATACGCCAGCATCGTGCCGCTGTGCGTGGTGACCAGCCAGAGCAGCAGTTTGGGCGGGTTGCTGACGGGCGGAAACGTCTCGGTCCACATCCGGATTTCCTGCAGCCTCGCACCGTATTCAAGCTGCGGCTTGGCATATACGGCGTACATCGAAAGCGCGCTGCCCAAGAACAGCGCGACGAACGCTGTCCCACCTGCGAGCGTCGCAGTCGCTTCAAAGCGCCGGCGCCAGACCCACCATTGATACGCCAGCAGCATCGCCACCGCGCCGCATACGAAGACCGCTGGATACGAGCACCAAGGCGCGATCGCTCCCAGCGCGATCAACAACCCCCAGCGCCCAAGCCGCCGCGGATTCTCGTACACGCGCCAGGCCAGCATGCTCAGAATCAGCGAAATCAGCAGGTCCGTCGCGTATGGCTTGACCTCTACGGCGTGGCGGATCGGGTAGTACGCCGATCCGAGGAAGCCCAGCGCCAGCGCCGTTGCCCAACGCGAAGCGTGTTTGGACGCGAAGCGATAGAACAGCGGCAGTGAGACGATCGACGCCAGCAGCGGCAGCAGCCGCAGGGCGGCCTCAGAGGTCCCCAGCACCTGGCTGAACGCCAGCGTGCCCCAGGTGTACAGCAGCGGCACGATCTGCCCATAAGTCAGCGGATTGAGGAAGCCGGCATAGTCGCGAAAGAGAAAATCGACCGCGACGAAGGCCTCGTCGCCCCAGAGCGGAAAGTCCAGGCCGTAGCGCACACTGCGCGCCAGCAGGCCCAAGCCCAACAGGATCCAGGCCCAGGTGTTCGGACGCAGAAATCTGCGAGGCGCCGACTTCGTAATGCTAGACCCGCCGGCCGCGCGCCAATTCGCGTGGTCGCGGATCGTAGCGGCGCCGCGCGTATCGGACAAATCGCGCTGCGCCGCACGGGGCGCGCCCTACACCGATTGCCCGCCGCGCGAGGCGGCCAGTCGCGTGCTCGCCGTCGGCAGATGCCCGGTTGGCGGCGCCGCTGGCTCAGATACGGCAACGCCGCGCAGCAGTGCAACGAGCTCGGTGCGTTCGGCGCCGATGACATCGGCCAGCGTGTACCGATCCAGCGCCGCCAGGAACGCGTCGCGCGCTTCGACCAGCATCCGCCGCAATCCGCACGCGGGCGTGATTGGGCACGTATTCTCGGCAGTGTTGAAGCACTCGACCAGGATGAAGTGCGGCTCGGTGGCGCGCACGACAACCCCCAAGTTGATTTCCGCTGCCGGCTGCGCCAGCTTCAGCCCGCCGCCGCGGCCGGGCGTGGCCCGCACGAAGCCGCGACGCCTCAGCCGCTGCACGACCTTGGTGAGATGATGTCGCGAAATTCCGTAGGCGCGGCCCACATCCGCCACCGACCCGCCCTGCGGATTCGTTGCCAGAAAGATCAGCGTTCGGAGCGCGTAATCCGTGTGAATCGTGAGTCGCATCGCTCATGTTATCGGCGTTTCGCGGCGCGGCGCTTGAAAACGTCGCGTTCGCGGATAATCGGCAAAACATATGCAACGATTCTCACGAGCGCGCCCGCCCGAGCGACGGCAGCGGCACGCGCTAGGCCATTCGCCGCGCGCAAAGCGGCGCAAACAGGGGGACCACATGAGCTCGCTCTACGAACGCCTCGGCGGCGACGCCGCCATCGAAGCCGCGGTCGATCGCTTCTACCGCAAAGTGCTCGCAGATCCGCGCCTCAAGGACTTCTTCACCAACGTGGACATGCCGCGGCAGATGCTCAAACAGCGCGCCTTTCTGACGCTGGCCTTCGGCGGACCGCAGCGCTACAACGGCCGCGGCATGCGCGCCGCACATGCCGACGCGGTCAAGCGCGGGCTGAGCGACGTGCATTTCGATGCCGTGGTCGAATTGCTGGGAGCGACGCTGCAGGAAATGGGCGTGGCCAGCGATCTGATCCAGGAAGTGGCCGCGATCGCAGAGACCACGCGCGACGATGTGCTGAATCGCACGCCGGCGCAGGTCGCACACTAGGGATCGAGCCTGGGCAGCCGCCGCGCGCCGCTGCGCGCGCCGGCGTGCCCGCGCGGGTTCAACGGAGCAGCTTCTGATAGCCCTCGAAGCGCTCGTCCATCGCCTTGCGCAGCGCCCCCATGCCGTCGCCGGGCTCATCCGCGGTGCAGGCCAGCGCCTCGAACCAATCCACCATTCGTCTCCAGTCCTTCAGGTGGATCGTCTCCGCCGCGATCTTGCGCTTCTCCGCGTCCATATTGTGATAATTTCCCAGCGCCACGCAGATGCCGGTCGCCACGTAGCCATACGCCAGGTACGCCGTCGATTCGCACGTGCCGCCGTCCATCAGCTTGCGCTGAAACGCGAATGACTTGCGCCGCGCGGCAAGCGCCTTGGCCACACGCTCGCAATGCGCCGTCAACTCTGGCGAGAAGATGCTCGATTTGTCCCCGACCCGCAGGATCGGGCCATCGCCCTGTCGCGCATTGGGCAACGCCTTGCTCGTCTCGATCGCGATGATTCGCGCCGTCGGCGGCAGCGACTTGTCCCGCGCCGCCGCAATCGCGCCTACGAAGCCGACTTCCTCCGCTCGCGTGAACAGCACCGTCACGTCGGCCTTGGCGGCGCGCTTCGACAGCCGCTCGAGCATCGCCAGCAGCGCCGCGCAGCCGGCGATGTCGTCGCAGCCGCGGGCGTGCACCAGCTCGCCGCGCAGCACCGGATCGGTCAGGTCCCACATGCCCGCCGCACCCGGCTCGATTTCGGACGGCACGCGGATCGCGACTTCCTCAGGCCTGCCGGTGCGGCCGATCAAGCCGTAGATCGCCGCCGCCTTGACGACGCGCTGCACGCGCCCAGCGACCCACTTGCCGCGTGACCAGAAGCGCACCCGCTGCTTGGCAAAGTACTCCGGCTCGACCCACCCGCGAAAAGCCGCCAGCAGCGTGCGCGGCTCCAGCATCCGCAGCGCGACGAAGCCGGGGTGATCGGTGTGCGCAGTAAACACCAGTTGGGCCGCCCGCTGCATGCCGTTGCGATATCGAACCAGCAGGTTTCCATGCCGGTCTCGGGCACACACGACATGCCGCAGCTTGCTGCAGGCGGTTTCGAGGTACGTCATCACCGCGTGTTCGACGAACGGTGCGGTGGGTAGCGCCAGCAGCTCACGCAGGGGTCGCGGCAGAACCATGGATTTCCTTTTGGCCGGATGCGCCGATAGTAAGGAGCAACCGTGAGCGCTTCAATTAATCCACGACCCACGCCGCCGACGCCCGCAAGCCACGAGCGGGTCGAATTTTCTGCCATGCCGGAGCCGAGCCCGACGTCTGCCATTGCAGACATGACCACGATGGCGGCCGACGTGGAACTTCTGCGAGAGACGGTCGGTGCGGCCCAGCTCGGTAATCGCGTCGCCGCCGATCGGCTGGTGCGCGAACACGACGGCTGGGTCCGCAGCGTGATCTATGGCGTTTCAGGCCGGGCCGACCGGGTTGAGGACATTGCGCAGCAGGTCTGGATGCAGGTATGGGAGCGGCTGAGCACACTGCAGGATTCCTCGCGGCTGCGGCCGTGGCTGTATTCGATCGCGCGAAATGCCGCGATCGACGCCGGCCAGGCGGCCCGCCGACGGGCGACCGCGTCGCTGGATCAGTCCGCCGAGCTGCCGCGCGATGTTCGCAGCGCCAACCCGCATCGCGTCGCGGTGCGGAGCGAGCTGCAACAGACGCTGCTGCGGGCGGTGGAGGCGCTGCCCGCGCTCTATCGCGAGCCGTTCGTGCTGCGGCACCTGGAGGAGTGGAGCTACGCCGAGATCGGCGCGCTGCTGGGCCTGCCGGTCGAGACGGTCGAGACACGGCTGGTGCGTGCGCGGCGGCTGCTGCGCGAGGCGCTGGCGGGCCAGGTGGAGCTGTAGACGTGTGGCAGGATGCTTGCGCAGCCGGGTGAAGGATTCGTTGATGTCAACTACGCCGAATGAGCGACTCGAACTGCTGATCACGCGCTTTCTCGACCGCGAAGCCGGATTGAGCGAGCGGCGCGAGTTGCGCAGTCTGTTGCGGCGCGACGCGCGGGCCGCCGCCCTCTTCGAGGATTTGGCGGCGTTGGATCGCGAAATAAGTCGCGCGATGCACCGCGCCCTGCGGCGTCGCCCGCTTGGGCCATCGCCGCTCTGGATTCGCACGGCGCAATCGGTCGGTTTGGCCGCTGCGGCCTGTATCGGCGCATTCGCCTGGCTCTCGGCGCCCAGCGGGCAGCGCGGCGGCGGCAACGCCCCGCAGTTTGGCGCGCCAACGCAGGCTTCGGCCTGGTTCGCACCGCCGACGCTGGGTGATTCATACGACGCAGCCTACGTTGACCCGGCCTTGCCGCAGCGCGCATCGCGGCCGGCGAATGGCAAGTGGATCGTGGTGCCGAGTGATCGCCCGGGTGAATTCTTGATTATCGAAGTTCAGCGCCCGCGGCTGCGCACGCAGCCGGCCCGCGGCGATTTTTAGTCGTTGGAGAAGACTTTCCATGTTGAGTCTGATTTTTCGGTCTGCGATTGCGTTTGTGGCGATTCTGAACTCCGCGACGCTCCAGGCGTCGACGCCGCCCGACAGCCTGCCCGCGACGCTCGCACCCTTCCTGGACGACAACGACGCGCAGCAAGGCGTCGGCGCCAAGTGGATCGGCGTCCGCTTCACCAGCATTCCCGAAGCCGTCGCCGCGCACACGGGCAAGGCCGGCTTGATGATCACAAACATCGCCACGGGTAGCCCAGCGGATCTGGCCGGCCTGGCGCGCTACGACATTCTGCTACGGATCGAAGGCAAGCCGCTGGACGATGTCGAGCAGCTACAGACCGCGATCGCTGAGACTGCCGCGGGCAAGTCGCTAACTGTTTTGATCCGTCGCGCGGGAAAAGAGCTAACGTTCGAGATTACCCCAGCGCCGCGGCCGTCGGCGGATGCGGTCAAGTTCAAGTACGACGAACCCGACGCCCTCGGCGACGAATCGCAGAACTACTTTGGGCATACGCTTCGCAAGGACCAGCTCGGCCAGTGGATCCTCGAACCGCTCGGGCGGCTGCAGCAGATCCCCGATGCGCTGAAGGACGTGCCCGGCCCGGCCTGGCGGCAGTGGCAGGATCAGCTCCGGCAGTTCCAGCTTGATCCGTTCACGATGCAATTCCGCACCGACCCGGATGGAATGTTCTTCTTCGAGCCAGACCACGCCGACGCCGACGCGCAGACGCAGCTCAGCATCACCTGGAAGCAGGACGATCAGACGGTCTCGATCGCGCGCGAGGTAGACGGGCAGATCACCGTCACGCGCGAGCGTCAGGGCAAGAAGAGCGAGGTCGCCTACCCCGACGCCGCGGCTTTCGAAAAGGCCGACCCCGAGGCGTTCCGCATTTACAGCCGCCACACCGGACTGCGGGCCCGCCAGCTCTTCGTCGCACCCCCTTCGAATCTGCGCGGTGCGCAGGACCAGTTCCGCCAGCAGTTGGAGAAGCGTCTGCGCGAGTTACAGCGCGAGTCGGATGAATTGCGGCGGCAAGCCGAGGCGGCCGCGCGCGACGCGGCCCGCACGCTGCAGCAGCGCAAGTGGGCCCGTGACGGCGTAGCTGTCGAGCAGCGGCTGCGGATCCAGGGCGACGAGCGCTTCAGCATGTCGCGCGAAAACGGCCGCATCAGCGTCAGCGTCGAGCGTGACGGCCAGCGCGAAGAGCACGAATTCCAGAGCATGGAGGAATTCCGCAAGCAGTTGCCCGAGGTCTACCGCAAGCTCTTCCCAGACGAGAATCCCGACGGCGGGGCAGGCCAGCGCCGCAGCCAGGGGCAGCTCTTTTCAATCTCCGCACGCGCCTAGGCGACCGCCGTACCGCGCGGCGCTGGCAGGCACGCTGGTTGTGCGGCGAGGCTCGCGAAAACGCAAGTCAGTGCCGCGCGCGGCGGCGATCGGCCAGTCCGGATCCGCATCAACGCCCCGCCGCCTGTGAATCGCAACAAGCGCCCATACACCCAAACGTGTGCGCCCGCTCGATTCTGACGCGCTTCAATCCAAAGCTGCTACCCAACCGCGCCCCTTGCCGCCAAAATTCCCCTGCACGTACGCCCGCGCAGGAGGCTCCAGGACATGACGCCGCGAAAGCAACTCTGGGCTCCCAGCCCCGAACGCGCCCGCGCCTCGCAGATGTTCACGTTCATGCAGCAGGTGTCGCGCCGCTTCGGCGTCGCCGCAGACTGGGAAGCGCTGCGCGCCTGGAGCATCCGCGAGAGCGAGCAGTTCTGGCGGGCACTGCTGGAGTTCGCGTGTGTCGAACCCACGCAGCCCGCCAGCGCGACGCGCAGCGGCAGCGGCATGCTCGATACGCGCTGGTTCCCCGGCATGCATCTGAATTACGCCCGGCACCTGCTGCGCGCCAGCGGCCCATCGGACGCCATCATCGCGCACACCGAAACCGGACCCGCCCGTCGCATCTCGCGCGACCAGCTTCGCCGGCAGGTCGCGCGCTGCGCCGCTGCGCTGCGGGCCGACGGCGTGAAACGCGGGGATCGCGTGGCCGCCTTCATGCCCAATCTTCCCGAGACGATCATCGCCATGCTCGCCGCCGCCAGCATCGGCGCAATTTGGTCATCCTGCTCGCCGGATTTCGGCGCCGGTGGTGTGCTCGATCGCTTCGGGCAGATTCAGCCCGTCGTGCTGCTCGCCTGCGACGGATATTCCTACGGCGGCAAGACCATCGACTTGGTCGAGCGCATTTGCGAGCTCCGCCAGAAGCTGCCCAGTGTTCGCCGCGTGCTGATCGTGCCGCGCGCGGGCGCTGACCCTACCGGTCGCCAGCCCGGTGCCGACTCCGAGCCGCTGGCCGCGCTGCGCGATCAGCCGGGCGTGATCGCCTGGGACCACTATCTGGCCGCGCAGCCCGCCGATACGCCGCTGATTTTCGACGAGGTGCCCTTCGATCACCCGCTGTTCATCATGTATTCCTCCGGGACCACCGGCGTCCCAAAGTGCATCGTGCACGGCCACGGCGGGACGCTGCTGCAGCATCTGAAGGAGCACCTGCTGCATTGCGACATTCGCGAGAATGATCGCGTGTTCTTTTTCACGACCTGCGGCTGGATGATGTGGAACTGGCTCGCCAGCGCGCTGGGCAGCCAGGCCGCGATCGTGCTCTACGAAGGCAACCCGGCTTATCCGTCCGTGGCGCGGCTCTGGGACTTGGCGCAGCGCGAGCGGATCAACGTCTTCGGGGCGAGCCCGAAGTTCCTGGCGGCGTGCCAGAAAGCCCACCTCGAACCGGCGCGCTCGCACGACCTGGCGGCTTTGCGCTGCGTGCTCTCGACCGGCTCGCCGCTCAGTGAAGAGCTGTTTGAGTGGACCTATCAGGCCGTGAAGGCCGATTTGCAGCTCTCTTCGATCAGCGGTGGCACCGACATCATCTCGTGTTTCATGCTGGGCAACCCACTGCTGCCGGTGTACGCCGGCGAGATTCAGTGCCGCGGGCTGGCGATGGACGTTCAGGCCTGGGACCAATCCGGACGGCCACTGCTGGGACAGAAAGGCGAACTGGTCTGCACCAACCCATTCCCCTCGCAGCCGGTCGGCTTCTGGAACGACCCGCAGCACCGCAAGTATCGCGCCGCCTACTTCGAGCACTTCCCCGGCGTCTGGCGGCACGGCGATTTCATCGAAATCACCCCCAGCGGCGGCGTGGTGGTCTACGGCAGATCCGATGCGACACTCAACCCCGGCGGAATTCGCATCGGCACCGCGGAGATCTACCGCCTGGTTGAAGACCTGCCCGAGGTGCTCGACAGCCTGGCAGTCGCGCGGCGCGTCGCCGACGAGGATGTCGAGATCGTGCTCTTTGTCGTGCTCGCGCCGGGAAAGGCGCTGGACGACGCGCTGCAGCAGCGCATCCGCAGCGCGATCGCCAACGGCGCCACCAAGCGGCACCTGCCGCGTCACATCCGCGCCGTGCGCGACATCCCCCGCACCATCAGCGGCAAGAAAGTCGAGCTGGCCGTCACGCAGTTGCTGCATGGCGAGGTTGTGCTGAATCGCGACGCGCTCGCAAACCCCGACGCACTCGACGAATTCCGCGAGATGCGCTTCGAGTAGCACGCGCGAGCCGCCGCGCTGCGACACGCCGACGCCGCCACGCGAACGCGGATCGCCGCGGCGCGCGGTCAGCGCTACAGCCCGTACAACCCGCCGAATTTGTCCTTCAGATACGAAAGATACGGCGTGGGCGACAAGGCCTGCCCGGTCACGATGCGCACCAGCTCACTGGCGCGGTGCCGCATGCCCTGCCGGTGGATTTTCGCGCGCAGCCAGTCGCGCAGCGGCGCGACGTCGCCGCGGCCGACGCAGCTCCAGAGCTCCGGCAGCTCGCGCTGCGCGGTTTCGAAGAACTGCGCCGCGTACAGATTCCCCAGCGTATACGTCGGGAAATATCCGAACGTGCCGTGGCTCCAGTGCACATCCTGCAAGCAGCCGCGTGCGTCGTCGGGCGGATCGATGCCCAACAGTGCTTTGAACTCGGCATTCCACGCCGCCGGCACGTCCTGGACGGCCAGCGTGCCGTCGATCAGCCGCCGCTCGAGCCCGAATCGCAGGATGATGTGCAAGCCATACGTGACTTCGTCCGCCTCGACGCGGATGAACGACGGCTGCACCGCGTTGATCGCGAAGTGCCATGCGTCCAGCGTCACGTCGTTCATGCTGGGAAACGCCGCCCGCAGCGGTCCGAAGAAATGCTCCCAGAACGGCCGCGACCGGCCGATCATGTTTTCCCACATCCGTGACTGCGATTCGTGAATGCCCAGCGAAATCGCATGCGCCAGCGGCGTGCCGCTGTAGCGCTCGTCCAGCCCCTGCTCATAGAGCGCATGCCCGGTCTCATGCAGCAGACCGAACAGCGACTCGGGCAGATACGACTCGTTATAGCGCACCGTCATGCGCACGTCGCTCGGTCCATGCCCGCCGCAGAACGGATGCACCGACGAATCCAGCCGCCCGGCCTGAAAATCAAAGCCGAGCGCCTGCGCCAGCAACCGCAGGAAGGTCTCCTGGGCCGAGATCGGGCAACGTCGCGTCAGCACGCGCAGATCCGGCTGGCGCGGCGCGGCTACGATCGCGCCCAAGAGCGGCACCAGCTCACGTCGCAGGACATCGAAAACCGCCTGCACGTCTGCGGCCAGCGCGCCCGGCTCATACTCATCGAGCAGCGCGTTGTAGCGCTCGCCCTGCCAGCCCCACAGGTCTGCGGCCTCGCGCTTCAGCTCCAGCAACCGCGCCAGGTGCGGCGCGAACAGCGCGAAATTCGACTCGCGCCGCGCGCGGATCCAGTCGCCGCGCGCCAGCGTCGCGGCTTTCGCGATCTGCTCGACCAGCCGCGTCGGTAGCTTTACCGCCCGCGCATGCTCGCGCTGGAATTCGCGCAGCACGACCGCCGCGTCCGCGTCGTCATTCTGCTCGCGTGTCGCGCGCTCCAACAGCCGACCGCTCTCGTCGCTGATGAGCTTTTCGTGCGCCAGCCCGGCCACGAGCGCGATCTGCTCGGCGCGGTCCTTCGCGGCCCGCGGCGGCATGAACGTCTCCTGGTCCCACTCCAGCAGCGATGCGACCGCGCTGGCGGTCGAGATGCGGCGGGCATGGTCGAGCAAGGCCTGGTACGCGGTGGAAGACATGTGCGCGAGACTCCTCGTCAGAATTGCGGCGCGCGGGATTATCCGCGCCGGCTAGCGACCTATGACTGCATTCGCGCGAGCGTACCGTCTGAATTCAGCAGGAAATCGCCGGCAAGCGGCCCGCTCGCAAAGCTCAGCCGCAGGCCGTCGCCAACTGCCGCGACACGCACCGTGCCGCGCGCCACCCGCCGCACGCGCCCACGGCCGCCGCCCAGCTCGCCCTCGAATTCGAGGTACGCGCGGCGATGGTCGGCGATGCGTTCCGCAGGCAATGTCGCCGAGCCGTGCAGCGGATTCCCGGCCAATCGCCAGGTGTCCAGCCGCAAGGCGCCGGCCTGTTCGATCATGAGGTCCCAGTGCGTCGCCGCGGCGGGATCGTCGGGCTGCGGGCGCGTGTCGTGCTCGAGCAGAACGTACGCACGTTCGCCACTCGGATCTGCCACAAACGTGGACTATATTCGGTGGACAGTGCCAGCGAAACGCGCCAGCGACTGCGCGGAGCGCAGAACCGCACGCGAAGTCAGAACGCCAAGCGCCAACGCGCGACCTCTGCGGATTGAGCGAATGACCAGCAGCGAACTCTGCCGAACGTGGCACACGCCCGCGCTCGTCGTCGCCTGCCTGGCTGGGCTCGGGTTGTGCTGGTGGTTGGCGGACGCGCTGCTGCTCACGCCCGCGGTGCCTGGGCCGGCCGCGTCACCGCAGGCGGTTTTCGATTTCGTTTCAAGCACGCACGGCCTGCCGCGCTTGAACGCCGACGCACGCACGGCGTTCCTCGAGTCGCAGTTCCGCCGCGCTGTGGCCGACCCGGCCTTCTGCGAGTACCTGGCCGCGACGTTGCGACAGGCATCGGCCGACGATCAGGCTGCCTTTCGCACGCATCTGTTTGACGCACTCAAGCCATTGCTGCTGGCCGACGTGCACGCATTCGAGGCTGCCGCCGCGGAGCACCGCATTTCGATCCTGGACGAGCGGATTGTCGCGTATAACCGGATGGCGGCTTTCTTGAAGACCGCGGAGATCCGTCGCGAGACGGGCGCGGCGCTGGGCCAGACACACGACTGGCTGCCGCTGCTGCTGAGCCGTACTTCGCCCGCGGAACGTGACGCCTGTTTGCGCTACGGGCAGGCCCTCGCAGGCCGCGTGCAGCAGATTCTGGCCGAGCCGCAGCTCATGCAGGAAATGCAGGCCCGCATCGAGCGCAAGCCCGGCTGAGTAGCGCGCAGAGCGCGCCTCCGCTTGGCCGGGCAAGCGCGCGGCGGCGTCGCGCGCCAGGCAGCGCGCAAGCGCGCGCTTCGCATGACCGGAATCCGCAGCGTGCTTGAGGCTCCCGCGCACACGCGTCCAATCAGCGCGCCGATGCCATCGGTTTCGGCCTAACCGCCCCTGCGAGCCGCCCCCACCGCCAGCATCTCGCGCTCCAGATCCACAGCGCGGGTCGCGTTCGGCGTCGCGTGAATCTTCCCGATCAACCGCGCGTCACCGAAAAGATCCGGCGGATCGCCGCGGGTTTCGACCAACTGCAGCGCCGCGGTCTCGAGCGTCGCGCGCCAATCGGCGTCGGCACTGCGCGGCACAGGATAGATGAAGCCGGTGCCCTCGTAGCTGGCGACGCCCGCCTCCGACGCGACCACGTAGCGGATCGTCGCGTTGGTGGATGTCGGATGCGCAAACGTCTTGCCCGGCTGCGGCCGCCAGAAGGCATGCACGCACAACCACTGCCGCACGGCGCCGGAATCGGCCGCGGCCGTGCCCGCATAGGCCGACAATAGCACATCGCCGGTCGGCAGCGTGCGGAAGCCGGCCTCGCGGAACTCGGCCGTATACGTCTCGGGGAAGTACGGGTCTTTGTACGACGTGAGACGCAGGCGCGATTCGGAAGCGCACCCCACCAGGCCCAGCAGCGCGATGAGCTTGAACAGCCGCGGATCAGGCCTGCTCATCGTCATCCATTTTGAAGGTCGTTTCGGACGAGCGCCGCGCGGGCGCAGCATCGATGCCCAGCAGTGAGAGCGCATCGCGCTCGACAATGCCGCGCAGTTGCTCACGCGGGATCGCGATCAGCCCGGTCCCGTTGCGGACCTGGTTGATCGAATACATCGACTCGATACATGCCGCTGGTGAACGTTTTGGAAAGTCGCTCCCAAACAGCAGCCGGTTCATGACGCCATGCTCATAGGCCGCCAGCAGGGCCGTGTACGTCAACCAAGGTTTCCGCAGGAGCCCGGCGACGTCGGCATAAACGTGCGGATGTTTGCCCAGCAGCACGACCGTCTCATCCACCCAGGGATAGCCCATGTGGGCGACCACCACGCGCAGCCCCGGAAACTCGCGGGCCACCTCGTCCAGCAGCAGCGGCCGGGCGAATTCCATCTTGGACGCCGGGTTTGACTGGTTCTGCTCGAACACCAGCGGCATGCCGCGCCGCGCACACTCCTCATAAAGTCGCATCGCGCGCGTGTCGGTCGGATGGAAGTTCTGCAGCGCCGGGGAGACGGTGACCCCCTTCAACCCCAGCTCCTCCTGCGCCAGCTTTAACTCGTTCAAACACTCCGGGTCGGTCGGGTCGATGCCGGCAAACCCGATCAACTTAGCGCTGTTCCGCCGAACGTACTCCGCCACGTGCCGATTCGAGACTTCGGCGGAGAGGTAGCGACTCTTGAAGCCCAGGACGATCGCCCGGTCGACCGGGTCCACCGCCTCCAAGTGCCGGGCCGCGTCGGCCTGGGCCACCTGGGCGGTGAGCGCCGGCTGCGGCTGGCCGGTGTGCACGGACCAGTCAGAGATTTGCGTATGGCAATCGACGATCATTCCCAACGCCTGCCCTCGTGCGATGTTTCGTACGTGCTGAAACTTGGCTGAATCGTAACTGACTGACTCCGCGGGTCAAGCGCTCGTGACGGCCGGTCGTCACGTTTGCAGCAACGATCGACGCGTAAGCACAAGCCATCGGCCCTTCTGAAACCTATTCCACCACATATAGGGTGTTGCGTTTCTAGCATGGTCGATCGGTGGACGACGCTTGCCACCGCGGGTGTCGCGTTGGCGTCTTTCGATCGGGTGTTCACGCGGCGCGCTTAGCGCCCCCTTAATCGCCGTTGCAGCGCCGCGACCGCGGCCTCGGGCGAATCCGCGAAGTGCCACATCGGCCCGCGCCGTGCTGGCTGCTGCTGGCGGATTGCCGCCTCCACACCACGCCAGTGTTCACCCAGGAGCACAATCGGCTTGCTCCGCGAGAGCCGTTTGGCGATCAATTCGGTGACCAGCGCCAGCTCGACCAACGTGCCCGACCCGCCCGGCAGCACGACGTAGCCGTCGCCCAGCGCGATCAGGAGCCGCAGCCGGCCGAACAGGTCGCTGGTCGGACGTTCGTCCGTGATATGCCGATTTGGCCCGGCCCGACGGAATAACGTGCAGGTGACGCCAATGGTCTGCGCGCCGGCCTCACGTGCACCGCGGGCTGAAGCCTCCATCGTCCCGCCGTAGCCGCCGTTGCAGAGTATCCAGCCCTGCCGTGCGATCGCGGCGCCGAGCGCGCGTGCCTGGCGGTACAACGCGGAGGCTTGGCTGCTTCGTGCCGATCCAAAGACGGTGATGCACTTTGTCAAGCTCATGACGGGCTCCGGATTATCGGCGCGTCAGTTTACAGAGACTGCGGTCGGCGGCAGCTCGTGCCAAATCATCCAGCGTGGATACGACAAGCACACGCCGTGGCGCTACACTGCCGCATTCGACGGGAGCATTTAAATGCGATGCTTCAGTATTTTCGTAGCGTTGCTGACCGGACTGGCGGCCACCGGCCTGGCCGGGCGCGCCGGGCTGGCTGTGTTCGGCGGACCCGCGCTCGCGCAGGTCGAGACGGCCGGGCCGCGCGATCTTCAAGCTCTGGTGCGCGAGCTCGCCGCAGAGGACTATGCCGTACGCGAGGCCGCGACGCGTGCGATTCTGCAAAAGGGCGCGGGCGTCAGCGCTGAGCTCGCGGCGCTGCTGCCGAGCGTCAGCGACCCCGAAGCCCGCCGCCGAATCGCGTACATTCTCGAGAACAACGTGGCCCCGCCTCGGGCGGTACTGGTGCTACGGGCCGCGGCCGACTCCGGGTTGTCCTGCGGCGACCTGATCACGCACGTGAACGGGCGTCGTGTGTTCAGCGCCGATGACTTGCGGCAGCGCATGGGCGAAACCCGTGCCGGATACACGCTGCGCGCCACGCGCGGCGAAGGCCCGCGCGACTTGGGCCCGGTGCAGATCGGCGAGCTCGAGGAAATCTGCGATTATCTGGCACCGCGTGGCCAGACGATCGCGACCGCGGTGCGGCTTTACGCCGATGGCTACGCCGAGCAGGCCTACGAGCAGCTCTCGACGCTTGGCGATTCGGTCAGTCCGGCGGAGCTCTCGCCGCTGTTGCGCGCGCGGATGGCGTACACCGCCGGATTCGCGGCCGAGGCGATGAACCTGGTCGGCCAGCGGACGGAGCTAGCCCGGAGCAGCGCCGGTCGCGACGAGTGGAACAGCCCTTCGCTGCTGGACCTTGCCGGTCCGGGGCGTGCGCCGCTGCGGCTGCAGTGGATGTTGCTGAGCGACGCGCTGGGCAACCCGATTCCCGGCTCAAACGACCCGGATCTGCGCGTGCAGCGCGTGCTGGTCCCCGCCAATCGCCAGATCGACGCGCTCGATGCAGCCTCTTCGCAATGGTGGCACAACTACCGCTCGGCGCTCTCGTCGGACGAGACCGCGCAGGCCCAGGACATGAACCGCGTCGCGGGAAACATGCTGGCCGTCACCGCCTGGATGTTTCACGAATTGCAACTGGCGTCGGAATGCGCCCGGCTGATCGAGCCGCGCAGCGCGATCCTCTCGTCGGCCTGGATGCGCGTGCAGACCGATGCCTGGCTGGCGTTTCTGGGCGGGCGCGAGCAGGAAGCGCTCGACAGCTTCTTCGAGAACGCCAGGCCGATCCTGCAACGGCCGCGCGTACCGCTCGACAACCGCAGCATCACGCGCAATCCGCAGGTCGCCGCGATCCTGGCGTTCTTCCTCTACCAATTCCCGCGCGACGCACGTACCGAGGAGCTGCTTCAGGTCGTAAACGAGCCCGGCCACCTGGCGCTGGCCACGTACACGCACTGGATGCTCGCCGGCTTGAATCCGGCCAATGAAGAGATCGTGCGTCGCCACCTGCTGGCGATCATTCCGAATCTCTCGGACGCGGAGGTCCTTCCATTCGCGCGTGCCGCGGCATTGCTGGAGTACATCCAGCCCGCGCCCGAGGCGGACGTCTTGGCCGCTGCACGCGAACGCACGGCGCGGGTCGCCGACGTCGCCGCCCGCGATGAGAGCCTCAAGCTGATCGACGCGCTCGAGCTGCTGGCCCGCGGCAGGTTCGCCGAGGCCCGCGATCTGCTCGGGCGCGGACCGCGCGTCGCCGAGCACGACTTACTGCTCGAGACGGCAACGGCCCTGGCCGACCCGCCGCTGGAGCTGGCGCCGTTCGCGGCCGAGCTGCGCAGCGCAGCGCTGCTGACCGTTCCGCTGGGCGAATCCGACGAGCGCTGGGTGGTGCTGACGCGCGACCGGCGGCTGCTGCTGGTCGACGGAGAATCCGGCGCACATCAACCGCTGGCGCGCCCCTCGCTTACCTGGCTGCCCACGCCGCTCACCTGGCCGTGGCTCGGCCGCGAAGCAAACAGCGGGCGCGTCTGGGTCTATGACCGCCACCGCGTAATCGAACTGGTCGGCGACATTCCGGCGCGCTTCAACCTGGCAGCGGCGGACATTGCGAGTTTCGATCGCAACTGCCGCGGCATCTTCAGCGCACTTGCCCGGCGGGCCGCCGAGATGAGCATCGCGGGCGAGCACGGCGAGTTCCTGCAGCACGAGATCGTGCGTCACGGCGAGTACGTCAGCGACCCGCTGTTGCCCGAAGTCGGTCTGATCGACCCGATTGCGAACCTGCCCGGCTGGGTGCATGTCGCGCTTCGCGGCGGTGCACAGTTCCTGGTGAACACGACGAACGGCCGCGCCTGGGACGGCCATTTCTTCGCTCAGCAGATCGGCAGCGATGAGCCGCTGCGTTTTTTTCCGGTGGCGCTGCCGGGCGCGGCGGAGACCATCTGGCTCTGCAGCGATCAGGGGCTGCTGGCATTCGAGCCTGCGACAGAGCAGGCGCAGCGCATCGAGCTGCCCGGGCCTGAGCCGCACCCGCGGCTGGTGCCCGAATTCGCGCCGTACACGCGGATGGATGCACGCTTTCTGTACGTCGCGCGGCTGCCGGATGAGGGCGGACAGGTCTTTCGGCTGCACCTGCCTGAGCGGCGCGCCGAGGCGCTGCACCTGGTGAATGAGGTGTTGCCCAGCAACTACTACCGCAGCTTCTCGCGCGCCCAGATTCGGGCAATGCTCGACCAGCGCTTCGCGCGCGACGGGCGCGCCGGCGTCCAGATTTTCATTGAAGACGTGAATCAGGTCGTGGCCAAGTGGAAACAGAAGCGACAACGATGAGCCCCTTTGATCTGCACCTGGGAGACGCGCGGCCGCTCGATTGGGACACGCTCGATCAGGCCCTGGACCGACCGCTGCGGATCACACTCGACCCCGCCGGATTGGCACGCGTCGACGCTGGCCGGGCGCGCGTCGAGCGACTGGTGCAAGCGGGCGAGCCGGTCTATGGCATCAATACCGGCTTTGGACATCTTAAAAACAAGCGCATTTCCAGCACGCAGCTCGATCAGTTGCAGGAGAACCTGCTGATCTCGCACGCGGTCGGCGTCGGGCCGGCGGCGCCGGCCGGCATCGTCCGCTGGATGCTCTTGTTCAAGATTCACATGCTGCTCGCCGGGCACAGCGGCGTGCGACGTGACGTGATCGAGCGGCTCGCGGCGCTGCTGAATGCCGACCTGCTCCCACTGGTGCCCACGCGCGGCTCGCTCGGCGCAAGCGGCGATCTCGCGCCGCTGGCACACCTGGTGCTGCCGCTGATCGGCCGCGGTCAACTGCTGATCGGGCTCGAGCCGCGCGACGCCGCCGCTGCGCTCGCGGCGCACGGCCTGCCCCCGCTGCGGCTAGCCGCCAAGGAAGGCTTGGCGCTGATCAACGGCACGCAATTCATGGCGGCCTACGCCGCGCAGATCGGCGTGCGTGCCGCGCGGCTGCTGGATTTGTCCGACTTGATCTACTGCATGTCGCTGGAGTCGCTACGCGGCAGCCTGCGGCCGTCCGACGCGCGGCTGCACCAGGTGCGCCCGCATCCGGGCGCGCAGCGCAGCGCCGCCAACATCCGCAGCCACATGCAGGAGAGCGAGATTCTGGTCTCGCACGCGGGCTGCGATCGCGTGCAGGATCCCTATTCGCTGCGCTGCGCCCCGCAGGTGCACGGGGCTGTCCGCGACGCGCTCGAGCATTTCCGCGACGTCGTTGCTCGCGAGATCAACAGCGTCACCGACAATCCCGTGCTCTTTGGCGACGATCGGCAGGTCGAGGCCATCAGCGGCGGGAATTTCCACGGCGAACCGCTCGCGCTGGTGCTCGATTACCTTGCGATCGCGCTGACTGACCTGGCGAACATCGCCGAGCGGCGCGTGTACCTGCTGCTCGCCGGTGACGAAGGCCTGCCGGCGCTGCTGATGCGCGACACGGGACTCAACAGCGGCTTCATGCTGCCGCAGTACACCGCCGCCGCGCTGTTGAACGAATGCAAGGTGCTGGCCACACCGGCGGCGATCGATTCGATCCCCACTTCGCTCGGGCAGGAAGATCACGTCAGCATGGGCGGCACGTCCGCGGTGAAGTGCTTCGAAGTGCTCGATCGCGTGGAGCATGTGCTGGCGATTGAGCTGCTGTGCGCCGCGCAGGCGCTGGATTTCCGCGCGCCGCTGCGGCCCGGCCGCGGACCGCGCGCCGCGCACGCGATCGTCCGCGCCCGGATTTCACACGCCGAGCAGGATCGGCTTTTCGGGGCGGATATGGAGCAGGCGCTACGGATCTTGCGCGAAAATGCGGAGCTGCGCAGCGTCGCGCGTCAGCCGCGGCAGGCGTCTACCTGATCGGGCTTTCGGCAGGAGCGCCCAGCCGCCCGCCCGGCGGCGCTTGATTCGCGCCATTCGCGCTGGGCTGGCTAGGATTCAGCGCGTCAGCAGCCAGCCCGCCCGCGGCCGTCACGAACTGTGCATAATGGTCGTTGCGCGTCGCACGGATTTGTTCGATGAGCCCCAGCAATCCATCCGCCAGGTTCGTGCGGTTGCGGCGAACCAGGCCATCCAGCAGCTCGAGCAGCACGCGTTCGCACACGGCGTCGTCGTTGTAATGGCCGAGCAGCTCCTGCAGCAATCTGGCGCGCGGCAGCCACTCTGCCAGGCTCGCCGGCAGCAGCGGCGCCAGCAACTCCAGCGCATAGCGCAGCTTCTTGATCGCGATCCGCAGCGCATGCAGACCGGACCCATCCTGGTTTTCGCGCAGCCACGGCAGCGGCTCGAGCACCTCCGCCACCCGCCGCTGCACCAGCTCGAGTGCGAACGTCTCTGCCGCAGCGCCGCGCGGCAGGTCCAGCGCCTCGCTCAGGTCGCGCAGCGCGCGGCGCAGCCGCCGCCCGTCGAGCGCCTCTAGCCTTCGCCGCATGCGTTTGCGAGCCTTATTGCGGCGTCGGTCGATGGCATCCAGCGCGTGCTCGGCCGCGGCCCGCTCGAGTGTGCCGCCGGCGGCGTCGCGGACGCGTGTCAGCGTTGCGCAGAGCACGTCCGCCTCGCGCGTAGCGCCCAGCGTGCGGGTGGTGTGTTTTAGCTCGCGCCGCAACCGCTGCACAATGCGGCGCTGCGCAAAAGGACCGACCACGTCCAAGGCCGCCCGCAGACGCCGCGAGGCCACGCGCATTGCGTGCAGCGCCTCGGCGTCCTCCCCTTTCAGAATGGTGCTGTGATTCTGCGCGAGCGTCTGGGCGCGTTTGACGATCAGGGCCCGCACCGCTTCGTCCCAGCGGGTCTGCGCGGCACCGTTGCCGGATCCGTTATCGCCCAGGCGTTCACCCATGGCGCGCAGCCTAGCTCTGGGGTCGCTGCGCTTCAACACGTGCGATTCCGATCGCGGCGCTGCCCCGCGCTGGTAAAATACTGGATGGGCGACAGCGTTAACGCCGGAAGTGCCGTCATGGGCTGGACCGACCGAGAATACATGCGCGCGGATTCTCACGCGCCGCTCTGGCGGCTGGGAACCAGCTCGCCCGCGACCAGCGCGCTGATTATCGCGCACATCGCCGCGTTGCTGTTGGTCGCGATGATGCAGGTCGACGCGGGCCGCACCTGGCTCGAGTTCATCACGCTCTCTGGCACGTCGCTGCATTGGCCGGCGGTCGTGCTGCACCCGTTCTCGACCGCGAGCTTCTGGACCGTGCTATTCGTCGGTTGGGTGCTCTGGACGCTGGGCCGCCTGATTGAAGCCCGCATCGGCTCCACGCGGCTGGTCCTGGCGTACTTCGGATTCAACACGCTCGCCGGCGCGGTGTTCTACCTCGTCGCAATGCTGCGGCCTGCCTGGGCCAGCGCCGTGCTGACTGTCCCGCTCGGCGCGCTCGTCGCTGCGATCGTTTGGGTCTGGACCCGCATGCCAGACGAACGCGTCGGTGTCTTCGGCATGATTCTGCCGGTGGCGCCGTTCGTCGCCGCGCTGGGCGGCATTGGGGTGCTGTCGCTGGCGCTTTCTGCCGGAAGCGGCGCGGCGGCCTTCCTGCTCGCCGGCTCGGCTAGCGGCGGCGCCGTCTTCGCACTAGCGGGTGTCCGCGTGAATCCGCTGCCGCGGCTGCACAACCTGCGCCTCAGGGCTAGCGCGACCAGCCAGCGCGGCGCAACGCCCGGCGACGACGATATCGACGATCTGCTCGAGAAAATCAGCCGACATGGCCTTCAGTCGCTGACGTCCGCGGAGCGCCGGCGGCTGGAGCGCGCCCGGCAGGAGCGCCTGCGCCGCATGCGTTAGTCCGCACGCACGGAGCCTGGCGCTCGCCGCGATCCGGAAACGAGCCGCGTTCGAGGCCGGCCGCACCGCGCAGGCCGGCGTCCGCGCACGGTCAATCGCACTGTTGCAGTGCTACTAAAACGGACTTTTCTGGGCGAACTTGCGTCTGCAGGATGATTTGCACTTCGCGCCCGGCCCGCACGCGTGTCTATAATTGAAGTAGCTCCCGCGGATCGGGAGCGATTTGAGTTCGAGAGGCGTATGACGCTGCCACCAACGTCGCAGCGCGTTGATCGCGTTTTGTACTTGCGCGGCCCACGCGACGCAGGCTCGCTGCCCGACTTCCTGCGCGCCCCCGGGTTTATCCACGGCGTGGACTCGGTGGAGGACGCAGTGGCCGCGATGCGCGCCCACCGCTACGACTACGTCATCGCCGCCGCGGAGTTCTTTCCCGCGCTCATTTCTGCCGGCGACGTGCTCGGCGGCACCGCGTTGCTGGAGAACGCGGATCAAGGCGTTGCCGTTGTAGCGGCTGACGGTCGCATACTTTGGGCCAACCTGCGGCTACGAACGCAGCCCGCCGCGACGATCGAGGTCGTCCGCGACGCGGTCCTGGAGGTCTTGCGCGAATGGGAACAGGCGGGCGCCGCGGCCGAGCCGCCGGCCTCCCGCACCCGCACGATCGCAGTCGACCGGACGCGCTTTGAACTGCGCGTTACGCCGATCGTGAACAAGGTCGGCGGTCTGCACGCGGGTTTGGCGTTGCTCTGGGACGTAAGCGACGCCTCGCGCCTCGAAGAGCAGATCGAGGCCATCCATCGCGCCGGTCGCGAGTTGATGCGTTGGGAAGCCGAGAACATCGCCCGCATGGATGTCGGCGAGCGAATGACATTGCTCGAAGAGCGCGTCGTGCAGCTCTGTCGCGACCTGCTGCACTTCGATCACTTCAGCATCCGCCTGATCGACAAGCAGACCAACCGCCTCGAGACCATCCTCGGAAATCTCTCGGAAGAAGCCAAGGCCCTGCCGCTCTATGTCGGCCTGAGCGGCAACGGCATCAGTGGGCACGTCGCCGCCAGCGGCCAGAGTTATCTTTCGACAGACGTTACAAAAGACCCGCTGTATGTCTTCGGCCTCGCCAATGCCCGCTCCTGCCTGACTGTGCCCCTCCGAATGAACGACCAGGTGATTGGCGTACTGAACGTGGAGTCCGAGCGCGTCGCGGCGTTCTCGGACACCGATCGCCGCTTCGCCGAGATCTTCGCCAATTACATTTCGATGGCGTTTCACATTCTGCAGACGCTGGTCGCGGAGCGGCACACGACGACCGGTCAGTTGGCGGCCGACGTCGCCGCCGAGCTGGCCACGCCGCTGAACGAAATCTGCTCGAGCGTGGCGCGGCTGCGGGCGCAGCGGCCCGAGCTGGCCGCGGCGCTCGAGTGCATCGTGCAGCAGGCCGAGCGCGCCCGGCAGATTGTCAGCGGCGTCGCCGACCACCTGCCGATTCGCGGGCTAACGCCGGCGACACCGGCGGCAGACCCGCTGCTGCTCGGCAAGCGGATCCTTGTCGCGGACGACGAGGACGTGATTCGCGAGACCATCTCGGACGTGCTCAGCAAATACGGTGCGAAGCTGGTCACCGCCCGCGACGGCAATGACGCGCTGTCGCTGCTGGCCTCGGAAACATTCGACCTGGTGCTCTCGGACATCAAGATGCCTAGCCGTAACGGATACGAGGTCTTCGCCGCCGCCCGCGCGCGGAACACGAACTGCCGCGTGGTGCTGATTACGGGCTTTGGCTACGACCCCAATCACTCAATCGTTCGCGCCACCAAGGAAGGGCTCTCGGGCGTGCTCTTCAAGCCATTCAAGGTCGAGCAACTGCTCGACGAAGTCCGCAGCGCGCTGGCGTCTGCGACGTAAACCCTCGGCAAACCAGGTAGCACCACCGCGGCGTTGCGGCGCTCCGCGCGCTACGCCCCGCTCGCCGCCGGCTGCTCGGCACTGCGGCGGCGCTGCGCGCTCGCGAGCCGGATCGCTTCCTGGATCGCGGCCCGCATGCTGCCGCAATTGGCCCGATTCTTCCCCGCGATGTCGAAGGCCGTCCCATGGTCCGGGCTGGTACGAATCACCGGCAGCCCCAGCGTCACCTGCACCGCGTCATGAAACGCGCGGCTCTTGAGCGGGATCAGCCCCTGATCGTGGTACATCGCCACGATCCCATCAAAGCGGCTCAGGCTCTCGGGCGTGAACGCCGTGTCCGGCGCCAGCGGCCCGCTGACGCGCAGCCCCGCGGTGCGGGCCATGGTCAGGGCCGGCTCGATGATCCGCTGCTCCTCGTCGCCCAGCAGGCCGCCCTCGCCCGCGTGCGGATTCAGCCCGAGCACGCCCAGGTGCGGCCGTGAAACGCCGTACCACGCACGCAGCGCCTGATCCAGCAGGTCGATCGGCTGATAGACCAGGCCGATGGTGAAGCGGTTGCGCAGCTCAAACAGCGGAATGTGATCGCTAGCGAGCACCACCCGCAGATCGCCGGCGACAAACGCCATGTTGATCCGGCGCGTCTCGAAGCGTTGCGCAAGCAGCGCTGTATGACCGGCGAACTGCCGCCGCGCGAGCTGCCAGCTTTCCTTGCAGATCGGCCCGGTGACCAGCGCGTCGAGCGCGCCGAGCTTCAGCAGGCGAATGCCCTCTTCAACGAAGCGGAACGACGCCTGGCCGGCGGCTTCGTCCGGACCGCGCTCGCCGTTGATCCGCGGCACGACCAGCTCGTCAAAGTCAGCCAGCAGCACGCCGGAGCCGACCCGCGGCGTGCCGTTGTAGGGCTCGCGCCACCAGAAGGGGTTGATCTCGCCCTGGTCGGCCGCCAGATCGAGCACATCGTGCAGGCCGAGAATGACGAAGCGCGCCTGGCTTCGCAGCAGCGGATCGGCGAGCGCTTTTGCGATCACCTCGGGTCCGATCCCCAACGGATCACCGAGCGTGATGCCGATCAGCGGCTTGCGGTCGGGGCTGGCGGGTCCGTTGCTCATGCGACATACCCGCTGCTGCGGAGCAGCTCGAGCGTGACGCCGCCGGCCTGGCCCGCGGCGCCTACATCGCGCGCCGCGTACGCCGGGCGCGCATCCGCGCGGCCGATCAGGGCCGCCATCTGGTGTGCGACCAGCCGGGCGAGGATGTCGGTCTCGATATTCAGCCGATCGCCGACGCGCCGTTGGCCGAGTGTGGACTTGCTCAGGGTCGTCGGCACAAGCACGATCGAGAAGCGGCCGGGGTCGGCGTCGACGACCGTCATGCTGGCGCCGTCGACCGCGACCGAGCCTTTCCGAACGATGAACGCCGACAGCCCCGGCTGGACGCGAATGTGCAGCTTGTATTCGCCGCCGTCGCGGCCGATGCGCTCCAGCGTCCCGACGCCGTCGACGTGTCCCTGCACGAAATGCCCGTCGATCCGCTGACCGACGCGCAGCGAGCGTTCCAGGTTTACTTCTGCGCCGCGCGCCAGCCCGCCGAGCGTGGTAACCCGCAGCGTTTCGGGCACCGCGTCAAACCCGCAGGCCGTCCCGCGTGGCGGCTCGGCGAGCGTGAGGCAGACGCCGTTGACCGCGACGCTGGCGCCGGTCGGCAAATCGTCGGCGAGTGGTCCTAGGTCCAGCGTCATTCGTGTGGCTTGCGCGGTGCGCGACACGTCCAGCACACGGCCCACGTGCTCAATAATGCCCGAAAACACGCCGATTTCGCTCCGCATGCGCGGTGGCGCCGCGCCCTTCAAAACAGCGGAACACCCGCGCGCGCGTGCACGAGTGTTCCACAAAGCCAGCTTCACCAAAGGAGTATAGCCGCGCCCCGCCGAATCTCGACAGGCGCCCTCGGCCAGCTACCCCTCGACCTGCACGATCTGGTTCAGATCGATGCCGCTGTCGATCAGCGCCTGCAGGCTCTCGGGAATGACCAGGCCGCCCGCGTTGGTCGGATCATCCGACACCTGCCGCACGACACGCTCGACGTCGTCAAACGAGTTCAACTGATTGGCGACCAGAAAATCGCTGATCGCCTGGGCTTCGTCGTCGCCCAGCGTGATGTTCACCTGCGGCGACAGCTCGCTGATGCGATCGGTCAACACCTGCCACTCATCCGGCGTCGAGCTGGTGAGGTTTCCGTTGATGGCCTTGAGCCCGAGCGTGATCAAGTTTCCGCCGCCCTGGTTGTTTAACCGGTCGGTCGCGAACGGGCATCCGCCCAGCGAAAGCAGTGTGGCCGAGAAACAGGTGATCAACGTCCAGCGCGAGAGCATGCTGCGACTCCTTTCGATTGGCTCGATGTTTGCACGGACTCAGGGTAATTGGCTCAGCACGTCGTCCGGATCTTCATCAACGAACAATGGCCGCAACGTATCGTTCGGGATGCCGGCGGGCGTCTCATTGCCGGGATCGTCAAGAAATGCATCCAGCGCGTCGGCATCGTCGATCGCGCGATTCGCGAAAAGGCTGACGATTGCCTGGGCCGCGTCGTCGCTCACCGTCCCAGTGAACGGCCCACCCGTCGCCGCCGCCGCGTCGCCGTAGAGCTGCACTTCATCCGGCGTAAGCTGGCTGAAGCGGCTGGCCGAGACCTTGTCGATCGCGGACCGCAGCGTGCCGCCGAACTGGTTTGCGGTGCGTTCGGCGCGGAGCAGCGCGTTGATCCGCAGGGCATCGAGGCCAAGCGCGGCGAGCGCATCGCGTTTCTCCTGCCCGTTCAGGCTGCTGTCATTGACGACGCGCTCGACCTCCTGCAGCGAGGGCGCGACGCCGTCGGGCAGGTTGACCGCGCCGCAGCCGGTCGCAAATGTGCAAATCGCCAGCAGCAGCCAGCCGCATATCGCTCGCATAGCTCTCCCACGCACGCCAAGGCGTACCAGCACAGTGACCGCGGCGCGTCGCGCCACGGAATCGCTCTGCGCACTATCGGCGCAAACACGTCATCGCTAGTATAGCTCGGCGAGAGTGACCCTCAATCTTCTGCCCACCGCGCCGCAGCCGGCCGGTCGGCCCCTGGAAACCTGGAACCTGGAAACCCGATGCGCGTGGCGATCGTCGGAATGCCGCTGTCTGGAAAATCGACGCTGTTCACGGCGGTCTCGGCCCTGCGGCGCGACCATCTGAAATTGTCGGAAGAGAACCTGGCGGCGGTGAAAGTGCCTGAGCCGCGGCTGGACTGGCTCGAGGCGCTGTACAAGCCAAAGAAACGCACCGAATTCACGATGGAGTTCGTCGATCTGCCCGGCAGCAGCGAGGGCGACGTCGACAAGGCCGGGTTCGTCAAACACCTGCCGACGCTGCGCCAGGCCGAGGTGCTGCTGATGGTGCTGCGGGCGTTTTCGTCGGAATCGGTGCCGACCTTCGGCGGGACGGTCGATGCGCAGCGTGACCTGCTGCGCCTGCGGGACGAGCTGCTTTTCGCCGACCTGCAAATTTGCGCCAACCGGGTGGACAAACTCGACAAGGCAATGGTCAAGCCGTCGAAGGAGCGCGAACAGCAGAAGCACGAGCACGCGCTATTGTTGCGCTGTCGCGACGCGCTCGAGAACGCCAAGCCGCTTTCCAGCGTGCTGCACTCGCCCGAAGAGCAGCGGCAGGTGCGCAGCTTCGGCTTTTTGACGCAGAAGCCCGCCGTGCTGGTTTACAACGTCAACGAGGACCAGGCCGCCGCGGCCCAGCCGCCGCGCGATGAGCACGCGGCCGACACAATCGCGGCCTGCGCCACGCTGGAGGCGGAGCTGATCCAGGTCGCGCCGTCGGACCGGCCGGAGTTCATGGCCGGATACGGGATTACGGCCCTAGCGCGCGACCGCATCATTCGCGCCTGCTACGACGCGCTCAACATGATCTCGTTCCTGACGGCCGGGGAGGATGAAGTGCGCGCCTGGCCGATCCCGCGCGGGGCAACCGCGGTCGAAGCCGCCGGCAAGATTCACTCCGACCTGGCCCGCGGCTTCATTCGGGCCGAAACAATCGCGTACGACGACCTGCACTCGGCTGGCTCAATGCGCGACGCCAAGGCCGCCGGCAAGGTGCGGCAGGAGCCCAAGACCTACGTGGTGCAGGACGGCGACATCATGAACATCAAGTTCAACGTCTGAGCTCGTGCGGCGGATTCGTACAGCAGCCGCGCGGAGTCGCGGCGCGGCTCGCGCCGGCCCGGCTTGCTCTATAATCGATTGTTATGCGGATCTTGCTGAACGGACAGCCGCACGCCTCACCCGATCCGTGTTCGCTGGCACAGTTGCTGGCGCAGATCGGCGTGGAGCCGCGTCGCGTCGCGGTCGAGCGGAATGAGCAGCTCGTGCGCCGCGCCGAATACGAACGCACCGATCTGCAGGATGGAGACCGCATCGAGGTCGTCACGCTGGTAGGAGGCGGTTAGGTGAAGCCTGCCCCGCTGCAGATCGCGGGATTTTCGTTCGACTCGCGGCTGTTTGTCGGCACGGGAAAATACATGCGCGGCAGCGAGCCGGATTACGAACTGATGCGGGCCGCGCTCGAGGCCAGCGGCTGCCAGGTGGTCACGGTCGCCGTGCGGCGCGAGCGGCTGTTCGATGCGGGCGGGCGCAGCCTGCTGGATTTTCTTGACACGCAGCGCTACACGATTCTGCCCAACACCGCCGGCTGCTTCTCCGCCGAAGACGCGATCCGCGCCGCGCGGCTGGGGCGCGAATTGCTCGAAGGCTGCGACAATCCCGGGGCGCGCTGGGTGAAGCTCGAAGTGCTCGGCGATCGCAAGACGCTGCTGCCCGACCCAATCGAGACGCTGCGGGCCACGCAAGCGCTGCTCGCGGAGGGCTTCGTGGTGCTGGCGTATTCGAATGACGACCCGATTCTCGCGCAGCGACTGAAGGCCGCCGGCGCCGCGAGCGTCATGCCGCTGGGCTCGCCGATCGGCAGCGGCCAGGGCGTGCTCAACCCGAACAACATTCGCATCATCCTCGAGCAGCTTAAGGCGGATGATCCGCAGTATCCGGTGATTGTCGACGCCGGCGTCGGCACCGCCTCCGACGTCAGCATCGCGATGGAGCTGGGCGCCGACGGCGTGCTGCTGAATACCGGTATCGCCTCCGCCCAGCGCCCGGTCGAAATGGCGCACGCCATGCGCTGCGCCCTCGATGCGGGCTACTGGGCCTATCGCGCTGGGCGGATTCCGCGGCGGCTGTACGCGAATGCCAGCTCGCCCCTGGAGGGCCGAATCGCGGCGCACGCCGCCGCGAAATGACCATGCCCCCTTCTCCGGTTGACAGCCTGATTGTCGAGCAGATGCGTGAGC
>CAZHTF010000003.1:61257-72860 GCA_964535305.1 uncultured Planctomycetales bacterium | reverse complement strand
GTGGACGAGAAGGGACGGCTTGCCGTCCCGGCTCGCTTCCGTGCGCAGCTCGCGCCGCAGACGCAACCAGGTGTGCATCGCGGTGCTCTCGATTGGCGCGGTCAATCTGATGCTGTACACGTTTCTGTATGCCGCGATCGGCGGCGACGCGCACAACGGCTTTCGGCGCGTACACGTCAGCGACGCCGGCGTGCGAACGGTCGAGTACGTCGTGCGCGGGCACCACCTGCGCGATATCGCCGGGCTGGAGACGCGCGTGACGCGCGGCATGTGGATCTACAGCTACGTGCATTCGATCTCGGTGCTCATCACCTCGGGCGCCATGATCATCAGCATGCTGCTGCTGGCCCGCCCGCATATCCTCGCGACCATGCGCGACGGCTGGATCGGCGGGCAGACCTTTGTCACCATCTTCGGGACGGTCGTAGCGCTGATTACGATTGCCACCACGCTGCGATTCACCTGGGATTTCGTCGTCCAGCTTCTGGCCTAAGAGACCCGTATGTCCGTCGCGGAGTGGCTGGCGGCCGACGGTCCGATTGCCCGCAGCTTCGCCGGTTTCGAGCCGCGCCCGCAACAGCGCGAGATGGCCGACGCCATCGCCGACGCCTTCAACAACCGCGCGCACCTGGCCGTCGAGGCCGGCACGGGCGTCGGAAAAACGTTCGCCTACTTGCTACCGGCGATCGAGCAGATCACGCGCGAAGGCCGCCGCGTCGTCATCAGCACGCACACCATTGCGCTGCAGGAACAATTGATCGCAAAAGACCTGCCACTGCTGCTGAGCGTGCTCAAGCTCGACCTGCGGGCCGAGCTGGTCAAGGGCCGCACAAACTACCTGGGCCTGCGGCGGCTCAAGCTTGCCAGCGAGCGGCAGAAGGCCCTGGTCGGGGTGCCCTCGCTGCTGCGCGTGCTGCACGACATCGAAGATTGGGCCTACCACACGCAGGATGGCTCGCTCAGCGACCTGCCCGAGCCGCCGCCAATCGAGATCTGGGAAAAAGTCCGCAGCGAGCATGGCAACTGCCTGGGGCGGCGCTGCCCGACGTATCTGCCCTGCTTCTACCAGCGCGCCCGCCGCCGCGCCGAGCAGGCCCAACTGCTGGTGGTCAATCACGCGCTGCTGATCGCGGACCTGCTGCTGCGGCGCGACGGCGCGAGCGTGCTGCCGGATCATGACCTGCTGGTGATCGACGAGGCGCACACGCTGGAAGCCGTCGCCAGCGATCAATTGGGCACGCGTGTCTCGAACAGCCAGGTGCAATACCTGCTCGCCGCGTTGTTCAACGAGCGCAGCGGCAAAGGTCTGCTGGCGTCGCTGGGCGGCGAAAGCCAGCGCGAGGCGGTCATCGCGGCCCAATCGGCGTGCTCAGACTTTTTTCGCGACCTGAGCGAATGGCAACGCCGCAACGGCCGGCAGAATGGTCGGCTGATCCGCGCCAACCCGGTTCCCAATCCGTTGACGCCGGCGCTGCTCGACGCCGCGGCGAAGCTGGAGGAGTTGAAGAGGTCGCTGCCCCGCGAAGAAGACCAGGTCGAGCTGGGCGCATCGATCAACCGCGCGGTGGAGTTGGCCCACGCGACGCAGCAGTTGCTCAGCCACTCTTTTGAGGAGCACGTCTATTGGATCGAGCAGGAAGGCGGCCCGTCGCGAAAAGTCTCGCTATGCACCGCGCCGCTGGACGTTGGTCAGGCGCTGCGCACGCTGATGTTCGATCGCGTGCCCAGCGTCGTCTTGACCAGCGCCACGCTGGCCGCCGGTGGCGACGCGCAGTTCGACTACTTTCTCAGCCGGCTCGGAAACGTGCCGGCCCGCACGCTCAGGCTGGGCTCGCCCTTCGATTTCGAGCGGCAGGCGCGCGTCTTTGTGGAAGCCGGCATGCCCGACCCCTCCAGCGGCGAGCGCTTCAACGATGCCGCCGCCCGCTGCGTGGCCCACTACCTGCGAGCCGGCGGCGGGCGCGCCTTTGTGCTGTTCACCAGCTACCAGATGCTGGACGACATCGCGCAACACGTGCGTGCCGCGCTCTCGAGCGAAGATTTCACGATCCTAGTGCAAGGCGAGTCGCTGCCGCGCAGCAAGATGCTCGACAAATTCCGCAGCACGCCGCGGGCAGCGATCTTCGGCGCCGACAGCTTCTGGCAGGGTGTCGACGTGGTGGGCGAAGCGCTTTCGACGGTGGTGATCGTCAAGCTGCCGTTCGCCGTGCCGGACCGGCCAACGGTCGAGGCACGGATCGACCAGATTCGCCGCCGCGGCGGCAACGCGTTCAACGAATTTCAGTTGCCCGAGGCGGTGCTGAAATTCCGCCAGGGTTTCGGGCGGCTGATCCGCAGCCAGCGCGACAGCGGCACGGTGGTGGTGCTCGACCCGCGCGTGGTGAGCAAGCCGTACGGCAAGCAGTTTCTGGGCAGCCTGCCGCCCTGCCCGATTGAAGTGCTGCGGCGCGAATGGTGATCTCCGGTGCGCGGTCGGCGTTCGGCGGCCGCAGCTCCGGCTTCCGGCACGTCGCAGGCCGGCGCGCGCGACGCATGCCAAGTCGCGGTTGGCGGCCCTTGACGTGCGCCCGCGGCGCTTGCTACATTCCGCGACTCACTCGGCACCGTGATGAATGCGGCTTGTGCACTCGACCGGACCGGGCGAGATCGAGCGGAGTGTCAGCGAATCAACCCAACCCCGCCGGCCCGCCAGAGGGTGATTCACCCCACTGGCATCGCTACGCCGGGTTGGGAACGGAGTTTGCGGCGTCGGTGATAGGTCTCACCCTTGCGGGGTTGTGGTTCGACCACCACTACCAGTCGTACCCGCGCGGGGTGCTGGTCGGCGCGGCACTGGGTTTGACCGGCGGGACGTACAACTTTATTCGAGCGGCACAGCGGATGAACGCGGAATCGACGCGGCGCACCGCTCGCCGCAAGCAGAGCCAGGACAAGGCAGACGACGTTGACCCACCCGGTGCGTGAGCCCGCCGACCGCAGCCTTGCCGCGTTACTCCGCGTGCTGCTGCTGTGCCTGCTGATTGGCTTGATTGCGGTGACGATTGGCTATGCCCCGACGCGCAACGCTGCCGGCCAGGCCGGTGTGGTTGCGATGCTGGTGGGCGTGGGGATCGCGCTGCTGGGCGCACTGGCCGGCCTGACGCCGGCGATTCTGGCGATGTCGCACGACGGCCCGGCGAGGCTGCTGGGGGCGCTTCAGGGCATGGCGCTGCGCATGCTGGTTACGCTCGCGCTGGGCGGGGCGGCCGCCGCGAGCGGCGTGTTCGTGGTAAAGCCACTGCTGATCTGGATCGGCCTGGCCTATCTGCTCTTTCTGACCGTCGATACGATCGTGCTGGCACGCCTGAGCAACCGCCGTCGGCGAGGTGACTCATGATCGATCTGATGCTTGCTGGGGCGGACCCGCTATCGCATGTTGTGCAACACCCGTACATCGGCCCGTTCAACTTGCCGCTGCCGGAGTGGCTGCCCACGCCGTTCCGCCAGTTCACGCTGCTGAGCAACCACATTTTCATGCAGCTTTTGGCGGCGGTGATTCTGATCGCGGTCATTCCGCGGGCGCTGAAGGCCCGCACGGCCAGCGACGAAGTTGGCCGGTTGGTGCCCAGCGGGCTGGGCAATGCGATCGAGGGGATCTGCGTCGCGCTGCGGACCAACATTATTCAGCCGGCGCTGGGCAAATACACCGACAAGTTCATCGTCTACCTCTGGACGGTTTTCTTCTTCATTCTGATTAGTAACCTGCTCGGCCTAATCCCGCTCATGGATTGGACCAAGCCACTCGGCAGCGGGGATCATTGGCACGGCATTGGCGGGACATCCACCGGTAATATCTTCACCACCGGCACACTCGCCACCTGCACGCTGGTGATGGTGATCTACAACGGCCTGGCGACCAACGGCCTGGCGTACATCAAGCATTTTTTCATGGGGCCGCCGGGCATCAACCTGCTGATTGCCTTCCTTGAGATTGTGGGGCTGTTCGCCAAGGCCTTCGCGCTGGCCGTGCGTCTTTTCGCGAACATGGTCGCCGGTCACGTGCTGCTGGCCGTGCTGCTGAGCTTCATCGGCATGGCGATGACCGGCCTCGGAACCGGCCTGGCGCTGGTCCTGATTTCGCCGCTGGTCGTGCTGGGCAGTGTCGCGATCAACCTGCTGGAGCTTTTCGTGGCCTTCCTGCAGGCGTTCATTTTCACGTTCCTGACCACCATGTTCATCGGCCAGGCCGTGAACATTCACCACGAAGATCATGAACACGAACACGAGCATGAACACGCCCACGACAATCAGGGCCATGCTCACGGACACGCTTCAAAGGAGCACGCGTCCGCCGCACACGCCTGAACGGGCGCTGCCGCGGTCGCTACGAACGAAACTCTTGAATCCGGCGTCGCCGGAGCGCGGTTTGAAGAAAGGGTAAACGATGAACATTCGCTCGGTTTTCTCACTCTCGCTGATGGCGGTCGGATTCGCGCTGCTGGGCGCCGATGAGGCGCTCGCGCAGGCCAAAGACGGCTTCAGCCGCATCGGCGGCGGCTTGGGCGCTGGCCTGGCCGTCATCGGCGGCGGCCTGGGCATCGGCCGCATCGGCGGCAGCGCCGTCGAGGCCATGGCCCGTCAGCCCGAAGCCTCAGGCACGATCTTCAACGCCATGATCATCACCGCCGCACTGATCGAAGGCGCGACGCTGTTCGCCGTGCTGGGCGGCTTCCTGGCGCTGCTCTAGACCGCTTCGCGCGGCAGGTGCCGACGCAGCGTCTCGCGAAAAGGAGACTCAGCGTGAGTCGACGCGCATTGACTTGGCTGGCCGTGGCGGCCGTGTGCTGCTGCTACGCGCCGACCAGCCTCCGTGCCATTCCCGCGGCCCTGGCAGCCGATCCGCCCGCGGCCGGACAGGCTCACGGCGATTCGAACGCGGAGAGCGGCGGGCACAAGCAGTCCAACCTGCTGGCCGGCGACCTGGGCAACGTGTTTTTCACGCTGGTGATTTTCCTGGTGCTGATCGCGGTGCTGGGGAGGTTTGCCTGGAAGCCGCTGCTGAATGTGCTGGAGCAGCGCGAGCATTCCATCCGCGGTTCGCTCGAGCAGGCTAAGCGCGAGCGGCTCGAAGCCGAGAAGCTGTTGGCCCAGTATCGCCAACAGATCGACCGCGCTCGCGAGGAAGCCACCTCGATCGTCGACGAAGGCAAGCGCGATGCCGAGGTGGTCCGCCGTCGCATACAGGACGAAGCCCGCCAGGAAGCCGAGCAGATGGTCGCCCGCGCCCGTCGCGAGATTGAGCTGGCGGCCAACAGTGCGATGAAGGAGCTGTACGACCGTACCGCCGAGCTGACGGTGCAACTGGCCGGGACGGTGGCGCGCAAGTCATTGAATGTCGACGATCATCGCGCGCTGGTGACCGAGTCGCTCGAGCGCATCAGCGGTTCCAGGAACTAGCGCGCCATGGCCGAGTCATTCGACGTTCAACTTGCCTACGCCCGCGTCTACGCCGACGCGCTCTTCGAGCTTGCCCGCCAGTCGGATGCGGTCGAGCAGGTGCGCGGCGAGCTCGAGGAGCTGCAGCGCCTGGCCGAGCTCGAGCCGGAATTCGCCGCGTTCATGACCTCCGCGGCGCTCGACGACGACGTCCGCGCGGCGGCCCTGGATCGCATGTTTCGCGGCAAGCTGGCGGAGATCACGCTCAGCACGCTGCAGGTGATGAACGCACACGGCCGTAGCGGGCTGCTGCGGGCGCTGCTGCGGAATTTCGTGCTTTTGCAGGAGCAGGCCGCTAACCAGGTCGAGGTGACCGCGATCTCCGCCGTCGCGCTGGACGAAGCGCAGCGCCAGTCGGTCAGCCAGACTGCGGCGCGCGTCTCGGGCAAAACGCCGGTCATGACGTTTCAGGTGGATGAAGCGCTCATCGGCGGGCTGATCTTGCAGGTGGGTGACGTGCGCTATGACAACTCGATCCGCCGGCAGCTGCACGTCGCCGCCGCGCGGCTGAGCGAGCGCAGTGAGCGCGGATTGGCACTGGGCGCCTAGCCCCAGGACGAACACACTCGGGCCGCGGCCCGTTGGGAATGAAGACATGAAGTTCAAAGCCGACGAAATCGCAACGATCATCAAGAGCGAAATCGCTCAGTACCGCTCCGAGCTCGACGTCGCCGAAGTCGGCAAGGTGCTCGAAGTCGGCGACGGCGTCGCACGCGTCTACGGCCTCTCCAAGGCGCAGTCCGGCGAAATGCTGCAATTCGCCAGCGGCGCCACCGGGCTCGTCTTCAACCTCGAAGAAAATTCGATCGGCGTGGTCGTGCTGGGCGGCTACCTGGACGTGAAGGAAGGCGAGGAGGTCCGCACCACCGGCCGGCTGCTGAGCGTGCCGGTCGGCGAAGCCATGGTCGGTCGCGTGGTCGATCCGCTGGGCCGCCCGCTCGACGGCAAGGGCCCGATCCAGACACCCCACCGCCGCCCGATGGAAATCATCGCCCCCGGTATCGCCGAGCGCCAGCCGGTCACCGAGCCGCTGCAGACCGGCATCAAGGCAATCGACGCCATGATCCCGATCGGACGCGGACAGCGCGAGCTGATCATCGGCGATCGCAAGACGGGCAAGACCGCCATCGCAATCGACACAATCATCAATCAGCGCGGCGGCGACGTGATCTGCGTTTACGTGGCGATCGGCCAGAAGGAATCGACCGTCGCGGGCATTGTGCAGCGGCTGCGCGAATCGCACGCGATGGATTACAGCATCGTCGTCTCGGCCAGCGCGTCGGACCCCGCCCCGCTGCAGTACATCGCGGCCTACGCCGGCTGCGCCATGGCCGAATATTTCATGTATGAGCAGGGCCGCGCCACCCTGTGCGTGTACGACGATCTTTCCAAGCAGGCCCAGGCCTATCGGCAGCTCTCGCTGCTGCTGCGGCGTCCGCCGGGCCGCGAAGCCTACCCCGGCGACGTGTTCTACTTGCACAGCCGCCTGCTGGAGCGCGCCTGCAAGGTCGCCGAAAAGCGCGTCATCGTGCGCAAGGGCGCGCCCGCCGGTGACGAAACACCCGTGAACGGCAAGACCTACGTCGGCAACCAGGATCAACACGCGCTCGAGCACGACTTGGCCGCGCTCGGCAAGGACACGCACGAGGCCCGCAAACTGCGCAGCTCGGGCGGCAGCCTGACGGCCCTGCCCGTAATCGAAACGCTCGAAGGCGAAGTCTCGGCGTATATCCCGACCAACGTGATCTCGATCACCGACGGGCAGATCTACCTTGAGCCGGACCTGTTCTTCGCGGGCGTGCGCCCGGCGGTGAACGTCGGCATCTCGGTCAGCCGCGTCGGTGGAAACGCGCAGATCCCCGCGATGAAGAAGATCGCCGGCTCGCTGCGGCTGGACTTGGCGGCGTTCCGCGAGCTGGAGGCCTTCGCGCAGCTCGGCACCGAGCTCGACCCGGCGACACAGCGGCAGCTTGACCGCGGCCGGCGCATGGTGGAGCTGCTCAAGCAGCCGCAATACGAGCCGATGGACGTGATCGACCAGTTCATCTCGATTCACGCCGGCACGCGCGGCTTCCTGGATGATCTGCCGCTGCCGCGCGTTCGCGAGTTTGAGGCGGGGCTGCTGAAGCATTATCGCGACGAGTTTCCTGAGGTTCGCGAGCAGATGGTCCGCGAGCGCAAGCTGAGCGACGAGCTCGACGCGCGGATGAAAGAGATCTGTGCGAACTTCAAGAAGCGGTTTTCGACGGCAAAGTAGCGAGAAGGCATTGCGAGGATTCTGGTTCGTATCGTGAAGTCGTGCAAAGCGGTGCGCGGAACTCGAGATTGGGACGGCAAGTGTTCGAGGGCATCGAAATGGCCTATGGTGATCCGAATCCAACTCGTTCCTCGCCGCTGAGTACTCTGGAGAGGACTCTGTCAACTCGTTCCTCGCTACTAGAAACTCCGAACTGGATCTCGAATGGCTAAAGCCCGCGCGATCACGAAACGCCGCAAGGCGGTTCGCAACATCAAGAAGATCACGCAGACGATGCAGTTGATCGCGACGGCCCGCTACGCCAAGACGCTGCAGCGCGCCACCGCCAGCAAGCCTTACACGCAGAAAATCACCGAGATGATCGAGAATCTCTCGGGCGTGGAGAGCGCCCAGCATCCGCTGCTGAATTCGAACGCCGGCGTGCCGGCGAGCGTGCTGTTGATCATCACCTCCAATCGCGGCCTGTGCGGAGCGTACAACTCGTCCGTGCTGCGGGCGGCGGTCGAGCAGCGCCGCAAGCTGATCGACGCCAAGCTGGCGCCAGCGCTCGAGGTCGTCGGCAAAAAGGGCATCGGCTACATGCGCTTCCTGCGGATTGAGGTGAGCGAGGGCATCACCGACGTGGAAGATCGCATCTCGTTCGCCCGCGTCGCCAGCCTGGCCGATCGCTACATGCAACGATACGAGGCGCGGCAGATCGCGCGGGTCGACGTGGCGTACATGCGCTTTCAGTCTGTCGCCGTGCAGCGCGCCACGATTGCCCCGCTGCTGCCTATCGAGCCGCCGCGCAGCGCCGCGACTGCGAATTCCGCCGCCGCGCAGCCGCGGCTGCGGACCAATTTCGAGTTTTCGCCCCCGCCCGAGCAGTTGTTGGCGCGGCTGATTCCGGAGACGGTGCGGATTCGCCTGTATCAATATTTCAACGCCGCGATTGTCAGCGAACAGGTTTCGCGCATGGTGGCGATGAAGGCCGCGACCGACGCCGCCGGCGACATGATCAAGTACCTGACGCGCGAGTACAACCGCGCGCGGCAGTCGCAGATTACGCTGGAACTGGCCGACATCGTCGGCGGTGCAGAGGCGGTCAAGTAGCACGCGACCCGGCTGCATGCATCCTGACTTCTGAGTTCTGAGTTTTGCTTGCGGAGCCTCGAAATGAGCAAAGAAAACGTCGGCCGCGTCACGCAGGTCATCGGCTCCACGCTGGACGCCGAGTTCCACGAGGCGCACCTGCCCAAGATCTACAACGCCCTACGCGTCGGCATTCGTACCGAGCTCAGCGGCGTCGTCCGCGAGCAGACGCTCTGGTGCGAGGTCGCCCAGCACCTGGGCGGCGGCCGGGTACGGGCCGTCGCGCTGGGCAGCACCGACGGACTCGTGCGCGGTGCGCCGATCACCGATACCGGGGCCGCCATCTCCGTCCCGGTCGGCGAAGGCACGCTCGGCCGCGTCTTCAATCTCGTCGGCGAAGCCATCGACGGCCGCGGCCCAGTCAAGGCCAGCGAGCGCAAGCCGATCCACCGCGACCCGCCCGAGTTCTCCGAGCTAACGCCAAAGACCGAGCAATTCGAGACCGGGATCAAGATCATCGACCTGCTGGTCCCGTTCGTCCGCGGCGGAAAAATCGGGCTCTTCGGCGGCGCCGGCCTGGGCAAGACTGTCGTGATTCAGGAACTGATCGCCCGCATCGCCACGCAGCACGGGGGCTACTCCGTCTTCGCCGGCGTCGGCGAGCGCACGCGCGAGGGCAACGATCTCTGGCTCGAAATGCAGCACGCCAAGATCGGCAACACCGGCAAGTCCGTCATCGATCAGACCGCGATGGTCTTCGGCCAGATGAACGAGCCGCCTGGCTCGCGCCTGCGGGCCGCGCTCACCGCGCTGACGATGGCCGAGTATTTCCGCGACCAATCTGGAAAAGACACGCTGCTGTTCATCGACAACATCTTCCGATTCTCGCAGGCCGGCTCCGAGGTGTCAGCCCTGCTGGGCCGAATGCCGTCCGCGGTCGGATACCAGCCGACGCTCGGCACCGAGATGGGCGAGCTGCAGGAACGGATCACCTCAACCAAGGCCGGGGCCGTCACCAGCGTGCAGGCCGTCTACGTGCCGGCGGACGACCTGACCGACCCGGCCCCCGCGACCACGTTCACGCACCTGGACGCGTTCATCGTGCTCGAACGCGCCATCGCTGAGAAAGGCATCTACCCCGCGATCGATCCGCTGGCATCCAGCTCGCGCGTGCTCGACCCCGGCGTCGTCGGCACGGAGCACTACGAGATCGCCCGCCGTGTGCAGGCCACGCTGCAGCGCTACAAGAGCCTGCAGGACATCATCGCCATTCTGGGTGTCGATGAGTTGAGCGAAGACGACAAGCTGCTGGTCGGCCGCGCCCGCAAGATCGAGCGCTTCTTCAGCCAGCCGTTCTTCGTCGCCGAGCAATTCACCGGCTTCCCGGGCAATTACACGCGGCGTGAAGACACGCTCCGCAGCTTCAAGGAGCTGTGCGACGGCAAGTGGGACCATCTGCCCGAGCAGGCGTTCATGTACGTCGGCTCAATCGAGATGGCCGCCGAAAAGGCCGAGAAACTCAAGGCCGGCGGCTAGCGCCTGGTTGCTGCAACGCAGCTGCCCCCCGCGCGGTCTCCTTAATCCGAGCGCAGCGTGTCAAACAGGCTCGGCTGGCGCGGGTCGTCCGCGGTCGCGCGGAAGCGCCCATCCGCCAACTCCACCTCGATCCGCTGCGCTTCGCGAACGTCCTTCAGGCTCCGTAGCACGCGGCCGCTGCGCAGCTCGCGCGTGATGCTATAGCCGCGGGCCAGCACGCGCCGCGGGTCACAAGCCTGCACTGCCGCCAGCCGCGTGGCCAACGCCTCGCGCCGCTGCGCCAGCAAGCGCCCGAAGGCCAGCCGCAGCCGCGTCAGGCTCTGCAACTGATGCTCCTGCACGCGCCCCAGCCGCACGGCGGGCGCCGAGCGCTGCAATGTTGCTAAGCGCCGCGCGATTTGCCGTTCCAGGCCGCGCAGCAACTCAAACAGCGCCTCGCGCAGCCGCCGCCCGCTGCGCTCGGCCCGCCGCGCCAATTGGACGAAGCGCGCCCCGGCGGCGAAGCGCAGCAGTGCCGTCTCAACCCGGACCAGTCGCTCGCGCTGCGCCCGCGTCTGCTCTTGGTTGGCGCGCTGCATCCGCAGCAGCGCATCGTCGAGCAACTGCGCCCGCTCGTTCAGCCGCTGCAATGGCCGCGCCAGCGGCTCGCGGATTGTTCGCTGTTGCAGACGCGTCGTGGCGCGCTCGAATGAATAGCGCGCCGCGCGGCCGGCGCGGCCTGCCTGCCGCTGCAGCTCGCTGATCAACTGCGCCTGGTTGGGCACGATCATTTCGGCGGCGGCGGTCGGCGTCGCGGCGCGCAGGTCGGCGACCAGGTCGCAGATGCTCACGTCAATCTCGTGTCCCACAGCGCTAACGATCGGAATGGCGCTTTGAACCACAGCCCGCGCCACGACTTCCTCGTTGAACGCCCAGAGGTCTTCAAGCGAGCCGCCGCCGCGCCCGACAATCGCCACATCAATCCCGCCCAGCGCCGCGGCGTGGCGGTTCATGCGTGTGACGCTGGCGGCGATTTCCTGGGCCGCGCCGACGCCCTGCACGCGCGTGGGGAAGACAAGCACTTCGAGCGCGGCGAAGCGACGTGCGAGCGTTTGCAGGATGTCGCGCAGTGCGGCGCCGCTCAGGCTGGTGACCACGCCGACGCGCCGCGGAATCGCGGGCAATTTGCGCTTTCGGGCGGGGTCGAGCAGACCTTCGCGCGCCAACTTGTCGCGGAGCTGGCGGAATGCCAGCTCGAGTGCGCCGACGCCGCGCGGCTCCAGGC
>CAZHTF010000003.1:12706-61247 GCA_964535305.1 uncultured Planctomycetales bacterium | reverse complement strand
CGGGGGGCCGCCCCCCCCCCCACAACGAGCTGATACGATCCGCGTGGCGCGTAGACCTCGACGCCGCCGCTGGCGATCACCTGCAGCCCGTCGGTAGGTACGAAGGAAAGCTTGATCGCAGCACTGCGCCACATGACGCAGCGCAGCTCGCTGCTCGAGTCCTTCAGCGTGAAATAGCTGTGCCCGCTGGCCGAGCGCGAGAAGTCGGCAAGCTCGCCGAGCACGTGCAGTGTCGCCGGCAGGTGCCGATTCACGGCGCCGCGCACCAACTCATTTACCTGCCGCACGCTTAGCGCGTTGGGCGATGTGGACGGTGGGCCGAGCTCACTCGCCGGAACGTGAATTCGCGATGGATCGAACAGCGGGCGATCAGACATGTGCACACATATTCAGATCGGGCCAGCGGAAAATGCGGCAGCCAAGCGCAGCGTCGCACAGCCAGTTGTGGTGCGGCAGCGAGAAGCTTACGTCGGCCGCAGCGCGATCACCGCCAGCGGCGGCAATGAGAGCTCGAGCGAGTGCGGGAAGCCATGCCAGCCCGGCTGGCTGGACCGCAGCATCTCGAAGGGCTGATAGGCGCTGCCGCCAAACGCGGCGTCGTCGGTGCACAGCAGCTTCGCGTACATGCCGCCATGCGGCACGCCGAAGCGATACCCGTCGCGTGGCACGGGCGTCAAGTTCATGATTACGACCACATGCGCATCGCCGTCGCGTCGCAGGAAGGCGAAGACCGAATTGTCCGCATCGTGGCAATCGATCCAGGCGAAGCCGTGCGGGTCGGAGTCCGCCCGCCAGAGCGCCGGCGTCTCCAGGTAGACCCGGCCGAGCGCTTCGAGCAGCTTCGAGAGCCCAATGCGATGTGGGTCGTCGCCCAGATGCCAATCCAGGCTCTCGTCGTGGTTCCACTCGCGCCAGGGCGCCAGCTCGGAGCCCATGAAGAGCAGCTTCTTGCCGGGGCGTAGGTATTGATACGCCAGCAGCGCCCGCAGATTGGCGAATTTCTGCCACAGATCGCCGGGCATCTTCTCGATCAGCGAGCGTTTGCCGTGCACGACTTCATCATGCGAGAGCGGATTGATGAAGCGCTCGGAATACTCGTAGATCATCGAGAACGTCAGCTCGTTGTGGTGGAACTTGCGATGCACCGGGTCTTTCGAGAAATACAGCAGCGTGTCGTGCATCCAGCCCATGTTCCACTTGAACGCGAAGCCCAGCCCACCGCTCTGCACCGGCGCCGTCACGCCGCCCCAGGCAGTCGATTCCTCGGCGATCATGTAGCAGCCGGGAAAATCCGTGCGGATCAGCTCGTTCGTCTCGCGCAGAAGCTCGATCGCTTCCAGATTTTCGCGCCCACCGTAGCGATTCGGGATCCAGTCGCCTTCCTTGCGGCTGTAATCGAGGTAGAGCATTGAGGCGACGGCATCGACGCGCAGCCCATCGACGTGGAATTCTTGCAGCCAGTAGAGCGCGTTGGCCACGAGGAAATTGCGGACCTCGTGCCGGCCATAATTGAAGATCAGCGTGCCCCAGTCCGGGTGCTCCGCGCGGCGCGGATCGTCGTGCTCATACAGCGGCGTGCCGTCGAACAGCCGCAGCGCGAAATCGTCCTTGCAGAAGTGTGCCGGCACCCAATCCACGATCACGCCGATGCCCGCGCGATGACAGACATCCACCAGGTAGCGGAAATCGTCGGGCGTGCCGTAGCGCGAGGTGGGCGCGTAATAGCCGGTCACCTGGTAGCCCCACGAGCCAGCGAACGGATACTCGGCCACCGGCATCAGCTCCAGGTGCGTGAAGCTATAGCGCTTCATGTGGCTGACCAGCCGCGGGGCGATCTCGCGGTACGTCAGCGGGCGATAGCCCTCCTCGGGCACACGCCGCCACGACCCCAGGTGCACCTCGTAGATCGACATGGCTTCGCGGCGGACGTCCAGTTGCTGACGCCGCGCGATCCACTCATGATCGCCCCACTCGTACTGCGACGACGCGACGCGCGAAGCCGTGCCGGGCGGGCGCTCCATCCAGCGCCCCAGCGGGTCGCATTTGAGCCGCATTGTTCCGTCGCGCGTGCGAATCTCGAATTTGTAAAGCGTGCCGCTGGCAAGGCCCGGTACGAACAGCTCAAACACCCCCGAGCTGCCCATCTGCCGCATCGGCAGCAGCCGCCCATCCCACTGGCAAAAATCGCCGACAACGCTGACGCGTTCGGCGTTCGGCGCCCAGACAGAGAACGAGACGCCTTCGACGCCCTCGACGGTCCGCAGGTGCGCGCCGAATTTTTCCCAGAGCCGCCGATGCGTGCCTTCGTTAAAAAGGTGCAGATCGACATCGCCCAGCGTCGGCATGAAACGATACGGGTCGTCGCGCTCCCAGGTGTTCCCGTCCGCGAAGCTGAAGCGCAGTTGGTAGGCCAGCGGCAGGCTGGCCCCGGCGATAAAAACGGCGAAAAGCCCGCCTTCGGCGATGCGCGTCATGCCATATACGCGCGCCGGCAGCAGGACGTCGACGCGCTGCGCCTCCGGATGGAACGCGCGCACCACGACGCCGGGCACGCCCGCGACGCTGGCTGGATGGGCACCCAAGAAATCATGCGGGGCCGAGTGTCGCCCGAGCGACAAGCGCTTCCAGTCGTCCGGCGCGACCGCCAGTGGCGCGTCGACTTCAGGCTCGCGGTGCGGTTTTTCGTGGTTCATGCAGCTCGACGAACTTCAGCAGTTGCAGGGAGTGCGCCGGAAGCCCGATCACGTCGTGGTCGGCCGGCTGCGTCGGCGCTTTCGGATGCACCGTGTCCAGCAGTATGAACCACGTCCCGGCCGGCGGCAAGCGCGGCAACTGGAACGGGCTCGAAGTACGCCCGCCATTCAGCAGCAGCAGCAGCGTCTGCGTCGCGAACGGCTGCCCCTGCGCATCCAGCCCCTCCTCGGCATGTCCGTGGATGAGCATGCCGAAAACGTGCCGATGCGGGTCCGACCAATCGGCGTGCCCGAATTCGTGCCCATCCGGCTTGACCCAGGTTACATCCTTCACGCCCCGCGCACCGACGCTCTGCCCGCGGAAGAAAGAGCGCCGCCGCAGCACCGGATGCTCGCGGAAAATCTCGATCACGCGGCGGGTGAAATCCAGGAGCTCGCGGTTGGATTCGTTGAGATTCCAGTTCACCCACGAGATCTCGTTGTCCTGGCAATAGGCGTTGTTGTTGCCGAGCTGCGTGCGGCCCATCTCATCGCCGGCGGTCAACATCGGCACGCCCAGCGAAAACGCGAGCGTCGCCAGCAGGTCGCGCTTAATCTGCTCGCGCACGCGGCGAATCTCCAGCCGCGGCGTCTCGCCCTCGACGCCCCAATTCGCGCTGAAGTTGTGATCGTGCCCGTCGCGGTTCTGCTCGCCGTTGGCCTGGTTGTGCTTGCGCTCGTAGGTCACCAGGTCGTGCAGCGTGAAGCCGTCGTGCGCGGTGACTAGATTGACACTGGCGCACGGGCCGCGATCAAACGCGGCGAACAGGTCGCTGCTGCCAGCCAGGCGATAGGCCATCTGAGCCACTTGACCCTGGTCGCCGCGCCAGAAGCGCCGCACCGTGTCGCGGTACTTGTCATTCCATTCGGCCCAGCCCGGCGGAAAATTGCCCACGTGGTAACCGCGACGACCAAGGTCCCACGATTCCGAAATCAGCTTCACTCGCGACAGCACCGGATCTTGCGCCACGCAAGCCAGAAACGCGCCGTGACGCTCGTACTCGCCGCTCTCGCCCCGCGCCAGGGCCGGCGCTAAATCAAAGCGGAAACCGTCGACATGCATGTGCGTCACCCAGTAACGCAGGCTATCCAGCACCAATTGCAGCACGCGAACGTGCGGCGTGTTCAGCGTGTTGCCGCAGCCGCTGAAATCTACGTAGTAGCGGCGATTGCCGGGGTCGGTGCGATAGTAGACCAGATTATCGATGCCGCGCAGGCTGAGCGTCGGGCCGCGCTGGTTGCCCTCGGCCGTGTGGTTGTAAACAACGTCGAGCAGCACCTCGATGCCGGCCTGGTGCAGGGCCTTTACCATGGTCTTGAACTCGCGCACCGCGACACTGCCGGAGGGGCTGCTCGCGAAGCGCACATCTGGCGCGAAGAAGCCCAGCGTGTTGTAGCCCCAGTAGTTCGTGCGGCCGCGGACCGTCAGCATGCGATCATCCACGGCCTGGTGCACCGGCAGCAGCTCCACCGCGGTGACGCCCAGCTTCTGCAGGTGATCGATCAGCGGCTCGCTCGCCAGCCCCAGATAGCGCCCGCGCAGGTGCGCAGCCAGGCCGGGATGCCGCACCGTCAGCCCGCGCACATGGCATTCGTAGATCACCGAACGATCCCACGGCACGCGCGGCGGGCGATCGTCTCCCCAGTTGAACGCGTCATCGATCACTTCACACTTTGGCAGAAATGGCGCGGAATCGCGCGGATCGAGCGAAAGGTCGTCGCGCGCGTCGCCCAGCGTGTAGCCAAAGAGCGCGTCGTCCCATCGCAGCGCCCCGCTGATCGCCTTGGCATACGGGTCAACCAGGAGTTTTTTCGGATTAAATCGCTGCCCATGCTCGGGCGCGTACGGCCCGTGTACGCGATACGCATAATGCTGCCCTGGCCGCAGCCCCGGCAGATACGCGTGCCAGACGTGCAGCGTGCGCTCGGGCATGCGCAAGCGGTCGCGCTCCGCACCCCGCTCGTCGAACAGGCACAACTCGACCGCGCTGGCGTGCTCCGAGTACAGCGCGAAATTCACGCCGTCGCCATCCCAAGTTGCCCCGAGCGGAAACGGCATACCGGGCCAGACGCGCATAGGCTGTCCTGTTGCTTGAATGATGCGCCGCGATGAGCGGGAGCGCGGCCAGACCGAGCCGCAGTCAAGCAGAGCGTGACGACGACCCGATAGATCGTCAAGCGCCGCGCCGCGCACCGGGCTTGCCGGGGCCCGGCCGCGTGCACTACGCTGGGGCTGGCTGCGATTGAGGGTTTGGGACGCCAATTCGGGCATGGCGCGCCTGAGGTCGAGCCGCATAACCAGGAACCCGGCGACTGGTTCGGCTTTGCAAAGCCGCTTTCGTACGCGTGCTTTGCCCGCGGGCAGTGTCGCCGCGGCCGGCCAGCGCTAGACGAGGACCGTAAGCCACGTGAATCCCCGAACCATCGCCTACTTCTCCATGGAGATCGGACTTACCGCTGAGGTGCCGACTTATAGCGGCGGCCTGGGCGTATTGGCCGGAGACACCATTCGGGCCGCCGCCGACCTACGCGTGCCGATGGTGGCCGTCACTCTGCTGCATCGCCGCGGCTACTGCACGCAGAGGCTCGACGAGAGCGGGCGGCAAGTTGAAGAGCCGGTGAACTGGAGTGTCGCCGAGTATCTGCGCGAGTTGCCGGCCCGCGCCAGCGTCAGTGTCGAAGGCCGCACCGTGCACCTGCGGGCCTGGAAGTTCGAGGTCGCGGGCGCCGGTGGTTACACCGTCCCGGTCTACTTCCTCGACACCAACCTGCCCGAAAACAACGAGGCCGATCGAAACCTCTCCGGGCACCTCTACGGCGGAGACTCGCACTATCGCCTGGCGCAGGAGACCGTGCTGGGTATCGGCGGCGTGCGCATGCTGCGCGCGCTTGGGCAAGACCAGATCCGCCGCTTTCACATGAACGAAGGCCACGCCAGCCTGCTGGTGCTCGAGCTGCTTTCAGAAGTTTTGCGCAAGTCCGGCCGAAGCGACATCAGCGACGACGACATCGCCAGCGTTCGCAAGATGTGCGCCTTCACCACGCACACGCCCGTCGCCGCCGGGCATGACAAGTTTGCGGTGGACCTGGTGACGCGCGTGCTGGACGCCGAGTCCGTCCGGCAGCTCAAGATGCTGAACTGCCTCGACGGCACGCTGAATGTCACTACGCTAGCGCTGCGGCTGAGCCACTATGTGAACGCTGTCGCCAAGCGGCACGGCGAGGTCTCGCGGCAACTGTTCAATCCGCATCCGGTGGATTACGTCACCAACGGCATTCATGCGGTGACCTGGGCTGCGCCCGCGTTCCGCGAGCTGTTCGACCGACATGTTCCCGACTGGCGCGAAGACAATCTGAATCTGCGGAATGCCTGCAAGATCCCGCTGCACGAGATCTGGCAGGCGCACGAGCGCGCCAAGACCAAGCTGATCGAGCACGTCAACCGCCGAACCAACGTCGGCATGCGAGCGGATGTATTCACGATCGGCTTCGCCCGTCGCGCCGCGACGTACAAGCGCGCTGGGTTGATCTTTGAGGACATCGAGCGGCTCAAGAAGATCGCCAGCGATAGTGGCGGGCTGCAACTGATCTTCGCCGGCAAGGCGCACCCGCACGACCAGGAAGGCAAGGCGCTGATCCGCCGCGTGTTCGAGGCGCGTGAGCTGCTCCGCGACACGGTCCGCACGGTCTACCTTGAGAATTACGACATGGAGCTGTGCCGAGTGATGGCGCCGGGCGTGGACCTGTGGCTGAACAATCCGCAGCCGCCGCTCGAAGCCTCTGGCACCAGCGGGATGAAGGCGGCGCTGAATGGCGTGCCTTCGCTGAGCGTGATCGACGGCTGGTGGGTCGAAGGCTGGATCGAGGGTGTCACTGGCTGGTCGATTGGAAAAGACGATTGGCAGCGCGGGCAGGAGTCGGACCGCTGGCGCGATGCCGCCGTCATCTACGACAAGCTCGAGTACACCATCTTGCCCATGTTCTACCAGCAGCGCGAGCGTTTCGCCGAGGTGATGCGCAACAGCATCGCGCTCAATGGCTCCTACTTCAACACCCACCGCATGATGCAGCAATACGTCGTGCGGGCCTACACGTGAGCACGGGCATGAACATCAGCCGCACGCTTCAGGCCGGCGTGCACGTGCTGGCGCTTGAGGGCGAGTTGACCGGCGCGGACGATGCCCTCGTCGCGCAGGCGCTCGAATGCCTCGACCGCCGCGGCGCGGCGCTGGTGCTCGACCTGGCCGGCCTGCAGTATCTGAATTCCGCCGGGATCGGCCAGTTGGTGCGGGTCGTGGCGCAGGCGAACACGCAGGAGTGCCGCGTGATCCTGGCTGGGCCGCGCGCGAGTATCGCCGGCGTATTCGAAGTCACGCACCTGGATCACTTCTTTCAGATCGCCGCCGATGTCCCAACCGCGCTGCGGCAATTGACAGCCTAGGCCGCGCGCCAACTCGGTTCGAGATTTTCACATTCTGAGCGCCGTCTCCGCGGGAGCCGCGAATGCAAGCTAGAGTTCGCACCAGCATCGGGCAGTGCCCGGCGGCATTAGACTCGCAGACGCGGGTTTTTCACGCGGCAGGGTGTCGCTCAGAAGCGGCGCCCGGCCAGTTGTTCCTTGGCGCAGTGCTCGAATTTCAAAAGCGCAGGTCGGGTAAGCTGAATGCCAGACACGGCCCGCTAGCGCAGCGACAGGCGATGGGAGACCCGCGCGTGTTTTCAAACCGCCAGCAGCTTGTTCTCGTTACGCTCTTGTGCGTGTTGGCTGCGCCCGCCATGGCGATCGCACAGTCCAGCGAGTTGCAGAGTCTGCTGGACGAGCTCTCGGCCGCTGCCGTGCTCACGCCGGAGCAGGGTCGCGCGGCGCTTCAGAAGTTTGCGCAATTGAAGTTGTCGCCGGGCACCTTGCCGCCGGCAGATCGCGAGCGGGCCCTGCAGGTCGAGCTGTTGGGCAACCTCGCGATTGGCGACGCAGGCCGCGCCGCCGAGCGGGCCGCGGAGCTGTTCAGCGATGCGAAGGCGCCGCAAGCCGTGCTGGACAGGGCCCTGCTGGCAGCGGTCGCTGCCGGTGACGCGCAGCTTGGTGAGCAGATCGCCGAGCGCCGCGCGAAGTTCGTCAAGCCCGACGAACACCGCGCCATCGCTCGCGCCCGCATGGCCTTCACGCGTGTCGGCCAGAAAGCGCCGGCCGCCAGGCTTGAAGTGCTCGGAACCGACTACGCGCCGGCCACGGACGGGAAGGTCTTCGCGCTGTACTTCTGGACGCTGCTTCGGCCGCCGGCTGCCGAGCAATCGCGCGGCGCGACGGCGCTCTTCGAGGCGTTCAAGAGCGACCCCGATGTTCGCTTCATCGGCGTCAACGCCGACAGTGCGGCCCGCGGCGATGCGGCCCGGAAGTTTGCCGACGAGAACGGCTATCTCTGGCCGCAGGTGTACGAGCAGCAGTCGATCAAGGCACCGATCACGCATGTCGCGTACGACGCGCCCTTCTCGCCCTGCATCATCGTCATCGATAGCTATGGGTTCTTGCGCTGCGTGGCCGATCCCGCGGACGCGGCTGCGGCGTATGCCCTGCGTTCCGCTGCCGCCGAAGCGCGCAACGAGTATCGGCCCGTGCCGGCGCGGACGAAGGCGGGCGTGCCGGCCGAATTCACGCCACGCGCATCTGCGCCGCCGCCAAAATCCGCTACGTCCGCAGCGGGTGGCGCAGGCAAGAGCGCCTCAAGCGGCGGCGCGGGTGCCGGCGACAAGCCCTCCGGCGGCGCTGCGTCGCAAGGCGAGCTATCCAGCAATGACGAAGCCGAGGCCAAGCTGCGGCAGGCGCGGACATACCTGCGAACCGGCAAACGCAGCGACGCCAAGCGGATGTTCGAGGAGATCACACGCGACTACCCCGGCACGCGGCAGGCCAAAGAGGCCCAGGAGTACCTGGACGCTTGGCCGCGCTAATCGCGGGTCGCGTGGAATACGAGCGCTTTCGTGGCGCCGCGCGATTGACCCAACGGTAACCCGCAGCCCGCAAACCCCCTACATCTACATCAGGTGTGCAGACCGCCGTCGACCACGAACACCTGGCCGGTGACGTAGCTCGAGCCGGGACCGGCCAGGAATGCGACCACAGCCGCGATCTCGCCCGGTGCGCCGAAGCGCTGCAGCGGAATCATCGGCCGCAGTTGCTCCTTGAGCCGATCGGGCAGTACGTCGGTCATGTCGGTTTCGATGAAGCCCGGCGCCACCGCGTTGCACGTCACGCCGCGCTTGCCCAGCTCCTTGGCGACCGACTTGGTCAGGCCGATCATGCCGGCCTTGGCGGCGGCGTAATTGGCCTGCCCGGCGTTGCCCGCCAGGCCGCTGATGCTTGCAATATTGATAATCCGCCCGTAGCGGGCACGGACCATATGTCGCGACGCCGCACGCGTCAGCCAGAATGCCGAACGCAGATTGGTATCGAGCACCGCGTCGAACTGCTCATCTTCCATGCTCATCAGCAGGCCGTCGCGCGTGATGCCGGCGTTGTTAACCAGGATGTCCAGCCGTTCGAAGCGCTCCGCGCTCTCTTCGACCACGCGGGCGCAGGCGGCCTTGTCGGTCACGTCAAGCTGCGTGGCGATGACGCGCTCGGCAAACAGCGGCTCGCCGCTGACCCACTCGCGGATCTTGCCCAGGTCGCGCGCGGCGGCGATCACGGTAGCGCCTTCGCGCGCTAGCGTCTCGCAGATGGCGCGGCCGATCCCGCGCGAAGCGCCTGTCACCAGCGCGATGCGCTCCTTCAGGCTCATGGGCGCACTCCTCTCACGCCGACGCCGGCGGTGTCAGGTCGTTCGCGGTGCTGAGGTTGGTCACCTTGGCGGCGCGGTTGATCTTCCGCATCAGCCCGCTGAGCACCTTGTTCGGGCCGACTTCCCAGAATGCGGTGCAGCCGTCCGCGATCAGCCGCTCGACGCAGCCTTGCCAGCGCACCGGGTTGAACACCTGCCGATACAGCGAATCACGAATGCCCGCCACGTCGGCGTGATACTGCGCATCCACGTTGGCGATGACGCGCAGCTTCGGCAGCTCAAACGCGGTGCGCTCCAGCGTCTCGCGGAGGCCGTCGGCCGCCTCGCGCATCAGTTCGCTGTGAAACGCGCCCGCCACCTTCAGCGGAATCGCCTTCCCGCCAAACTCCTCGGCCAGCGCGGCGGCGGCCTCGCAGCCGGCCTTCTCGCCGGAGATCACGATCTGCCCGGGGCAATTGAAATTCGCCGGAGAAACACGGCCCTTAGGCAGCGCCCGCTCGCACAGAGCCAGTGCCTGCGTCTCATCGAGCCCCATCAGCGAGACCATGCCGCCGGGGTATTTCTCGGCGCAGCGCTGCATGAGCTGCCCGCGCGTGTACACCAGCCGCAGCGCATCGTCGAATGAGACCGCACCGGCCAGGTGCAGCGCGGTGTATTCGCCCAAGCTCAGCCCGCCCATCGCGGCGAACTGCTCGAGCCGAAGCGCGCCCGCCTCGAGCGCGGCGCGGAACAGCGCCACGCTGGTGGTGAAAATCGCGACCTGCTGCACATCAGTATCGTTCAGGCGCTCAGCAGGCCCCTCGAAGCACAGCCGCGAAAGCGGGATCGCCAGCAGTTCGTCGGCGCGGGCGAAGGTCTGTCTCGCGACCGCGAAGCGTTCGGCCACATCGCGGCCCATGCCTAGCAGTTGCGCGCCCTGTCCCGGAAAAATAGCGGCTTGCGAGGACACGTTACACCCGTATCAGCAGGCTGCCCCAGGTAAGCCCGGCCCCGAAGGCGACCATCAGCACCAGGTTGCCGGGACGAATGCGCTGCTGCTGGCGCGCTTCGTGGAAGGCGATCGGAACGGACGCGGCCGACGTGTTGCCATACTTGTGGATATTGACGATCAGCTTGCTGTCGGGCACACCCAGCTTCTCGCAAGCCGACTCGATGATCCGCAGGTTGGATTGATGCGGCACGAGCATGTCGACGTCGCGCATCGTCAGGCCGGCGTCGTCGAGCGTCTGAACGATCAGATCCTGCATTTGCGTGACGGCAAACTTGTAAACCTCGCGGCCGCGCATCCGCATCAGGTGCAGCCGCTCGTTCACCGTGCGGACCGAGGCCGGCTCTTTGGCCCCGCCCGCGGGAACCCAGATCAGATCAGCGCGGCTGCCGTCGGACTGCATCCGCGCGGCGAGGATTCCGCGGCTCGGATCGCTGCTGCGCCGCAGGATGCCGGCGCCCGCGCCGTCGCCAAAGAGGATGCAGCTCGAGCGGTCTTCCATGTCGGCCATGCGCGTCATGCAGTCGACGCCGACCACCAGCGCGTGCGTGGCCATGCCGGTTCCCAGGTATTGGGCCGCGGTGAGCGTGCCGAAGACAAAGCCCGAGCAGGCCGCGACCAGGTCAAAGGCCGCAGCCCGCGTGCAGCCCAATTGATGTTGCAGCTCGCAGGCGGTCGAGGGCAGCGGGTGCTCTGGCGTGATGGTGCAGCACATCACCAGGTCGAGCTGCGCGGCGCTCAGGCCGGCTTGCTCCAGGGCCCCGCGCGAGGCGACGGTCGCGAGCGAAAGCGTAGACTCATCCGGCCCAGCCATGCGCCGCTCGCGCACGCCGGTGCGTGTGACGATCCACTCATCACTGGTGTCAAGCCGCCGCGCCAGGTCGTCGTTGGTGACAACCCGCTGCGGAATTCCGACGCCGGTGCCGGCGAATTCGACCGGCCAGCTCAGCTTCATGTCACGAACTCTTGCCGCTTCTTGAGATGCTCGGAAACGATTGAGATTAGGTTGGCTCGATGCTGCTCGCCGGCGACGCGGATGGCATTCGCGATTGCGCGGTAATCGCTGCGGCCGTGACAGATGATCGCGACGCTGTTGATGCCCAGCAGCGGAGCGCCGCCGTGCTCGGCGAAATCGTGCCGTTTCCAGATCCGCCGCACGATCGGCTCAAACTGCTTGGAGAGCCCGGCGGCTTCGGCCTCGATCTCGTGCACAATGGTCTTGAACAGGCCTTCGGCCAATCCCTCGGTCATTTTCAGCAGGATGTTGCCGGTGAAGCCGTCGCAGATGAACACGTCGCACGCGCCGGCGAAGATGTCCTTGCCTTCGATATTTCCGACAAAATTCAGCGAGGCGTCGCTCTTGAGCAGCGCCCGGGCCTCCTTCACAAGCGTGTTGCCCTTGCCGTCCTCTTCGCCGATCGAGGCCACCCCGATCCGCGGGCGCTCCTTGCCCAGCACGGTGCGGGCGTAGCAATCGCACATGCATGCGTATTCGTATAGATGATGCGGCTTGGGCGCCACATTCGCACCCACGTCACACATCACCACCGGCCCGTGAAACGTCGGCATCAATACCGCGATGCCAGGCCGCGAAACGCCCGGAATCGGCTTGATCCGCAACTGACACGCCGCCGCAAATGCCCCGGTGTTCCCGGCGGAGAGCAGCGCGTCCACCTCGCCTTTGCCAGCGTCAACCGCCATGCGCACGATCGACGAATCGCGCTTCTGGCGCAGCGCGTCGACCGGTGACTCATGCATCTCAATCAGTTGCGCGCAGGCCACCACCTGCACCCGCGGATCCTGCAGATTCGCGGTGCGCAGCTCAGCCTCGACCACCTCGCGCGGGCCGTAGAGCAGCAACTGGTCGGCGGGATCCAGGTAGCTCAGCCCAGCAGCCACGCCGCGGATGATCTCGCGCGGGGCGTGATCTCCGCCCATCGCGTCGACGGCGATGCGCATTGGCGTTACGACTCCTGGCCGACGCGGATCGAGGTGTGTGCGTTGACGTAGCCGCAATTCTGACACGCCAGGTGCGGCCGCTTGGCCCGCCCGCACTGCGGACAGGCAATCAACTGGATCGGTTTCAGGGCGTGATGCGAGCGACGCGTGCGCTTGCGCATCTTCGTTTTCTTATGAACTGGAAGCATTCGCTTTCCTCAGCGGAAATTCGGCACCCCGGCGGCGCGCAACGCTGCAAGCGCCCGCCACCGCAGGTTGAGTCAATCCACGCTACGCTACGTGCGCTTCGCAAACCTGTCAAGCGCCGAGACTTCAGACCCGCGCCCCGGCCCACGCCGCGGCCGGACACATCAATCGCTCAGTCCGCCGAGGCCGTCGCGCGCATCGCACCCCGCGCGAGCTGCGCCCCCGCCGGATTCGAAAGCGTCAGCCAGCTCGTCCCATATTGTCGGGGAATCCGCAGCCGCATGCGCACGCGCCTGAGCGGCGTGATTCGGATCAACACCGCGTAGCGTGCCGCGCGCCGCGCTCGCCAGAATCCGGGCGGCGCGCCGATCGCCGCACCGAATTCGCGCCGCAGCCGCATGAGCCGTCGCTCGTCGAGCTGGTGCTGCTCGATCACCTCCGCGGCCCGTGCCGCGCCGAAAATCTCGCCGCCGCTGCGCTTGAACAGCAACAGGTCTCCGGGCACGACCGCCCCTAGCGGCGGACGACGCGTGCGCGATAAGCGGCACTCGATCGACTTCTTCCCGGAGAGCAAGCACCGCGCCGGCTGACCGTTGACGATCGCGACGTGAACGCGTGCAGACCGGCCGAAGGCAAGTTTCGAGTTCCGAGTGGCGAGGAACGAGTTGGAGGCGAAACGGTCGGGTCTCGCGGCTGCCGCTGGCATTTCGTTCTAGGATACTCGTAACTCGAAACTGCCGTTACTCGAGGCTGGTCTTATGGCCCAGCGCGCGGATCGCCGGCAGGTGGTCTGTCACCAGGTTGCAGCCGCTGCACGCGATCGGCTCGTCCGGCGCCGGCACGTACCCATCGCGGATCACACGCCGCGCGAGCTGGAAGCGCTCGTTTTGAAAGATCTCGCGCAGCGGAGCGTCGCGCAGCTCGCCCATCACATGCTCGGCCTTGAACGCCCGGCAGCACAGGTGCACCGCCCCGTCCCAATCCACCGCCAGATATCGCCACGGATCGGGGCACAGCAGCGCCGGCCGCCGCGGCGGGACGCGCGGCAGCAGCTCGCCGCTGGCTTCGTCGTAGTGCCGTCCGCCGGCGCCGAAGCAACGGAATTCGTCGACACCCAGCTCCTCGGCCAGGCGACGCGCCCGTCGCACCTCGTGCGCATTGTGCGGAAAAACGAGGAACTGCCAGGCGATCAGCGGCGTGCGCGCGCCGGCTTTCCGCCGAGCGTCGAGCATTGCCCGCAGGCCGCTCAGCGCGCGGTCGACTTTGCCCAGCACGCGGTATTTGGCATAGGCCTCTTGTGCGAGGCCGTCGATCGACGCGCTGATTTCGTCCAGGCCGCTTTCGACCAGTTGCTCGGCCAGCGGCGGGTCGATCAGCGTCATGTTGCTGTGCATGACGGTGGCGATGCGTGCGTCGTGGAAGATCCGTGTCAGTTGCGGCAGTGCGCGGTTCAGCGTCGGCTCGCCCCAGTGACAGAGGATCGCCTGGTACAGCACCTCGCCCAGTTCGTCGACAATTCGTCGCCCGGTCTCGAGCGACATCGCGCCGCGCGGCCGAAGGCCGGGGTGTTTAGGGTTTGACTGCGCCCAGCAGCAGCGCAGGTTGCAGGACGCGTGCGGCTCGAGCCGGATGTACGTCGGGGCGGCGTCGAAGGTCAGTGCCCCCTCTTCCATCGCATCGGCCAGCCGCTCGAAATTGGCGCGTTTGGCCACGCTCTCGTATTCCGGCCGGCCGCGCAAGATCGGCATGACATCGCTCGGCGTCGGCCGCGCTGTGGGACACTGCAGCATGCGGTGATCTCCACGGAACCATCCTGCCTATCGGGCTGCCGTTCGCGATGACCAGCCGCCGTAAGCGTCGCCGCGCAAGCCCTGCGCTGTGCTCGGCGCGGCGCACACCCCGCCCGCGGTTCGCTTTATAGTTACGGCCCATGAGCGACCAGATCAGCGATCGGCGTGCGAAGCTCGACAAGCTGCGGAGCATCGGGCTGGATCCCTACGGTGGGCGATTCCAAAACGTGACGCGCATCGCGGAGATCCGCGCATTCGCCGAGGCGCACGAGCTCTCGCCCGGGCAGATTGCCGAAGGCCCCGCGGCGCGATTCCGCAGCGCCGGGCGCGTCGCGCTGCATCGCGACACCGGCAAGCTTATTTTCATAACGGTTCGCGACTGGAGCGGCGAACTGCAGTGGGCGCTCTCAAAAAAAGCCGTCGAAGAGGCTGAACGGCTCCCGACTGATTCGAGCGCTGACCAACCCGGCGCGGCGAGCTTCCCCGACGGCGCGGCGGCCTGGCAGGCGGCCAAGCTGCTGGATTTGGGAGACATCGTCGGCGCCGAGGGCCAACTTGGCCGCACCAAGACCGGCGAGCTGACGTTGTGGGTCACGCACCTGTGCCTGCTCAGCAAGGCACTGCGGCCGCCGCCCGAGAAATGGCACGGCCTGAGCGATCTGGAGGCCCGCTATCGCCGGCGCTACGTGGACTTGTTCGCCAATCCCGACTCGCGGCGGAATTTCCTGGTGCGCGCCCAGATCATCGCCCAGATGCGCAGCGTGCTCCACAAGCGCGGCTTCGTCGAGGTCGAGACGCCGGTGCTGCAGCCGATCTACGGCGGGGCCGCGGCGCGGCCGTTCACGACGCATCACAACGCGCTGGACATGAAGCTGTTTCTGCGGATTTCGCCCGAGCTTTACCTAAAGCGCTGCCTGGTCGGCGGACTCGAGCGGGTCTATGAATTCGCGCGCTGCTTCCGTAATGAGGGCGTCAGCCCGCGGCACAATCCGGAGTTCACAATGCTGGAACTCTATCAGGCATACGGCGACTATCACGACATGATGGACATCACCGAGGAGCTGATCGGCGGCGCCGCGCAGCATGTAACCGGCAGCGCGCGGATCGCGATCCCCACCCGCGCAGCGCCTCTGGCCCACCCGTCCAGCGACGCGCCGCAAGCGCGCGACGAACCGCCCCAGATGATGGACTTCAGCCGCCCCTGGCCGCGGCGGCGCTACGCGGATCTTTTTCGTGAGCATGTCGGCATCGCGATCGAGGATCTCCCGGCGTGTCGCGCGCGGGCGGCGGAGCTTCATCGCAGGAAGCTGATCACGCTCGACCCGCAGGCGGCCGACGACGCGGTAGTGATCGCCGCGCTGTTCGAGGAGTACGTCGAAGACAAGCTGATCAATCCGACGTTCGTGATCGACTATCCCGCCCCGCTGTGTCCGCTGACCAAGCGCGTGCCAGGCGATCCGCGCTACGCGCTGCGATTTGAGTGCTTCGCGAACGGCATGGAAATGGGCAACGCTTATAGCGAGCTGAACGACCCCGAGGTGCAGCACGAGACATTCAGCGCGCAGCTCCGCGGCGAGGGCGAAGAGACCATGGCGGTGATGGACGAGGATTTTGTCGAGGCGCTCGAGTATGGCATGCCGCCGGCCGGCGGTCTGGGCGTGGGTATCGATCGGCTGTGCATGCTGCTGACGAGCAGTCCGAGCATCCGCGACGTATTGCTGTTTCCGCTGCAGCGTCCGCAGTGAACTGAGCCGGAAATTCACGCGCGCTCGTAGGCGCTTCGCCTTCAGACCTGCGCAGCTAGGACACCGCGCGACGCAGCCACTCACGCGCTCGCGCTGGCCTGCGCAAACCGGAACTGATCCGTCGGCTGGGCAACTCGCAGGTAATCGCCGCTGCCCATGACGATCGATTCGGTCAGGCTGCCTGCGTTGAACGCGACCCGCGCGAGCCCCGCGATCCGCACATCGCAGTACAGCTCGAAATCCAGCAGCGGCCGGCCAAAGGGCGGCACGCTCCCCGGCACCAGACCCGTCAGCGCGAGCAGTTCCTCCGGCGTCGCAAAGCGCACCGACTTCACGCCGAACCGCTGCTTGATCGCGGGCGAGTCCAGCCGGCTCGCGGCGCTCAGCACGAATAGCCGAAAATCGCGATCGAGCTTGAGCAGCAGCGCTTTCGCGCCGATTTCCAGCGGCTCGCCGCGGGCGGCGGCCGATTCGTCGCTGGTGCGCGTCGGCGCGTGCTGCAGATGTCGATAGGCGACGCCGGCCTGCTGCAGCAGTCGGATAATGTCCGCGGGCGTTACGAGGGGGAGGCTCATACCGCCCTGCCGCCGGGCCGGCGCTTGTGCCGCGCGTCGGCGCATGCCGACTCCGCGAAGCGCAAGTCAGCGTGAATCAAATAGCGGTCCGGCGAGCTGCTCGTGCACGAACGCGGAGTTGCGCACGACCAGCTTGTCGCGAAAGCCGCGAATCGTGCCGCGGCCGCCGTTGATGTCCCAGCTCTCGGGCTCGACGGTGGTTGTGATGACATTGATCAGCTCTTGCAGGCGCTGGGCGCGTGCGTCGTCACCATGGGTCCCGCTGTTGCCGCGGTTGCCGTTGAGGCCTTCGTCGATGTCGCCGCCGCTGTTTTCGCCGACCAGCCGCGTTCCGCTGGCGACGCGGTCGACGATCGGCCGCACGGCGACGGCGCCGTTGTTGACGGTAGGGATCAGGCCGGCGACGTAGTCATGCTCGCGCACGACATCCAGCCGCGGGAAACGCAGCTCAGAGACCAGCAGGTCTTCGACCGGGTAGACGCGGACAAGCATCTCTTCGCTGAGCTCTTCAAACGTCGAGACGTAGAGCATGTCGTTGCTGATGCGATACGCGAGCTTGGCGTCCGTGCCGGCGGCCTCGCGCAGGATCATCCACAGCACATGCCCAAAGCGCATGTTGCGGGCATGCACCGTGATCGGCCGATCTTCGCGCACGCCGACCGCGTTCAACGCCTGCCAGTTGACGTAGACCGTCGCGCGCGTCGACTTGGCCAGCTCATCAAAGACCTGCCGCAGCGGCATCTCTTCGAGCCGAATCTCCGGCACGCGCGCATCCAGCAGCCAGACCAGCGGAATGCGCGGCGTCTGCCCGGCGGAAGCGGGCGTACGCGACGCCGGCGCGGGCGGCGCTGCCGTAGCAGCCGGCGACTCGCGCACCGCGGGATGCGGCTGGGCGAATGTGAGCGGGGTGCAGAGCGCGACGCTGAGGGGCAGAACGGATCGCAGGCGCATGAGCAGCGGTCCAATCGACCGGCGTCGCGGCTCGCCGCCGCTTGCCAGCCTTCTGGCCTGAGATTCTCGGCGATCGGCGGCGGAAAATCGAGCCAAATTTGCGGTTCGGCACGCGGCGATGCAGGTCTTGGAGGGAAAGCGCTTGCAGGACTGGAGCCGAGGCGGTGTGGTGGGCTGGTGCTCCTAAGGCAGCGAGCGTAGCGGTTCGGGCGCGTGCAGGTCGGCGATCGTCTTCGCTGCCAGAAACGCTCGCGCGCTGCTCGCCATGCTCTCGAACGTGCTCGTCAACGTGGCCCGCAGTACTTCGTCGGCGAGCGTGTTGTTGAGCGCGCTGGCGTCGCCGGTCAAGGGACCCTCGATCGCTTCGACGATCTCGAGCAGGCTGATGGCGGCGGCTTCGCGCCGCAACGCGAATCCCCCCATCGGACCGCGCTCGGATGCCAGGATCTGGGCCCGCACCAACTGCTGCAGAATCTTCAGCAGGTGCCCACTGGGCAGGTGACAAGCCTCGGCGATCTCGCGCCCCTGCACAAACGTCCCCCGTGGAAACGTCGCGATGTGCGCGGTCGCAAGCACTGCGTATGCTGAACCCTTTCCAAGGCGCATGAAACCTCCCCGAAGGCAAGCTGCCGCTCGCAACTTGCACTACGCGCGCTCGTCAGGGCCGGAGCGGCGTTGAAGGAGACGTGCAAAAACTTCGAACCAGCGATCATCGACGTGGTGAATCCGGTCTGGCGGCTCGTCCTCATCTGGCGGCGCTTCCAAGCGCGGCGCAGTAACATCCGCCAGCAGTCCAGAGACAACGACTTCGAGTGTAGAGAGCTTGAAGGGTTTTTCCAAGTACGCCGAACGTCCCAGAGCCGCGGTGCGATTGGCGAACTCGGGCGTTCCGAAACCGGTCATCACGATCACCGCCAGGCTGGGATCGCGCTGCCGCGCGCTCTCGGCGATGGAGAGGCCATCTGGGCCTTCGCCGAGTACGACGTCGACGATCAGAAGGTCAAACTTCTCACTTTCCAGCGCGCTACATGCGTTGTTCGACGACTCAGCCGTGCAGACAGCGAACCCGTCGTTTTCGAGCTGCTTGGAGATATATGATCGATAGAGTTGCTCGTCATCGACGATCAACACCGATCCCGTTCGCGTCATCATATTCTCCGGGCGGGGAACATGTACCCGGCGATCACCTGAATTGCGTCGCACATATCACTGTAGCTGTCGACGCGCAAACGGCCAGGCCACGCCAAAGTGAGGCTTTTGGTTCACCGGTCGCGCGGTATGATAAAGAACCATCCGACCGGAGGAAAGCTAGAATGTTAAGAACAAAGACTCTTGGCTTACTGATTTCGTGCGGCGCTTTCGGGATCGATCCCGGGCTCGCACTTGGCCAGGCCGCGTTTCGCGCCGTCTTCGTTGCGAACAATGGGAACCTCGAAGGCTCCGTTTCGAGTTTCCGGGTCAATGGCGACGGCAGCGTCAGCTTTGTCTCTGAATTGAACACGGGTTTGAACGCATTCGGCATTTCGCTCTCGCCCAGCGGCCGTCTCCTGGCCAGCAGCCACACGACCGCCAGCACGACCACCGAGCAGATCACGGTGATGCGCGTTGCGAACGATGCCACGCTTTCGCTGCTGGCGGTGTTTCAGACGCCGGACTCGCCGCTGGATCTGCGCTGGATTCGCGAGGATCTGCTGGCGGTGACGCTGACGAACGTCTCCGCGCCAAACAAAGTGATCATGTATCGCTTTGTCGAATCGCCGCCCTCGCTGACCGAGATCGACCGCTATGACACGGGCAGCTTCAATTCGTACCTGGCGCTACACCCAAGCCGCCAGGCGCTTTACACGCAGGATTCGACCGGCGCGACGGTGAACGCGTGGCAGATTCAGCCCAACGGCACGCTGACGCTGCTCGACAGCGAGTCGACCGCGCCGGCATTCGCGCTCTGGATGCAGGTATCGCCGGATGGAACCAAGCTGTACGTCGCCGGCGGTGCGAGCAGCAGTGACGAGAAAGTCAACGGCTTCCACATTGCCGCAGACGGCTCGCTTACGCCGATGGCCGGCAATCCCTTCGTCGTGGCGCGCTCATCACCGAAGGTGCTGGCCTTCTCGCAGAACGGCGCGTTCCTGCTGGTCGGCTTTGCGCGGCGGAGCGAAGTGCGTTCGTACGCCATCGATCCGCAGAGCGGGGCGCTGAGCGACTCGGGCTTTCTCTTTTCCTTTCCGGGGATTCAGGGCGACCTGGGCACGATCGCTTCGCTCGACAATTTGACGTTTGTGGTAGACCGCTTCACCAGCACCAACGCGGCCCGCGGGCTGTTCTCCACCAGCGTCGCAGCAGACGGATCCTTCTCGCAGATCGGCGGGATCGTCGACACGCAGGGGATCTCGCCGGATCGGCTGGTCGTCTGGGATCCTCCTACGAACTGCCCGGATCTCACCGGCGACGGGCGGACGAACGAGAGCGATCTGGGCTTGCTGCTGCAGAATTGGCAGGCCGGCCCGGGTGGAGATCTGAATCAGGACGGCGCGACAGACGAAAGCGACCTAGGGATCCTTCTGCAGAACTGGCTCTGCAGTTAGCAAGCGCGAGCGGCGACGCGCCGGCACCCCAGCAGTCGCCTAAGCCGATGACGAAAAGCGCCCGCTGGGAGCGCAAGGAGCGTAGCCGCACGCCGCGGCCGATCAGCTCGCCAGCATCCGCCCCAGCCGCGCCATTGCCTCGGCAACCTGCTCGTCGCTGATGGCGTAGCTGAGCCGCACGTGCGTCGGGCAGCCGAACGCCGAGCCGGAGATCAGCGCCAGATGCGCTCGCTCAAGCGCCGCCTCGGCGAATTCGTCCGCGTTGCGCACGCCGAGTCGCGCGAACGTCCCGCTCACATCCGGAAAACAGAAGAACGCGCCGCGCGGCTCAATCAACTTGACCCCCGGCATCGCCCGCAGCGCGGCACACATCGTCTGCGACCGTCGGCGGAACGCTTCGCGCATGCGGTCGACGCTCTCTTGCGGGCCACTCAGAGCGGCGATCGTCGCGGTCTGCACGAAGCTGGCGGCGCCGCTGGTGGTTTGGCCCTGCAGCCGCGCCATGCCTTCGATGATCGTGGCCGGCCCCGCGGCGAAGCCCAGCCGCCAGCCGGTCATTGCATAGGTCTTGCTGACGCCGTTGATCGTCACCGTTCGTTCGTGCATGCCCGCCAGTGTGGCAAAGCTGACGGCGCTGGGCGCGTCAAACGTCAGCCGGTGGTAGATCTCGTCGCTCACGACCAAGATGTCCGTTCCGCGCAGTACGTCGGCGATGGCCGCCAGCTCGTCGTGCGAATAGACCGCCCCGCTCGGATTTGACGGGCTGTTCATGACGAACAAGCGCGAACGCGGCGTGATCGCGGCCTTGAGCACCGCGGGCGAGAGCTTGCCCTGCGCATTGGACGGCAGGTAGACCGGCTTGGCGCCGGTCATGCGGATCTGATCCGGGTAGCTGACCCAGTACGGCACTGGGACGAGCACCTCGTCGCCGGGGTTCAGAATCGCCGCGAAGGCCAGGTGCAGCGCGTCCTTGCATCCGACCGTGACGCAGATGTCATCCAGCCCGTATTCGAGCTGGCTGTAGCGAGCCAGGTATTCGCGGACCGCCTTTCGCAGCGGCGTCGTGCCGGAGACCGGCGTGGGGTACTTCGTATCACCCGCGGCCAGCGCCGCCGTCGCGGCATCCTTGATGTGCTGGGGCGTATCGAAATCCGGCTGGCCGGCGGCCAGCGCGATGACGTTGATGCCCTGCTCGCGCAGTCGTCGGGCGCGGTCGGTGGTCGCCAGCGTGGCCGACGGAGCAATCGCGTTGACCAGGTTCGAAAGCACAGGACTCATAGTGGAGATTGGTATTACACGCTGGAGCGCGGCGTGTCTACCGAGCGCAGCGCAGATGCCGCGCAGCCGGGTGCGGAGCGGGGCCGCGGATGACGCGTGCCGGCGGGCGGCGCGCGGATTAATCCGAGAGTCCGACGGCCGGCTGCAGCTCGCCGGTAGCAGAATCGCGCGCGACGGGCCGCGGCTCGCGCGGACGGCGCAGCAGCAGCAGCAGACCCAGTGTCGCGAATACCGCGGCGGAGCCGTAGCAGGCGCCGATGCCGCTGCGGTCGTAGAGCGCGCCGCCGAGCAGGTTTCCACCGGCGCGACCGACCGCGAGCGAGGATTGGTTGAGTCCGTTGATCGCGCCCTGGTCCTGCGATCCTACACTGCGCGATAACAGCGAGGTGAGGCACGGCGCGGCCAGCGCGCTGCCCAGCCCAACCACGACCGCCGCCGACCAGAACGACCACGCGCCCGCGCCGACCGCCAACAGCGCCAAGCCAGCCGCCAGCAGCAGCAAGCCTGCCTGCGCGATGCCGCGCTCGCTGAAGCGCCGTGTGAGCGGGCGAATCAGACCGCCTTGCACGACGATCCCGACCAGCCCGATCACGGCGAAAGCGTAGCCGGCCATCGCGACCGTCATCTGGTAGCGCTCGCCCGCGACCAGCGAGAAAGTCGCGATCAGGTGCGACGTGCCCAGCGTCATCAGCACGGTGACCAGCAGCAGCCGCGCAACCTGCGGAGTTGAGGCCAGCGCCAACTCGTCGCGGAACGCCGGCGTGCGCACGTTGCGGCGGCTCTCGCGCGGCAGCGACTCGGGCAACACGAATGCGATGAGCAGCAGCGACGTCAACTGCATCGCGGCACAAACCCAGCCGACACTCGCGTGCGAGAAGTGATGCGCCGTCCAGCCGCCCAGCACCGGCCCCACGCTGAACGACACGCCGAACGCCGCCCCCAGCATGCCCATCGCAGCGGCGCGGCGCTCCGGCGGCGCGCGATCGGCGACCATCGCCTGCACCAGGCCGGCTTGGGCGCTGAAAATCCCGGTGATCAGGCGGCTGAACGCCAGCATCCAGAGCGACGAGCACAGCGCCCAAACGAGCGAGCCCGCCAGCGTGCCGAGCGTATTGATCGCCAGCACCGGCCGGCGGCCGACGCGGTCGGAGAGTTTGCCGAACAGCGGATTGGTGAGCACCTTCGGGCCGCTGACCAGCGCGAAAAGCAGCCCGGCCAGCGACGCTGAACCGCCCAGTGAAGTGCAGAAATCGCTGAGCACCGGCAGGATGAGCCCAAACGAGAGCCCTTCCAGCAAGACAATCAGCACGGCGCAATGCGTGGGGGACATTCGCGCGACTATAGCCGCACGAGCACGGCTGCGCAAGCCGCGCTGCGCAGCAGCAGCGCCGGGCCGCTAGATCCAGCCGGCGAAAAGACCTACTGAATTGGCGGCGGATCGTCGTCCCGCCCGCTGCCGTCAAACAACCGATTCGTCGCCGCCGGAGCTGTGTCCGCGATGCTGCCGTCCGAGTTCTCGACATAACCCAGCGACTTGTATGTGCCGCGCGCCACGTGCCCATCAACGTATAACACACTGGCCGCGCCACGGTGTCGTAGATCGGGCGCGGAGCGATTGTCGGGCGTGCGGAATTGATCGTCGCAGACATCCGAGGTGGGCGTCAGCCGCGGCGGATCCAGCGACCAGGCATGATTGCCGACCGCAAACTGATCGCGCACGCCATCGAGCCGATAGTCGGTGCGCGCGTCGCGCGGCTTGCCCGCCGCAGTACCAAGCGCGTCAGCCGCGAGCACAGTCTCGCCACCACGCAGCGACTCGATCCGCACCGGGAAATTGATGAAGCCGTTGGTCTCCAGACCGCCGCGGAAACGCGTATTCCCTAGGAATTGGTAGTTCAAGCCGAAAGGGTAGTTTCGGTTGTTGCGCCAATCATCGACCTGCGGACAAAGAAAGACGTCGTTGCCATCGACCAACATGACATTATCCAGCGCTGGATCTGACGAGGGCACATTGAAGGCGAAGAAGCCCGACTCGGCCCCCAGCCGCACGAACCAGCGCGGCCGCCACTGAAATCCGTTCCCGATCCAGTAGATGTTCTGCGCGGGATTGGTGTATTTTCCCGGCCGGCCCGGCACCATGACGCCGCGATTCGCGTCGGCGTAAATCGTCGTCCCGATGCCCAGATGATGCAGGTTCGAAGCGCAAACCGCGCCGCGGGCGGATTGCCGCGCCGCAGACAGGCTCGGCAGCAGAATCGAGATCAGCAGCCCGATAATCGCGACCACCACGAGCAGCTCAATCAGCGTGAAAGCGCGGGCGCTGCGCGGCGATGACGAGCGCCACGGTGTGCGAGACGTAATCAGCATCGGCATGTCTCCGGCTCGGGATCGCGTGGCGATCACGTGCGTCCACCTGGGCGCGACGATTGATCCGCGGCGCGCTATCCGCGGCGCGTCAGCAGCTCGAAGGCTTCCTGGTATTTCGCCCGGGTGCGCTCGATCACTTCGCTGGGCACGGGCGGCGCGCTGCGCTTGTCCCAACTCAGCGTCTCGAGATAGTCGCGCAAGTACTGCTTGTCGAAACTGGGCGGATTCTCGCCCGGCCGCCAGCAGTTCGCCGGCCAGAAGCGCGACGAATCTGGCGTGAGCACTTCATCGACGAGTAGCAGCACATCGTCACACACGCCGAACTCGAATTTCGTATCCGCTAGCAGGATCCCGCGGCGCTGCGCGTGCTCAGCGGCCTGGTGATAGATCTCGAGTGTTCGGCGACGGGCCTGGCGCATCCAATCCGCGCCGCCTGGCAGCGCCGCATCGGCCAGCTCGCAGGCTTGCTCGAGCGAGACCGGCTCGTCGTGCCCGATCGCGGCCTTCGTGCTGGGCGTGAAGATCGGCTCAGGCAGCTTGTCGGCCAGCTTGAGGCCGGCGGGCAAGGTGACGCCGCTGACGCGCCCGGTCGCCTGGTATTCGCGCCAGCCGCCACCGACGAGATAGCCGCGCGCCACGCACTCGATCGGCAGCACGTTGGCGCGGCGGACGACCATGGCGCGGCCGGCCAGTTGCTCGACGAACGCGGCGTAGCGCTGCGGGCAGCGCGCTTGCGTGACGACATAGTCCATGTGATGCGGGCGACAGGCCGGCAGCGTCTCAAGCCAGAATTTTGACATCTGCGTGAGCAAGACGCCCTTTCCGGGCACCGGCGCGCGCATCACCACGTCAAACGCGGAGATGCGATCGGTGGCGACAATCATCAGTCGCTCGCCGAGGTCGTACAGCTCGCGCACCTTGCCGCGACCGATGCAACCGGGGAGCTCGAGCATGCTGATCGCGGGCGCTGCGGGGTTCATGGCGCGTTTCCCGGTGCGGCAGCGGGCGCAGACGCCGGCTGCGTGGCGGCGGCGGAGAGGCGCGCGGCCTGCTCGTCGGCGATTGTCCGCAGCCGCTCCTGCTCCGCGAGTGTCGGGTCGTCCGGAGCGTCACGGGAGTCCAGGCTGGTGAAGCCCGGCAGCCCGCGGACGTGCGCTACCAGCCGCTGCAGCGCCTCGCGGCGCTCGAGCGCCAGCGAGCGCTCGCGGCGCGCAGCGCGCAGCGCCGGATCGAATCGCAGCCGGGCGCCAATGAAAGCGGCCGCCAACGCCGCGTCGCGGGCCAACTCCGGCGCGGCGTCGCTCAATTCCGCATACGCGTGCGGATCGATCGACCACGACTCCAGGCTGCGCGAATCGTACTGCCGGCTCAGCAGCAGCGCCTGCCGCTGCGACAGCAGTCTGCCCAGCGCAGCGGCTTCGTACTCTCCGACGTGTTGCAGCGCGAAACGGCCGCGATCTTCTTCTAGCAGCGCCAGCGAGAGCCGCGTGTGCGCGATCAACTCATCCAGCGGCACACCGCGCTGCGCCCGCGTGAGCCGCTCCAGGACTTCGATTTGCTGCGGCGGCGCCCCGCTAACGACGCGCTGCAGCACGCGCAGCGCCGCCGGCAATTCCAGATCGTCAAGCAGCTCGAATGACTCGAACAAGAGCTGCTTCTGGCGCGGCTCAATCTCGCCTGGCGCCGCGGGCGCGCTTGGCGGCGGCGAATCCACCGGCGCGCCGGGCACCGGCGTGCGTTCGACGAAGCGCACCTCTTGACGCGCGAATTGCCGCACGCGCGGCGACTGGCCCGCGACGGCCTCGACGCGCAAGAGCACGACCTCATCGGTGCGGGCGATCAGCGTGCCGTAGTGGCGGGAACCGTCGCGAAGGTACAGAATGTCTGCTTGGCTCGAGGGCGTGGCAAGCAACGCGCCGGCCAGGAAGAGCGCACGCATGAAAGCTCCAGGCGGCCCTTACGCCGCGCGATCTTCGTGAGTCTAATGCCAAATCAAAGCGAGGGCACGTCTACACCGCCGCTGCGCCTGGGGCTGATCGCTCCGGCCGAGGAAGCCGCCGCACTGCAGGCGGCCTTGGCCAGCGTGCGCGACTTCGAGCTCGCGGCGCAGTCGGGAATGCCGCAGAGCGCTGCGCTGCCCGGGGTTGAATGGATCGATGATACGCGCGTGCTGCTGGCCCAGGCTGGCGTGCAGGCGCTGTTGATCGGCGGCTCGACGCGGGCCGCGGTCGAAATCGGCAACAACGCGCTCGGGCGGCGCATTCACGTCTGGCACGGCCCGCCGCTGGCGCGCAGCTTCTCCGAAGCGGTCGACGCGCTGCGCCTGGCGCGTAGCAACGGCGCCGTGCTGCGCGTGGCGAGTTGGAGCGAGCACGCCCGCGAGCCGCTGCGCTGGGCCTTGCGCCAGCCAGGCTTTCGACCGGTGCTGAGCGAGGTCGATATCGCGGTCGAGGGGCCGCCTCTGCAATCCTGGCGTTCGAGCCAGATCGACGCGGGCGGCGGCGTGCTCTTCAGCACCGCGTACGCGGCGCTCGAGGCCCTCTCGGTGCTGCGCGGCTTGCCCGAGAGCGTCTTCGGCCTGAGCGGACGCTGCCGCAAGCGCAGCGCCGAGCTGGCGCGCGAGACGGATGACTTCGCGACCGCGCTGCTGCGCTACGAAGCCGGCGGAGCGGCGTTGTTGCGGGCCGTGTGGGACATTCCGCCGTATCAGTTGACGAATCGCCATCATGGCGCGGAAGCCACGGTTGCGGTTGGCCTGGAGCAGGTGGTGCTGGAGGCGCCGGACCGCACGCCGCTCGACAGCCGGTCGGTCGCGGGCGACTTTCTGAGCAGCGACCTGCGGCGCTTCGCCGAGGCGATCCGCACGCCCGAGCCGCTGGAGCCCGACAGCGGCAACGCCGATCGGCACCTGGCGGTCTCGGCTCTGCTCGAGTGCGTGGCGCTCTCGGCCCGCAACGGCACACCCGAATCGCCACGAAGACTCTACGAGGTTCAGAAATGGCCCGAACCCAAGCGATAGCCGGGCTGCGGCACGCGACGCCGCGGCGGCGTGTGCGCGGCGCAGCGGCTTGCCGCACGGAGCCGCTTGAGATTCCGCGCGGCGCGCCGGGCTGGGCTTCGTGCGTCCTGCTGCCGCTGTTGCTGCTTTGCGGCGCGTGCGCCGATCTGCAGCCGGCGCGGATCAGCGTCTGGGTGCAGCCCGAGCTGTATGAGCTGACGCCGGACGGGCCGGCCGCGCCGGAGAACCCAATCTTCTCCGCATCCGGGCGGCATGTGCGGCTGGCGGCCTGCGCGAATGAGACCATCGCGCTTCAGGTCGGGCTGCGGGCTTCGCTGGCGCCGCTCAGCGCGGTCGATGTGCGTGTCGGCGAGTTGCGGAGCGAGAGCGGCGACGTGATCGGCGCCGCGCAGGTCACGCGTGAGCGCGTCAGCTTCACGCGCGTCGAGCGCTTTGCGTCGTGGTACGCCGACCACGCCCGGCGTCGCCCGCAACCGGGCGCATTTGCCGACGCGCTTGCGCCCTGGGATGCGCCGCGCGGCGGCGGGCCGCTGCGGCTCGGGGCGGATCGCAACGAGTACTGCTGGATCGACATTCACGTCCCTGCGAAAACGCCCGCGGGCCGCTACTCCGGGAAGCTGGACGTGCTGCTCGGCGCCGCGCCGCTGGCTTCGTACGACCTGCTGCTGACAGTGATCCCTGCTGAGCTGCCCGCGAACGTGGCGCTGCCGATTTTCTGCCGCATCGAGCCGCGCGACCTGCTTGCGGAGCATCTCCGCTGGCCGGATGTGCCCGCGGAGCAGACGCGGCTATCGGCGGACGATCCTTCCCACGCGAGCGCAATCGCGCTGCTCGAGCAGACGCTGCGGCTTTTCGCGGCGCACCGCATGCAGCCGCTGCTGTGGACATCGCTGCCGCGCTACCAGGTGCGCGGGCCGCAGGAAATCGAAGTCGACTGGGCCGCGTACGACGCGCTCGTACAGCGCTGGCTCGACCCGCCCGAGCCCGGCCAATCTCCACTGCTTTCGCACTGGCTAGCGCCGCTCTCGATCGACTACCCGGACGCGCAGCGCAACGGCGGGGTCGCATCGGCGGATTACGCGCGGCTACTGAACGCTTACGCGCGCTCGTTGCGCGAGCACTTCGCGCAGCGCGGCTGGCTGGAGCGCACCTGGATCCGGCCGTTGCCGCCCGGGGTTCTTAGCGCAGCGCGCGTCGAGCAATTCCGCCGATTGCAGGCGCTGCTGAAAGACGCGGAATTATCGCAGCAGACGCTGGCGCACTTTCCTGCGCGCTCGCTGCGCGGCCTGGGTTGGCACAACGCGCCAGACGTGAGCGGCGTAGAGCCGGGGGTCTGGGCGACGCCCGCCGGCTGGCTCGAACCAGCCGCCATGCGCCAGGAGCAGTCCGCCGGCCGCGGCGTCTGGCTGATGCCGGATCGCCCGCCTTATTCGCCGGCGCTGGCCGTTGAATCGCCGGCCGTGGATCCGGCCCTGCTGGCCTGGATTGCAGGCTATTACCGCCTCGACGGCGTCTGGATCGAGCACGCGGCGGAGTTTGCGGCCCGCGGCGGCGCGGGCCAGCGCGGCGCGCTGATCGCCCCGGGCACGCCCTTCGGCATTCGCGAGCGGCCGTTGGCGACGGTGCGGCTGAAGCGCCTGCGTCGCGGGCAACAGGACCACGCGCTACTGACGATGTTGAGCGCTGCCGGCAAGTCGCTGCTGGCGACGCGGACGGCGCAGCAGGTGGTCGGCTTCGCCTGTCTGGAGGCATGCGATTCGCACCTGCTGGATGTGCGCGACACTGGCTGGTCGCGCAATCCGGAGCTGCCGACGCTGGCGCGCAGCCTGGTGTTGCGCGAGTTGTCCAGCGCGGACGCGGATACGCCCGCGAGCCAGCGGCTGGCAAACCTGGCCGATTGGGAACGGCTGATGACGCAAGCGGCGCAGGTGCAAGTCTCGCTGCGCGGCGTACGGCTCGAGCGGCGCGACGAGCAGCTTCGCGCCGCGGCGCTGGTCTCGGTCGACAACCGCACGGACGCCGGCCTAAATGCGAGCTGGAGCCTGAGCGCCGCGCAGCCGGGCCTGGCGCTCGCGGAGGCGGCGCCGCTGCGGGCCGCGGCAAACGCGCGGCAGCGTGCGCGGCTCGAGCTTGCGCTGGATAGCTTGCGCCACTCGCCGGAGGGCATCACCGACTTTCGCCTGATGCTCAAGCCCGAGCTCGGCGGACCGGCTGCGGAGCTGACGGCTCGGCTGGCGGTCAGCAGTTGCCTGTTCGTCGCGGACGCGCCGGTCATCGACGCGGTGCTGGACGAGTGGCTGCGCAGCTCGAGCAATACGGTCGGCGATTTTCAACTGGTGCGCGGCCAGACGCGCGGCGCGGACGGCGTGCTCAGCCCGCGGCCGACGCGCGAAACGCAGGCCAGCTTCTGTTTTGACGACGAGTGGTTCTATGTCGCCGTGCGCTGCGAGCTCGATCGCAGCGCAGCGCCGACGTGGAAGGCGGACAACGTCGTGCCGCTGGACGGCGCGATCCCCTGGGGTCAGGACCTGGTCGAGCTGCTGCTGAATCCAACCAACCGCGCCGACACCGACGCATCCGAGCTGCTCTGCATCCAGGTGAAACCGAGCGGCCTGCTGCTGGCGCGGCGCGGCCCGCGGACCGATCCGCCGACCAGCGCGAGCGTGGAATGGCAATCCGGCGCGCGGGTCGCGTCGCGCATCGGGCGCGAGGCGTGGGTGATCGAGCTGGCGATTCCGTTGACTTCGCTTGGGAAAGGCGCGGTGCGCAGTCCGATCTGGGGCGTAAACGTCACGCGACTTGATGCGGGCCTGGGCGAATACTCATCGTGGAGCGGCGCGCGCGGCCACGCGTACTCCGCCGAATCGCTGGGGAATCTGATTCTGCTGCGGCCATGATGCGCCGCTGCGCGCGAGCAGAGCGCCACAGGATGTACTGGAGGGCACCAGCGCGTCCGTCGAATCTGAGCGCGCGTCACGTCAAACCGCATCGACCGTTCCGGGCCAGTATGAGCAACGTCGCGAACCACAGACACGCAGCCATCGGCTCGGGCACCGTCGGCGGGATGGACTCTACGCCGTCGAGCGGGCCGAGGCCGTCAGCGACGATCGGCGGCATGTCGCCGAGCCTCGGCGGGCCGCTGCCGGGCGACGCTCCTTGGGCGACGCCCACGCCAGCCACGGGCGACAAGTCAACCGGGCCGCCGGACGCGGCGCGCGGCGTCGTGTCTACGGACGAATCGCGCGGAGAATCGGGGAACGGGATGATGCCGCGATCCGGCGGGATCGCCGCCTGGCCCAGTCCGGCGCTCGAACTGGTCGAACCAATCGACGCGGGCCCGAAGCGTGGCGTCGGTGCGGCGAAGCGGGTCTTGCGCGGCGATTCACTTGCCGCGGCCGGGCCAGCGGGCGACCAATTCGGCAGATCAGCGCCTGCGGCGAAAGGGGCGAGCGCATCGTCGGTCGATCCCGCGCCGCCCAGGTCATCGGCGCGCCGCGGCAGATTCACGCCGCAGCCGCGCACGGTCGCGCCCAATGCGCGAACGCGGCGCCAAAGCTGCTCGCCCGCCAGCATCTCCGCGCCGCAGTTTGTGGCGATTCCGACCAGGCAGCCGTTTTCGTCGAACGCGGCCGCGCCGGGGACCACTTCGCGTTGCACCCCGCCGTGCAGTGCAGCCAGCCCGTCTGAAACGCCGTAGAGCAGCGCACCTTGCGACACATGCCGGCGCTGAGCGTCGTGGCCGTGGCCGATGAGGTAGACCGGCATGCGCGGCGGCAGCGCACCGCGATGGGCGCTCAACGGGTGACATGGCGTCGGGGCGGCGTCGCTGCGCACGAGTTTTAGCAGCGCCAAGCGCCCGGACGGCAGTGTCTCGACCGCGATCTGTCGCACGGAGAGCAGGTCGCCGCATTGGGCCGCATCGGAGAAGAAGCCCGCGGGCGGCTCGAAAAGCACCTGAAGTTGTTCGGGGCAGACGCCGGCGACGACATCGCCTGCGGTCAGCACCAAATCGCGATCAATCAGCACGCCCGTGCCGAACGCGTGCGGCGCGAGAATCAATGGAACCGCGGCGCCGGTGAGCTGCCATTCCAGCGCCGCGTTCTGGGCCGCGGTCGGTGGCTCGGGCAGGTGCTGCAGCACGCCCGCCTCGACCGCGTTCGCCAGTTGTGAGAGGCCCACGCAGGCGCACACTGCGGCGCGCCGCGCGCGGTCGAAGCGCATCATGGCGTTCCCCCGGGCGGCGCGCATCCGCACGCGCCGCGCTCTCACAAGTAGTCAAATTATTGGGGCCAAATGCAACGACGGGTGCCGCGCCATGGGCGCTGCTATGGCCGCGCGACCGATATCGGCGGCGTTGGCGAGGTAAGCGCGGCGACCACCCGATCCGCCTCGCGCTTCAGACCGGGGGCCAGCAGCGTGCCCGTCAGCAGCAGGAGGACGGCGCAGGCGTGCAGCAATGCTCGGCCGGCAAAGGGCGCGCGCAGCGCCGCGGCCTGATCTTGTCCGCGCAAGTACATCTGCCGCACGATCCGGGCGTAATAGAACAGGCTGATCGCCGTGTTGATCACGACTGCGAAGACCAGCGTCCACATCACCGCGCTCAGCGGGCCGCTGGCGGCGCTGCCCAGGCCATAAATCAGCCACCATTTCACAATGAACCCGCCCAGCGGCGGCAGGCCGATCAGCGAGACCAGGCAGAGCGTCATCGAGAGCGCGACGGACGCATCGCGCCAGCCCAGGCCGGTGAATGCGTCGAGCTGCTCGCTGCCGCTGTCGAGCGCGACCAGCGCCAGGCAGACGAATGCACCCAGGTTCATCAGCAGGTAGACCAACAGATATTGCAGGACGGCGCTGAGCGTGGCGTCTGCAGCGCTGCCCGGACCGAGGGCCACCGCGGCCGCCGCCAACATGTAACCCGCATGCGCAATCGAGCTGTACGCCAGCAGCCGCCGCACGCTGGTTTGCCGGTACGCGGCCAGATTTGCGAACGTGCACGTGACGATCGCAAAGGCGGCGATGCCGCTGGCCAGCCCGAGCGCGAGCGACCCGTCGCTCGGCAGCGGTTCGCCGCTGATGCGCACCAGGCGCAGCAGCAGCACGACGCCGGCGCCCTTGCTGGCGAAGCTCAGCCAGGTGGCGATGCTGATCGAGGCGCCTTCGAATACGTCCGGGCACCAGGTGTGAAACGGGACGGCGGAAATCTTGAAGCCGATGCCAGTGAACACGGCCAGCAGCGCCAATGCCAGCAGCGTCGCGTTCGCGGCATCGAGCGGCGCCTCTGCGATGCGCGCCACCAGAGTCGGAACGTGCAGCGTGCCGAACATGCCGAACAACAGGCTGACGCCGTAGATCGCGATCCCGCTGCAGGTCGCGCCGAACATGACGTATTTCAGGCCGGCCTCGGCCGCGTTGCGGCGTCTGCGATCAAAGGCGGCAAGCAGGTAGCTGGGCAGCGAAGCCAATTCGATCGCGATGATCATCAGCAGCAGGTTCACAGCGCCGGACATGAGCATCATGCCAACGGCGCTGGCCAGAAGCAGCACCAGGAATTCGATCGGGTGGGTCTCATCCGCCGCATCGGCCAGGGCCCAAAGCGCCAACGTCACCAGCAGGCCGGCCGCGATGAACAGGCGGAAGAACGCGCTGAGCGCATCGCTCACGAGCACGCCTGGGCCAAACGTGCCGACCACATCCAGCGGCGCCGCAAAAAGCTCGGTCGGCGCGGCCGCTTCGCGCAACGCGAGCAGTGCCAAACCCAGCGCGGAGCCGGCGCCGCCCAGCGCGATCGCGACGCAGGTGCGCCGGTCGCGGCCGACAACCAGCGGCGCCACGAGCAGCGCGACGATCGCGGCGATCAGGGCCAGCTCCGGCGCGAGCAGCCTCCAGGTGATCGCTTCGGGCAGCCAGAAATTGGCGAGCGTCAGATGCAAGCGCGGCTCCGCGTGTCTTTCAATACGGCCGGGTCAAACGCGATCGGCACTGCAGCGCTCCGATCAGCTCAGCGCCAGCGTCAGAATCTGCCCGAGCGTGCCGCTGACAAAATCGAGCAGCATCTGTTGCGGCAGGATGCCCAGCAGCAGCGCCAGCAGCGCCATCGGCGCGAGGATGGCGCGCTCGCGGCCGGACGCATCGCTCAGGGTCGCGTACTCGGGCCGCACAGCGCCCAGGTACACGCGCTGCAGCATCCACAGAATGTAGCCCGCAGTCAGGATCGCGCCGCTGGCCGCCAAGACGCCGAACGGCGCGGCGTAGGCCCCGAGCGCCCGCGGCCCGGACGAAAACGTGCCGAGAATCGCGAAGACTTCGCCGATGAAGCCGCACAGCGCCGGCAGCCCCAGCGAGGCGAAGAATCCGAGCGTAGCGAGCGAGCCGTACACGGGCATGCGCAGCCAGAGGCCGCCCATGCGGTCAATCTCACGATGGTGCACGCGGTCGTAAATGACGCCGACCAGGAAGAAGCACATCGGGCTGGAGATTCCGTGTGCGATCATCTGGAACATGGCGCCCTGGAAGCCGGCGGGCGTCATGGCCGCCATGCCGAGCAGCACGTAGCCCATGTGCGAAATAGAGCTGTAGGCGACCAGCTTTTTGAAGTCATCCTGCGCCATGGCGCAGAGCGCGCCGTAGAGGATGTTGATCACGCCGAGCGAGCCGAGCGCGATCGAAAGCGCCTGGGCGGCGTCGGGCAAAATCGGATAGCAGATGCGGAACAAGCCGTAGCCGCCCATCTTCAGCAGGACACCGGCCAGGATCATGCTGATGGGCGTGGGCGCCTCGACGTGCGCATCGGGCAGCCAGGTGTGGAACGGGAAAACCGGCACCTTGATGGCGAAGCCGATGTAGAGCAGCACGAACATCGCGGTCGAGAATTTGAAGCCCAGGAAGAGCGTGGCCGGGTCGCGGAAGACGGCCTGAATCTGCGGGTTGTTGGCCAGCTCGAGCAGGTTGAAGGTGCGATCCGCGGCCGCGGGGTAAAAGTAGAACGCCAACATCGCCACCAGCATCAGCACGCTGCCGGCGAGCGTGTAGAGAAAGAACTTGATCGCGGCGTATTCCTTGCGCGGCCCGCCCCACACGCCGATCAGGAAGTACATCGGCAGCAGCATGACTTCCCAGAAAATGTAGAACAAGAAGAAGTCGATCGCGACAAACACGCCCAGCATGCCGGTCTCGAGCAGCAGCAGCAGGATCATGTATCCCTTGAGCCCGCGGCGCGTCTTCCAGGATTCGAAATTCCAGCTTGCGGCACACGAGAGCAGCGTGATCAGCGTCGTGAGCACCACCAGCGGCATGCTCAGGCCGTCGACCCCCACGTGATAGTCGACGCGGAACGAGCCATCCGCCGTGTGAATCCAGGGGATCACCTGCTGAAAGTGCACGTCGCCGTACGCCGCGCCCGGCGTGCCGCGCTGCCCATTCCAGAATGGCGCGATCAACAGCAGGCTGAGGGCGAACGTGACGCAGGTGGCCAGCAGCGCGATGCGTTTGATGGTCTGCGCGCCGACCGCGGGGATCAGCGCCAGCGCTCCCAGCAGCGGCGTGAAGACGATCCAACTGAGCAGGTGGCTCTCGTTCATGGCGCGGCCTTTCGCGCGAGGGGGTCAAGCGAGGCGGGATCGCGCGGCGCGGCGGCGACTGGCCGCGGGCGCCGCGAAGCGGCGGGCCAGGCCAGCGTGATCACGACGGCCAACATCACCAGCAGCGCCAGCCGCGCGCTCCACAGGGCCAATGTCGCAGCCAGCAGGCCGGCGGCCGCGAGCGTGACGTAGTTGCGGATCATGCCGGTCTGCACGCGCCGCAGCCCCGCGCCGCAGGCGGCGCACAGCGCGGCGAATCCGTTCACGAGGCCGTCGACGCCGAGCTGGTCGAGCACCACGCCGCTGAAGCGCGCCATGCGCTCGGTGAGGTAGGCGGCGCCGTCGGCGAGCTTGTCGATCACGAAGCTGTCGAAGACGCGCGACACGAATGCCAGCGCTTTGGCGCCGCCGACAAAAACAATCGCGTACAGTTCGTCGAAGTAGAACTTGCTTACCAGCAGCGCGTGCAGCGGGCGGACCAGCGGCAGGCTGCGGAGCTGCTCGGCCCGCGCCAGCCCGTCGCGATACAGCCACCACGCCGCCCCCAGCCCGATCAGCCACGCGAACCCACTATGCAGCGCCAGCGAGCCGGCGACCGCGTGCACCGCGGCGTCATGCCCGCTCAGCAGCGGCGCGAGCGTGCCGCGCGGCGCCGCGTATTCCACATAATCGCGGAACAGAAACCAGCCGCTCACCAGCGTCATCGCCGCCAGCACCAGCAAGGGCGTGACCATCAGCGGCGATTCGCGGGCGTGCTGCTGCACGTGCGCATCGCGCGGCCGCCCCAGGAACGCCAGCACGAAGCAGCGGCCCATGTAGAACGGCGTGACATACACGATCGCCAGCGGCAGCAGGTACAGCAGCCACGGAATCCGCGGCGTTTGCGGCGCCGCGGGCGCGTGAGCGCCTACGTGGCCATCGCTGGTCGCGTGCCGATCCGACCGGCCGTTCGAATGCCCCGCCGCGGCCTGCGAATCTTCCGCCGCGGAATCGGACACGGCTGCGTGCGAAGAGCCGACCTGCGGCGAGTTGCTCGCGGCGGCTGGCGCCGCGACGCGAAAGAGGCTGACCGCGAGAATTTCTTCCTTGCTGTAAAACCCGCCCAGCCCGATGACGGTCCAGGGCACGCCCGCACCGCTGATCGCGAGCACGGCGATCAGAAAGGTGCCCGCGGTCCGCGGCATCTTGCCCGCCAGGCCGCCCATTTTCCGCAGGTCTTGCTCGTGGTGCGTGCCGGCGATGACCTGCCCGGCGCCCAGGAACAGCAGCGCCTTGAAGAACGCGTGTGTGAGCAGGTGGAAGAGCGCCCCGACCCACGCCCCGACGCCCAGCCCGAAGATCATGTAGCCCAGTTGCGAGAGCGTCGAATACGCCAGCACGCGCTTGATGTCGGTCTGCACGATCGCCATCAGCGCTGCAATCGTCAGCGTGATGCAGCCGATCCAGGCGATCACAAGCTGCGCTTCGGGCGTCAGCACTACGAAAATGCGACCCACCAGGTACACGCCCGCCGCGACCATCGTGGCGGCGTGAATCAGGGCTGAAACGGGCGTCGGACCTTCCATCGCATCCGGCAGCCAGACCTGCAGCGGGAACTGGGCGCTCTTGCCGATCGCCCCGCAAAACAGTCCAAGCCCCAGCCAGGTCGCCAGCGAAATTCCCAGGAAATCGTGTTGAAACAAAGCAGCCGCCTGCACCGTCTGTGCCGACGAGACGCCCGAGATTGTCGGCGCCAGCCGGCTGCCTTCGCTGGCGACCACTTGCGCGCCGGCCTGAAAGACAGCGCCGATTTCGTGCAGCGAGAGCGTGCCAAGATAGGTGAAGCACAGCCCCAAACCAATCATGAAGCCAAAGTCGCCCACGCGATTCACGACGAAGGCCTTGATCGCGGCATTGCTGGCGGAGCGTTTCTCAAACCAGAAGCCGATCAGCAGGTAGCTCGATACGCCGACCAGCTCCCAGAACACGAAGATCAGCAGCAAATCCGGGCTGACCAGCAGGCCCAGCATCGAAAAGCAGAACAGCGAGAGATACGCGAAGAAGCGCGCGAAGCGCGGCTCGCGCCGCATGTAGCCGATGCTGAACACGTGAATGCACGTGGCGGTCAGCGTCACCATCACGAACAGGATGATCGTCAAACTGTCTAGGTTGATGCCGGCGCGGACCTGCGTCGCGCCCAGCACCAGCCAGATCGGGCTCTGCTCCGCCGCGCTTCGCGACGCCAGGGCGCGGGCCTCGGCATTCAGTCCGGCCCACTGCACCAGCGCGATGATCGCGCACAGCAGCGACGCGGCGATCGCCCCGGTCGCGACCCAACCGGCCAGTGGCTCGCCCGCCGCCGGCGCTTCGTGCTCCGCTTCGCGCGCGGACGCATGCGCGGCGTGCAGCGCGCGGCGCGCAGCGCCCAGCCGCGAACCGAAGAAGGCGAGAAACGCGAAGCTCGCCAGTGGGGCCAGCACGCCGATCAGCAGCACCAGTTGCAGGAGATCCGCGGCGGTCATCTGCGCGTGCAAGCTCCGGTGCGGCGCTCAGCCGCTGAGTGTGTCGCCACGATCGACGTCGATCGTGCCATGCAGGCTGTAGAAGTTCAGGAAGATCGCCAAGGCCACGGCTGCTTCCGCGGCCGCCAAGACGATGACGAAGATTGCAATGACCTGACCGTCCGTGGCGGCGGTACGATAGCGGCCGCAGGCGACAAAGTTCAGGTTTGCGGCGTTCAGCAGCAGTTCGACGCCAATCAGCATTCCGATCGCGTTGCGTTTGAGCGCCATGATCGCGACGCCGCTGGCGAAGACCAGGGCCGAGAGCACGAGGTAATGTTGCAGGCCGATTTCCAGCACGTGCACGCCTCATTCAACTCTGGATTCGGGCCGGGCCATGTAGGCTGCCCCAATCATGACCGCCAACAGCAGCAGCGAGATCAGCTCAAACTGCGCCCAATAGCTCGTCAGAAACGCATGCCCTAGACCGGCAACGGTCGGCGCTGGCTGGGCGGCGGCCGGATCGAGCGGCGGCGTGGCGAGCGCTCGCAATGAGAGGCCCGCGAGCGTCACAAACAGCAACACCGCGATCGAACCGGCCAGCAAGACCTCGCGCCCGCGCGGCAACGACCGCTGCAGCACCTCGCGCGCGGTCAGCATCACGCCGAAGACAATCAGGATCAGGATTCCGCCGGCGTAGACGATCAGTTGCACGGCCATCAGGAACTGCGCCGCGAGCAGGCCGTAGAGCCCAGCGACGGCCAGCAGCGCGCCAAAGAGCCAGGTCGCGGCCCGCACGATGTCGCGCGTGAAGACGATTGCCAGCGCCGAGCCAGCCAGCACGCTGGCGAGCACGTAGAAAAACAGGGCTTCAAGCATTGCCGCACTCACGACGAATTCAGCCTCCGCGCAAGGGTCGCCGAACGGCGAGCGTTCCGGGCAGCTCGGTCCGTCGCTGAAACCCGCCTGCCGAAACCAGCAGGAACCACGCGACGCCGACGGCGCCCAGCGTGGCGAGCACGGCCCGTAGCCAGCCCGCCAGCACCGAGAGCCAATCGCCGCGGCTGGTGAGCAGCTCCCAGGCGGCGCTGGCGAGCACAAGCAGCAGCGCCAGCGGCAGCAGCACCTGCACGCCGACGTAGAGCACCTGGTCAATCCGTAGCCGCGGCAGCGTCCAGCGCAGCCACATCTGTACGTATACGAGAAACATGCACTTGGCGACGAACCACAGCGGCCCGCTGAAGAGCACGCCAACCAGCAACTGCGTGTGCAACGACGTGTCCTGCTGCCACTCAGCCGGCATCAAGCCAGCCAGCGGCGAATCCCACGCGCCCAGAAACAGGATCACCAGCACGCCGCTGACAATGAACATCGCGGCGTATTCGGCGAAGAAAAAGAGCGACCAGCGAAAGCCGCTGTATTCGGTGTGGTACCCGGCGACCAGCTCGCTCTCGGCCTCGGGCAGGTCGAACGGGGCCCGCTTGCAGGCCGCCAGCGATGCGGTGAAGTACGTCAGCGTCGCGATGAAGGTCCAGGGGCTGTGCCAGGCGAGCCAGTTGAACCAGCCGCCGGCCTGGTGCTCGGCGAACTCCGTGAGCCGCAGCGAGCCGACCACCATGATTGGCACCAGCAGCGAGAGGCCCATCGGGATTTCATACGAGATCACTTGGCAGGCCTCGCGCATCGCGCCGTACACGCTCCACTTGTTATTGCTGGCCCAACCAGCCAGCAAGACGCCGAGAATGTCCAGCCCGAGCAGCGCCAGGACCAGCAGCAGGGCCGCATCCAGATCGCGGAAGGCCCAGGAGACGCCGAACGGCAGCACGAAGAACGCCGCCAGCGCCGGGACGAATGAAAAGTATGGCGCCAGGCGAAAGAGCACGCGGTCAGCCCCGGCGGGCGCGAGGTCTTCCTTGCACAGCAGCTTCAGGCCGTCGGCCAGCGACTGCGACCAGCCGTGCCAGCCGCCGACGCGCATCGGCCCGAGCCGCGACTGGATGCGCGCGGAGACTTTCCGCTCCCACCAGATCGCGAACATGGCCAGCACGGAAACGAACCCGACGATGCCGCCCAGCGCCAGCAAATCGCGCAGCACCAGGAACTGCAGCGGCCAGACCGCCCAGCCCGGCATCGCGTTCCCGGCGGCCTGCAGCGCTTGATCCAGCTCGGACACGCTACGCAACCGCGGCCCCTGCACGCTGGTCGCCGCGCGGCAGAGCAGCGCTGTGACCCAGACAAGCAGGCAGGTGGCGATGACCGCGAGGAGGAAGATTGCGCCTGGGAAGCGCGCCAGCAGCGGCGCGGCGAGATTTCGCACGCCGACCGCGACGCGCGCCGCCGCGCCCGCCGGGCCGCTCAGCGGCTTTCGCGAACGGCTCTGCCACGGGACGAAGAAGGGTCTCATGGGCCCGATTGTTTCAGCATACTCCGACGACGTCTTTCTTGAGGCGCTCAAGCCCGCGCACAGCGCGGGGGAATTTTCGTCTGCGGTGCGTTGCACGTCACGGCGCGGCTAGCGCGTCGTGCCCTGCTCGTAGCTGTAGCGATACACGCCGCCGGAATCCACGCTCAGATTTGCGACACCGCCCGGCGGCGCAAGGTCCAACAATGTCGCCGCGTCCGCTGCGCTCAAACCAACGTCCGCCGCGCCGGTCCAGCCGGTCAAGACGCGCAACAGACCGGCGGCGACAAGCCGATGTGCGTCACGCGCGTCGCGGTCTTCCACAGCGGCCGCGAGGTCCACGAGCATGGCACGCAGCGCATCCACCGGACCGGTAGACCCGAGCCGCGCCACCTGCGGGTCCAGCTCTGCCGACAGCCGGTAGCCGCGCTGCCGCGTCAATCCCAGATTCCGGTCGATGGAGAGGGCATGCAATTTCGCTGCCACACGGCGATCTTGCGAGACGAGGATCACGATCGCGTCGATGCGCCCGAGCCGATCGCGCGTGTAACTGCACAGGCCAAGGTCGGTGCGGCGCGACTGCTCGGCTGGCAAGACGCGTTGATATTCCTCGGGCTTCTGTCCGAGCTTGATGCGCTGAAAGTCCCAGGAAGCGCAGCCGCCGAGCGTGATCAGCAGCAGCGTCGACAACGCGGCGAGCGCGGCGCGCCGCGGGGCGTCGAGCTCGCGTGGCTGCCGCGCTGCCCGCCCCAATGATTGCGTGAAAACGCGCCAACCCGCTCGCAACATGCGCGCATGATCAAGCGGCGCGCATGCGTCCGCAAGGGCGCGCGCGCTGAATGCGATTTGCGAAGCGCGGATTGCCGCGCCGCGTTTGAAATGTGCGAACGATCTCGCGGATCGTCAGATGCGCGCGGCCCGGGGCAGCATCCGGGCCAGCGTGCGAACGTCTGAGCGCGGAGATCCTCAGGCCGACTACGGCGCGGCCGTCCATCTGCGATCAGAACGGGATTGGCTATTCGGCGCTGGCCGGAATGACCGAGACCAGCCGGCCGCGGAACTGCACGACGCCGTCCGCCAAGGCGAACAACGTATCGTCGCGCCCGCGACCGACGTTGCGGCCGGGCTTGAAGGGCGTGCCGCGCTGCCGCACGATGATCGAGCCGATCTGCGCGGCCTGACCGCCGTACAGCTTGACGCCGAGGAACTGCGGATTGCTGTCGCGTCCGTTGCGTGTCGAGCCCTGACCTTTTTTATGCGCCATAATCCAACCACCGTACGGGAAAAAAGTTAGGGCTGCCGCAACCTAGCGCATCACCCATCGAACGCCCAACCGCCGCGGCGCGATTGTCTCGCGTGAAGGCGGCGAAGCCGAGAGAGTATAGCGAACTTCCAGCGTTTTGCGAAGCGTGAAAAATCGCGGCGGGTCGTCAGGATTCGAGGCCTTGGCGGCGCCCACCGCACCGGCGGTCGCGCCTGCTGCGGAGCCGGCCGGCCTGGGCTTTGGCGTATAGGCAGGGTTTCGCACCAATCTCGTCTCGCCGCTCAGCCCGGCGGCGTACAGCGTGAAGTTGTTCACCGTCAGGTCGATCTGCCGCCAGATCGCGACGGATTCTCGGGCGTAGTCGTCGCCGACGCGCAGCTCGCCGATCGCCTGCGTTGGCGAGACCAGGTACGGATGCGTCATGCGGTGCCGCTCGCGGATCGCGTCGAACACGTGAGGCGAGATGCCCATGTCGGCGTCGTGTACGCGCAGGTTCTCGGTGACGATCTGAAAGCTCGGCTGAAAGCGCTGCGTGCCGCTGCTGACATTGACGGCGGTGTAGACCACATACCAATAGGTCTCGCTGCGTCCGCCGACCAGCACGTCGATACGCTGCGGGTCTTCGAACTTCAGCTCGACTTCCCAGGCCGAGCCGCTGGCCGATAGCTCGGGCCCCTGCCCAACGTCGACATGCGCCGTCGGCGGATCCGCCAGCAGCCACAGCGACAGGATTGATGCGATCAACAGCATTCGAGTGCTCCTTACTCGCCGTGCTGGTTGCGGATGATCTGGCTGGCCGGGTTGCCGGGCAGGTTCAGTGCACCCAGGGCCTGCGACGCCGCGGCGCGGATCACCATGTTGCCATCGCTCTCGGCGATGTCGGTGACGCGTGTCACGGTGGCCTCGTCGAGCAGGTTGGCATTCTGCTTGGCGGCCAAGGCAAGCGCGTCGAACATGGCCACGCGCGTCGGCTCGGGCGTTCTTTCGTCCAGCGCGATCGCGGCAATCGCGGCCTGCGCGTCGCGGCTGGCGACGTGCGCCAACGTGCGGGCGGCGGAGACGCGCAGATTCGCGTCGGCGGCCTTGAGCGTCTCAATCAGCGTGCGCTGTGCATCCGCCAGGTTCACCAGCGGATTGCCCGCGAGGCCGCGCAGCACTTCGCTGGCTTCGAGCGCGATCGACAAGCCGGTCTCGGGCGAAAGCGGCGCGGCGCCGGCAGACTTGGCTACGCGGGCCATCGCGGCGCGAATCGCGTCCGGCCCGTCGGCCGGGTCGACCACCGCCAACCGCCGATCCGCGCGGGACAGCGCGGCCGTCCCGGCGGAACGGCCAGCGGAAGCCAGCAGCACGACAGGCGTAGCGGCGAAACGTGGCTCGTCCCGCAAGCTGCGCAGCGCGTCGCCCAATCCCGGATCACTGATGTTTTGCGACAGGAAGATGAAGTCTGCACCAGCCTGCGAACTGCGGGCCTTGTCCAGACCCGCGAAGAGCTTCGCATCGATCAATACTTCAAATCCATCGCCGCGCAGCACCGCGGCCACCTCGTTCGCGACGGTCTCGTCCGGCTCGACCAGCAGCGCCCCGCGGGCCTCGGCGTGCAGCGTGAGGGCCTCGTTCAGCGCCGGCATGAGCGACTGCATGTTGAAGAACGCCTGCTTGGGCAGCGCCGCGGCCAGCGCCAATGCCGCCCGCACGCGCACCATGCGATCCGGGAACGAAAGCGCCTCAGCCAGCGCCGGGCGACCATCGGCGGACGCGACCAGGCTCGCGGGCCCGGCCGTCTTTCGCAAAGCCTCGATCAGGCCGAGCGCCACGGCCGAGTCACGATCGTCCACCGCTTTTGCCAGGGCCATCAGGCAGTAATCCGGACCGGCAGACTGCGCGAAATACGCGGCGCTCGGATAATTCAGCGGACGTGTCGCGTCTTCCTGATCGCCGAGCTGCGCTTCGCGGCGGAAGTTTGCCGCCAGCCAGGTGGCCAGTGCCGGCTTGAGATTCGGGTCGAGCAGCAGGGCCTCTTCGGCGGCGCGCATCGCCATGATCTCATCGAAAATCGCGGTGGGCACCTCGGTGTTGACCAGCAGGTCGTTTCGCCAATACCAGACATTGGCGCGATCCAGCCGCGGGTCGGCCGCCAGAGCGGCGTCGTTGTTGTAATACGCCTGCGCCAGCCAAGCGAACGCCTGGGCCGCATTGGTCATGCCGTCCATGCGTACGCCGCGGCGCGTGAGCGCCAGGAGCGCCTCGTCGACCGCGGCGACCACGGTTGTCGGTGCGGTTCCGGCCTGCTTGATCTTCAATAGATATGGAACGGCCTGCAGGTAGCCAATTTCGCCCAGCACAGTCACGACCGAGCGCAGCGCGGTCTGGTCGCTCATGCGCAGCGACGCGACCAGCGGGTTCAGCGCCGAGCGACCGATCATCGGCAGCGCCCGCAGGAGCGCCGGGATCTGCGACCTGCGATCCGGATCGCGCAGCGCCTTCAGCACGAACGGAACCGCATATTCGCCGCTCTCTTTCAGCCAGGCAAGGCTATTCTCGAAGGCGCGCGGCGGTCCGGAGAGCCGGCCGAGGTGATCCTCGATTCGCCGCGGGTCGGCCTTGATCAGGCGCTCACCCTCGGCAAGCAGCCGCATGATCGAGCGGGCAGATTCACCCATCTGCGGGTGCGTTGAGAGCTGCAGCAGCATCTCCTGCCGGCGACGCACGCGATCGGCGAACTCCAGCAGCGCAACCGCGTCGGGCTTGGAGTCGGCCAGTGCGCGAAAGTTCGCGTCTGCAACGTCAAAGCGACCGACGGAGGCGAAATACCAACCGTCGTCGGCCTGGTTCATCTGCTCGCGGCCCGTGCCGAGCAGCTCGGCGACTTTCTTGGCGGCGCCCTGCAGGTCGTTGGAAGCCAGGTCCTGCTCAAGAATCAGCACCGCCCCACCCGTGTCGGAACGCATGACCGAGCGCTCCGCGAGTAGCGCAATGCGCAGGGCCGAAGGCTTCAGCTCGAGCAGCTCGCCGAAGGCGGCCTCGGCCGCTTCGCGATTGCGCTCCAGGATGCCGCGCAGCGCGACCTGCCACTTCTCCCAGGCCGCCGCTTCAATCCCGGTGCTGAAATCCTCCGGCGAGACCTGCGCCGCGGCCGTGCTGGAGAGTGCCAGCACGAACCCGCAGACGAACCCGGCGAAGCAGGAGAGCCGGAGCGATCGCATAAACACCTCCACTGTGCAACCGGAAGGCGAAGGTTGCGGGCCTGACGGAATGTCCCATGCGCCGTCGGGCAGTATAGCGCGGGGCGCGCGAGTGTCAAAGCAAAGGTTGCTCTGGCGCATCCCGAGCGGCGCCGTTCAGAGCAGCAGATCGCCGCGGATGGTCGTAAAGCAGCGGCCGGCGATCGCGACGCGCCAGCCGTGCTCGACACGCTCGACCAGCGCCCGCACCAGCCCGGACCGGCCGCCGGCCTGGCTCTGGATGCACTGCAGCGCGGCTTTGCCGTCGGCGAGCGGCACCTGCTCATTGGCGACCAGCAGCGCGCAGAGCGGGCCGTGTACGCTGCCGGTTACCGGATCTTCATTGATACCCACCGCAGGCGCGAAGAAGCGTGACGCGACCTGGGTCGAGTCGTCGAGCGTGTTCGTGGTGGCAAGGCAAAACCCGCGAATGTTGTGCCGCTCAGACCAGCGTGCCAGTTCATCGAACGCCGGGCGTGCCTCGTACAACCGCTGCCAGCTTCGGACCATCAGGATCAGGTCATTGTCGCCCGTGCGCATCGGCGGAATGCCGGAATCCAAATCGTCCAGCGCCAAGCCCAGCAGCTCGCAGGTGCGCATCGGGTTGGTGTTGTCGGGCTTGAGCACGGGCGTCGGCATCTGCAGCCACCAGAGCAGTGCCGTGTCGCGCTGCGTGCGCTCGGCGTGCAGCCGCAACGGGCCGCACTTGGCTTCGAATGTGACGCTGCCTTCGGGCTCGCCGGGCTTGCGCCGCAGCACGCCACTCTCGTGCAGCGCGTGCGCGGCGGCGAGCGTGGCGTGGCCGCAGAAGTCGACCTCGGCGCCGGGCGCGAACCAGCGGATGCGCAACCCGCGGTGCAGGTCGTGCGTGCCGAAGACGAAGGCCGTTTCGCTGGCGTTGACTTCGCGGGCGATGGCCTGCATCTGGGCCGGTTCGAGGTCGTCTGCATCCAGAACGACGCCGGCCGGGTTGCCAGTGAGCGGTGCGTTGCCGAAGGCGTCGACCAGTTTGAAATGCAGCGTTCGTGACATGCATACTCCGGGCGCGACGCGGCGCTTCACGGCAGCTTATACGCGTGCAGGCGCTCGCCCGCAATCAGCAGCAGCCGCTCGCGCTTGATCACGGCAAATGTGCAGCGCGCTGGACCGGAGCGCTGAAACGCGTGGAGCGTCAGGCCGCCGACGAGCGGGCTCGGAAGCGCGATCCGGCGAAGGCGAGCGTCGGTCGGCGTGGCAGCGGGCAGCGTCGAAGCGGGCGACTGCGGCCCATCCAAGAGCGCGTAGAGCGCGCCGGCGTGAACGCCCGCACAGAGCAGCGCGCCGCCGGCCGGGATCGCGGTATGAGCGCGCAGTTGGCCGGTCGTCAGATCGAGCGCACGCAAAGAGTGCTAATCGCTCATCAGCAGCAGGTCGTCGACGACCTGGAGCCGCGGCTGCGCGTGCAACCTGCCGACGGATGTCCCCCAGACCCGCGCACACTGCTTCAGGTCAAATGCGAGCAGCTCGCCCGCCGACGTGCTGACCAGCAGTGTCCCGCCGTCTGCACTCTCCGCGAGCGCGACGCCGGACGCGGTGGACGCACCGCTCCAGCGCAGCTCCGCGGTTGAGCGCTCCGCGCGCGTCAGCAGCTTGGCGTGATCGCTCCACGCGACCAGCAGGCCGGCGGCAGTCAGGGCGCTGAAAATCGGCCGCTGCGATCCGAGCGAAAGCGTGCGGATGTCGGGACGATCCGGCCAATCGAGCCACGCGCAGTGATGCGTGCCCGCGGACGCGAATTGCATTGCCGCGCCGCCCGCGCCGACGTGCCAGTATGCTTCGCTGGGCCGGCTCAGGGACGCCTGCGCGCGCAGCCGGCCATCTTCGAGTGCTAGAAGCGCCGTTCGGCCGTCGGAGCGGATCAGCAACAGCCCGGCATCGCTGGCGTGCGCCGCGACGACGCGCGAAAAGCGTTCCGGGTCGTCCTGCGAATTCTGGAAGTCCTCAGGCGCCTCACCGCTGGTCCAGAGCCGCTGCAGGCGCCGCGCGGCCGCCGCAGGCGGCGAGCGCCAGGCCAGCGCTGTCACCGCGAAGCGCTCGATGGCGTAATACACGCGGCCCGTCGGCGTGGCGCTGTGCCCTGCGGCGAGCGTGACGCCTGGCTTGAAAACAAGCGATTCCTCATCATTGGCAGTCGGCGCGTCCGCTGGCGCTCGCGCGGCGGGGTTCGGCGCGGGCGGATCGTCGAGCGTGAGCACGCGGATTTCGCCGCTGTCCATGCCGATCCAGAGTTGGGTTGATGGCCCGTCGCGCTCCAGGCGGGTCCACTCAAGGTTGCGCGGCAAGTCCCAAGCTCGCAGTGGCACGAGCTCGTCCTGCGCCCGGGCGGGCAGCGCGGCGCCAGCGACGATCAGCCAGGCCGCGCAGCAGCAGACGCGCGCTGGCCCGAGCGAAGCGGATGGGCGCGAAACGCTCAACGCATTCCCTCGCATCCCCCGATAACGACTATATCGCGGTGGCGCGCGGCGCGGCGATGATCGCGACACGCGCGGCGCCGGCGACTAGGATTTGCGCGGAGGCTGGAATGACGAATGCCGAGGTCGCTCGCGTCTTCGCGCAGGTCGCCGACTTGATGGAAATTGGCGGCGAGGATTCATTTCGCGTCAACTCGTACCGGCGCGTGGCGCGTTCGATCGAAGATCTGACGCTCGAGCTGCGCGACGTGGCTGCCCGCGGCGAGCTGGACAAGCTGGCGGGCGTGGGCAAGGCGTCCGCGGCGAAGATCCGTGAGCTGCTCGAGACCGGCAAGCTGGCGCTGCGCGAGCAGCTGCTGCAATCCGTGCCCGAATCGCTGCTGGGCCTGCTGGAGATTCAGGGACTGGGACCCAAGAAGGCAGCGCTGCTGTGGCGCGAGCGCGGCATCACCAGCGTGGCCGATCTCTCGGCCGCCATCACGGCTGGTAAGCTCGCGGGTGTACGAGGTCTGGGTGAGAAGAGCGTCGAGCAGCTGCGGCAGGGAATCGAGTTTCTGCAGCGCTCGGCGGGCCGCACGCGGCTGGGCGTGGCCTGGCCAATCGCAGACCTGATCCGCCGCGCCGTCGCCGGTATCCAGGGCGTGCGGCGCGTCGAGCACGCCGGATCGCTGCGGCGTGGTGCGGAGACGGTCGGCGATCTGGATCTGCTCTGCATTGCCGACAATGCAGCCGAGGTCATCCGACGCTTCACGAGCACCTCGATCGTCGAAAAGGTGCTGGCCAGCGGCGACACCAAGGGCTCGGTGCTGGTGGGCTGCGGCAAGGAGCGGCAGATTCAGGTCGATCTGCGGGCCGTGCCGGAGGAATCCTTCGGGGCGGCGTGGCAGTATTTCACCGGGAGCAAGGCGCACAATGTCCGCCTGCGCGAGCTGGCGGGGAAGCGAGGCTGGAGCCTGAATGAGTATGCGCTCAGTGAGGGGCAGCGGGTGATCGCGTCGCGCCGCGAAGAGGACATTTACGCCGCGCTGGGCCTGCCCTGGATTCCGCCCGAATTGCGCGAGGATCGCGGCGAATTCGAGCTGAAGCAGACGCCCAGCGATTTGCTGACGCTGGGCGACATTCGCGGCGACCTGCACATGCACACGATCGCCAGCGACGGTCACAATCGCGTCGAGGAAATGCTGGAGGCGGCGCGCGCCCGCGGCTACCAGTTCATCTGCATTACGGATCACTCGCAGAGCAGCGTGATCGCCAACGGGTTGAAGCCAGATCGCCTCCGGCAGCACATCCGCGAGGTGCGCAAACTTGCCAAGAGCGTCAACGGTTTCACCCTCTGGATCGGGGCGGAGGTCGACATCCTGGCTGAAGGTAAGCTCGACTATCCCGACGAGCTGCTGGCGGAGCTGGATTGGGTGGTGGCTTCGCTGCACAGCGGCATGAGCCAGGACCGCGACGCGAACACGACCCGCGTGTTGGCCGCGATGGACAGCCCGTATGTCAACCTGATCGCGCACCCCACCGGGCGGCTGATCGGAAAGCGCGAGGCGATGCCGATCGATGTCGAGGCCCTGGCGCGCAAGGCCGCCACGACCGGCACGGCGCTGGAGATCAACGCGTCGAGCTATCGCCTGGATCTGAAAGACCAGCACGCCCGCGCCGCGCGGGCCCTGGGCGCGACAATTTCGATCAACACGGATTCGCACTCGATCGAGCAGCTCGACCAGATGCAGTTCGGCGTTTCCACGGCGCGCCGCGCCGGGCTGCTGCGCGACGATGTGCTGAACACGCGCAGCGCGACGGACATCGCGAAATTCGTGCAGGCCAAGCGGGAGAAACGCTAGCTCCGCTCACGCCGCGCGTAGACGCCGATCACATCCAAGAGTGTCGCCGGCAGCACCAGCCGCGAAAGCAGGCTGGCGCGTGCGGCCCTGCCGACGGCGGGGATGCGCTTGAAGACGCGTTCGAGCAGGTACGCCGCCGGCACCCACTGCCACTCGCGCGTCACGCGCGTCACGCGCATTCCGCAGCCGCGCAGCAGGCGGCGTAGCGCTTCTGGCGAAAAGAAGAACAGGTGCTCAGGCAGGTTGAACAAGTGCCAGGCCGGGCCGCTCAGCCGTGCGCACAACGAGGTGACATCGCCGGTCGAAAGCGCCAGCAGCCCGCCGGGCGCGAGCAGGTCGGCGGCGATCCGCAG
>CAZHTF010000003.1:0-12696 GCA_964535305.1 uncultured Planctomycetales bacterium | reverse complement strand
CGAGATGCTCGATCACGTCCCAAAGCGCGACGCAATCAAAGCGGCCGGCGGGCCGCGCGGCATCGATCGGGGCACACTGCACGTCCAGCCCGCGCGAGGCCGCCTGCTGCGCGGCGAATGGGCTGACCTCCAGCCCGGCGACGCTCCAGCCCGCACGCCGCGCCTCGTCGAGAAACAGCCCGGTGCCGCAGCCGATTTCATAGAGCGAAGGCCTGGTGATTCGCGGCATGACGCCAACGCCGCCGCTTTCGGCGCGCAGCGCCCGGATGCGCGCCAGTCGAACGCGGGCCGTGCGGCGAATGCCCGGCTCCAACGCGGCGTAGTCGTCGTAGCCGCGCGGCACCTGCGCGGATTGAAAGTAGTCACGATCGTAAAACGCGGCCGGGTCGAACGCCTCCCAGCGCCACCAGCACAACCGGCAGCGCGGGCAACGCAGCAGCGGAATGCCGGAAGGCAACCGCAATGCAACGCGCGGCGGCAGATCACAAGCGGGGCAACGCTGCGGCGGAGCCGGGCTGCTCACGAGCCGCCGGTCGCGGCCGGTTCACGCCGCATGCCATAGCAGTGCTGCGGGGCGGGATAGGCGCCAGATTCGATCTGGGCGACGTAGCGGCGCATGGCATCTTCGATCTGCGGGCCAAGGCTGGCGAGCAGCGGCACGAAGCGCGGCACTTTGGCCGAACCGATGCCAAGCATGTCCTGCGTCACGACCACGTGCCCGTCGCAATCCGGCCCGGCGCCGCAGCCGACGAGCGGCACGCTGGTCGCGGCGAGCACGGCCCGCGCAGCCTCGGGCGGCACGGCCTCGAGCAAGAGCATGCTCGCGCCGGCCGCCACCATCCGCCGCGCGGATTGCACCAGCTCGGCGATCGCGGCGGCGTCGCGGGCCTGGGCGCGGTAGCCGTCCGGCGTGTCGATCGATTGCGGGCGCAGGCCCAGGTGGGCGATTGTGCAGAATTTTTCGGCGTGCAGCGCCGCGACCAGGTCGGCCTGATCGTCGGCAGTTTCGAGCTTCACGGCGTCGCAGCCGGCCTCCTGCACGAAACGCCGGGCCGCGTCGCATGCGACCGCGGGCCCGCGCGAGAGCGATTCGTACGGCAGGTCGCCGATGAGGAAGACGCTTGGGGCGGCGGCGCGCACGGCGCGGCCGAGCGTGATCATCAGCTCGAGCGGCACGCCGCGCGTGTTCGGCTGGCCGAGCAGCACGGTGCCCATCGAGTCGCCGATGAGCAGCGATTGCACGCCGGCGGCTTGGGCGGCGGCGGCAGTGGGAAAGTCATACGCGGTCAGCATGGCAAACTTGCGGCCGGTGGATTTGAGCGCCTGCAGGCGGGCCAGCGTGACGCGCTCGGATGTGCTCATCTGTGCGTACTCGCGATCTGCGCCGTTCCGCTGAGTAACGTATTCGGACTGGCCATGCGGATCTACTTCAGTCGTTCGTTGATCCATTGCCGCGCGGCAGCCAGTGCTTCCGGCAGCTTCTGCGGATTCTTTCCGCCGGCCTGGGCCATGCTGGGCGGGCCGCCGCCGCCGCCATCGACCAGGGTCGCGACGGCCTTGACCCAGTCGCCCGCTTTCACGCCGCGACGGATCAGATCATCGCTGACGGCGGCCAGAAGCGTGACTCTCTCACTGGAAGTGTCGACGCTGGCCAGCAGCAGCGCCGCCGAGCCAGCTTTCTGCTTGAGGGCGTCGGCCGCCTGCTTGAGCTGATCGACCGGCGTATCGGGCAGCGTCGCGACCAGCAGCGTCACGCCGCCGACGCGCTCGGCCGAATCCAGCAGCCTCAGAGCGTGCGCGCGGACCTGGCCGGCAGATGCGGCGTTCGCGGCACGCTGCGATTTCTTGGCCGATTCCTGGAGCTGCGCCAGCAGCTCGCGCAGCGCGATGCGGTGCCGCAGCGTCAGCGAGGTCTCCTGCAGAGCCTGTTGAAGCTCCGCAACGCGCGCCGCGAGCGACTCCGGCGAGTTCGGCGCCTGGCGCGCCTGCGAGAGCAGCGCCTGGCCGAGCTCCGCGGTCAGGCGGGCCGCATCGCCGCTGACGCCGACGACCCGCCGCACGCCCTTGGCGATCGCCTCTTCGCTGATGAGCGTGAAGCTCCCGATTTCGCCGGTCGATCTGACGTGCGTGCCGCCGCAGAACTCGATCGAGAAGCCGCGCCAGGCGGCATTGGTCGGGTCGCGTACGAGCTCGGCGACCGAAGCGCCGATCGAGACGACGCGCACCTGGTCGGGGTATTTCTCGCCGAAGACGGCGCGCAGGCCGTTAATCCGCAGGGCCTCGGCATGCGGCCGAAGCTGTGCATCGACCCGCAGATCTCGCTGGATCTGCTCGGCGCAGCGGGACTCGATCTGCTCAATCTCGGCCAAGGTGAGCGGCTTGGGGTGCGAGAAGTCGAAGCGCGTCTTGTCGGCATCGACCAGCGAGCCCTTCTGCTGCACATGCTCGCCGAGCGTCTCGCGCAGGGCCCAGTTGAGCACGTGCGTGGCGGTGTGGTTGCGGCGGATGCTGGCGCGATCGGCGTGCACGCGTTGCTCGTACTCCTGGCCGATGCTCAGGCGGCCCTGCACGAGCGTGCCGTGATGCAGGACGATTTCGCCGACGCGCTGCGTGCTCTCGACATCGAAGCGCAGCGAAGCGCCGCTGATCTCGCCGCGATCGCCGACCTGCTCGCCCTGCTCGGCGTAAAAGCAGGTCTGTTCGAAGATCAGCGCCGCCCGCGCGCCGGGCTCGATCGCGCCGCTTCGCAGCAGCTCGGGCCGCTGGCCCGGCTCGGTCCGCACGATCGCGCAGAGCGGCGCAACGAACAGATCGGCGCTGTGTTTGGGCGAATCGTCGGTCGGCGGCAGGCCGGTCAGCAGCTCGCTGGGCACCTCGGCGCCGGCGTGCGTCTTCCCGCCGGCGCGGGCACGCTCGCGGGCGTCCTCCATCAGGCGCTCGTACTCGCCGATATCGACCCGCAAACCGCGCTCGCTGGCCATGATCTGCGTCAGGTCGATCGGGAAGCCAAAGGTATCGTGCAGCTTGAACGCGTCTGAGCCGCGCAGCTCGCCGTGATGCTCGCGCAGCGCCTGCACCGCGGCGTCTTCGAACAGCGCGATGCCGCGTTCGAGCGTGCGGCCGAAGGACTGCTCCTCGTCGTGAATCAGCTCCACGACGCGCGACAATTCGACCGCGGGCGCCGGCCGGCCGGCGACCAGCCGCGGTCCGCCGCGCAGGTGCGGAAAAGCGTCGCCCAGCAGCGCTACGACCGCGGGCGCCAGGCGTGAGAGGAAAGGCTCGCGCATGCCCAGGTGCTGCCAGCCGTAGCGCACGGCGCGGCGGAGGATGCGGCGCAGCACGTAGCCGCGGCCTTCTTTGTCGGGGATCGCTCCGTCGGCCAGCGCAAAGGTCAGCGTGCGGATGTGATCGGCGATCACGCGATAGGCCACGTCGCGCATGACATCCGCGCGCGGCGCGGCGGGTGCTGCCAAATCGGGAGATTCGAGCAATCCACCGTATGCCGGTGCGCCGGTGACTTCGCGGATGGCGTTGAAGAGCGGCGCGAAGATGTCGGTGTCGTAGTTGCTGCGTTTGCCCTGGACCACGGCGCAAATGCGTTCGAAGCCCATGCCGGTGTCGACGTGCTTGTCGGGCAGCGGCGTGAGCAGGCCGTCGGGCCCGCGGTTGTACTGGATGAAAACCAGGTTCCAGACTTCCATGACGCGCGCGTCGCCCGTGTTCACCAGCTTGGCGCCGCACTTGTCAGGCGTGAGGTCGATGTGCACCTCGCTGCACGGGCCGCACGGACCGGTCTCGCCCATCTCCCAAAAGTTGTCCTTCTTATTGCCGGGATGAATGTGCTCCGGCGGCAAGCCAGCGATCTGGGCCCAAAGCTGGCGCGCTTCGTGATCCGGCTCAAGCCCTTCGGCGGGGTCGCCTTGAAAATAAGTCGCATGCAAGCGTGAGCGATCCAGCCCCCAAACCTGCGTGAGCAGCTCCCAGGCCCATGTGATCGCCTCGCGCTTGAAGTAGTCGCCAAACGACCAGTTGCCGAGCATCTCGAAAAACGTGTGGTGATACGTGTCGTGCCCGACGTCGTCGAGATCGTTGTGCTTGCCGCCGGCGCGGATGCACGGCTGCGAGTTGGCGGCGCGGCGCAGCCGCCCGAACTCGCTGCTGCGGTCGGCGGTGCCCAGGAAGAGCGGCTTGAACTGGTTCATGCCGGCGTTGGTGAACAGCAGCGTCGGGTCGTCGTGCGGCACGACCGGCGAGCCGTCCACGATCGTGTGGCCCCGGGCACGAAAGAACTCGACAAACTCAGCGCGGATCTGCGCAGCCGAACGCGTCACACCGTTTCCCTTCGTACCGCGGGTTCGAACGACCGCCGACCGCGGCGGAAGAATTCTACGTGTCGGAGCGCTGCTTCGCGACCGGTCAAGGCCACCGGAGCCGCACGGCGCTCACGGCCGCCAGGAAGGGCGCCGCGGTGGTGGCTTTGCTTGCGGCGCGGGTCGGACGCCGTCGAGTCTGTATCCGGGGCAAATCTGAATTGCCCCGTTGCGCGAGAAGCCCGCCGCATCTATCGGACTTGGATTGCCTTTGGAGCTTTCGCGGCTATGGTTAAAGTGACTCGTAGGCAAAGGCCGGCAATGCCACGCGACTACTTCTCAATTCTGGGGCTGACGCCCGGTCGCTACGACCCAGCGGAGATTTCGCGGCGATTCTTCACCGCGCGCGAGCGGCTGCTGCGTCAGCTCGACGACCCGGCGCAACACGCCCAGACTCGCCGCGCGCTCGAGGATCTGCACATCGCGTACGCCGCGCTGCGCGACCCGCAGCTTCAGGCCGAGCACGCCGCTCCGGTGCCCGCCGGCGACGATCGCATCCGCCAGATGCGGAGGCTGATCGGGGCCTGCCTCGAAGACGGGCTGCTGCGCTATTCGCGGCGACAGGAGATCCTCGACGAGGGCCGGCGGCTGGGCTTTTCGGATTTCCAGACGCAGCTCCTGATCGTGCAGGTGCAGTATGGCGACGGCGACGTCGTTGCCGCACCGACGCGACAGACCGCGCTGCGGAGCCACTCGGATTCGCGGGCCGCGGCCCGATTTGCGGCGGCGATGCTGCTGGCGCTGGCGGGTTTTTTCGCGGCGCTGGTCTGGTGGAGCCGCGGCTGACGCTCGCGTCGATCGCTTGAGCGGCCGTTTCCTGCTCGCCGGGCGTTTTCGTCGCGCGGGTCAGTTGGCCCGCAGGTGTCGTTCGTTCGACCCATGTTCATTCGCGTTGAGCCCGGCCCGCGGCAGCTCGCGCGCAGAGGATCCAAATGCGAAAGACCATGCTGTTCGTCGCGTTGGTCACGATCGGCCTTTGTTGCAGCGCCTGCCGCAGCACGCCGCCGAAGTCGCAACCTGCCGCCGCCGCGCCCGCGACGCGGCCCACTTCGGGCGGAGGCGCGATGATGCCGGATCAGGCCAATCAGATGGCGACGGACGACGCGGACGCGCTGCAGCTCAAGCCGGCCGAACCTGCGCCGCGTTCTCGTCGTGCTGCCGATCCTGAGCGCCGCCGAGCGGTGGATCAGCCGCGAATTCGCGGGTGAACGGCGGGAGAACGGCGCGGTGCGTGTTGAGACGCGCTGCTCGAGTAGAGCGGCGAGGTGCGGTCCAGCGACCGGCTGGATCTCGCGTGGCGAAGCTCCGGGCGCCTCGTCCGAAAATTGAGGTTGGCGAGCTCGAACTCGGATTGACTCGCGCGCTGCGTAAGCTACACTCCTATTGAGAGCATGTGAGCTCGAGCCGCGGCTTTCAAAGCGTTGGCCGAAGGCAGCAGGCGAGTTTGCAGCTCTCCGGGCGCTCGCGCCTGTGTGTCCGCTGGCGACGGCCGGCGGACGGGATCAAGCCCGGCCGCCTGTGGGTGGTCGGGAGGTTGGCCCGTCGTTAAGGAGGTGATCCGTGCAAATAGGAAGTAGACGGCTGCGGTAGTGCAGCTAGCGTGGCTGCAACACCGCAGCCGAAGATCCTGAACCCGCCGAAGCAACCTTGCCTCGGCGGGTTCGTTGTTTTCAGGGCGGCGATGCACGCCGCCTGCGGGACCTGAGTTGCCTTAACTCCACGCGCCGTCTGCACGACCTGAGTTGCCGTCGCTAGCACGCCACACCCGCAGTGCGGTGTGCGGCACGAAGATCATCGTGTTCGGTGCGACGGACGGCTGTGGACGCCCAGCCTCGCTTGAGCCGGCGCGCAGCAGCGCTTCATGATTCGGAGCCGGCCGCGAAGCACCGATCAAGGATGGGCCCATGACTGCGGCAAATTCGCCCAAGTCACATTCAAACGGAACCGTCCTCAGCCGCGCGTGCCCGCTTTGCGCGTCAGAGTCTTCATCGGAAGTGATGCGGCACGGGCAGTGGCGACTCGTCGAGTGCGCTTCCTGCGGCCTGGCCTACCTTCCCGAATACCCGTCGCACGAGGCGATCGACACGGCGTTCGAGTGGACCGCATCTTTTAACCGGCAGCGCCGCGAACGCTGGCTGCGCAGCCCGTTTATGCGCGCCTGGACGCTGGGCGTCCTCTGGCTCAAGCCCAGCCGCGAAGGCCGAGCGCTACGCTTCATCCGGCGGCACACTTCGCCCGGCCGCATGCTGGACGTCGGTTGCGGCGACGGACGGCTGCTGGCGCTCGCCGCTCGGCAGGGCTTCGACGTTGCCGGCGTTGAGAGCTCGGCCAACATGGTGACGCGTGCACTTCGCCGCCTGCCGCCGACGGCCATCCGGCACGGCCGCCTGGACGAGTCACAGTTCACCTCGGGCAGCTTCGACGTGGTCGTTTCCGTCAGCTACCTCGAACATGAGCCGCGTCCGCTGCAGACCTTGCAGAGAATGCACGATCTGCTGCGGGCGGGCGGAGTCTGCGCTCACAAAGTGCCGAACTACGGCAGCACATTGCGCCGCATCCTCGGCCGGCGCTGGTCAGGCTATCGCTGGCCGGAGCACCTGCAGTATTTCACTCCGGCGACACTCGGCCGCCTGCTTACCGCGAGCGGTTTTGAAATCGGCGCCCTGCGTGCCAACGCCCTGAGCGACAACTTCTGGATCGTCGGCCGCAAGCCGGCGGCGCCGTCGCGCTGATTCGCCGGGCCGTGCGCCAGGGCGCCAGCGTCTGACGCGTCAGACAAATCGCGGCTACGCGCCCGGCCTTTGCGCGGCGATGTCCAGGCTCGTGATGAAATCCGCTGGGTTCGTTCCAACAGGCAGCTTCTCGATGATTCGCCGATAGAGCGGGTCCTGCATCTGGCGGAGCGCCTCGACATAGCCCGGCTTGTGCGTCAAACGGATGTCGCGCAAGCCAACGGCCCGCATCATTGCCTCGGTCTCCTCGACCAGCACCGCGCCGGCGATGCAACCCACCAGCGCTTCGACCATTTCGCGGACCTGCTGCGGAAGCGGGCGAAGCAGCGCCAGATCGGAGATCGCGACGCGCCCGCCAGGCTTCAGCACCCGCGCGATCTCGCGCCAAACCTGCGGCTTGTCGGGCGAGAGGTTCAGCACACAATTCGAGATCAGCACGTCGACGCTCGCATCCGCGACCGGCAGATGCTCAATCTCGCCCAGACGGAACTCGACGTTGTCCAGTCCGCTGCGCGCCCGATACGCCGCCAGATTGCGACGGGCCTTGCTGAGCATCTCCGGCGTCATGTCCACGCCGATGACGCGGCCGGTCGGGCCGACCTTCGGTCCGGCGATGAAGCAATCAAATCCCCCACCGCTTCCCAGATCGAGCACGGTTTCGCCGCGCTTGAGCGACGCGATTGCCGTCGGATTGCCGCACGACAGGCCCATGTCCGCGCCATCGGGAAGCGCGTCGAGCTCGCTCGCGCTGTAGCCGACGCGCTCGGCAATCCGGCTGCCGCCGCAGCTCGAGCTGGCCGGGCCGCAGCAGCCGCCGGCGCCAAGCGTCGCGCCGCGCGTGGCGATTTCGGCATAGCCGGCGCGGACGGTGTCATGCATGGATGCGGCTGTGTCTGAGTCAGGCATTGGCATTGTTCGACCTTTCATGCGCGGGTCCTTGATTCGTGCGGCTTGACAGCCGCTCCATAAGATAATAGCATGTTTGCATGAATGTGCAAGTAAAAAAGCGGCTCAAGCCGGGGCCCCGCAAGTCTGCGGCCTGCTGCGCAGCGCTGGAAAGCGCCATCGATCCGCGGCTGTTTCGCGCCCTGAGCGACCCGACCCGCATTCACATCCTGATTGGCTTGGCGCAATGCTGTGGACCGCAGACCGTCACGCAGGCGGCCGCGTGCAGCGCCGTCGATCTTTCGGTCGTGTCGCGCCATTTGGGCATTCTGCGCGATGCGGGCATCCTCTCCGTCCGCAAGGAGGGTCGACAGATGTACTATTCGGTGCGCTATGCCGAGGTCGCCCGCGCGCTGCGCGCGCTGGCCGACGCGATCGCGGCATGCTGTCCGGACGGCGCCTGCGCATCGCGCTAACACTCGTGTGAAGCCCCAGTGCGCCACGCGCACAAGCGGAGCGAAACATGCCGGAAGTTATCGAGCTTCTCCGAAGCAGCTTACTGCAGCAATTCGAGGCGGCGCTGGCGACGCTGAACCTCTGTCTCGAGCGCTGCAGCGACACGACCTGGCAGGGCCCGGTCGCCCACCACACCTTCTGCCAGTCCGCGTTTCACGCGCTCTTTTACGCCGATTTTTACCTGCAACCGACCAGCGACAAGGACCGATTTCGCGAGCAGCCGTTTCACCGCGAGAACACGGCGTTCTTTCGTGACTATGAGGAATTCGAGGACCGCGCGCCGCAACACGCGTACCAGCGTGACGACCTGCGGCGCTACGCGGCGTTCGTGCGCGCCAAGGCCGGCCGCGTGATCGCGGCCGAGACGGCGGCTTCGCTCGCGGGGCCGAGCGGGTTCGAATGGCTCGCGTTCGAGCGGCTGGAAGTGTACGGGTACAACACGCGGCACGTGCAGCATCACGCGGCGCAGCTCATCCTGCGGCTGCGGCTCGATCAGCAGGCACAGATGCCGTGGGTAAAATCAGGCTGGCGCGAGTCGTAGGCTCGGAGCACGCGCCGGCTCGCTCATCGGGTGCGTGCCCGCCGCTGGCGCGAGCTGTGGTTTGTTGGCCTGGGCCGCGTGCGTTCGCGCTCGCGCCGTGCGCGACAACCTGGTCGCCTGTGCATCGCGCGGCGCTCACTTCGGAATGATGCGGCGCTACTCTTCCTCGTCCTCGTCGTCTTTCTCGACGTCGTCGAATTCGTCGTCGTCAAACTCGTCGTCGTCGTCCAGCTCGTCGTCGAAGTCGTCCTCGCCTTCCTCAACCAGCCCATCGTCCTCGTCATCGTCAAAATCGCTGACCGCGTCGTCGTCATCCTCTTCGTCATCGTCGCGGCGGCGGGCGGCGCGAGCCTGGCCCCAGGCGCGCTCCGTAGCCTCGTCTTCGTCCGCAGGCGCGGCGAGCGCGTCAGACTGCTCGTCATCCAGCGCGGGCGCCAGATCCGTCTCGCGCAGTTCCTGAAACCCGTCCCACTCCCGCGCGTCGCCGGTCAGCACCTCGTCAAGGTGTCGTACGTCAATCATCGAGATCACTCCTGATGCCGCCTACCCATGCTGCGCGCGGGCAGATTAGCCCGCAAGTTCGTTTCGTCAAGCGGAAAAATCGAGCGGCCCACAAATGTCTCGCTCTGTGTCGCGCCAAGCACGCCGGCGTATATTTCCAGTAGCCTGTCGCCGCGATTCCGACGACGCCGCGATCCGGCCACAACGTGAGGATCCAGACCGTGAGCGCACGCGCAACCGAGCAGATCTGGTACGAGGCCGGCCTGGCTTTTTCCTGCTCGCAGTGCGGCAACTGCTGCAGCGGCCCACCCGGGTATGTCTGGGTCGAGCAGCGCGATATCGAAGCCCTTGCGCTCGCCCTGCGGCTTACGCCGGCCGAGTTCCGAAATCGGCACGTCCGCGACGTCGGCGAGCGCATGAGCCTCTACGAAAAACCCGACGGCGACTGCGAGTGGCTGGTCCGTAGCGCCGACGGCAAAACGCACTGCGGCGTGTACGCGGCCCGTCCGGCCCAGTGCCGCACCTGGCCATTCTGGGAATCCAATTTGCGCTCGCAGCGCACCTGGCGCAACGCCGCCCGAACCTGCCCAGGCATCGACCGCGGCCCGCGACACCCGCTGCCGATCATCCGCGACGCGCTACGCTCCAACGCCGCGGCGGGATTGGACCTCTAGCGCGACACACGCGCGGGTCAACGCGCACACCACCAGCTCAAGTTGGTGGAAAACACCGGTCGGCTGAAGCCGCCCACCCGGAGCTTCATCAGGAGCTTTTCGCCGGCTGGTCCACCGGGGGCGTTCTCATTGGCGTTCAGCCCCTGGTCCACCGGGGGCTCTATCGACCTCGGCCGCTGGATTCGCGCTCAGCACCCGCGCCGATTCAACGGGCGCGTTGCGGAGCGGGCTATCGCGACGCGACCTGCCCACCGGCAGTGCCAGGATCAACCAACCGACGCAGGCCGACATCGTCCCCGCGCCCACGCCGATCCAGGCGACACGTGCCGTATCGTGTGCGACGCCTTCGCCCGTCGCCCGCAGCAACAGCAGGGCCGCGATCAGCAGTGCGGCGCCGCATCCGCCGCGCCACGCAGGCAGCCCGGGCCGCAGTGTCAGCAAGATCAGCGCGGCGAGGATGAGCGCGACGCGTGTGGCCGGAAAGACCGCGACGCCGAACGCGGTGCCGCGGGCCAGATTTTGCAGTGCACCCGCGCCGATCTGCGTGCCGCTTTCGCCGCCACGTAGCGTTTTGGGTCCCGCGCGCGGGCTCATGGTTTCGCCTTCGGGCGTCTGCACCCAGACGTGCAGGAAGTCGCTGACCAGGATTGCGTCGTGCCCGAGCCGCCGCAGCAGCGACGCCGCCACCACTGCCCGCCCGTCGCAATCCTCGCGGCCGGTGCGCAACGCTTCGCGAACGCTCGGCAGATACTCCATCACGCCCCAGGTGTCCCAATCCCACGCATACGGCAGCGCTTCGTAGACCACGTGCTGCACCGCTGCCAGTGTGTCCTGCGCAGTAGCGCCTGGTGTAAGCACCGCGCGCACGCGAAACTCGAGCGGATCCAGCTCGGCGGCCCGCGGATCGAGCGTGCTGTTGAGGTCGCAGAGCCGCGCGATTGAGATCACCAGCCGATCGGGCCGCGGATAGAGCACCAGTAGCACGAACACGATGAAAATCGCCAGCTTGCAGATGCGTCGCGGAAGGGCCCGCCCGGCGTGCCAACGTCTCCAGCGTGTGAACATGCCGGCCCTTCGGACAACTGCCACACCGCGACCGGCCGCGCGGCGTTCAACGCGACGGTTCGCCACGGGTCACCGCGCGGCAGTCGACGCGAGCGACCCACGACGATCGCCGCGCCGCTACTCAATCGCCGCGCCTGAATTCGCGTCTCGCGCCGCGAGCTTGTGCATCGCCGCACAAAACCGCTGGGCGTCAGTATGCCGCGAGCCAAATCGTATAATCAAGCGATGGAGCAGGACGATCTGGTCTGCATCTGTTATTCGGTATCGCTGCGGAAACTGGTGAACTTCGCGCGGCGGGTTCGTCCAGTTCAAAATGCCCGCATGTCGGAGTGCCTGGGGGCCGGTACTGGGTGCGGATGGTGCATCCCGCTATTGTGCGAGCTGGCGCAGCGTGCCCGTGCGAATGCGTTGCCAGCGGATTACCAGCCGGCGCTTACGCCTGAAGACTACAACGCGCTGCGTGCCGAGTATCGCCGCCTGGGCCGCGCTCGAAACCGCTTCTCACCCGCCCCACCTTCCGAACCCGAATCGCCTGGCTTATGCCCGTAGGAATTTGCCTGTAATTCAGGTGTTGGCCTGAGGGCGTTCGCGCCGAAAGGGTCATGACCCACGGCGGTACGGGCCGCACCCTGCGACGGCGAGCGCACCCGCACGCGGAATCGGAATGACCGGGCCCGCGTCGCGTCGCCGCGGCGAAGCCGGCGGCGGCGGGGGAAATGGGCTGGACAATACCTAACAGAATCCGTACAGTTGTATCGGATTCGCGTCGGGTGCGAATGCCGCCCACGGCTGCGGCCCGGTCAGGCCAGGGAATCGGACGCTATGGAAGGCGTACCGGCCGCAGCGCCGCTCGCGGGATCTCGTGAGCAGCGAACGCTGTCTGTGTTCAACGTGGAGGCGACGATGCGCAAGCCCGTTACGTGGAACGCAGCCGAGCACCAGCGCGCCCTCGGGCGGCTGTTCGCCCTGCTGCCTCTGTTTGACCCGCGCGAGCTTTCCGGTCTGGCGGACTTTTTGGAGCGGCGGATTTCATTGCGACTCGCGCACCGCGAACAAAAGCGCGCAACTGCTCCGCCGAAGCCGCCTCGTACTCGATCTCCCAATCGCGCAGCCGCGCCACCGCCCGCTGCCGCGCCTGCGGGTCTTCGATCATGAGCAGCAGGCCCGCGGCGCACAGCCGCGTCACGCCGTGCCCGTCGACCTTGGCCTCCTCGTAAAGCGTTTTCATTGCGGGCTGAACCTGGAAGTTGATCTGCGGCAGGCGCGGCGTCATGTGCGGCTCCGAGATTGAAGGTGCGGATGCGCGGCGACGGAAATCCCTTGAAGCTCGACAGAATCTAGACAAACGCCAGTATGCCGCGCGCCGCCCGGCCTGTCGAGCGCGCCGCTGTCTAGAATTGGTAGAACACGGC
>CAZHTF010000002.1:0-132665 GCA_964535305.1 uncultured Planctomycetales bacterium | reverse complement strand
GATTATAGCTGTGCGGTGCTCGCGCGCCGCCGCTCACCAAATCGGCAATCGGCCGGCAGCGCAATTCGGACGGCGCCGCGCCCGCGTCAGTTGGAAGGCTCGGCGGCTGGCCCGCGCACCTGTCCGCACAGCGCGAACAGCCGCTGGGCGGCCTCGGCCAGCCGCGAGAGCGGTCAGCAGCGGCTGCCGATCGTCGCGTTGACCGCCAACGCGCTGGCCGCAGCGCTGGAGCCCTGCACGAATGCGGCGTCAAACTGCGACCCGCAGGCGGCGTGCACATTCGCGCCAGCGCGTAGCTCATCCGAAATCGCGCGCGGCGCGTTCGCGCGCGGCTGAGAATTACCAGGGATTGTCGATCGACATGCGCAGCATCAACTCGCAGCGGCCGTACGCCGGGAAATCGTGCGGCTCATAGCCGTCGTCGCGAAAGCCCGCCGAACGATAGCAGCCGATCGCCGCGGCATTCTCGGAAAAGACCACCAGGCACACGCGCCGAGCGGCGTAGCGCTGAAACGCGCGGCGGACCAGCGCCCGCGTGAGCTGCACGCCCACATGCTGCCCGCGCCGCTGCGGATCGACGATCAGGTGCCCCAGCCAGTAGGACGCGCTGCGCAAGTCGAGCACGTTCAGCTCGCCATACGCCAGCAGCGCGCTACTCGAGGCGTCCACCAGGCAATGCTGCTCGTGCCCGGGCCGGCCCCAACGCGCGATGGTCTCCGGCGTGATCGGCGGCTGACTACGCGGCGACCAGCGATACGCTTCGTCCGCCGAACGCGGCCAGGCCGCGATCAAAGCGGCGTGCGCCGGCTCGAGCGGGACCAGCCGCGTGTGCAGCAGCTCACCGCGGGCTTTTGCGGACTGCCCGGCCATGCGGGTAGTCTAAGCGGATCGTGAGCGATGCGCCTGCCGAGCTGCGCGGATACCCCGTCAAACGCCGTACGTTCCATTACGTCGCCCGCAGCATCGAGCTGCTGGGTCCGGCGAATTACGAATCGCTGCTGGACAAGCCGGAAGTGGTTCGGCGATTCAGCCAGGATGAGTACCTGCCGTATTGGGCGGAATTCTGGCCGGCCAACCTGCTGCTGACGGACGCGGTCGCGGCCTGGGGCGCGGCGCCGTCGCCGGCCCCGTGCGTGCTCGAGTTCGGCTGCGGGCTGGGCCTGACGTCGCTGGTCGCGGCGCTTCTGGGCTATCGGGTGATCGCGTCCGACTATGACGAGGACGCGCTCGCGTTCGTGCACGCCAGCGCTGTGTACAACCAGATCCCCATGCCGGAGCTGCGCTTCATCGATTGGCGGCAGCAGTATCCGGACCTGCGCGTCGATCGCATCGTGGCGGCGGAAGTGCTCTACGAGGCCCGCAGCTTGCAGCCGATCGCCGAGTTCATCGCGCGGCACCTGGCCGCCGACGGACTGGCGCTATTGGTTGATCGATTGCGGCCGACCGCCGATGCATTTCCTGGCGCGGCGGCGCGTTGCGGCTTGCGTGTGACGCAGCGTGAGGTCTCGCGGCCCGCCAGCCCGGGCGAGCGGCATGTGGACGGTCGGATTTTTCATCTGACGCACGCGTGATTGAACACACGCGAATGCGCGCCGGCGCCGCGGCAGCTAAGCGCTTGGGCTGGTGCCGCGAGCGCTAGGCCACCAGGTCGCAGGCGGTATTGGCGAAGCGAGCCCGCAATTGATCGATGATTTCGGCGTGGCGCTGGCAGACGCGCGATTCGCTCACGCCCAATACCGCGCCGATCTCGGCCATGGTCAGGCGTTCGTCGTAGTACAGCACGACGATCAAGCGGTCCTGCTCCTTGAGCCCGCGCGTCAGGAACTCGCGGATCAACTCGCGCTCGGTGTGCTGCACCGGGCTGGGACCGGGGTCTGCCGGCATCAGCGCCCCAGCGCGGAAGTCGTCGCTGCGATCTGCCTTGAGCTCCAGCGGCACGCAGTGCGAGGCCGTGACAGTCTTTTTCATCTTGACGAACTTCCCGTAGGGCAGGCCCATTCGCCGGGCTAACTCGGTCGACGTCGGCGCGCGGCCGCTCTCGGCCATGAAGCGCTCTTCCGCGGCGTTCAGCGCACGTTCGAAATTGCGCCCGGAGCGACCGAGCGGGTCGATCTCGCGTTGCCAATCGCGAATCGCGCCGACCACGCGCTGCCGACAATAGGTCTCGAATTTCACGCCGCGATTCGGGTCAAAAGAGCTGACCGCCGCGATCAATCCATCCGAACCGGCGCTGGCCAGCTCCTCGGCCGAGACGCGCGGCCACAGACGCCGGGCCATAATCTCAGCCAGCTTCTGCACGAGCGGCATGTAGTATTCGACGATTTCGTTTCGCAATGCCACCGACTTGGTTCTTCGAAAGGTCCGCCACACCGACGGCATGTCTTCCTTGACCATCCGCTTCATGGTGCTTACCTCTCCGCTTGATCGTGGCCCATTGCAGCCGTCTCGAGCGGGCAGAAAGACCGCAACGAGCGATTCCGGCTGCGAGAAGTTATGAGTAACATCGTGTTCATCGATCCGCGGCCGGCCCTGACTTGATTAAATTTACGTCCGATACCGGTAACGAGATTATCTATTTTATCTTTTAGGTGACAATATAAGTCGTATTATGCGCAGCTGTACGGCAAGCGGCGCGCCGCTGCATCGCCGTAGCGATATTCTTAACAAATAGTTAGGAGCGAATATCCGACTAAGATCCCGCCAGTGCGGCCTCGTCGTCACCCGGGCGTGTGAAGAGACACTGACGTTTAAATTGCTCGGACGCGCTACCCCGCATTGCCAACTGACGCGCATCCAATGCCGCCAGCACGGCACTATCGACTCGCCGGATCGTTAAAGGTCCAAGACGCATCGACTTGCGCCGCGAACTGTACTCGGAATTCTGCTGGCCCAGCTCGACATCAATCAACTCGCTCAGCCCATCCAGCTCCGGAGCGCTGCCGGTCAGACGGTAGAACGGCGGGTCGGACCAGATCGGCGCGGCGACAAAGTCGAACGGCGCAATACCCAGTCGCGCGCACGCTGAGCTGACCGCCGCCGCCATCTGATTCTCTGTCAGCTTCTCGCCCGCGACGGATGCGACCCGTCCGCCGCGATAGAGGAACTCGACCAGCGGCGTGCGCCCCAGCGACGGCCCAACGCGGATGACGTCATCCAGCCGGTAGCGCAGCAGTCCGCTGCGATTGGTCAGGACGACCGCATACTCGCGGCCGGGCTCCAGCTCGTGGGCCAGGATTGTCTCGGGATTTGGCTGATCGAAGTTCTCCACCGGGATGAACTCGAAAAACCCCGCCCCCACATCCAGCACGCCCGCCGGGCTGCCATCGTCTATCGGAATGCTGACGCGCCCCTCGCTGGCCAGCAGCCCGACATCCCGCACCGGGATCTCGCCATACCACTCCACCAGCCGCGGTAAGTACTGCGCCATGCTGGCGCCAGTCCAGCACGCCAGGAATTCGAGCCGCCAGTAGTCGCGCGGGCGCAGGCGACCGGCTTTTGCGCGGCAGGATTGCAAAGCCCGAGCGCGCTGCGGATCCGGGCGCAGCCGCAGGTTGCGAAGCGCGCTGGAGTCGAGCAGCGGCGCGATTCGCGGCGAGAGCCCGCCGTCGTGAACGTCCCGAATCAGCGTTTCGCTCTCTTGGTCGGCGATCCGCGCCAATTGCAGCAGCGTCGCCGGGTTGGCGGTGATCGCGAATGCGACGTCGTGCACGACGGCGCAGCGCATCAGTGTGTAATAGCGCGCTGCGACGTCGTCGATCGCGGCGATCTCTGGCCGGCCAATGTAGAACCGTCGAACGATCCGCTTCTGCGTCAGCGCCAGCAATCCGGTGATCGCGCCGCACGGGATGCCCGCGGGCGTGTAGCTTTCATCAAAGCGGCCCGAACTCTGCAGGATGTGTCGCAGAAACGCGGCCGGGTGGTCGCTCAGCATCTTCAGGCCGAAGATGTTCCACCCGCGGCGGTAGTCCGCGACGAATTCGCGCGTCACGGGGATCAGCTTGCGCCGCGCGGTGGTGCCGCTGGACGTGGCGAACATGACCACACGGCGGCCGGGTGCGTGCAGGGCGTCGCGCTGGCCAGCGGCCAGGCGGTCGATGTAGGGTTGGTAATCTTCGTAGCGCTGCAGTGGCAAGGCCCGTCGCAGATCGTCGGCGTCGCGGACGCTGGCGAGCTTGTGATCGCGGGCAAACTGGCTGCCGGCCGTGACCTGCAGCGCGGCGCGCAGCGCGCGGAGCTGTGCGGCGCGCGGCTGATCGAGCTGTCGGCGGAATTGCGCGGCGACCTTGCCGGCGTGCCAGCGCGCGACCAGCGCGAGCAATTGGTCGAGCGCGGCTGCCATCAGCAATCCCTCGTCAAACGAATTGGCGTCCGCGGCGCGGCGGCCGGGCGCCAGTCTGAAGCGGCGTTCGCGGGCTGCACGTAAATCAGTCGCCGCTCCGCGCGGCTGCCGGTGGCGCGGCGAAATGCGCGGCGCCAGATGGCTGCACAAGCGCGCGCGACGTGCCGCCGCCGTGCAGCTCTGCGACCGAGTCTGCCTGCGGCTCGGGCGATGGCCGACGTGCCAGGTACTGCCCGAAGAAATCGACTGTCATGCGCGCGTAGCGCTCCGGATGCAACACCACGGCCTGATTGTGCCGCGCGGCGGGCGCGACCCACAGAAACTTCGGCTGCCCGGCCAATGCGTACAGGCGGCGGCTCTGCTCCACCGGTAGATACGAATCCTTCTCGCCGTGAATGAACAGGATCGGCCGTGGCGCCATGCGCTGGATGCATTTGCGAACCGATGGGAAGCTGCAGCGGAATTCGCGGCGTGCGAACGCGATCATCGCCCAGCGCAGGAAGCGCCAGAAGAGCGGGTGGTGGTTTTCGTATAGCACGCGCACGCGGGCGAAGATGTAGGCCCAGCGCTTCATGAAGTATTCAATTGTGGTATCAGTGCTGAACGCGCCATCCGCCGCAATGGCGCGGACCTGCGGATACTCGACCGCGGCGACCAGCGCGGCGCACGCACCGCGCGAGATGCCGAACAGCCCGACCTCGCTCGGCAGGCGGCGCTGCTCAAGCCAATCCAGGCAGTACGAGAGCGCCCCGCGCATGTCGTTCACGTCGCGATCGGTGACCCATTGCCGCGGCGTGTATTCCGGTTCGCTTTGCGAATCGCCATGTCCGCGGAAATCAAAGGTGAAGATGTCATAGCCGGCGTCGCGGAGCGGGCGGCAGTATCGCGCGCACGAATGCATGTCCGAGGTGAATTCATGCGCAAAGATGATCAGGCCGCGACGCGGCACGCGCGCATTGGCCCGGATCAGCATGCCTGCCAGCCGCAACCCGTCAAACGCGGTGAAGCCCAGCGGCTCGCCCGCCAGCGGCTCAAAATCCAGCGGGCTGCGCGAGAGCGGCGGCTTGGTGCTGCGCATGATGTTGAGCGAAATCCGCACGTACTTCAGCAGCACCAGCGCCGGGACGACCACCAGCGTGACGACCGTCAGCGCGATCGCGATGATCGCCCAGTTGCGGATCAAAAACTCGTACCAGCCAAACGCCAGCAAGTGCTGCTCGCTCGCGGACTTGAAAACGATCGAATCTGCCGAGCCAGACGGATCTGCCGAGCCGCGCTGCAAATCCGCTTCAGCATAGTCGAGTTTCGCAGGGCGTGAAAGTCGCGCGCTGCGCCAGCGACCAGCCGCGTTCTACGTGTAAGAACCGCTGTGGCGGGCGCCGTTGGCGCTTCGCAACTAAACCGCACCCGCGACTGATCCGATAGCAACGCTGGACCCATAACGTGCTAGACAAACCCGCGAAGCGCGGGCCTGGAGTTCATTTGGATGATCCGATCCGCCAGAGTGCTGATACCGCTACTGTTCGGCGCGACGGGGCTGGTGGGCTGCGGAGCGGCGCGCGACAAGACCCCGATCGCCGCCGTCACGCGACCCGACAACACCACGCCGTCTTCGAATGACGCCTCAGCAGGTGCGCCGATCAGCGCGCTGCCGCTCTTCCCCGGCGACGCCGGCCGCGAGCAGGACGACGCCAGCCCGGCGTCCGCGGATTTGATCCGGCACAGCTTTACCACCGATGGCCGCGACTTCGACCCGGATGTCGACGCCGCGACCGAGACGATCGTCTTTGCATCGACGCGAAATTCAGAGCGCGCCGACCTCTTCCTCAAGCACGCTCAGGGCGCAACGCTTACGCAAATTACGGAAGACGGCGCCGACGACATCCAGCCGCGCTTCAGTCCGGACGGCAGCCGCATCGCCTTCGCTTCGAATCGCGCCGGAAACTGGGACATCTGGATTGTGAAGCGCGATGGCACCCAGCCGATTCAGCTCACGCGCGATCGCGCCGACGAGGTCGCGCCCTGCTGGTCGCCGGACGGACGTCAGCTCGCCTTCACCGTCTGGGGCCGCCGCTCGCAGCAGTGGGAGATTTGGGTTGTGACGGTCGAGGATCCCGCAGCGCGACGCTTCGTCACCAACGGGCTTTTCTCGGCCTGGTCGCCGGACGGCCGCAAGCTCGCCTTTCAACGCGCGCGGCAGCGCGGCAGCCAGTGGTTCAGCATCTGGACGATCGATCTGGAGAACGACCAGGCGCGGCGTGCCAGCGAGGTAGCGCATAGCGACGCGGCCGCGTGCATCGCGCCGCGCTGGTCTCCAGACGGCCGGTATCTCGTCTTTACGGAGGTTCGCCGGGATGTGCGCACGTTTGGCCCGGAACCCCGCGTGCAGCAGGCCGAGCTCTGGGCGTGCGACGTGCGCAGCGGGTCGCGCATGAAGCTCGGGCAGCGTGGCGTAATCGCGTTTAACCCGGTGTGGGCCGCGAACGGGCGGGTGTATTTCGTCAGCCCGGTTGGCTCGGCGGAGAACATCTTGTCAATCCCAGCAGGTGTCACAGATGAAGTTGCTGCGCGGCCGCAACTGAACGCGACGCCGATTGGGGAAGAGTCACGCACGTACTCGGAGTCGACGTCGGATGAATAGCGTGCGCGGCGGTCGGTGGGCGTTTTTTGGTACTTGGTTTGGCGGAATTTCGCCGTGCGGTCTGATATTATCAGTCTTTCGACGAAAAACCGATAAAACCGATTCCGAAGACGGTTTGCCGGCGAACATTTTCGGCTCTAAGATCAAATGTAAGGCTCCCATCGCCACCCCGTTCACTGCGGAAATCGGGAGTGGTTTCGGACAGCGAGCGCGGCACTCGCGCGTGCTCTCGCTGGTTTTGGTGATGGGATGGCTGTCGTTCTTGGTCGGCTGCTCGCAGCGCGCGGAAGAGCGCGTGCGATCGAACCCGCGAACCCGGACCTGGGTGGTCGCGCCGGTGCTGAATCTGAGCGGCGGTCAGGAATTCGACGCCCTGAAGATCACCGATCTGCTGGCTTCCGAGGCGCTAGCTCACCGTCAGACGGCGGTGATCCCGGTGAATCTTACGCTTGCCGCCCTCGCGGAGCGCGGCAAGACGCGCGTCGAGACCCCCGAAGACGCATTCGAGCTGGCGCGGCGTTTCAACGCCGACGGAACGTTGGTCCTGGCAGTCACGGAGTTCGAGCCATACACGCCGATCCTGGGCTTGGTCCTGCAGGTCTACGAGCTGAGCGAGCGCGGCCGCGGCGCCTGGCGCGACGTGGTCGACTCGACGCGGCAGGCGTCTGCACCGGACGGACCGTCGCCGATGCTTTCGGATGGGCCGACGCTGCAGATTCAGCGCGTTTTTCAGGGCGCGCACGAGGGCACGCAGCACGAAATGCGCGCTTATGCCGCCAGCCGCAATCCGCAGGAGAGCGCTTTCGCCTGGCGCAAGCCGCTCAAGTCCCAAGAACTCTTCGTCCGTTACTGCTGTTGGGCGGTGATTCGGACGATGCTGCTGGACGGCGGCAGCGAAGCCGCCGAAGCCAATGCGGATGGGCGGTCCTGATGAGCAGCAATGTTCGATGTTTGAATCTGTTGAAGCGCCAGCACCGCTTCGTATTTCGCTTTTTCGAGGGGCAGGAATCCGCGGTTCTGGCGACATTCGTAGAGATGGCCGCAGACCCGCGCTGCGACTTTGACTGGTACGACGCGGCGATCCTGAGCTTTGAGCTTGGGCGGCGTGTCGAGCCCAGCACGGAGACGCTGGTGGCGCTGTAGGGACGCAGCGCGCGTTTCCGCGAGTGCACGGCAGCAGAGAAGTTGGAAGGAAAAAACGGCCCCTGAGGCGCGCAAGCGAACGTCCCATGAACGAAAAGCCAAACATCATTCAGCAGTTCATCGAGTACCTGCGGTCGGAGCGGCATTTCTCCGGGCACACCGCCCGCTGCTACACCGCCGATCTCGACCAGTTCTGCGCGTACCTGTTCTCAACCAACGGGACGCTGATCAAGCCCGCGCCAAACGGGCACGGACACAGCCACGGCGAGAATGGTCACAACGCGTCCTTTGCGTCATCGGTTGCGGCGAGCGAGCTCGACAAGCGGCTGCTCGCCATCGACACCGAGACCGTGCGCACTTTCATGTCGCAGCTTCACGATCAGAATTACTGCAAGAGCACCGTGGCTCGAAAGTTGGCGACGCTCCGCAGCTTCTTCAAGTTTGTCGTTCGGCGCGGCATGCTCGCCAGTAACCCGGTCGCTTCGATTCGCACGCCCAAGCAGGACAAGCGCTTGCCCAAGTATCTTGAGATCGAGCAGATCGAACGCCTGCTCTCGAACTGTGACACCAGCACGCTTCTGGGCGCGCGGGATCGCGCGATTCTGGAGACGCTCTACACCACCGGGATGCGCGTCAGCGAGTTGGTGGCGCTGAACGTGATCGACATGGATTTCAGCGCCAGCCAGGTGCACGTGCGCGGCAAGGGCAAGAAAGAGCGCGTCGTGCCGATTGGTCCGGGCGCTGTTCGCGCCATCCTGCACTACCTCGATCTGCGGCGACGCAGCACGCCGGCGCTGCAGGCTGACGCCGAATCGCTGTTCATCAACAAGCACGGGCAGCGGCTGAGCACGCGCAGCGTTCGCCGCAAGCTGGACAAATATCTGCTGGAAGCGGGGCTGGATTTGTCGGTCAGCCCGCACACGCTCCGGCACAGCTTCGCGACGCACATGCTGCAGCGCGGCGCGGACCTGCGCAGTCTGCAGGAGCTGCTCGGGCATCAGAGCCTGAGCACCACGCAGATCTACACGCACCTGACGCCTTCGACCGTGAAGGAACAGTACGAGAAGGCGCACCCGCGCGCGTAATCAGGCGTCATCACGCCGATCCGAGCAGCGCCGCTGCTCCTCGCGCTGAATCGCGCGCACCGCTTCCGATGCGCAGTTCCGACTCCAAACCGCGCTCTCGCCGCAATCCTCGCCCGAGAATGACGCACAAAGCACGCCGCGCGGCGATTGGAATGGTTGTCATTTAGCGCTTGGGTCGCGCCAGCCGAAGAACGAGGGGGCGTGATTCCGCGCCGCAGGCCAGCGCTGCGGCGTTGTCTGAGGCGTCGCGCCGCGGGGAGTCGATCTGCCATGCCGGAATTTGGACCGGGCCGTACCAGCGACGTCGCAACGCGGCGGGTTGTCATCGGGTTGATCGCCGCGCTTGCACTCCTGCTGATTGCTACGCCGATGCGCGGCCAGCGCGCCGCGCCACCCACGTTGCCGCAGGATTCAGGGTCAGGGAAGCTTGCGCAAGATGCGGCACGTGCGGAGAAAGCGACCCGGCCGCGTGACGTCGCAGCTGCGCCGGATGCAGCCGCCCAGCAGCTTGCTCTGCTGAAACCGATCGCGGCCATGCAGGCGGGCGTGGTTCTTGTGCAGGATGCACGCGGTAGCGTCGCGGGCGAGCTGAGCAGCGATTCGAAAGTGGGCGGGGTCGATGTTCCGGATCTCGAGCGCATGCAGCGTCAGTTTGAGGAAGTGGCCCAGCGGGCGTCGGCCAGCGTCGTCGGCGTGCGCGTCAAGCGCCGACGGGCGAGCCTGCCGCTGCCGCCCGAGGCGGCAGCCGGCCGAGAAGAGCCGCTGATTGCCGTGAATGGCAGCGGGACGGTGATTCGCGCGGACGGGTACATCCTCACGAACGAGCACGTGGTGCAGACTGCGGCACGCATCGAGGTCGTGTTTCACGATGGCACGATCGCCGACGCGCGCGTGCATGCCGCCGACGCGCGGGCCGACCTGGCCATCCTGCACGTGCAGCGCATGGGCCTGACGGCGGCGCGCTTCTGCGACTGGAGCAGCGTCGCGCGCGGGCAGTGGACGCTGGCGCTGGGCAATCCGTTTGGCCTCGGCGGCGACGGCAAACCCAGCCTCTCGGTCGGTGTAATCTCCAATCTCGATCGGCGGCTGCCCGGGCTCGGCGATGGCGAAAACCGCGCCTACGACGACATGCTCCAAACCACCGCCGTCATCAATCCGGGAAACTCCGGCGGGCCACTGTTCAACGTGCGCGGCGAATTGGTGGGCGTGATCACCGCGATGCACACGCGCAATGCCGCCGACGACGGCGCGGGCTTCGCGATCCCGCTGACCCCGGCGCGGCGCGAGAAGATTGAATCGTTGCTGGGTTCCGCGTCGCAGGCTGGCTATCTTGGCATGAGCGTTCGCACGCCGCGCAGCGACGAGCGCGACCGCGCTGGTCTGCAGGTGCCGCGCGGCGCGGTGGTGCAAGAAGTCGAGGCGGATGGGCCTGCGTTTCGCGCGGGCTTATTACCCGGCGATCTGCTGCTGCGCTTCAACGGACGTACGGTCGACGACCCGACCGGTCTTCTGAATCTCGTCTCAGCGACGCCGATCGGGCAGCGCGTGCGGATCGAGGCCTCGCGCGACGCCAAGGCGCTACTGCTCGAAATCGTGGTTGAGTCCCGGACGCCCGCCGCAGCCCGCTCGCTTTCTGCGCGGTAGGCCGCACAATCGTTGCAGGGGCTTTGAAGCGCGCAGCCGCGCGAGGCTAGTTGCGATTCGCACCAGCGCTGCAGAGCTGGATGATCAAATCCAAACCGTCGGCATCCACGTCGTGAAGATGGCACGTCGCGCACAGGTCGGCGTGCTCAAAGCCGATCAGATGTCGCAAGGTGTGTCGCGCGCGGGCGTCCGCCGCGTCCATCGGTTCGAGCAGCCGCTTGGCCGTCAGCGCGGGCTGCTGCAACGCGCGATACACAATGGCGGCGTGTTCGCCGAGCTCCGCAACCAGCGGCAGGCGCTGCAGCCAGTCTGTGTTAGCAGCGACCGACGCGCCTGCGTTCCGCCGAACGACGGACATGTTCAGGTTGCGGCCTGGGCATTCGGTGGCGCCGGTGACTTCGCCGTGGCCGTAGATCTGGCCCGCACCGATGCCGGCCTCGTTGCACAGGAATCGTGTGAGCTGCTTGAGCGACTCGAGCTGGCTAGGCGTGGCGCGTGCGTTCTGGAAGTTTCCGACCAGGCAGATGCCGATTCCGCGTTCGTTGAAGAAGTTGCTCGGTCGGAAAATGCCGAAGAACGTGCCCGAGCTGCTCTTGCAGTGCGCCCCGGTCTGCTGCCTGCGCCAGCGCGGGCCGACATAGACCTCGCCGTCGCCGAAGTTCACGCCGTTGCCAATGACGAAGTGGTAGCCCAGCCCATTCTCCCAGCCGCGCTGCAGGTGCCACTGATGCATGCCCTGCGGGCTGGAGTTGCCGCTGGCGGAGTGGTGCACCACGATCGTGCGCCACTTGCCGCGCTTCACGCCGCCGCTCGGAACCCAACCGGCCCTGCTGATCGCAGGCGCCGGCGGTGGCTGCGTCGCACGCGGCTTGGTCGGCGGCGGCTGCACGACCCGCGGCGGCGGCGCAGGCGGCGGCCGAATCGCCAGCAGCGGATCCGGCAACGGCCGCGGACGCACCTCACGCGAATCCGACGAGCTGCAACCAACCAGCAACAGCCCCAGCAAGCCGCAGCTCGCAAGGCATGCAATCCGTTGCATGTGTCAGCACCTCCCTGAAGAATCGCTCGGCAAAACCAATGCGAAACTGTACCCGCCGTACGCTTGGGCTTCAAAATCGGCGCCGCGCGGCAGTCGAGTTCCTGGAGCTCAGGCGTCGTCGCGCGCTAAGAACTCCACACGCCGATATGAAACGCGGCCGCGCATCAGCCACGCAAGCAACATGGTCGTCAGCCCGCCCAGAACGAAAACTGATGCCACCAGGTAGGACAGTAGTGCCGGCTGATAGAAAATCAGCACGCCAAACAGGACCAGCACCCCACCGAACAGCATTGGCGGCAGCCAGAACGCGCCCATGATCGTCGCCGCGAGCCGATGGCCCGCGCTCCTGCGTCGCGGTCGCTTGTGAAGATCCGCGCGCACGTCCATGATAATCCTCGAAGGCCTGGAAGCGAGGCGCGGGAGTCGGCCCGAATGAGCAACGCGCTGCTCGAAATCGAACATCTGCACGTGCAGTTCGGCCGCTTCCTGGCCGTCTCGGATGTCTCCTTCTCGCTTGGCGGCGGCGAGCTGCTGGGCATGATCGGCCCGAACGGGGCCGGAAAAACCACTACGCTGCGAGCCTGCGCCGGGCTGCAGAACTTCGCCCGCGGACAGATTCGCGTGATGGGCGCCGATGTTGGCACGCAGGCCACGCGCGTTGGGCGGCACCTGGGCTTCGCCCCGGATACGCCCGCCAGCTACGACGCGCTGACCGTCGAGCAATTCCTACGGTTCATTGCCGACGCCTACAGCCTGAACGCCAACGTCGCCAACGAGCGGATCGACCACTGGCTCGAAGCACTGTGGCTGACCGAAAAGCGTGGCGCCAAGATCGCGGCGCTGTCGCGCGGCATGCGGCAGCGGCTTCAAGTGGCGCGCACGCTGCTGCCCGATCCGCACGTGGTGCTGCTGGATGAGCCGGCCGCCGGCCTGGACCCGGCCGGGCGGATTCAGTTCCGCCAATTGCTCGCCAGCCTGCGTGACCAGGGCAAAGCGATTATCGTCTCGTCGCACATCCTGGCAGACCTGGCCGAATACTGCACGCACATCGCGATCATGGAGCGCGGCGCGCTGCTGAAATTCGGCACGGTCGCGCACGTGACCGGGGCCGCCTCGCACGAACGCTGCAACTACCGCGTGGTGCTGGCGCAGCGCGTCGGCGATCTGGCGGCGCGGCTCGAAGAGATCGATGGCATCGCCCGGATCCAGGCCGATGGCGACGTGCTGGTGCTCGAGTACGGCAGCGCCCGCGAGGAGGCGGCTAAGCTATTGACCAAGCTGCTCGCCGCCGGCCTGCCGGTGGCCGAGTTTCGCCCGCTCGAGCCCGATCTCGAGCAGGCTTATCTGCGTGCCGGCATCGGACAGGTGGATTGATTCAATGAGCGTCAGCATGTCTTGGAATCCGCTGCTGCGGCTGCACTTCTGGCTGTCGGGCACGATCCGCACGCACGTGACCATCGTGGTCGTCTTCATCCTGCTGGCGCTGGCCGGGGCGCTGCTCAGCTATCGCTCGGCTTCCCCCGCCGAGCACGGTTCGGTCAGTGCGTTCTGGCTGGGGATCACGACCGCGGCGCAGGCGTTCTTCCTGTTTCTGTTGGGTCCTGGCGCGGTGCGCAAGTCGGTCTTGCGCGATTTCCAGACCGGCATGATCGAATCGCACCGGCTTTCGCCGATGAGCAGCACCAAGATCGTGCTGGGCTACATGACCGGCCCGCCGGTGCAGGCATTTCTGCTGTATGCGACGAGCTTGCTGATCGGCAGCTTCTTCTGCGCGCACTACGCGAACAGCCTGGGCACGCCGCTGGCGCTCAGCGGCTGGTACATCGGTCAGATCGTGCTGTTGACGCAGGCGCTGGCCATCGCCGCACTGACGCTGATCATCGCCCTGGGGTCCGCCGGGAAGACCAACGTCCTGGGCGTAATGATTTTGATCGGCGTCTTCGGTGGCTGGGTGCTGCTCACGCTCGTGCCGGGCCTGGCGCTGCTCTTCGGCGTGCTGAGCGCGTCGAGCGTGTACAACATCGTCACTTCGGCTTCACCGTCGACCGATTCCAGTGCGGTGGCGATTGCGCCAGTATTCCAGCTCATTTTCGCGGGTATCTGCCTGCGGGCCTGCATCACTAAGATCCGCACACCCGACGGTCCGCCCTTCACCGCGCTGCTCGGATTGTTGCTGACGAGTTTCTGGGCAATTGTCGCGATCACCGGCTGCGCGCTGTCCGCCGGGCATCCGTGGATGTTCGAAGACACACAGGACTTCGCCCAGGCGCTGGTGTCGGCCGCGTCGGTGCTGGTCGTGGCGCAGTTCGCCCTGACGGGCGTGGCGCATGAGTTGAGCGTCGTTGATCGCCGCGCGGCGCTGGGCGCACCGCTCAAGTCGATTCGCGCTGTGTTGCTGATGGTCCCGCTGTTGTGCGGCTTGTTGGCGGTCGGAACGTTGTACGCATTGCTGTACCGGCTGGATTTCGGTGTGAGCTCGGCGGCGCGCAGTGCGCTGAGCTACCTCTGGCAGACGCCGACGGCGATGATTCCAGTCGCGCTGGCTTTGGTGCTCAGTTGCGTACTGGACACGGCGCTGGTGTACAGCCGCGCGGCGCGTGGGCAGAAGCTCTGGTGGGGCTCGGTGATTGCTCTGGTAATCAAGTTCGCCCCGCTGCTGATCGACGCGATCGTCAACATCACCGCCTTTGAGTCCGGGGCGCGCAACGACTACCAGTTTGGTATCGCGTCCGCGATCTCACCGATCGGCGTTGTCCTGGTTGCGCATCAAACTGGCCTCTTCTGGTCCGGGTTAGCGATCCAGACGCTGCTGACCGCCTTGTTCGTCGCGCTGGCATTCAACGCCCGGCAGCAACTTCTGAACGGCGGCGGGACGGATGCACCTGCGCGCTCGCCGGTCAGCGCCCGCCCGGCGACAACTGCGTAGCGTCGGCACCTCCACGGACACTCCGAACCGCTCGCCGCTGGACGAGGAAGTTCGCGCGGCAGGGGTCGCGCTAATTTTCGGTAAGGGCAGGAAATCCGCGGCAAGCCAGGCTACGTACTTCAACTGTCCGGAGTTAGGATTCCGAATCGGCTTTGACGCGTGGGAGCGAAGCGTGGCGTGCCGCGTCCGTGGATTCACGCTGATCGAGTTGCTGGTGGTGGTGGCGGTGATCGCGCTGCTGATCGCGATCGTGGCCCCGAGCCTTTCCGCGGCTCGCGATCAGGCCAAACGCACCGCTTGCCTGAGCAATATGCGGAACATGGGTGTGGCGGCAGCGCTATACGCCAACGACAACCGCGACCAGTTCCCGCTGAATCGCGGGCTGACACAGGCGGGCGGCTGGCTGAACACGTTGCTGCCCTACGCGGGCGACAAGCTGCTGTATCGCTGCCCGTCGGATCGCAGCGACGACTGGTTCAACCCGAGCGATACGCCCGCGCAACAACTGATCAACGATCGGCTCAACAGCTACGCGATCAACATTTACATCTCGCCGCGGCAACTTCCGCCGCCGGGTTCGATCGACATGACGCCGCGCTACGGCTATTCGGCCCGCGGCCTGATCCGATATTCGTCAAGCGCGATTCATTTCGGCGAATTCGTCGACACCAGCGGCGTCGAGACCAGCGGCGATCACATCCACGCCGACCATTGGACGCCGAATGCGCTGACCGGCATGCCGCTCTCGCCGCCAGGCACGGAAGTGGCGTTGCGGCGGCACCGCGGTCGAGAAAATTACACGTACGCCGACGGTCATGCCGCCACGCACGCTTTTGAGCAGACATTCGCCTACGATTCGCAACAGACCGAGCTGCTGCGCGACGAATGGAATCCCGCTTTCCGTGTGCCGAATCCCTAGGCAGCGCCTACGAAGAAAACCGCCGTCGTCGTTGTTCAACCTGGCTCTGGAGTGGATTTTCATGAAGCGATTGCTCGGCCACACACTGCTGATCGTCACGCTCGTTGCGCCGCCCGTGCTGGCGCACAACGGCATCACTGTCGGGCACAGCCCGGCCGACCCCAACGGCACTGGCACATGCCCGAGCTTGGCGCCCATGAAGCTGTTTCTGCTGAACGACCCGGCCATCGGCGGCGAAATCCCCGCCGGTTACTGGTTGCCGCCGCAGCCCGGGGCCGCCAGCACGCTGGCGCGTATTGCGCTGAACGCGATCCTGGCTCGGCCCGAATTCGGCGGCTTCGTGTACGTCAACACCAATCCCGGCGTGCACTTCGTTGACGCCAGCACACCCTGCCACGCCATGACCAGCGCCTTTACCGGTGGCGCGGCGTTCCGTACGTTTCTGCAGCGCACCTACTGGCCCGATGGCGAAAATCTCGCCATCGCCGACTCATTTGGAAACCTATTGCTCGAAGAGGACGGCGACAACTATGCTTTCGGCGACGAGAACGGGGCCCATTTTCACCCACTCTGGCTGACACGCCGCGGCGGTACGTTTGCCGGCGAGCTGCGGATCACGTCGGATGTCTTCAGCGCGTCCGATGATTTCTCGCTTGTGTTCGTGTCGAGTCCGAGCTGTGTGCGCCCGGTCGCGCTCGATCTGCAGAGCGTCTTCAACGTCGACGTGGTCGACAGCGATGCCAGCGACACACCCTACGCGTTCGACGGCGCGGGCCGCGCCTGGCTTCTGAATGGTCATCTGGGGACATCGCGCGGGCTGCCGCAGAACGGGCAGCTCGATGTGTTTCAGCTCGGCGGACCCAGCGGTGCGAGTCTGGCCGGCGCCGCCAATAACTGTCTCATCGACGACGGTGTGCACTCGTGTGCCGCGAGCGTCGATTTCACCGCGCAGGGCGTGCTCGACGCCTACGAGAGCGTCGAGCTGCTGCTCGGCGCCGCCGGTAGCTTCACCAGCAACGATCGGCTGGTCGTTACGCTCACGTACGAGACTGGCTCGCCGCAATCGGTGAACGTCCGTCGCGCCGCTTCCTCGCCGCGGTACTTCCCGCTGGAGCATTGGCATGTGAGCGCGGCGCTGCCTGCGCACCTTTCCGTTGGGCCAAGCGGGTCGCGTGCGGGCGGCGGGTTTCATTGCAGCAATGGCGCGGCGATCGATGTTTCACAGTCGCCCGCGGACGGCTACTACCTGAAGCGCGTCACCTTCCCGACCGATCCGACGCGCCGTATCCGCAGCATCAGCTTCGCGGACTACAGCGGCGCGGGCCGCATCGGCATCTTTGCGGTGACGGCGATGCGAGGCGTCGGCGACTGCCCCGGCGCGGGTTGCCAGGCCGCGGATATCGAGCCGCGCTGCGGCGATTGCGATGTTGACGAAGCCGACCTGGGCCTGCTGCTGGCGAACTGGCAGCTTCAGGGCGCGACGCGCGAGCAGGGCGACACCAACGGCGATGCCCGCGTCGACGAGGCCGATCTGGGGACGTTGCTGGGCGCCTGGGGCAGCTCGTGTCGCTGATTGTGATTGTGATACTGAATTTAGGAGGCTGAGCGCGCGAGTGCTTCAGCCTGGGGTTTGAAGGACGTTCGTTCTATTCATGTGGGAAAAGTGAGGGAAAGATGCGAAAGATTTGTTCTGCACACTCGATGCTGGCCACGCTGGCGCTCGCCTGGAGCTGCGCCGCGACCGCCAGCGCTACCGCGATCGACTTCCTGATCTCGCACGATGGCAGCTCGCAGCAGCGGCTGCAGGTCGCGTATCCGACGCAGGTCGCTTCGCCCTACGCGCTCGATCCGGTCACCAGCGGTCCGCTGGCGGGATATTTCGCCAGCATCGAGCCCGGCTGGGACGGCCTGAAAGTCGACGACCCGGCCAATGGCCGCTTCGGACTGGCGTCGCTGGTCGGGGCCGCCATCCGCCGCATCAGCTTTGATCCCGGCTTCGAGATGTTTGACTCGGCTCTGAATCCGATCCTGTCGAACGACGGCGACACGCACACCTTCTCAGGCGACAACGAAAACAACCCGCTGCTCTGGTGGCACGAGCACCTGCGCTACGGCATCGCGCCCGGCGCGCAGCCCGGCCAGACTTTCCGCGCCACGTTCCAGGTGTTTGACGTGAACGGCGTGCATGCCGACTCGCTGCCGTTCACGCTGGAATTCCAAGCCGTCCCCGAGCCATCTTCGGCGCTGCTGCTAGTAAGTGCAGGCTTGCTTGCGGCGATGCTGCGACGCCGGGCGTAAAGCCGGCGCGGAGGTTGGACGCGGCCGATGACATGAACGTGTGCCGCGGGCCGGCCGCGATGCATCGCAGATTGCACTACACTAGCGGGCCGCGGCCCGGAGTGAGTGCACGTGAACAGCAAGCAGCTAGCCAGCCCGACGCGAAGCGTACGTCTGCAGAAGTTCCTATCTGACGCGGGCGTTACGTCACGCCGTCACGCTGAGTCCCTCATCGCCGAGGGCCGCGTGCTGGTGAACGACCAGGTGATCGAGAAGCTGCCGGCGTTCGTCGACCCACGCAGCGACGTGGTGATTGTCGATGGCGAGCGCGTGCAAATGCAGCGGCTCGAATACTGGGTGCTGCACAAACCCAAGGGCGTGGTCTGCACCGATTTCGATCCAGCGCGGCGCACGCGCGCCATCGACCTGCTGCCGCAGATGTCCACGCGGCTCTTCGTCGTCGGCCGACTGGATGCCGAGAGCACCGGCCTGCTGCTGCTGACCAACGACGGTGAGCTCGCGGCGCGCGTCACCCACCCGCGCTACGGCATTCAGAAACGCTATCGGGCCGAGGTGCGCGCCTTCGTGCCGGATGAGGTGCCCAGCGTGCTGCGCGAAGGTGTACACCTGGCCGAGGGCAAAGCCCGCGCCGCAGGCGTCCAGATCGTCCACCGCACGCGCGACCGCAGCGTGCTTGAGCTCACGCTCCGCGAAGGCCGCAATCGGCAGGTGCGGCGGATGCTGGCCAAGCTGGGCTTCCCGGTGACGCGCCTGAAGCGCATTGAGATCGGACCGCTGGCGCTGAAAGGGCTGCCTTTGGGCGCCAGTCGTCGCTTGACAGCGGCCGAAGTGCACGCGCTGCGCGCTGCGACCGAGCAGGCCGCCGAACGGGCCGAGCAGCGCGGTGCCGAACCGCACAAGCGGCGCCGCCGAAAGCTGGGCGCTGCTCCGCGCGAGTCCGCCGCGCGCGACTCGAGCAGTCGCGATGTCGCCGGGCGCAGCGTGGTTCCGCGTGGTGCGTCATCGCGCGGCGGCGGCAGGCCGCGTCCGCCTGCGCCGCGCCCGGGCGATGCAGCACCCGGCGGACGCCGCAAGCAGCCCGGTACGCCGCGCCGCCGGATCATCGAGTAGCCGCCGCGAGCCAGCTATCATGCTGCGCGAAGGAGCGCAACATGCCACGCTGTCCGGCGTGCAAGTGTCAGGCTGAGCCGATCGAATACGAAGGCGTCCGCATCTACAACTGCGGGCAGTGCGGCGGGAACTGGCTCAGCGGGGAGCGCATGGACGTGATCCTCGGGCGGCGCGAGCTCAGCATGCCTGAGGACGTGCGGCAGGCGATGATGGACCTAGCCGATCGCAGCAACCGCTCCGAGACGCTCTGGTGCATGACCTGCGGCACACCGATGGACAAGGCGGCCTTCGCATTCTGGAAAGAAATTCAGTACGACCACTGCCCGAAGTGTCGCGGAATCTGGCTGGACCGCGGCGAGCTGGAGAAATGCCAAATCTATTGGGAGTACATGCAGGATCACCCGGAGCAGTGGAAGGAGCAGGACGCGTATGTGTACGCGGCCCTGCTGAAAGCCCAGCTCGACGCGCAGTCCGCCTCGGTCGTCGATGCGGCCGCGACGAACGTCCGCAACCCGCGGGAGATGGCCCGCGGGCTGCGGTTCCTGCGGCGGTTAATCTGGCCGTTCTAGATGCGAACCGGGTCGATCGGGCACGCTTGCCGGACAGTCCGCTCGCAGCGATGATGAAGTCGAGTCGCAACCGCCGGGAATCTGAAGGGTAACACGAGCATGAGCAAGCCATCGATCGAATTGCGGCTGATGCGCTGGGCCGCGCCACTGCTGGGTACGACATTTCTCTTCGGCGACTGCGACCCGACGCTGCGGACAACCGCCGAGAACGGCATTATCACCGCGGTAAACAGCCTGTTTGCGGCGTTTTTGCAGGCGCTGGTGCAACTCGGCGCGGAAGACAGCTCGACCACGGCGATTCTGTTGCCGCTGCTGGGCCGCTAGCAGACCGACTCCCTACTGTGGAACGCAGCCCGCAAGCGCGCGAGTCGCACGAGGCGGTCGTGCTGACGCGCGGCTTGAAGACAATGCACACGGTGCGGTCAGCGATCTCTACGGCGTTTCGACGAAGACTTCGCCCGCGTCGAGCTTCACCGCGTAGCACTTCACGCAAGTATTCGCCGGCGGACCGGTGACCGCGCCGCTGCGCAGGTCGAAAGTTGCGGCGTGCCACGGGCAACTGACGGTCGTGCCGTCGAGCTCACCTTCCGACAGCGGACCGCCGCGATGCGGGCACTTGTCATCGATCGCGAAATACTCGCCGCCGACATTGAAGACCGCCACGCGATTGGCGCCGACGTTGATCGCGACGCACTTGCCCGGCGGTAATTCCGCCGCCGCGGCGACTCGGACGCGCTGAGGCATGTCTGCACCTCAATTTTCCCGGCTGAAATTTCGCGGGATGATAGCGTAAGCCGCACGGTGCGAAAACCGCCGCGCCCGCGCGAATCGACGGTCGCAGCCCGGCTGTCTAGCGGTGTGAACTCGCTACACTAACCCTCCTGAATGTCCCTGATACGCATCGAAAACCTGACCAAGCAGCTCGGCGGGCGCGTCGTGCTTGACGACCTCTCGATCGAGTTCGTCCCGGGCGAGATCGTTGGGCTGGTCGGCTCGAACGGGGCCGGCAAGACCACGCTCTTTCGCCTGATCGCCGGGCAAATGGCGGCGGACATGGGCCGCGTGCATGTGGCCCGCGGGCTGGAAGTCGGCTATCTGCCGCAGGAGCCGGCGCTGGATTCTTCCAGCACTGTGCACGATGAGACCATGAGCGCCTTCGCCGAGCTGCTGGCGCTCGAACGCCGCATGCACGAGCTCTCCGAGGCGATGGCCAGCGCGCACGGCGCGGGGCTGCACACGCTGATGGATCAGTACGAGCGCGTCAACGAGCGCTTCCTGGCCGCGGATGGGTACAACCTGGAGCGCAAAGCGGCCGAGGTGCTGGGCGGGCTTGGTTTCGCGCCCGACGAGTACCAGAAGCCGATCGCGGTGCTCTCCGGCGGGCAGAAGTGCCGCGTCGCGCTCGCCAAGCTGCTGTTGGCGCAGCGGCAGTTTCTGCTGCTGGATGAGCCGACCAATCACCTGGATATCGACGCGGTTCGCTGGCTCGAGGGCTTTCTGGCGGCGCACGCCGGCGGGGCCGTGATCATCTCGCACGATCGCTACCTGCTTGATCGCCTGGCACAGCGGATCGTGCTGCTGGAGCGCGGCAAGCTGCGCTCGTACGCCGGGAATTACAGCACCTACGTCGAAACGCGCCGCGTCGAGGCCCTCACCCAGCAGCGCCAATTCGAGAAAGACCGCGCCTTCATCGAAAAGGAGCGCTCCTTCATCGCCCAGCACCTGGCCGGGCAACGCTCGGCGCAGGCCAAGGGCCGCCGCACGCGGCTGGAGCGCATGCTCGGCGAGAATGCGTTCGTGCTGGACACGCCGCAGCAGCGCCGCGAGTTGAAGCTGGAGTTTGACGGGTCGCAGGGCGGTGCCCGCGCCACGCTGCGCGCGCAGGACCTTTCGAAGCAGCTTGGCGGGCGGCCGCTTTTTGAAGGTGTCTCGCTGCTGGTCAATCCGGGGCAGGCCCTGGGCATCACCGGTCCGAATGGCACGGGCAAATCCACGCTGCTCAAGGTGATTGTCGGCGTCATGCCCGCGGACGCCGGCCGCTGCGAGATCGACCCGCGCGCCCGCGTCGGCTATTTCGCGCAGGACGCCGCCAGCCTGACGCATGAGTGGACCATTCTGCGGCAAATGCAGGAAGCGCGGCCGGATCTCTCCGAGCAAAGCGCACGCAGCCTGCTGGGACGCTTCCTCTTCAGCGGCGACGACGTCTTCAAGCCGATCCGCGATCTTTCCGGCGGTGAACAATCGCGACTGCGGCTGCTGATGCTGCTGATGCTGAACCCGGATGTGCTGATTCTGGACGAGCCTACCAACCACCTGGACATTTCCTCGCGCGAGGCGCTCGAAGACGCGCTGGTCGATTTCAACGGTGCAATCCTGGTCGTCAGCCATGATCGCTATTTTCTCGATCGCATTGTCGACCGGCTGCTGGTGCTGCGGGATGCGTCGCACCGCACGTTCAGCGGCAATTACACGGCGTACATCGAGCAAATCGAGCGCGAGGCGGCCCAGGTCCAGGTCGGCAGGCCGGATGACAAACCCGCCAGGCCGGTGGCCGCGGCGAACAGCCCCAAGCCGCAGCGCGATGCCGTCGGGCAGGCGCGGGCGCAGCTTCGGCGGCTGGGGTTGGCGCAGGTTGAAGCGCTGATTGGCCAGCGCGAGGCGCAGATCGTCGCGCTGCATGAGCGCTTCGCCGATCCGCAGAGCTATCGCGATCCAGGCGCGGCAGCCAGGCTGCAGGCCGAGCTCGACGCGGCCAAGGCCGAGCTCTCACTGGCGGAAGAGGTGTGGTTCGAGCTGAGCGAGAAGCAGTCCGGTGCGTAAGCGCCCGCTGCCGCGCATTGCAGCGGGGCGTCAAACCTGTTTCGCCCGGTGGGTCCCGACAGCAGGCGAAACGTAGTTACCGGCGCGGCGGGATACGCTCGAAGCGGATCGCGTCCGCCGCGATCCCGGCGCGTTCGATTTTCCGCCGGAGCGCGACGATGTCGGCCCGAAGCAGTGCCGCATCCAGAATCGGCTGCGCGGCCGCCGGCTCAAGTTGGCGCATCAGCCGCAGTGATTCGAGCAGATCTTCGGGCTGCGCGCGGCGGCCGTCGATCGAGATCCGCCCGTGCGCATCGATCTGCACGCTGCGCGGCTGCCAGCGCGCCGGCTGCAGAATCAGCGTGACGGGCGTTTCAATCGCTGGGATCGCGGCGGTATTCGCGCGCGACCAGAGCTCCGCATCGCGGTTGGCGAACCCGCGCGGCAGCGCCAGCAGGCTGTCTGAGAAATCCACGAGCGCCACGCCTGATCCGGAGCGCTCGCAAGCCAGCGTACCGTCGTCCAGCAGCCGCGAACCGGCGAAGTGCCAGAAGCGTTGCGGCGCGACTTGCTCGTACTCGCTTTCCAGCAGCCAGCTCGCCGCCGGCGCCCGCCGCAGCTCCGCGCCATCGCGCCACGCAAACGAGAGTTCCAATAGGTCGCCGCTGGCCGGTTCGTAGCGCTGCGCGGCGTCGTCCCAGCGCGGCGGCGCGCCGGGCGCGACGCCGATCAGTCCGAGCGCCTGGTAAATGTGCGCCGCGGAGGCGTTCAGCCGCACGATGCTCTCGTGCTCTTTGCCCGCGAAGCATGCCAGAAACTCCAGCGGCCCCTCGCGCAGCACAATGCGGCCATCGACATGCACGGCGGGTGAATGCCAATCGATCGCGACGCCCTGCGCGAATCGCTTCAGTCCGTCGGCGGCCTGAGTCGCGCCGGCGGGCGGCTGGCTGTGTGGCGCGTCGACTGGTCGAGTAGTGGGGGCACTGCTCGGCGGAATCACCGCGGCTGCCGGGAACTGCGCCAGGCACACGCTTACGTCTGCGAGCAAGCAGGTCGCGACGATGTAACGCCAGCGCCCGCCGCGGGTCTGCGACGGGCGCTGTGGGAAGTCGGTACGGCGGGCGGGCATGTCAGCCGCCGATGCTGGAGCTGAGCGTCGGGAAGGCCTCTTCCTCGGCTTCCTTCTGGATGAGGATTTTGGCCTTGAGCAGGATCAGTAGGGTCTGCGTGTCCTTGACGGTGGTGGTGTTGGTGAAAGCCCGCTTGAGCACGGGGATCTTGCTGAGGATCGGCACGCCGGCCTCGATCTCGATTTCGCCGACCTGCTTCAGGCCGCCGAGCAGGACCGTGCCGCCGTCGGGCACCGAGACGGTCGTATTGATCTGGCGGATTTCCTGGTCGGGCAGCAGGACGAACAAGCTGGGCGAGCCGCTCGCCGCGCCGCCGCTGCGCTGCACTTCGAAGCGTTCGAAGCGCGGCTCCTGAGCGAGCGAGGTTCGCACGGTGAGTGTGACGTAGCGGCGATCGGCGCCGATGGTGCCCTCGACATCCAACGTTACGCCGCTGGGGATGTTGTTGATGATAGGCTGCACGCCGACGGCACCCTCAGCGACGACCGGGTTCAGGCTGGCGACGTAGCTGCGATTTCGGGCAATGGCGACAAAGGCGCGCTGCCCATTAAAGAGCACCAGCCGCGGGGCTTGGATGATGCTGGAGCGCGCGTTGGCCTGCGTGGCGCGGATCAGGAAATCGACCTGCAGGTTATCCAGGAAGGAGCCGGCGATGTTCAGCGCCGGGCCGAAACCGGCCCGCTGCGCGATCGAGCCCGGCACGCCGGTGTTCAGCGCGCTGGGATCGGTCACTGAGAGCGAGCTTTGCTGCGCCGTGATGGGTGTCATCTCATCGATCTGCGGCACCACACCGCCAAACGACGGCACCAGCCCGGCCTGGCCGAAAGGCTGCTGCGGGGCGGCGGTCGTGCCGAAGGGCGTGCCGACCGCCGGGACGGCGGGCAGGAAGCCGCCGCGCGAGAACTGCCGCGGGATCAGCACGGGGGCGCCGGTGAAGGGGTCGACGATTGGAGCGTTCTGCGCGTTGAACGCGCGGTCAAAGCCGGCGTTGCCGGAGTTGAAGACGAAATCCAGGTCGACGCCGATTTCTTCCAGGAAGTTCGAGGTGACGATCAGAAAGCGGCTCTCGACCGAGATCTGCAGTGCGCGGGTGGCCCGCAGTTGCCCGAGCAGGTCAGCGACCTGCCGATGCGCCTCGGACGTGTTATAGACGATGAGCTGGCCGTTGAGCTCGCGTAGCGCGCCGTCGCCGCCGCCCGACTCGCGCCACGAATCCGGCTCGACCGTGGTGCGGAGGATGTCCATGACGGAGGCGACCATGTTCTGGTTGACCTTCGGGTCGGGCAGGTCGGTCGGGCTTGGCGATTCGCTGAAGAGGTTCGAAGTCAGTGTGCCGCCGGCGCTCGATCCGCCGACGCTGTTGGCTTCCGGGCCCTTGGCGAAGGCGTCGGAGCCGAAAGCCGGTGCGTCGCTGAACTTCGGAATATCGACCAGCAAGTCGCGGATGTCATAGACCAGGATGAACTTGTCGCGGTCGAGCTTGGTCTTGGTTGCGACCCGCAGCACGCCGTCGGCGATGGTGTAGGCCAGCGGCGCCTCGGACCCGACCTGCGCGAGCACTTCTCCCAAGACGGTCTTGAAGGCCACGTCGCGCAGCTTCAGGCTGACGGGCTTTTCGCGCTTGATGCCGTTGAGCTCCAGATCCTCCCAATCGACATTGATATTCACTTCCTTCAGCTCGCGCAGGAAGCCGACCACCTGCTCGAGCGAGGTCTCTTCGAGATTGATGTCGTCGATCCGGTCTTCCAGGCGAGAATTCAGCTCGCGATCTTCCTCGGAGCGCGGCGCGACCAGCCCGGCGCTCGCCCGCCGAGCGCTCAGCTCCAGCCAGTTCCGCGGATAGAGCACGTCCTGCGGATACGGAATCTTGACTTCGTCCGCATCCATCAAAATCGAGCGCGAGCTGCGCAGAAACACATCATGCAGATCGCGCTGCTCGGCGAACGAGGCGAAATCCTCGAGCAGCTCGAGCTGGGCCGTGGCCTTGTCGTTGCCCGGGTCGATCGCCAGGATCTGCCGCACCGTCTCAACCGCTTCGGCGAAACGCCGCTCGCTGCGAAGCTGCCGAGCCGTGTTGAACAACTGCTCGATCTTCTCGGCCTTCAGCCGTTCCTGCTCGGCCTTGCGCGCCACGATGCGGGCCGCGATCTCTTCCTGCGCGTCACGCGTCTTCTGCACCTCGGCGGCGGATGACGCGTCGGCAACTTCCTGCCGCAACGCCTGCGCCGCGGCCCGCGCCACTTCGTATTTCTCCGGCGGGTCGGCGTAGCCGCGGGCGGATTCGATCGTCTGCACCGCGGTGTCAGCCAGTTGCCGGGCCTCGTCGAAATTCTCCTTCACGACCGCCTCGCGCGCCGTGCGGCTCAGCTCCGAGAGCTTGGCTACCGCACGCTGCCAGAGCAGTTCGTCGCGCCGCTTCAGGTCGGTCACGATGTCGACACGTCCCGTCTCGCCTACGGCGACTGGCAGCGGCGTGGCCGTGAACGACGGCTCCATCGCTGCGGATGAACCGCTGCTGAGCGGCGCCATGCCTTGGCTCTGCGTGGGCGTGCTCGAAGCGTTCGCCGTCATCACCGGCTGCGCGGTCGCCGGCTGTGCAACGACTGGCTGGGCAGCCGCGGCTGGCTTGGCCGCGACCGGCGCAGGCGCGGCGGCGCGGGCGCCGTCGATCGGGACAAGCTGGCCAACCGGTTGATTCGAGCGCGGCGTCGGGCCGGCGCCGCCGCTGCTCGAGCTCGAGCCGGTCGAGACCAATGTGCCGGCGCTGCCCTGCTGCAGCTTCAGCCGCTGCGCGGTTGCGTGCTGCTGCGCCGCGGGCAGCGCGAAGCGATTCGCGACCACACCCGCGTACAGCCGATTGGCGTCATCGCTGCTGCCCGCGGCCAGCGCCTGATCGGCCGCAGCCAGGTCGCGCTCGGCCGTCTGCTGACCGGCGATCGCCGCTGGTAGCAGCTTGGCGAGTTCATCGTAGGATTTCTTGTCGGCATCCCCAAGCTTTGCGCGATCGAGCTTCTTGAACAGCTCATACGCCTGCGAATATTCCTGTCGATCGAAGGCCTGATTGATCGGCTTCAGTTCCTCGCCTTCGGCAAGCAGCGGCGCAGCACCCAGCGCTAGCAGCAAGGCCACTCCGACCAAGCGACCAAATGCCCTATTCACAGGAATCTCCTTCGATCTCGGTGAGACAACCGGCAGCCTGTCAGCGAAACCGCGACTCTTCGCCCGACAAGTCGCACCTCGAACCGGCCAACCCAGAGCGGTCCGAGCGTGGTGGGTTGCACGCGCTTACGCGGCCTCCACGGCTTCGCCAGCAATCGATCGGAAGTGTAGCCGCGCGATTTTTGCCACGCAACAGCAACCCGCGCGCGCTCGCGACGACGAACCGTCGTTGTGCGGCGGAGAGTTGTTGCTTGCGTCAAGCCGACGGGAATCCGTCTAGTTCGGCGCCCAAGCCGCCGAATTCCGCAGCGGTCCGCTGTGGCGCTCCGCAGGTCCGCGGCGGGTCGCTACCGCGCTTCTGCGACACCCAGCCGAAAGTCCTCCGGCTCGACCAGCACCGGGATCGTGTTTTCGCCCGCGTGGACAGTCGGCGCCGGCAGCAGGCACGCGCCCGGACGGACCGCGATCATTACGAACTCATGCGTGTGCTTGCCGCGGTCCAGCTTTGGAAAGGTCCACTCGATTTGGTCGAGCTGCCGCGTGAAACGGCCCGGCAGCGACTGCGGCTGACCGGTTTCGTTCAACACCGTGTGGCAGGTCGCCGGCAAGCGCTGCGTGAAGGTCACGTCCCGCGCCGGCTGATCGAGCTCGAATTCGTAGCGCACCAGGATCGGCTGGTTCGGCGGCACGCGATCACCAGCCGCCAGCAGCACACGGTCGTAGCGCGCCCCGCGCGGATCATCGAACGGGTTATCGCTTGCGTGTGCGCGCTCCAGTGCGAGCACCGACCGCAGAAACTTCCAGGACGGCGGTTTGGCGCTGGGCGACGGGCCCGCGTCGCGCACGTCGATCGAGATGCGGTGCGACTGCGACGCGGCGCCGCTGGCGATTGCGAACACCAACTCGGCGCTGCCGACCGCGGCCGCCTCGAAAAGGGCACGCACCGGCAGCGTCGTCCGCGGCGCGATCAACACCGCGAGCGCGGCGGAATCGGCGGCCTTGCCGGCGGCCTCGAGCCGCTCGACGCTGACGCCCTGGGCGCGCTCGATGGTGACTTGCGCCGTGATCGGCTCATCGGAGGGATTGGTCAGCTCCAGCGCCGCCAACACGCGGTCTCCAACGTAGCACGCCCGCGGAGCGCTGGCCGCCGCATGCAGCCCGCGGCGAGTATCGAGCGTCAGGCTGCGCACTGGTGACACGCCCAGCCGCGACCAGTGCGAGATCAGCAGCCGGAAAACGCCAGGTGTGTTTGGCAGCGGTACGTCGATGTCGAGCGTGTCGGCATTCGCCGCGACGCTGCCGATCCACTGCGGTTCGCCTTCGAAGAGCGCGGTCGTGCGGGAGATGTCCGGCTCACCGCCGGGGATCGATTCACTTGCGCCGCTGCTGCTGACGATCGGCAGGCCGCCGGTCTGCAGGTCTGGCCGCGCCCTACCCGGCAGCCAGGTCACTTCGCCACCGGCCTGCGCTGCGACCAGCCGCGCGAGCACGGTCGCGCCGCGTTGCAGGCCGCCGACGCGCATGCGGATAGTCTGCCCCGGCGAGAGTGTGCGATCATCGACGCGTGCGACGCTCGGGGCCGCGAGCTCGCCGCGCACGGCGCGCTGCGCGACGACCTGCACTTGCCCATCGCGCACCTGGAGCAGCGCCGCCCGTCCGGCCGGCGGCGCGCTCGTGAATTGCAACGTGCCCGGTGCGTCCGTCGCTTGGCGCGCGCCGGCTGCATTCGTCAACCGCCCCGCCGTAGGGACGCTCAGCGTGATTTGGCCTGCGGCTCCTGGCGGCACGACCGCCGCGGCGCGCGTTTCCGAATCCAGCAGCAGCGCCAGCGTGGGCGCTTCGATCCGTCCGTCGAGCTGCAGCGCAGCGGTGTGCGGCGCGGCGGGATCGGATGCACCCGTCGCTGCCGGCAGCGCGAGTGCGTCGCGCAGTCGGACTGTCTCCGGCGGCGCGTCGGCCTGGTCGACATTCAGCGCGAGCGTCGCGCGCGGCGCGCCATCCAGCTCGAACACGACCTGGTATTCGCCGGCCTGTGGCGCGGTCCAGGCTTCGCTTTCGAGCCCCTCGGTGCTGGGCGCCAGCCGCGGGGCCGGCAGAGCGCGCCCGTCGCGAGTGATGCGCAGCCGCGGCGAATCACCCGCCAGGCTGCGCTGCGGGTCGAACCAGCCGGCGAAAAAGCGCAGCGGCTGACCGACGCGCGGCTGCGCGGGCGCATGTTGCAGCCAGGCGTGCAGCGGCTGCGGCCCGGAGATGGCGTCGGCAAATGCTTCCTTCTCGCGGCCGTCGGGCAGGCGCGCGTTGATCCACAGCCCGATCGCGGTAGGCCGCTCGTCCAGCGCCAGCTCCGCGCGGCCGATCTGCACCGCGGCCGCCTGCGGCTGCGCGAAGCGCACGCGCAGCGCATAGCGCGTCGGTGCGGGCCATTCGCTACGCGGGCCGGATCGCGGCAGCGGAACAGAGCGCGCATTCACGACGTAGAGCGCGCTGGGCGAAGGCGTGCCCCACACGTACCCCGCGCGCAGCGTGCCCAGCATCGGCGGACCGTCGGGCCGAATCCAGGCCGGCAGCTCCGGCCAAAGCGCGAATGGCGGGTCCGTGTGCCCGAGGACGCTGAGCGTCAGCCGTCCGCGCCAGTTCGCCAGCGCTTGCGAACCGAGCCGCGCGACGACGCGATACGTCTGGCCCGCCATCGCCGGCTCAATCGCGAACGTCGCCGCGAACGTGCCCGCCGCTGTGACCGGCACGCGGCGCGTCTGGATCTGTCGATCCACCGCGTCCAGCAGCAGCAGGTCGATTGACTCGGCGGCGGTATCCAGCAGCGCGCCGAAAACGCTGAATGTCTCGCCGGCGCTCAGCACGCGCGGCGCGCCGATCATGGCAGCCTGCCCGCTGCCCAGGGCCGCGTCGATCGCGCTAGGCAGCGTTCCGCGGCACAACGCAATCTGGCCGGCGTGCTCGATCAGACACGTCCAGCGGCGGTCGGCGAACAGCCGCGACTCCGGCGGCAGCTCAAATTGCGCCAAGGGCTCACGCAGCTCAACCGTCGTCGGCACGTAGCTGCCGTGCATCCAGAATCGCGCGGTCGCCGGCGCGCTCGTGGCTTGCGTCACGCTGGCCGGCAGCGTCGTCGACGGTGGCTCGGCTTGTTCGGATTGTGACTGCGGCAGCCAGATTGTGGCCCGGGTCGGGCCGGCGATCATCACCACTTCGAGCACGGTGCACAGCAGCAGCTTGCGTAATTGCACTGTTTCGCCGCCGCCCAAGGCCGTTCCTTCGGCGCTCAGCACGTACGCACCAGCCGGCAGCGGCTCGCGCAGCGCCGTGGCCGCACCGCACTCGATCCACTCAAGAGGCTCGGCCGCGTCCGGCAAGATCTCGTGCGTCAGCAGTAGTGAGCCGGAAATCGGCAATTGTGCCTCGATCAGCCGGCCCTGCTGGGTGCCCAGCCACTCGGACAGATCGACCCGCCGCAGCTCGACCCGTACCTGCCGCAGATTTCGCGCGCGCAGCCGCGGCGAGAACGCCTGATCCGGCCGAATCACCGCGGGCGAGTCGAGCTGCAACTGCGGCCGGCGCAGCGCAACGCTGCGCTGCTGCGCAGTGTCGGCCAGCTCGCCGCTGCCGCGCGCCAACGCCTCGTAACGCCGCAGCGCGTCCGCGAAACGCCGCTGTGCTTCGTCCAGCTCCGCGAGCCGCAGCGTCGCTTCCGCGACGGCGGCGATCTCGAGCGGCTGTGACGCGAGCTGCTCGAGTAGCGCGCGGCCCTCGGCGGAATTCTCGTCGGCGGCGAGCAGCATTCGCGCGCGGAGCAGGTCCAGTTGCGGCAGCAGGCTGGATGCCTGCGCGTGCTTGGAGAGCTTCTTACGCAGCTCCGCGAGCTGCGCCTCGCGAATCGCCTGGGCCGACTCGGCCGACGCCGGCCGCGAGATTCCAAAGCGGGCCGGCAGCGCCTCCCAATCATGGCAGACGCTCCAGGCCTGCGCCAGCTTCAACCAGGCTTGCGCCAACGGCGCCGGCTCGGCGGCGCGCTCGAATGCATCGGCCGCATCGGCCAAAATCGCGAGCGCCGCGGGCACTTCATTCGCCATCAGGCGTGCGTGGCCCAGCGCCAGCAGACTGTCGCCGCGGCGGAGGAGCTCGGGGTCGCGTTCGGCCAGTTGCAGCAGCCAGGCCTCGCCATCCTGGCGTGCGTTTCGTTCTGGGGCGTAATGCAAGGCGAGCGCCGCGAGCGCGCTGGCGTCTTGCACGACGCGCGCGTCCTGCGAGCCGTCGATGTATGCCCGCGCGCCCTGCGGCACGTCCGCCGCCGCCCCGGCCCGCAGGGCCTCCAGCAGCGGACGCACCTGCGGCGACCAATCGTCGGCATTGGCCAGCGCCGCCGCCGCGGCGAGGCAAAGTGCGGCGAGCGCGGCGCGGCCGGCTGCGGAGATTCTCACGAATCGACGAATGCGGCGCGGGTCGCGCCCGGTTGGCGTTCTCATGTGCGGGAATTCTAGTGCGCCAGGCAAGTGCCGCGCTCTTCCGCGCGCTCAGCGCGAGCGCACCAGGCTCTCGCGCGGGACGCCTTCCGCGGCGATCGCCTCCGCGATCTGTGACAGAAAGCGCTGCGCGTCGTTCGGGTAGCCGGCGGTGGGCTTCACGCCCGGGACGCGCCCGGTCCAATAGCGATTAAACGCATCCATGTAGAGCTCGCGCACATACTTGGCTAGCATGCTCGCCAGCGCCACCGGCAAATGCTCCGCATCGGCGTCCACAACAAACTCGATCGACCAGCAGCCGCGCGGGCCATCCATCCGATACGCACTACGCCGCGGACCGACTTCAAGCTCCGTCAGCGCAAACTCGGGGAATGCCCGCAGCAGCTCGCGACGGTAATCCGCGCGGCCGCCCTGGCGATCGACCACAATACGCGTCGGCAGCCGCGGCTCCAGCCGCGTGGCCCAATCCACCAGGCCCAGCACCTGCTCCATCAGCACCGCCGACTTGTTGTGTGTCTGCCGGACACGCTGATTGAACATCGGCGGCGTGACCACGCGCAGCGCCAGCCGCTCCAGCCGCAGCGGGCCGGTCTGCTGCACGGCGGAGAGCGCCCCGGCCGCCGCCGCATACGCCGAGCGCGCCGCATCCAGCGGTAGCGGCTGATCCATGTCCGACCGCTCTGCGCCCGCGGCGTGTAGGTCGACGCCCAGACCGCTCAGCAGCGTCGTGAAGCGCTCGCAGTTCAGGCCAGCGGCACTGGCAAATGCGAGCACCGGTCGCTCCAGGGACCAGATGCCGCCGGCCTGATGGAAGACCGCTTTCGAATCGCCGACGACCAGCCGGGCGCGCTCCGCCCGGCCAGGTCGCGCGACGACCTCGTCCAGCAGTTGCCAGAAGTCGCGCGATTCCTGGGCGTCTGCGAGCTGCCAGACGCTGGCGCCGATCGTGAGCGGCCCCAGCAGCGGGCCGTAGCCGGCTTCGTCGATCCCCACGCGCCGCTGCGGGTTACCAGCCGATGACATAGAAAATCGCCGCAAACACCGTGTCCGCCGCGATCAGGGCCACGATGCTTTTGACCACGGTGGTGGTGGTTGCGCGGCCGACGCCCTCGGCCCCGCCGCGCACATTCAACCCCTCGTAACATGCCAGGCTGGCGATGATCAACCCGAAGACCGCGGCCTTCGAGAGGCCGGTGAAATAATCGTCGAACGAGATTGCCTTGGCCGTAAGGTCCAGGTAGCCCAGCGCGTCGATGCGGAGGATGAAGACGGCGGTAAACATGCCGCCCAACACGCCGACCACGTCCGCCATCACGGCCAGCCCGATCGTCATCAGCGTGGTGGCGATCACGCGCGGCGCGACCAGGAAACGAATCGGGTCCAGGGCATGCGCCCGCAGCGCCTTGATCTCCTCGCCCTCGACCATGGCGCCCAGCTCGGCGGCAATTGAAGCGCCCGCAAAGCCGCTCAGCAGAATGGCCGTGATCAGCGGGCCGAGCTCGCGCACGACCGCGATCGCGACCACGTCGGCGACGCGCTCGATCTGGCCGTACGACTCCAGCACCGGCGCCAGATTCAGCGCCAGGATGATGCCGATGAAGAGCTGCACCAGCGCCACGATCGGAATGCTCCTCACGCCGAAGCGCACACACTGCTGCAGCAGCGCTTCGAAGCGGATGCGCTCGGCTTTGGGGCGGAAGGAGTGCAGCACGCGGCCGCCGACGCGCCCGACCAGCTCGGTCACGCCGCCGACGTATTCGACGCCTTCGATCAGCTTTTTTCCGCCGCGTGCGACGGATTCCCCGAGCGCTTCCGGCGCGCGACGCCAAAGCGGCGAATCGGGCTGGCTGCTCACGCCTTGCGGGCCTCGTCGAGTGAGTTGAGGATCACGAAGAAGCGGTCGAGCCGCGTGATCTCGAAGACGTTGCGAACGCGGGCCTGCATTCCGACCAGCAGCACCTTGCCGCCGACCTTTTCGACCCGCCGCTTGAGATCCACCAGCGTCCCCACGCCCGAAGAATCCATGTACGCGACGCTGGAAAGTTCGATCACCAGGCGCTTGGCGGCGGTGGTCTCGAGCAGGCTCAGCAGCTTGTCGCGCAGCGTTGGCGAGGTTTGCAGATCGACGTCGCCGCTCACACGCACCAGCGTGCCGGCCGCGTCGAGCGTTTCAATGCTGCAGGTGAACTCTTGGCTCATACGGATGCTCAGACGCACGCTAGCGGCTGGCAAGCGTTCGGGAAAGAGCCGCAAGCGGCGCCGCGCGGATTGGGGTGCATCCGCGACGCGTCGCGATTCAAAACCGCGACTTCTTCAAGCTCGCTCCCACCGGTCGCGGCTCCGAAATTGGGAGCTTGTCGCGCCGCGCTTCATCCGCGGCTCTGAATCACGCACGCGGCCCCCTATAATCCGCCCGCATGCAAGCCAGACGCCTGGCGCTCTTTCGGATCGCACTCCTGGCGCTCGCGCTGCCGGGCTGCGACACCAATCGCGCTCGGCGCGAGCAACTGCAGTCGCTCTATCCGCTCGACCGCGCCCGGGCCGCGGTTCAGCTTGCACATGCCGGCGACCCGCAGGCCGTCCAGGCTCTGGTCGACCTGCTGGAAGACGATGATCGCGGCGTTCGGCTGTACACGATCGTGTCGCTCGAGAAGCTGACCGGCCAGACGCATGGGTATTTGTATTACGCCAGCGAGTCGGATCGCTCCGCCGCGGTCGAGCGCTGGCGCGACGCCGTACGACGCGGCGTCGTCACGCTGCGTCCGCTGAGCGTACCCGGACCGCTCGAATCGACGGCGTCTGCAGGCGGCTGAGGACACGCCCGACCTAGCGCTCCAATCTCGCCGCATGAATCCGCACCAGCCCGCGTTCGGGGCGGCCCTGGATCTGGATTCCGAAATTGCGAATCGCGTGCATGTCGATCCGCTGCTTGCCGGCCTGGTTGCCCCAGAGCCGCTGCCGCTCCAGGTCGGCAATCGCGATGCGATAGGTGTGCCGGACGCCGCGGCCGAACAACGGCGCGGAGATGTAGGCTTCGCCGTCGTCGCCGGCGTCCGAACCGAACTGCGCCTGCCCCAGCGGGCCTGCCCCGGCCTCCGCGAGCACCAGGTTCAATTGCAGTCCACGCGGTGCGTCGAGCTCCAGCACAAAAGCGCTGTAGCCATCCAGGTCGGTCGCGCCCGGGCCGGCTGCGCTGATCTCGCAGGATTTGGGTCCGCGGAGGTTGATCCCACCGCCGTAGGACGCACCGCTGACGAACTCGAGCAGCAGTTCGGGGCCTTCGCGTCGCCAGGTGACCTTGGCGTCCGCCGCGCCCCACAGCTCCGGCTCTCCGGCCCAGTAGCTCAACAGATCCAGTGTCGCCGGCCGCCCAGGATGCTGCCCGGGCGTGTAGGTCGGCCGTTGCGGCGGCGCGAGCACGTCTGGCATTCTCCGCAGCTTGTCGCGGCGAATCGTGGGCAGCTCGTTGTGCACCTGCTGCATCGCGCCGAGCAGCACGTCGTACGGCCGGTTGTCGAGATCGACGATGCCGTAGTTGGAATCCTCGCCGTCGAAGCGGCCCTGCGGCGATTGGTCGGCGAACTCGAACCAGTGTGCGCCGACGATGATCGGGATGCTGGCGAGATGCCGAAGAAACGCCTGGTAGCGCTGGGCGCGCTCCTGCTGAGTGGCGACGACAGGTCCCGCGCCGCGCGAGTTGGGGCAGCCGCTGTTGTTTTCCTTCGCGCGCCAGGCGAACTCCGTGATCATCAGCGGCTTGCGGGTCTTGAGCCAGAAGCGGGCGTAGTTTTCGAAGCTGGCCTGCGGGTCGGCGTTGTAGTCGTTGAGCGAGATCACGTCGCTGCACTGCGCGTCTGCTGCGAGCACGCCCTCCGGCGCGCTGCCGGCGTAGCGCACGCCTAGAATCAGCACGCCGGGCAACACTTCGCGCACCACGCGGCAGGCGACCTGGAAATACTCCTGCGCCGCGTGCGCGGTGAAGGCGGCCCGGTCGGCACTGGCGGCCGCGTTGGCCGAGTTTCGCAGCAGATCCAGATCCAGCTCGCTCCAATCCTTCAGCTCCAGATCCCAGGCGCGGGCGAATTCCGCTGGGCTGGCGTGTCGCGCTTGCAGGAAGCGCAGCGCCGCGGCTCGGGCCGGGTCGTCGGCCGGCTGCTCGAAGGCACGCTCCAGTAGCGTGTACGTGGGCAAAATGTCCCAGCCGCTGCGACCCCACCAAGGCGCTTCGTTGTCGAGAAATACGCCCAGCAGCGCCGTGCGATCCGGGAATTGCTCGAGCGCGATGCGGATGTTCTCGCGCACAAAGCCCTCAAAGCCCGGCCGCAGCGACGCCAGGCAGCGGTCCGTGCCATGCGCCGCGACATACAACACGATGGTGCGATGCAGACCCTCGCCGGCGCGCACATCCTTGCGGCTCCAGGCCCCCAGCGTGTTGAAGCCGTGCTGTTTGAGCAGCGCGCGGGTCGCAGCGCTCCACTTGCCGACGTCGCCGCCGAATTGCCGCTGCACCGCGTCGTAATAGCGCGTGCCTTCGCGCGGGTTCCACGCGCTGGGCGAAACGTTGTTCACACCCAGCGAAAGAAAACGCTGCCCATCCGGAGCGACGAACGACCATGCACCGTGCTCGTCCGGCGAGACGCTGTAGCGCGGCGCCGCGACTTGTGCCCGTTGCGCGGCGGTAGCCTGTGCCTGCGGTGCTGACATCTGCGGGTCTGCCGCCGCGGACTGCGCCGCCGATTGCGCCTGCAGCGCACCCGCCGCGAGCGCGAGCCAGGTCATTACACAAGCGCGGCAGACTGGGGCGATCCGTCCGGCGTGGCGTACGCCGCTTTCGGCAGCGGCGGCTCCGCCGCGAGCATGCTGTGCACCGCGCGCGAGCTGGTCAGCGCAGCGCCGTTGGATTGAATCACGGTTCGATACCATAGCGCGGAGTCCTTCAGGGTTCGCTTCTGCGTCGCGAAATCGACGTGAATCAGGCCGAAGCGCTCTTCGTAGCCTTCGGCCCATTCGAAATTGTCCATAATAGACCAATGGAAATACGCACGGACGTCTGCGCCGTCGCCGATGGCCCGGGCCAGTTCGAGCAGATGCCGGCGGGTGTAGTCAATCCGCTGCGGGTCGTGCACGGCGCCGTCCAGGTTGACCCAATCGAGATTGCTCATGCCGTTCTCAGCGATCACGATCGGCAGGCGATAGCGCTCCCAAAGGAAGCGGGGGCCCCAGCGCAGCGCTTCGGGCTGCTGCGGCCAGCGCAGCGTGTTCCGCGCGTGGCCCGGCGGCGCGGGCAGGCGCACGGGCCGCCCATCGCTGCCGGCGCGGACGCGCGTGCCCGAGTAGATGTTCACGCCGAAGAAATCCAGCGGCTGGTGGATGATGCGCAGGTCCTGGGCGTCGATCCGCGGCAGGTGATCCGCCATTAGCCGCAGGCCGTCGGCCGGGTAGTGTCCGAGGCAGACCGGGTCGGCGAACCAGGTGTTGCTCCACAGATCCGCCTTCTCGATCGAGAACGTGGCCTGTCGCGCGGCTTCGACATCCTGCGGCGAGTCGCTGTCGGGGAACTCGACGCGCCCGACCGGCGCCCAGCCAACGGCGCAGCCGCGCCGCGCCGAAGCGCGAATCGCCTGGACGGCGTGCCCGTGCGCGAGCAAGGCGTGATGCGCCGCAAGCAGTTGCTCACCCAGCGGCAGGCGCACACCCGGCGCGTGCACGCCTTCGCCCAGGCCCAGGCTCAGAAAGACCTGCGGCTCATTCAGCGTGATCCAATGCGTGACGCGGTCAGACAGCCGCCGCACGGCGCTGCCAGCGTACTCAGAGAACCAGCGGGCGCAATCGCGGTTCTGCCACCCGCCGCGGCGCCAGAGCGGTAGCGGCAGGTCCCAGTGATAGAGCGTGACCCAAGGGGTGATGTTGGCGGCGAGCAGCGCGTCGATCAAACGATCGTAGAAGTCCAGGCCGGCGGCGCTGTCCGCGCCTTCGCCGTTCGGCACGACGCGTGGCCAGCTCAGCGAAAGCCGATACGCCTGCAGGCCGATCTGCCGCATCAGGCGGACATCGGCCTCGAAGCGCTCGACATGCTCGCAGGCGCTCTGCCCGTCGGCCCCGCCGCGCACTGCGCCCGGTCGGCGGCAGAATTCGTCCCAGATGGACTCGCCGCGCTGCAGCGGACTTGCGGCGCCCTCGATCTGGAACGCGCTCGAGGCCGCGCCCCACTGGAAATCACTCGGAAACAGGTCGGTGCTCACGAATCCTCCGATCACGGCTCGGTCAACCCTTCACGGCGCCGCTGGTCAGTCCGCGAATGAAATCGCGCTGCAGCAGCAGGAAAAGCGCCAGCACAGGCACGACCGAGACCAGCGTCCCGGCCATCAACAGGCCGTACTCCTGGTAATACACGCCGCGAAGCTGCGCCACGCTCACCGCCAGCGGAAACTGCCCGGGGCTTTGCATGACGACCTGCGGCGTAAGGAAATTGTTCCACGTTCCGAGGAACGTGATCATGACAAATGCAGAGAACATCGGCATCACCAGCGGCAGACCGATGGAAAAGAACGCGCGTACCTCGCCGCAGCCGTCGATGCGGGCCGCTTCGAGCAGCTCGCCGGGAACGCCGCTGAGCGTCGCCTGGCGAAACAGGTAGACGCCGAAGGCCGGCGCGGCCGCCGGCAGGATCAGCCCCGCCATCGTGTCCAGCAGCCCCAGGTGAAACAGCAGTTGAAAACCGGGCGCCAGCAGCAGCGGCGGCGGAATGATGATCGCGGCCAGCACCAGCGCTTCCACGGCGCGACGCCCTGGAAAACGCAGCCGCGCCAAGGCGAACCCGCCCATGGCGGCCGCCAACGACGCCAGGATTGCCGTCGTCGATGCCAGGAAGCACGAGTTCAGCAAGGCCCGGCCGATGCCGAGCTCGGCGAACAGCATGCGGAAGTGTTCGAGCGTCAGCCGCGACCAGGCCACGCCCAGCCAGCCGTCACCCGCGGGCAGAAAGAGCGACGTAAAAAAGTCCTCGTTGCGCTTCAGCGCCGCGCAAGCCAACCAGAGAAACGGCAGCAACACGAGCAGAGCGGTCGACCACAGCACGAGCTGCGTCGCGCCGGCGGCCAGCGCTGATTTGAGCGATCGCTGCGTCACGCGACGTCTCCGCGCAGCACACGCCGCATCGCGATCGAGCAGGCCATCAACAGTAGCGCCAGCACCCAGGCGATGGCGGATGCGTAGCCCAGATCGCCGGTCTGGAAGCCGGTCTGGTAGAGGTACAGCACGATCGTCAGGCCGCGGTTGTCGGGCCCGCCGCTGCTGTTGAGCATGACCCAGGGCAACTCAAAGAGCTGGAAGCTGCCGATGATCGAGAGCAGCACGACGAAGGCCGCCACCGGGCGGATGCTCGGCAGCGTGACATGCAGGAAGCGCCGCGCGGCGCCGGCGCCGTCGATCTGCGCGGCCTCGAGCAGATGCGTGGGCACATTCTGCAATGCGGCGAGGAAATAGACCATGTTGAAGCCGACATACAGCCACAACGAAGCCACGATCAGGGCCGCCATCACGTAGCGATCAAGCCAGGGGAACTCGAGATCGAAGCCGATCGCGCGGTGCAGCAGTTGATTCAGCAGGCCGGTGCGTTTCTCGAAGATGACGCTGAACATCATCGCCACGAAAACGACGCCCACCAGCGACGGCGCGAAGAACAGAGCGCGCAGCAGGCCGCGGGCCCGCACGCCCTCGCGATTCAGCAGCAGCGCTAGGCCCAGCGCCAGCGGCAACTGAATGAACACCGAGCCGGCCGTGTACACACAGGTGTTGGCCAGCGCCTTCCAGAAAAGCGGATCCTGCGAGAGATGCCAGAAATTGCTCAGGCCCACGTAGCGGGCCGTGCCCGGGCCGAAGGTCTGCTGAAACGCAAGCAGCACCGCGCGCAGCAGCGGATACGCGCCAAACAGCGCGAAAATCAACAGAAACGGCCCCAGCAGCACCCAGGCCGCCCGCGGGCTGGAATTGGCCGAAGGCGCGGCGCTCATCGAGCCTCCGCGCCGCGGGCCGGCGGCTCAAAAAATGCGTTGCGGGCCACATGCCGCGACACGTCCGCCTGGGCCAGCCCCAGCAGCCGCTGCGCCTCGGGCTCAAGCTCCGCGACCGTGTACTTGCGGCTGCTGCGCGCGTACGCCGCGAGTTGCACCACCGCATCCTGCAGCCGCGCCGTGGCGATCGCGCCGAAGGGCGAACTGCTGCGCGGCGGCACGGTCGGTGCCAGCTCCAGATACATGCGGCCTTTCGGCTGATTGCAGAAGAATGCGTCCGGCCGGTCGAAAACCGGGTCGTCCCACAACGTGCGCACCGGGGTGACGATGTCGCCCTGCAGATACAGCGCGCGCGCCAGTGCCGGCGAAAGATACAGGTGCTTGGCGAAGCGCCACAAGCCGCGCGGGTCTTTCGCCGTGCGCGAGATACCCAGCATCGTGCCGCCCCAGACGCTGGTCCGCAGGCCGCCGGGGCGCCACGCCGGCAGCGGCATCAGCTTGACCTTGCCGGCGAGCTGCGGAATCTCGTGCCGCCAGATGTTGCACATCCAATCGGGCACGAACGAGGCCAGCACGTATCCGTCCAGCAGCAATTTGTTGCCGGAGGCGGCGAAGTACGGCGCGTCGGCGGCGATCCGCTCCGGTCCGCTGCACCACGCCACGATTTGGGCGATGGCGTGCGCATGGAGCGGACGATCCAGCGTCGGCGCGCCGGCCTCGTCAAACAGCGCGCCACCCGCCTGCAGGACGAGCAGCTCGATCGCCTCGACGTGCGTCTCCCAGAGGTTCAGCAGAAAATGCCGCGGGCCGCCGCGCGCGTCGCGCTGCGCCATCATCGGCCGCAGCAGGCGAACGAAGTCGTCCCAGGTTTCGATCTGCGACACGTCGATCCCGGCCGCTTCGAGCAAGTCGGCCCGATAGCCAAGCATGACCGGATGCACGTCGTGCGGCAGGCCGAAGATCCGCCCGCGCGTCGACCAGGGCGTGAAAGAGGCCGCGTTGATCGACTGATCCAGACCGTCTTCGCGGAGCCAGTCGGTCAGGTCGACGAATCCGACGCTCTCGAGCGGACCGGCAAAGGTGCGGGCCGCGATCCGCCGTTCAGCCTCAATCAGCTCGGCGGCGCTGGTCTGCGCCAGGAACGCCGACAGCATTCGCTGCTCGACCGCTTGAATGCTCAGCAGTGCCAGCTCGATCCGCGGCGACTCGCGCGCGTTCCAGTCGTTGATGGCTGCGGTGTACATCCCGTGGTGCAGCCGGGCGAACGTCCACATCCGCGCGCCCTGCGGCGCCGGAATTGGCCAGAAGAGCACGCCAGCGCTCGAGAGGATCGCCAGCGCCAGCACCACCAGGGGACCGGGCGGCTGGCCGGCGCGGCGGGCCGCGCGGCGGCGGCGATCGATCGCGCGTTGCCCAGCGATCGACGCGGCGCACGCAGACGCACTGCGCCGAGACGGGCCGCGCCGTGCTGGGCCGCCGGTGGGGAAAATGCGGGCGGCGGCCTGTACGCGGGTCGCATCAGGCCGCCGCTGTTCGCTACACACGCTGGTGAACCTCGCGCAGGTTGCGTGCCGACGCTCGCGTCGATTACGGGCAGGTGCGCTGCCAGTTTGCCAGCAGCACGCCGAGGTCCGCCTCGTCCGTATCGCCGTCGCCGTCGAGGTCGCCGCCTGGGCCGGTCTGCCACGAAGCCAACAGCGTCCCAAGATCCTGCTCGTTGACGTTGTTGTCCCCGTTCAGATCACCCGGACACGAGACGCCTAGGAACACATTGTCGAACGTCAGGCGACCGGCGGTGCCCCAGGTCGTGTTCGCGTCTTCGAACGAAAGCGTAACGGTGTATGTGTCGGCGTCGTCGAGGTTGACGCCGGTGAGGAACAGGTTGTCGATCGTCAGCGTTGCGCCCGGGCCCCAGTTGCTGCTGGTGCCGACCATCGCGAGCGTTACGGTGTAGGTCGCCTGGTTGAAGTTGAACACGCCGTCACCTGCGCCGATCTGGACCACCTGTGCGGTCGAGAGCGGGCCGCCGATGTTCTGCCAGTTGCCGTTGGCGGGCAGCTCGAACACGAGCGAGGTCAGGTCGCTGTCCTCTACGCGCAGGCCGTAGACGCCGAGCGTCTCACCGGCGGCGGTATTGGCCGTACCGCGGACGGTCGCGGAGAGTGTGACGGCGCTGAGGTCGCCGGCGAGGTTCGCGCGGACGTTTGCCCAGAACAGGCCGGCGAACCAGCCACCGCTGTTGGGCTGCACGTTCGAGACGACCACCTGTCCGGCGGGACCCGGGTTGCCGCAGTTGAGGCACGCCTGTGCCGAGGGGCCGCCGCCAACCACGGCGTTCCCGAACGTGCCAAAGAAGGCGGATTCGCCAGTGACGCCGTCGTCCCAATCCGGCAGGCCGGCGGGTCCGTACGCGCCGCCGCCGGTGCCGGTCGCATCGGAGAAGTCCTGCGTGAAGTCGCCGAGGTTGGTGGTTCCCTGCGAGAGCGGGCCGCCGATGCGCTGATAGGCGCCGTTGGCTGTGCCGCGGAATGAGACGCGGCCGACCTCGCTGGTGGATGTGACCGGCGTGAGGAACAGGTTGTCGATCGCCAGCGCGCCGCCGAAGATCCAGGTCGTTTCCGGATTGATGAACGAGAGCACGACGTGGTAGGCGGGCGAGTCGAGGTTGAAGGTTCCATCGCCGCCACCACCGAGGCGCGGGCCGGCGGTTGCAGTGCTGAGCGGGCCGCCGACGCTCTGCCAGTTTCCGTTGGCGGTCATCGGGAAGTAGAGCCGATCGCCCTGCGCGTCTTCGATGCGCAGCTCATACATGCCGAGCGGGCCGCCTGAGGCGCTCGTGCCGCGCACGTTTGCGGTGAGGATCACCTGACTGAGGTCGCTTGAAGCCAGGCCCTGCCCGCCCCAATCCAAACCGGCAAACCAGCCGCCGCCGGGGCCGATGATCATCTCCTCGACGCGGATTTCGCCGGCGGCGCCGCTGAGCCCGCCGCCAATCAGCCCGCGCGCCGAGAAGCCGCCGCCCGCCAGCACGTCCACCTGGCCGAAGATTCCGCCAAAGGCCGCCTCGCCGTTGATGCCGTCATCCCAATTGTTGGTGAAGCCGAACGTCGTTCCGCCTGTGATCGCGGCGGCGTCAAGGAACAGCCCGCCACCGGTGCCGCTGGCGGCGTCAAAGTTCTCGTTGATACCGGCGTTCAGCGTCTTGAGCGCTTCAAGACGCAATTCGTACGCGCCGCCGGAGACACTGCCCTTCACATCCGCGCTAAGTGTGAGCTGCGCTAGGTTCGTGGTCGGCAGCGTCAGGCCGTCAAAGTACGCGCCGGCGAACCAGTCGCTGCCCGCCGGATTTGAATTCGAGAGCCGCAGATCGTCGATTTCCAGCGTGCCGCCGGTGCCCCAGCGCCCGCCAGCCTCGTTATCAAACGCGACGACCAGCGTGTAGCGCGGCGAGTTCACGTCAAACACGCCGGTCGCCGGAACACCGTTCGCATCGGCCTCGATCGCCGTCGAAAGCGGGCCGCCAATCGTCTGATACGCACCCGTCGCCCGGGCGCGGAACAGTCGGCGATTGCCTGCGGCGTCTTCGATCCGCAACTGCACATCGCCCAGAACCTCGCCAGCGGAATTGGCCACGCCGCGGACGGCGGCGCTGAGCGAGAAGTTCGCCAGATTGACCGGGGACGGTCCGGAGACGAGCCGCATCGTGACATCGTCGACCAGGCCTGCCCCGCCTTGCACGCCGGGCTGCGAGAACTCAATCACCGCCCGCACGGCGGTCGTGCCGGCCGGCGCCACGAGCTGCAGCGGGGCGTTGTCGATCCAGGTATCGAGCGGCGAAGCGGAGTTCAGAATCGTCGCGTTCTGTTGCAGCAACACCGCGTTGTTCGCGTCGAGAAACTCAATTCGCTGCGCGACGGAATTGCCGGTGGCGACCAGCGCGTCGCCGCTGTTGTGCCGCGAGAAGCAATCGATCTCCCAGGTCTGACCCGGCTGGGCCGGCAACTGCTGGTACACGCCGGAGGTGTTCGCCACGCCACTGAATCGCCCGAAAAGCTTGCAGACATGCGTTCCGGAGCGCGGCGTGATCGCGTCGGCGAGCACGTTGAAGCCGGCGCTGAATTCGACCCAGTTATTGAGCGAGCCGCCCGCGTCGTCAAAACCCGCGTTCAGCAGGGGCGTAGCTCCGGGGAAAGCGCTGGCGGGCCACTGCACGCCGCCGTACCAATTGCCGGTTGCGCCGAGCGTGACGTTGTCGACATCGAGGCGGCCTGCGCCGCTGTTGCCGATGCCGCCGCTGGTAAGGCCCTGTGCGGTTACGGATCCGACCAGCGTTGCGCCGCCGAACATGCCGGCGAACGCGGCCTCACCGACGAGGCCAGCGTCCCAACCTGGGGTGAAGCCGGAGGTGTCGGGAAATCCGTTTCCGACCAGGAAAGTCGCCGCACCTGTTCCGGTGGCGCTGCTGAAATTCTCCTCGAAGATGTCGTAGCGCACGCCGCTGATCTCGACTTCGCCGGCGCCGCTGCTGCCCAGGCCGCCGCCGGGAACGCCGCGGGCCGCAGCTGCCCCGATGCGTGCGTTGCCGACGGTACCGACGAACGCGTTTTCACCGCTGATTCCGCTGTCCCAGTCGGTGACTTCGACGAAGCCGGCGCCGCTGAAGAAGTCGCCGCCGCCCACACCGGTCACCGCGTTGAAATTCTGATTCAGCCCCTGGGCCGCGGCCGGCTGCGCGATGAGCAGCGCCAGGCCGGCGGCGAATGTAAATCTGCAATGAAATCGCGCGTGCATCGATCAGACTCCTCGAGGTTGATTCGCTTTATCCCGCTTCCGGTCGGTTCCTGATTCGCCAGGCCACGCCCGCCGACTCACGGGCAGGCTGCCGCATAAAAACTCAACAACAGGCCGAGATCGGCTTCGTCAACGTCGCCGTCTCCGTCGGCGTCGCCGTGATCGCGGTTCACCAGCTCCGTCGTGCGATAGAACGCGAGCAGCACGCCGAGATCGGCCGAATCCACGTCACAGTCAAAGTCAAAATCCGCACTGCTCGAAGCTGAGCCGCAACCCGCGCCGCAGTTGCTGGGCGGCGTGAGCGTAAAGCTCGCGAAATCGCCGCTCTTGAGCAGCGCCGGCCCCGCGCCAGGATTGAACGCATCCCAGGCATTGCCCGGCGCGGCGCCAACAAATTCGTTCGTGCGAAATGCGTTGTCGCCATTCAAGAGCGTCGCGAGCAGCCGCGGCGCGTTCGCCGGCGCGCTGCCGCTCAGCCCCAGCAGGCTCGCTGGCAAATGCAGCTCGCGCAGCGTGCCGGCATCACTCTGATACGCCAGCTCGCGGCCGCCCAGCAGGTCGCTGCTAGCGTTCAAGCCGGCCGCGTTCAGCCGCGTGTGCGCCGCGCGGTCGAGGCGGTAGACGGTGGCGGCCGTGTCTTCGAGCACAATCGCAAAATCGGCCCGGAAGCCCGGCGCGAAGTACAGATCCGAACGCTGCCCGGCGCTGCCCTTGCCCGACGCGAGCCGTCGCGAGCGATCGGCGACATCGCGCAGCTCGTACGTCGACGCAAAGCCGCCCGGGATCGAATCGACGTAGATCACCGCGCCGTACGCGCTGGGCGCTGGCCATGCCGTGCGCGACTCGATCGCCAGGTTCAGCCGGCCGTCCGCCGACGAATCCAGCCACAGCCGCGACTGCGCTCCCAGCCGGTCGCCAAAGCCGCTGTTGATCCCGCTGAACGCGACGGCGTACTCAGCGCTGCTCAGCGTGCCGTCCGCCAGGGCCCCGCGGCGCGTCGTGTCGACGCCGCTGACCGTCGCTGCGCCCGGGTCGGCCGGTACGTAGACGCGCACGTAGTCAATTTCGTGATATTGCGGGAAGACGGTCGATCCATCCGGATTCCCCGGGAAATTCCCGCCCACCGCGGTGTTCAGAATGATGTAGAACGGCTCGGCCGGAATCGAGACGCTGCTGCTGAAACGCTGCACGCCATCGATGAACCAGTCGATCCGGGCTGGAGACCATTCCACCGCAAACGTGTGGAATCCTTGCGAATAGTTCGGTCCGACGTACGTCCCGCCGTTGCTCTGCACGTTTGGCCAGGAGCCCCAGTGATGCGTCATGTAGATGCGCGTCGGCTCGTGCCCGAGCAGCTCCATGATGTCGATCTCTGGCGGCCAAAGGCCGGAGGTCGGGAGCATCCAGTGGGCCGGCCAAAGCCCGCGCGTGGAAGGCAGCTTGGCGCGCACCTCGATGCGTCCGTACGCCATGCCGAAGCGTCCCTGGCTTTCGACCAAGCCGGAGGTGTAGTTGTACGTTCCCCAGTTGCCGTTGCTGTCGAAGCCGGAATAGACGCGGTTGCGGCTGCGGAGTACGAGCGTCCCGTTCTGAATGTAGACTTCATCCGGGGCGTAGTACTGCAGCTCGGCGTTCTTGATCAGATGGCGGTCTTCGATCCGCCAGCGCAGCGGGTCAACCGACGGACCGTCGAATTCGTCGCTCCAGATCAGCGCCCAGCTTGCCGGGGTCGTATTGGAGGTGAAACTCACATCATCCAGCAGCGCCGCGCCGCCCGCGGAACTGACCTGCACGAAAACAAAGCTGACCCGCGCTTCGACCGCTTGCGGCGGCGCCAGCGCCTGCCAGCTTACGGGCAGCCAGGTGCCGGTCGGCGAGGCCGCGGTGAGCGCATCGACCTGCGATTCGCTCAGCATGTCCGCCGTGCCATACGCGCCGCCGACGACGCGATAGAACTCGATTTTCATCACCAGCTTGTTTGAAGTGCCCTGCAGGCTGTCGCCGGCGTTGTGACGCACATGCGCCGATAACTGCCAATTTTGCCCCGCGCTGGTCGCGACACTCTGATACAGCCCCGAGTAATTCGGATTGCCGTTGAAGCCGCCGAACACCTTCGCGCAGCTCGGGTTCGAGCGCGGCGTGGTTGTCGACGACAGCACGTTGCCCGCGCCGTTGTTAAAGGGCGTCCACCCCAGCAGCGATCCGCCAGCGCTATCAAAACCGCCATTGGTTAGCTGCGCCGAGGCGGGAGGCGCGAGCAGGAGCGCGGCCAGTGTGGCGATGATCGCGAACGGCGACGGAATCGGACTCGACTTCGGCATTTTGACCCCTGCGCCCCGCGCTCAGCCCGAAGCGTCAGGCGGCCCGAAGGCCGCCTGACGCTTTGAGCGTCACGTCACCCAACTGCAGATGCAACCGCATCTCGCGGCCGCTGTACTTAGCGGCGACGAAGGAAGACGATGCCGGCCAGCGACGCCAGCAGCAAACTCGACGGTTCGGGAATCGGGCCGACGATCGCCCCGCCCAGCGCATCGACCGTGGCCGGGTTGGCGTTGGCGCCGTCGGTCACGAAACCGTACTGCGGCAGCAGGCCGGCCGTGTTCGGAACGGCGAGGCTCAGCGAGAAGTTCTGGCCCGAGACCAGCGGTGCATACGTCTCGAGGATGGTCGCGAAGCCCTGCGCCGGGTCCAGGACCTTGATGAACGCGCGCGAGGTATAGCCGGGCGCGAAGTTGTTCAGCAATGTCTGGCCGGAGAACACGATCGTCTGGCCGACCAGGGCCGGGTTCTCGACGTACATGTTGGCATTCATCCACTTGTTGCCGGCGCCGTTGGGCTGGACCCAGAATGGATCGGATGCATTGTATGTATTCGTGTTCGGGCTCAGCCGCAGGTTCGGGCCGTTGAACGCCGCGGCCAGGTCGCCGGTGCCCCAGGGGCTGCCGAAGACGTACCCGCCGCTGCCCACCGGCAGGTCAAACACGTTCATGAACCCGAGCCAGGTCTGGTTCGGATCCACGGTGACGGCGACATCCGCCTGCGAGAGCGACGCGCTGCTCAGCATCGTCGCCAGTGACAGCACACAAACAAGTCGTCCACTTCGCTTCATCATCGCACTCCTCCTCCGTTTTCTCGGCCGACACTTGCGCCGGCGCTAGTCACAACCAGGCATGTAAGGCGACACTCGCACACGCGGCGAGTACTCCGTGGGAAGTCCGTTCGGGCCGAACTTGGTCGGGGTGACCTTCTCGCCGTGCATGTCGGCGAACAGCACGTCGATCGCGCCCTTCGGATGGCGCGTGGTGGGCATGCGGGCGCTGTGCTGCTGCTGGAAATCGCCCAGGTAAGGCCCCTGCGCCTGCGCGCTAATGACCAGGTTCGCAAAGCCGGTGATGGACTGCGTGTCGTCGTCGCGACCGGCCTCGAAGATCAGGCCGACATCCGCGGGGAGATAGATCTTGTCCAAGTCGCCGCGCAGCCGTCGGCCGTCGCGCGAGCCGCCACACGGTGAGGTCGGCGGGTAGCCGAATTCGCCACGGCATTCGATGCAATTGTTGCCCTGCCAGGTGACGCGGAAGCACGCGGGGAAACCGTTGCTTTCGGCCACTTCGGCCCCGACCAGGTCTTCGTTGATGCCGTAGCTGAGATAGCCCCAGTACGACATGTTCGGCGCGCTACTGATCGGGTTTCCAGGGTCGCCGGCGCCGCGCAGCCCGTCGTTGGAGCCGCCTTTGTTCCGCACATAGTAAGGCGTGGCGATGCGGACGCGGTCCGACGGGCACACCAGCCACTCCAGGTCTTTTTTCATGAACGACTCGCGCGACTGGGCTTCGACGTAGTCGCGCGCCCGCACGCCCCAGTCCCAATTGTTGCGGAACGACATGCCGTTGCCCTGCGCCAGCGCAACCGGCCACGAGATCAGCTCGCCGCCGTCGCCGTAGGAGTAGCGTTGACGCGACGGGTCGGCGGAGGCCAGGCCAACTTCGTCGGTCACGATTTGCGCCCGGCCGCGCGCGTTGCGGAAATTCTCAGTGGCCTGGGCGGCGGAGCGCATGTTGGCCAGGCATTTGACCAGCTTGGCTTGCTCGCGGGCCGCCTGCAGCGAAGGCAGGAGAATCGAGATCAGCAATGCGATGATCGCGACCACGACCAGCAGCTCGATCAGCGTGAACGCCCCAGCGCCGCCGGGCTTTCGTACGCGATCAGGGCATGTTGCGGAACGGCACATCGAAAATCCTCCATGCTCACTTCGCCCATCAGGGCCGGACCGCGGCGCAAGGCGGCGCGACCGAGCCGTTCACCTCGAAAAACGTTGGAAGCGTCTTGCGCAGCGGCTCGCGGGTCGCGCCGCGCGTGATCCAGCGGGCCGCTTCGTAGCCCAGCGCCACCGCGTCCTGGCAGACGGCGGTAAGCGTCGGGTGCACGCTGAAGCGCACGTCGGTGTCGTCGAACCCGACGATCGAAAGATCCTGCGGGATGCGCACACCCGACTCGTGCGCCTTCTTGATTGCGCCAATCGCCAGCGCCGGGTCGGCTGAGAACAGGGCCGTCGGCCGCTCGGGCATGTTCATGACCATGGTCAGAACCGTCGCGCCGCCGGCCAGGTTCGCCGGCTGGCGAAACAGCACGCGCTCGTCGGGCTCGATCCCGGCGGCCTGCAACGCCCGCCGATAGCCTTCGAGACGGTCCAGATGGTCGCGGTCAGGAACATTGTGCATCGCAAACGCGATCCGCGTATGGCCCAGCCCGATTAGGTACTGCACCGCGCGACGGCTTTCATCCGCAGAGGTGCCGTCCACAAAATTGACGAACGGCTCGTCAAACTGCTCGCTGATCACAACGTGAGGGAAGCCGTCCGCCGCGATCTCGCGGCAAACGTCCCGCGTGGCTGCGGTGGTCCGCAGGATTACGCCACCGACGCCCTTGCGCTGGAAATATTGGCGATAACTCTCGTTCTGCTGCCTGTCGCGCGGTAGCGAGAGGATCAGCACATCGTGCCGAGCTTCGTCCGCCGCCCGCACGATGCCGTCCAACACCGCCGCGTCGAATGCGTGCGAGAGTGTTCGGACGGCGGTGTGCACGAAGCCGATGGTGCTGTCGGCGGCCTTGCGCAGGCGACTGCGGGCGTAGCCCACGCGGTTTGCGACAGACAGCACGGCTTCGCGCGTCGGGATGCTGACGTCGGGGCTGTTATTGAGTACGCGCGAGACGGTCGCGATCGAAACGCCCGCGCTTTGTGCGATTCGCCGAACGGACGACATCTTGACGCTCGTTGTAACAGACTTGGAACAGATACAACGCTGAAACGCACGATAATTGTTGGGACGATGTGGCGTCAATAGAAATTTCTTCGGATTGTTAATGTAACGTTTCAGGCGTTGATCTGGCCGGCCCGACTGGATCGCAATCGATCACCCGCCGGCGGCTCGTCGAAGCCTTGTCCGCACGCGCGCTGCGCCCGCAGCGACATCCCGCGACCCATTCGGAGTTACGGACGCGGCTCGCTCGCAGGTGCGACGCTCGCTGCGCCAGACGCCACGCGTGTGGAACCGCTAGCACGTTGATTCGCCGCACGGCTTGACCTATCCTTGAAGTTCTCGGGAATTCTCTGGGTCTGGCGGGAATCTTGTGGTACGGAGATCTTGCATGCGACGTGTGATTTCGAGACTACCGCTGGCGCTGCTGCTGCTCGCCGCGCCGCTGACAGCGATTGGCCAGCTCACAGTTCAGCCTTCGGCCGGGCCGGGCCAGCCGCCGCCGCGCAAGACGACGCAGCGTGTGCTCGCGGGTCAGGAGAAGCTGCGCTACATCGTCAGCCAGCTTGAGCTGAGCGCTGAGGAAAGTAAGCACGTCGAGGGACTGTTCACGCGCTTCGATTCCGATATCAAGCAGGAACAGGAGGCTGTGCAGCGGCGTGTCGAGGAGATCAAGGCGCTTTATGCCGAGCTTCAGGCAGCCGAGCAGGCCGGGGATCAGCAGAAGAAAAACCAGATCAATGAGCAGTTGCGGCTGATGGCGCCTGGCGCGCGGGCCGAAGAGGAATTCCTGCGCGACCTGGTTTCTGCACTGACGCCGGCGCAACGCGCCACGTACGAGCAGACCGTGGCGCGGCTGCTGCGCGCCCCGGACGGCGCCCTGCGCCCGGTCGACATCGTGCGGATCGCGCGCGGCCTGAATCTGACGCCGGAGCAGGCCAAGGCGCTCGAGACCACCAAGGAAACCTTCCGGCGAACGGTGAATGAGGTCGCCGCGCTCGAGGATCCGCAGCGGGCCGAGATGTTGCAGCGCTTCTCGAACGACATCCGCGCGGCGCTGACGGCGGAGCAGCAGGCCGCGTATGACAAGGCCGTAACGCGGATGCGCCCGCCGGCCCCGACCATCACCGGCACGCTGCCCGGCGGCGGCACGGTCTCAATCACGCCGGTGGCGGCCCCGCCCTTCGCGGCCCCGCCGATTCCGGGGAAGTCGCCCGCCCCGGCTCCAGCCCAGACGCCCACGCCGACGACCGCGCCGGCGACGATGCCGACCAAGCTGTAAGACCGCTGCGTACTTCATATGTGTCGCCGCAGGTGCCAAGGGTCCGCATGACCGGCCGGCGCAGCTTGGATTTCCCGCTGTCCGCCGCCCTGGCGCCGCTGCTGGCGCTGTTCACGGCGATTTGCCAGGCGCAAGCGCCGGACGCGCCGCCAGCGGCATCAGCTACTGCGGCCCGGCAGCTTCGCAGCGACAGTGGATCGGCGTACGTGCATCGGCTGACGCTCTATGACGCCGACGGGCGCGCGATCAGTCCGACCGACGCGGATCCGCAGCCTTATTCGCCGCGCGTGACCTGCGGGAAGTGTCATGAATACGCGCGGATAAGCAGCGGGTGGCACTTCAACGCGACGCGCTCGGAAATCCCGCCCGGGCGACCCTCTGAGCCATGGATTCTGTTTGAGCCGCGGCTCGGGCTGCAGCTTCCAATGTCTCATCGCGGCTGGTTCGGCACGAGCCTGCCGGGCGCGGCGCTGTCGGCCTGGCAGATGACACAGCGCTTCGGGCGGCACATGCCCGGCGGCGGAGAGGCCGAGCTAACGGTGGCGGAAACCGAAGCCAGCTCCGAAAAAGCCCGCTGGCAGCTCGCAGGCACGCGCGAAATCGACTGCATGACCTGCCACAGCCAGAGCGCGGCGTACGACGCGGCCGAGGCGGCCCGGCAGATCGCCGCTCAGAACCTGCGCTGGTCCGCGACCGCCGCCCTCGGATTGGCCGCGATCCGCGGCGAGGTGAAGGCGGTGCCGGAGGAGTTTGACCCGCTGGCGCCGGCGAGCGGCGCCGCGAGCCTGCCGAAGGTCGTGTACGACCCCAATCGCTTTGACGCCGACGAGCGCGTCTTTTTCGACATCACCCGCCGACCCGCCGCGGATCGCTGCGAGTTCTGCCATTCGCAGAAGTGGATCGGCGATGTGTCGCTGGCGCCTGAGCGGCACGCCGGCGACGTGCACATCTCCGCCGGGCTTTCCTGCAGCGATTGCCATCGGCATGGCATTGATCACGACATGGTGCGCGGCTTCCGCGGCGAGGCGCGGCTGATGGGCGACGGCGCCCGCGATGCGTACAGTTGCGAAGGCTGCCACCTCGGCCCGCGCGGCGGCTTGTGCGCCGCGCCGCATCCGCAGCATCGCGGACTGCCGCCGCTGCACTTTGAGAAGCTGAGCTGCACCGCGTGTCATAGCGGGCCGTGGCCGGTGGGCAACACACTGCGCGTGCAGACCTCGATGGCGCATGGTCTGGGTATCGCCAGCAAGGAGCGCGACGAGCGCTCGCCGCCGCTGATCGTTGCCCCGGTCTTCGCCCGCGACCTGGATGGCCGCATCGCGCCGTTCCGGCAGATGTGGCCGGCGTACTGGGCCCGGCTGCGCGCGGATTACTTGGAGGCAATTGCGCCCGCTGCGCTCCAGGCCGCGGCAAACAAGGTCATGACGCGGGCCAAGCCGCGCGCCGGCGAGCCGGTCGCACCACTGGCAGACGCCGAGATCTCCGCGCTGCTCAAGCAACTGGCCGGCGATGGTGGCCCGGCCGTCTATGTCCGCGACGGGCGCTTGTACCAGCTCGGCGGGGACGGGCGGCTGCAAGTCACCGCCGAACCCGGCGCCGCCGCCTATCGCTGGTCGCTGGCGCACGATGTGCGGCCGGCGGCGCAGTCGCTGGGCGCGCGCGGCTGCGCGGATTGTCACAGCGCGGACGCCCCGATTTACTTTGGGTCCGTGATTCCCGCCGACATGCGCGACGCGCCCGGCGGACCGACCCGCATGTTCGAGCTGCACACGAGCGACCCGGCCCTGGCCGGCGCCCTGGGCCGCGCGTTCGCGTTTCGAACGCCGCTGATCTGGATCGGCTGGGTGAGTGTCGGCGTGCTGGCGCTCACGCTGCTGGCGTACGCGCTCGCCGGCCTGCGCGGGCTCTCCGAGAGCTTCGGCGCGGAGCAGCCGCGATGAACGAGCGCGAGCTGTTCCAGACCGCGATTTATGCAGCCGCCGGTCTGCTGCTGCTGGTCATCATCGCGCATCGGGCCACATCTGGCGCGGGAAAAGCCCAGCCCGGTCCGCGGCGAGATGGAGCGGCGGCGTGGTGCGTGTATTGGCTGCTGGGCCTGAGCGTAATCGTGCTGGGCGGCAGCGGTCTGAACGGCGCGCTGGCCGATGGGCTGGCGGGCTGGCCGCTGCTGCTGCACGTGGCAGCCGCGCCGCTGTTCCTGCTCGCGTCCATGCTTGCCGGGCTGATCTGGGGCGGGCGCTGTCGGTTCGGCATGTTCAGCGGCTTCTGGCCGAGCGAGAAGCTGGTTTTCTGGACGGCGCTGCTCGCGGCGCTGCTGAGTGGCGGCTCGATGATGGCCGCGATGTCTTCAAGCTTCGGCTATGCTGAACAGGTGCGGCTGATCACGCTGCACCGCTACAGCGGCCTGGTGCTGCTGGTGCTGAGCGGATTGCATGTGTACCTGGCTGCATCTCGGCGTATCAGCGCGAGGAGCTAGCATGATCGCAGCAAGCGTCCGAATCGGCGTCACGCGCATGCTGACTGCGCTGCTCAGCAGCTCCACGCTGGCGCTGCTCACTCCGGCGCTGGCCCAGGACGCCGCGGCATCGCGTTCGGCCGTCGGCGACGGACTTGTTCCGCTCGAATTCAAGCTGCCCAAGCCCGCATTTCGCGGAACGCCCAAAGACGCGCCGCGCGGGACGAATCTCGAAAAACCGCGGAGCGGCCCGCGGCCGGATTTCCTGGCGCCGCGCGGCGTGAAGAACCTCGCCGCCGGCAAACCCGTCAGCAGCAGCGACCCGGAGCCGATCATCGGCAGCCTGAAGCTGGTGACCGACGAAGACAAGGAAGCGGCGGACGGCAGCTATGTCGAGCTCGGGCCCGGTCTGCAGTGGGTGCAGATCGATCTGCAGCAGCGGGCCCGCATTTACGCGCTGCTGGTGTGGCGCTATCACCAGAATGCCCGAGTCTACCACGATGTGATCATTCAGGTCAGCGACGATCCGAAGTTCGAGAAGGACGTCCGCACGCTCTACAGCAACGATCACGACAATTCCGCCCGCATGGGCGTCGGCTCGGAGAAGGAATTCTGGGAGTCGCACGAAGGTCGCCTGCTCGACGCCAAAGAGGCCATCGGCCGCTACGTGCGGCTCTACAGCCGCGGCAGCACCGCCGACGACCAAAACCATTACGTCGAGGTCGAGATCTACGGCGTGCCTGAGAAGGAATGAGCGGCCGCAGTTTCGCGCTGCTGTTTTCGGGGATCCTGTTGCTCGCGGCGTGGCTGCGGCTGCCGGCGCTGCGCGAGCGGCCGATGCACACGGACGAGGCGGTGCACGCCGCCAAGCTCGACCTGCTGCTGCAGAGCGGCCGCTACGTCTACGATCCACACGAATACCATGGGCCGACGCTGTATTACTTCACGCTGCCGCTGGCGCGCTGCAGCGCGGCGCGCTCGATCGCACAGCTCGACGAGGCAGCCCTGCGTGTCGTCCCGGCGATGTTCTGCCTGGGTACGCTGTGCCTGACGCTGCTGCTCACGCTTGAGCTCGGACGGGTGGCAACGCTGGTCGCGGTCGGACTTTATTCCGTCTCGCCGGCGAGCAGCTACTACGCCTGCTACTACATCCACGAATCGCTGCTGGTGTTCTTCTCGTTCGCGCTGATCGCCTGTGTGTGGCGCTGGCTGCGCGACGGGCACTGGGCCTGGTGCGCCGCGGGCGGGCTGGCGCTCGGCTGTCTGCACGCGACCAAAGAAACATGTTTGATCGTGATCGCTAGCATGGCGGCGGCCTGCGCAATCACGCGCTGGTTGCCCGGCGGCGCGGCGGCGGTGTTCCCCGCGCGCACGCGATCCGCCGCACTGCGCGACGTGTGCATCGGACTGGCGCTGGCCGCGGTCGTATCCGTCACGCTCTTCTCGGCATTCTTCAGCCACGCGCGCGGACCGTGGGATTCGATCGCGACGTATTTCCACTATCTGCAGCGTGCCGATGGCGACGGCGCTCACGCGCACCCCTGGTACTATTACCTGGCGCTGCTGACCTGGACGTACGACGCGCCCGGACCCATCTGGACCGAAGCACCGCTGCTGCTCACGGGCCTGGCCGGGGCGGCGCTCAGCCTCTGGCGATTCACGCCGCGGGCCGACGCGGGCGCTCTTCTGGCGCGCTTCATGGCGCTGTACACGTTGCTACTGATCGCGTGCTACGCTGCGATTCCGTACAAGACACCCTGGTGCAGCCTGGGATTCCTGCATGGGCTGAGCCTGCTCGCGGGCGTCGCGCTGGCGCGCGTCGTGCAGCGGCCAGATTGGAAAATCCGCACGCTGGCGACGGCCGCGTTGCTGGCGGCGGGCACGCACCTGGGGCTGCTGGCCCGCGCGAGCAACACACGCTTCGCCGCGGACCCGCGCAATCCGTACGCCTATGCACACGCACTGGGCGGCGTGCGCGACCTGGGCGCCTGGGTCGAGCGCCTCGCCCGCGAATACCAGCGCACCGCGCCTGGCGGACCGCCGCTGCTCGTGCAGGTGCTGGCGCATGACCCGTGGCCGCTGCCCTGGTACCTGCGGCGGCTGGAGCGCGTCGGCTACTGGGCGCACGCGGACGAGCTGCGGCCAGCGCCGCTGTTGGTGGTGTTTCCTGAGCTGGCGCTGGAAGCCGCGCACCTGCCCGAGGCGGGCTACTTGGAGTTTGTCTACAGCCTGCGGCCGGACGTGCGCGCCAGCGTGTGGGTCGAGCGCGGTTTGTACGAAGCGTTCGTTCTCAGCGAGCAGGAAGCGGCTCCGTGAGCAACCCGCCGGCGATCGCGTATGAGCCTGCGCCGCACGGGCTGCAGGCGTTCACGCATGACGCGATGGCGTGCACCTGGCGGTTGCTGATCGCCGACGAGCAGGCAGAGTACGCCGCAAGCGCCGCGCGGGCCGCGTTTGAGGAGGTCGATCGGCTCGAGCAGGAGCTGAGCCGCTATGTGCCGCATAGCGACATTTCGAGAATCAATCGTGCCTGCGTCGGCGAACCGACGCGCGTCGGCCCAGATGTGCTCGAGTGTCTGCAACTCGCCGCGCGATTGACCCAGGTGACGCGCGGCGCGTTTGATGTCAGCGTCGGCGGGCTGACGCAGCGCGGCGCGGCCGTTGACCTCACTCAACGCGGCGCGGATGGCGTCGGCGATCGCGATGCAGGCCAGCGCGGATCGGCGACAACGGCACCGATCGGCATGATGCACGCCGTGCGGATCGACGCGGCGGCCCGCAGCGTCACGATCGAAGCGGCTGGCGTGCAGCTCGACCTGGGCGCGATTGGCAAGGGCTTTGCCGTCGACCGCGGCTTGCAGTTGCTGACGGATTGGTCGATCCGCGCGGCGCTGCTCAGCTCCGGCGACAGTACAGTGCGCGCGCTCGGCGCGCCGAGCGGCGCCGCTGCCGGCTGGCGCGTCGCGCTGCGAAACCCGCTGGATCCGGCCGCGGTTCTGGGGCATGTCGTGCTGCGCGATGCCGCGCTGGGCGGCTCGGGCCGAGCGCTGCATGGCCCGCACATCATCGATCCGCGCAGCGGCGTCGCGGCGGTGGAATTCGTCGGGGCGTGGGCACTTGCGCCGAGCGCCGCCTGTGCAGACGCACTATCCACCGCTGCGATGGTGCTCGACGAATCCGAGCTGACGGATCTTGCAGCGCAGCAGCGCGTGACGCTCTGGCAGGCGCGATTGGCTGCGGATTCGACGGAGATTCTACTGCGGGTTTTCGAGCCGCCCGCCGCGTGAGCCTGCTCGACGCAGCAGCGGATGATTCGTGATTTCGAGAGGGCCGCGACGAGCGTGTCACGCGGCTGTCACGCGGCGGCGCCGCTTGCTGCACCGCGCGACACGCGATCTACCAATCATCCTCGGCGTCGTCCGGATCGGTCGAGCGGCGCGGCTTTTCGATGGGCTTCCGCAACTTCGCGGCTGCGGCGCAATGCGGACACGCTGCGTCTGCCGGCGCGAACCAGCGGCGGCAATCGCCGCAGGGCTTGCCGCGCTGCACGCTGGCTTTCCCACAACGTTGGCAGGTCAGCGGCCACTCGCGGAATGAGATCGGCCGCGTGACGGTGGCGGCATGCAGGCAGGCGGGCTCGGTGCAGGCGACGAAAAGCGTGGCGGTTCGTTCGCGCTGTGCGTCACCGTCAAAGCCGCCGGAGATCGTCGACACGCCGCTTGCGACGGACCAGTAGAGCAGCCCGCCGAAGAGGATCCAGAGCGTGATTCGGATTGCGGGTGTTCGCCAGAGCAGGCTGGGGTCGGCTTGCACGTCGCTGCGCCAGGTGCGAAGCCGGCTACGCCAGTCGCTGGTTGAATCGCGGAATCGATGCGGCAGGTCAGCCAGCGACACGGTGCCTCCCGATTGGCGCGGCGGGCCGCTGCGAACGCCGCGTTCCTTGCTTTTCCTAGTATAACCAGCGGGCGTGCTGCTGGTTGCGCGAATGTCTCCGCGGCGCATCGGCGGAGCTGGCGTGCTGATTTTTGCTTTTGACAAGGAATCGGCCGCTTATACAATGCTCAATCCGGCTTCGCGCCGGCCGAACGCGTTGCGCTTCAAGAGCGCAGTCTTCGCGTCTGGGAGTTGCGCCGCGCGTCGCTGCTGTAGCTCAGTGGTAGAGCGCGTCCTTGGTAAGGACGAGGTCATGGGTTCAAGCCCCATCAGCAGCTTTGTGGGCGTCGCGGTCTGGGTGCAGTACGGAACGGAATGAATCGGGCGAACATCGGGCTTGCGAGTGGAACGTGACCGCTCGGGTCACTCCCGGCGCGACAACCGCCGGTGGGCATCGGAGAGCATCGAATGGCTAAGGGCGTATTTGAGCGAAACAAACCGCACGTGAATGTGGGCACGATCGGTCACATTGACCACGGCAAGACCACGTTGACGGCCGCCCTGACGGCCGTGTGTGCAGCCCGCGGATTGGGCGAATACAAGAGCTATGATCAGATCGCAAAGGCGTCTGAGAAGGACGGCCGTCGCGATCCGACCAAGATCGTCACGATCGCGACCTCGCACGTCGAGTATCAGACTGAGAACCGGCACTATGCGCACATCGACTGCCCGGGCCACGCCGATTACGTGAAGAACATGATCACTGGCGCCGCGCAGATGGATGGCGCCATTCTGGTGGTTAGCGCCGCGGACGGCCCGATGCCGCAGACGCGCGAGCACGTGCTGCTCGCCCGCCAGGTGAACGTGCCCAAGCTGGTGGTCTTCCTCAACAAGGTCGACCTGATCGACGACCCCGAGCTGCTCGACCTGGTCGAAATGGAAGTGCGCGAGCTGCTCAATAAGTACGACTTCAACGGCGACGGGTCCACCGTCATCCGCGGCTCGGCCACGCTGGCGCTGCAGGGCGCCGCCGAAAAGAACATGGACAAGATGAAGTCCGTGATCGAGCTGATGGACGCGCTCGACAAGGACGTGCCGCAGCCGACCCGCGAGCAGGACAAGCCTTTCATCATGCCGGTTGAAGACGTGTTCAGCATCAAGGGCCGCGGCACGGTCGGCACCGGGCGTATCGAGGCCGGTGTGGTCAAGGTCGGCGATGAGTGCGAAATCATCGGCCTGCACAGCAAGAAAAACTGGCGGACTGTTGTCACCGGCGTCGAGATGTTCAATAAGACGCTTGATACTGGGATGGCGGGCGACAACGTCGGCCTGCTGCTCCGCGGCGTCGAGAAGGCCGAGCTGGAGCGCGGCATGGTGCTGGCCAAGCCCGGCAGTATCACGCCGCACACCAAGTTCCTGGGCGAGGTCTACGTGCTCAGCAAGGAAGAGGGTGGTCGGGCCACGCCGTTCTTCCCTGGCTATCGCCCGCAGTTCTACTTCCGCACCACGGACGTGACCGGACAGATCAAGGAACTGCAGGCGCGCGACGGCGGCAAGGCCGAAATGTGCATGCCCGGCGACAACATTCAGATGTTGACCGAGATCATCAGCCCGATCGCGATGGTCGAGGGGCTGCGCTTCGCAATCCGCGAAGGCGGACGAACGGTCGGCTCGGGCGTGGTGACCAAGATTCTGGAATAACAGCCGCGCGGCGGCGCGCTGATTCACGCCGAACGCGGATGCGTTCGCGCGGCGGGTCGGCCGGAGCGTCGCGGATCGGATTGGTGGCTCATGGCCAAGGCGCAGAAACGCGAGTGGGTCTGGCTGCAATGCGGCGAGACCGGCGATCTCAACTACCGCACGACGATCAACGTCGTCGGCGGCGTACCCAAGATCCAGTTGATGAAATACAGCCCGCGGTTGCGCAAGCGCACGCTCCACAAGATCAAGCGCAAGTAGCCGCCGCCTGACCGGCACGCGAAGGAGCGTAGCTCAATTGGCAGAGCAGCTGATTCCAAATCAGCAGGTTGGGGGTTCGACTCCCTCCGCTCCTGTTGATCCACCGGGCGGGACGAGCGGCGTCCGATCCCGCGAGCTGGAGCCGCAATGTCGAAACGCGATCAAAAAGGAGGCGCGGTGTTGAGCTCCGAAAAGGACGACGACACCGAAGCCACGCACACCGACGGCGCCGCGGGCGCTTTGCCCGGCCCCTCCGGCGGCCGCGCGCTCGCACGCAAACCGGCTGGCCAGCCCTTCCAGCTCTACCTGCCCGGCCAAGGCGCCACCGTGCGCTGGTGCACTGCGGTCGGCGCGGCGCTGATCGCGCTGGCGGCCGCCAGCTTCCTGCATGACCAGTTGCGCCGCTTCGCCTTCATCGCCGACAGCCTCTGGCTGCGGATGCTGATCCCGGTCGCCGTGCTGGCGGGGCTCAGCTACTTGATCTTCCATTACGTCGGCCAGCACCGCGGCTTCGTCGAATTCCTGATCGCGACCGAACACGAGATGAAGAAGGTGAGCTGGTCCACACGCCGCGAAGTCTTCGGCGCGACGCGCGTGGTCATCATCACCGTCCTGCTGCTGGGCACGATCCTCTTCCTGGTTGACCTCGCGTTCATGCTCTTCTTCGATGGCATCGGCGTCCTGCGGGTCGGCAGCGTGCTCGGATACATGTTCGGCGGCGGTGATGGAGCCAGCTGAATGACCGCGACCGATTCCAGCACCGGCGATCTCTCAACCCGCCCCGGGATGCACTGGTACGTGCTGCGGGTCGCTTCCAACCGCGAAGACCAGGTCCGCGACGCGCTCGAGCGCAAGATCAAGATCGAGAATCTCGAGGAGCGCGTCGGCCGCATCCTCGTGCCCACGCAGCGCGAAAAACGCGTCCGCGCGGGGGCCGCGCGGGTTTACATGCGCAAGCTCTATCCCGGCTATGTCTTCGTCGAGATGGCCACCGAACGCGACGGCAGCGTTCCAGAAAACGTCTGGTTCGTCATCAAGGAAACCAGCGGCGTCGGGGATTTCATCGGCTCGGGCGGCAAGCCCTCGCCCATGAAGCCGGTCGACGTGGAGAAAATGCTGGCCGCCGCCGTCAAGCCGGAAGAAGCCCCCACGCTTGCAAACGTGAATTTCAAGAAGGGCGACAAGGTCAAGGTACGCGAAGGCCCGTTCGAGAATTTCGAAGGCGTGGTGGACGAAGTCAACACGCAGAAGGGCATGGTCCGCGTCATCGTCACGATCTTCGGCCGCGCCACGCCGATCGAAATCGAGTATTGGCAGGTCGAGCTGATCTAACGCCGCGCTGCGAATCGATCTTATCGCGCATCCGCTTGCACCAAAACGACGCAGGGCCGAGGCGATTCCCGTTCGCCTCGACCCCGCGCGCTTTCGCTTTCGGCCGCTCGCGAGCGGCATCTGGCCGCCCCGCAGACCTGGCTACGGGCAGAGCACCTGCCAGTTGCCCAGCAGCGCTCCCAGGTCCGCTTCGTTCACGGCGCCATCCTGCGTGATGTCGCCAGTGCAACCGATGTTCAGCGACACCTCAAACTCGCTTGCGTTCGTATAGCCCGAACAGTCCAGGCCGGCCCGGTCGCTGACGACCAGCCGCAACGTGTAGGCGCAGCGCTGCAGGCCGGTCGTGTTCCAGTTGGCCAGCACGCCGTTGATCACCGGCGCGTTGCCGCTGGCGATCGTCACCCAGCCGTTGCTGGCCCCGCCGGTGTACTGCAGCAGCCAGCCGGACAGGTGCGCGTCAGTGGCGGTGCCGCTAATGGCGACCACGCCGCCGCGCGTGCTGCAATTGGTGGGTGAAGTGATGGTGGCGATCGGCGCGGAGTTGTCGACGGTGACGCGCAGCGTTTGCGAGCGCAACTGCCCGCAGCGCGTCGCGCCGGTTACGCGGAAGTCATAGTCGCCATCCGCCAGCGTGCTGCTGTTGATGCTAGCGAGCGTGCTGTTGATCACCGGCGTGTTGCTGGTCGTCAGCAGCGTCCAGTTCAGCGCGCCGGCCGGCCGGTAATCCACTGTGTAGCTGTCGAAGCAGCCTTCGTCGTCGACCGTGCCGCTCAGGCAGACCGTGCCGCCGACGATTCCGTTGTTCGCCGGCGAGACAACCGCGACCGTATCAAAGCCGCTGGACGCGCGGACCACGCTGGTGAACTGCTGGCTTAAATTCAGGCCGTTGATTGTCGTTAGCCGCAGGAAATACAGACCGTCCGGGACGAGCGGCGGCCAGGCGCCCAGCGGACCGTTGTTGACCGGCGTAGTGCTGCTGTTGATCAGCGTCCAAGGACCGTTCGGGCTGGCCGAATACTCCAGGTCGTAGCGAACGAATTGCCCGATCGGGTCGTCGGCGGTGCCGCTGATGGTCGCGCCGGCACAGATACAGTCGAACGCCGGCGGGGCCGAGATTACGGCGAGCGGCTCGGCGATCGGCACACTGTTGATCACCAGGCCAAAGTAGCGGATCGCGCCGACATCCTGGGCGGCGTGGTCGGTGACCGTCAGCGTCCAGGTTCCGACTTTGCTGCCACCCACGAAGGACGACAGCGGTGTCGAGGGTTGCCAGTACGTGCCCAGAATGAACGGGATCGCGTTGGGATCGTGGGCGTGCAGATAGCCGGGCGGCGCGACGTTCGGCGCGTCGTACTGTCCGTTCAGTGACAGGTCGCTGTAATAGACCGGCTGAAATTGGGGCGTTGGCGGGGGCGTGATGATGTACCAGCGGCCGAAGTCATCCTCTGAGAATCCGCCGCCGCCAGCGCGGGCTTGCAGGAGCACGCTGTTGCCGTCTGGGCCGGTCAGCGTGAACGACAGGTCGCCTTGATAGGTGTGTTGCACCCAGACGCGTGCGTCAACCCGCGCGATGATGTTTCCCGCCGGGTCGAACGGGACGTTGATCGAGACGCTGGCGCTGCCCAGGTCGGGGATGGCGATCGATCCGCAGTCGTTCTGGAAATTTGGCCAGCTCGGAAAGCACAACGGACCGTGATAGTTCGTATCAGCGGCCGATGCGCCCAGCGTGCTGCCCAGACACGCCGCCGCTGCGAGTAAGAACCGCGACAGTGGGGTCATCATCTTCTTCACGATTTTCTCCTAACGACGAGCGACTCGGCTGATGCGAGCGCTACGGCAGGCTCGCATGCAGGATTACTCGCAGGCGCTGCGCGCAGGTCACGCGCACCGCGCAGAATGCGTTGTAGGACGAGAAATGTCCAGGTGGGCGGCGGGCCGTTCGCGGCCGGGCTCCCGTGGCTTGGTTCCCATTTCGCTACAAATCGCGGATACTGGAGGTGTTGGCGCGGAGCGTATATGAGCCAGGCCGAGCAGGTGGTTTCGATCATCATCCCGGCGTTCAATGAGGAGCGCTCGATCCAGCAGGTGTTGGATCGGGTGTGTGCGCTGCGTTTCGAACGCGCTAAGACCGAGATCGTGGTCGTGAACGATGGCTCGAGCGACGCAACGCGCCAGATTCTCGACCGCTACCGCTTTCCGCCGGATGTGCGCGGTATCGTCTTCCACAGCCCGGCCAATTTCGGCAAAGGCGGCGCCCTGCGAAACGGGATCGGCCTGGCCAACGGCGCCGTGCTGGCATTTCAGGACGGCGACCTGGAGCTGGATCCCGACGACCTGCCGAAACTGGTCGCACCCGTGCTCGCCGGGCAGGCAGAAGTGGTCTACGGCTCGCGCTTCAAGGCGGGCTTCGATCGCAGCGTCCCCGCGGTGACACGCTGGGCAAACTGGTTCCTCACGCGCGTGACCAACGTGCTCTACGCCGCACGTCTTACGGACATGGCTTGTGGCTACAAGATCCTTTCGCGGGCAACGGCGGCCCGGTTGAGGCTGCGCGCCACCGGCTTCGAGATCGAGCCCGAGATCACCGCCAAGCTGCTGCGGCTGGGCTACAAAATCCAGGAACTGCCCGTCAGCTACAAGCCGCGCAGCGTGGCCGAGGGCAAGAAAGTGCGCTGGCACGACGGCGTGATGTACCTGCGCGTGCTGGCCCGCATCCGCTTCAGTGCGATCAGCGCTTGCCAGCAGCGCGCCGCCACGGAACCTCGTGAACTGCTGCGCGCCAGCGCCGACGCACTGCACGCCAGCGGCGTCAGCGCCGAGGCGCAGCAGCGCGCCTCGAGCGGCACGCACCCCCCGCCGCGCGCCACCGAGCCGCTTGCCCACGAGCATCGCGTATAGGCGAAGATGCTGCTGCTGGCGCTCACGCTGCTCTGCACGCTGTTTGCTTCGCTGACGATTGGAAATCTGCTGCGGCTGCGCCCGGGCGCCGAAGCGCTGGTCGGCCTGGGCGTGCTCGCGTACGCACAGGCCGTCGGCGTGGCACACCTGGTCTCGCTGCGGCCGTGGCTGTCGGCGGCCGCACTCGCCGGCCTGCATGCCGCGCTCGCCACCGTGGCGCTGGTCATCTGGCTGCGGCGCGGCCGGCCGCGGCTGTGGCCCTGGTCCGCAGGTCAGCCGCGGCGTTTTCTGCAACTGCTGCGGCGTTACGCGCCACTGATGATCGCAGGTGGCGCGGCGCTGCTTTCGCTGTGCGCCGCGAGCTTCCTGGTGCTCTACGTCCCGCCGAATACCTGGGATGCGATGACCTGCCACCTGGCGCGGGCGGCGTTCTGGATGCAGCATCAGCAGGTGGCCGATTTCCCCTCGCACAATCCGCTGCACAACGACTACCCGCGCGGTGCGTCGATCCTGCAGATGTACGCGCTGATCTTCGTGCGCGGCGATTACCTGGCCGGGTTCGTGCAGCTCCTTTCGTGGGTGTGGCTGCTGCCATGTGTGTACGGCCTGGCCCGCGCGCTGCGCGTGCGCCGGCGGGCGGCGTTGCTGGCGGGGCTGCTGATCTGCCTGATGCCGCAGCCGCTGCTGCAATCCACTAGCACGCAGATCGACCTGCTCTTCGCCTGGACTGTCGCCGCCAGCCTGTTTCTCATGCTGCGCGCCGCACAGCGGGCAAGCAGCGGCCTGATCGTGATCAGCGGCGTCGCCGCCGGGCTGATGCTGTCCACGAAGGGCACCGCCTTGCTGCTGGCGCCGCTTTTCGTCACGCTGCTGCTCGCCGCGATCTGGTCATATCAGCAGCGGCCGCTGATTTTCCTGCTGCGCTACGCACTGCTGGTCCTGCCGCTGATCCTCGTCGTCGGCGGCGAGTCGTATGTTGACAACCTGCACGAGCTCGGTACGCTCAATCGCGTCGACGCGCTCTCGCCCATCTCCGCCAAACGCGATGCACAGCAGATCCGCGCCAACCTGATTCGCTGCGGCGTGGATGCATTTGAGCTGCCGTTCGAGACCTACGACATCACGCCCGACAAGCGCCGCATTCCCGCCATTCGCGCTCTGGGCCGCTGGCTGGGCGCGAATGTCGATGACACCTCCGACCGCCGCGCCATGCGGTTGGAAGACACGCTCTATCGCACGGTGCACGAAGACGTATCGTGGTTTGGCTTGACAGGCTTCGTGTTGCTGCCGGTCGGGGCTTTGGCAGCGCTGCTGGCGATCCGCCGCGCAGGCGCGCTGTTGGCGCTCGGCGGCATCGCGGCGCTGCTGCTGGCCGTCGCGATTGACGTCCGCGCCGGGATCGTGGCGGCACTGCTCGCGGCAATCGCGGCGTGGCTGTGCCGCGATCGTGCGACGCCGCAACGCACGCTGGCGTGGTTGCTGGCCGCGAATTTGTTGGCGCACGTGCTGACGTGCCTGGGCACGTTCATGTTCATGAACTCGATCAACCGCTACCTGCTGCCAGCGGCGGTGCTGGCTGCTCCGCTGGCGGCGCGCTTGCTCGACCGCCGCGGGCCGCGCGGTGTCATCGTGGGCGTCGTCGTCGCGGGGATCGGCGCGGCGCATATGCTGGATGTGCACCTTCACAATGAACGCAAGCCCATGGCCCCGTCGATCGCTGTGACACGCATGGACGCATCCGCACGGACCATTTTCGATCTGCCGCGCGAGCGGCGGCGGGCGACCGTGCGGCCGATGCAGGCAGACATGGCCCGCACGATCGACTCGGCCCGGCCGCCGATCGAGCGGCTTGGCTATGTCTCGCATGACGGCGACAGTTGGGATTTCCCATTCTTCGGGCCGCACCTGGCGCGCGAAGTTGTGCTGCTGGATTGGCGAGGCGATTGGCTGACGCAGGCGCGGCAACGCGGCCTCGACTGGATTGTCTTGATGAACGTGCCCTATTCAGAACTAGGCGAGTACCAGGCCGTGTTTGAGCCTGCCCCGGGACAATATGCCGTTCTCCAAAGAAAACTCCAAACGTACGGGGAAATTCAACCGCAAGTTCCGCGCCTCGGAACGCCGAAGTAATCAGCAGGTGGGCCCGAGGAACCTGCATGCGCTGTCGTCTGGCTCGTGGTAAAACGGCTTGGGATTTACCCTTGAAAGCGCTTTGCATCGCGGCGCTCACGGCTGCTGGCGCGGGCTGCGGCGCCCGTCGCTCGGGCACGTTCGAGCCGCGCTACTCCACGCCCGACGGCGACGCGCCGCTGCTGCAGGCCGGCGATGAACTCACGGATTCGCTGCAGCGAGCGCTCGACAACCTCGATGCGCTCGCCGAGAATACGTTGTACTGATTTGCCCCGGGGGCTAGCCGCGGGACTGTGTACGAATGCAGATCTGTTTCACGAGCGACCTGCATGGTCGCGTCGCGCTCTATGATCAACTTGAGCGCTTGATCGCCGCCGAAACGCCGGACGTTCTGCTGCTCGGGGGCGACCTGTTTCCCGATGGCAACGGCGCCGATCCGGCCGCCTCGCAGGCGGCGTACGTCGACGACGTGTTCTCCGCGCGCATCCAAACCTGGACCAAGCTGCGGCCCAACTTGACCATCGCGTGCATCCTCGGAAACCACGACTGGCTGCTGACCGAGACGCATGTCGCACGCCTGCGAAGCAGTGGCGCGCTGGCCCTGCTGAATGGCGAGAAGCCGCTGCCGATCAACGGCGTACACTTCACGGGCTACGCTCGCACACCGCCCACGCCGCACTTCGTTAAGGATTTTGAACGCTTGGATCTGCCCGGCGACCCGCTGCCGCAGAACGGCGGCTCGATCTGGGACGTGACCTCGGCTGCGATTCGCGCAGTCTCGTCTGCGGAGCACTTCAAGCGGCCCGAGGCACTGGCGGTCGACCTGCAGCTCTTCCCGATGGTGCCCGCGCCCTGGATCTTCGTCTGCCACGCGCCGCCCTACGCGACCAAACTCGACCGCTTGCCGCATCTGGATGCGCCGATCGGCTCGCGGGCCGTGCGAAAGTTCATCGAGACGCGCAGCCCGATCTGCGCCCTGCATGGGCATGTGCACGAATCGCCGCAGGTCACCGGCGATTATCACGACTGGGTCGGTCAGACGCTGTGTATCAACCCCGGGCAGACGGATGACCGCTTGTGTGCCGTGCTCTTCGACGCCGAGCGCCCGCGCGAGACGCTGCGGCATACGGTGTATCGTTGACTGAAGCGGCGCGCATGCGGCGTTTCTCCCCAAACGCGACAGTCCTGGTATTCATCGGCCCGCGCGGCAGCGGCAAGACCACGATCGGCCTGCGCGTCGCGCAGCGGCTTGACCGGGCATTCATCGACCTGGATCAGCAGATCGAGCGCGCCGCCGGCGCGAGCGTCGCCGCGCTATTCGCGGCCCGCGGCGAGGCACACTTCCGCGAGCTGGAACACGCGGCCCTGTGCGCGGCGCTGCCGTCCGCGCCGCAAGCGCCGCCGACCGCTGCGCCGCCACAATTCGCCGCCGTGCTCAGCGTAGGCGGTGGGGCCGTGCTGCGGGCCGACAATCGCGCCGTGCTCGCACCGCACGCCTGCGTCTGGCTCACCGCGCCGCCGGAGGAGCTCTGTCGGCGGTTGACGCACGATCCGCGGTCGGCCACGCTCCGGCCGGCGTTGACGGAGCTGCCGCTGCTGGAAGAACTGAACAGACTGAGCCGCGAACGCGAACCGCTCTACGCGCAGCTGGCGGCGGTGAAGATCGACACGGCCGCGCTGAGCGCGGAGCAGGTCACGGCGCGAGTTCTCGAGTGGGTTGATACCGCGCTTGCGGATGTGCCCAGATGACTGTGGCGCTGCCGCTGCTCGCCTGGCTGCTAGGCCTCTGCGTCGGCAGCTTTCTGAACGTAGTTGTGTTTCGCCTGCCGGCGGGCATGTCGCTGCTGTCCCCCTCGCGCTCGTTTTGCCCAACCTGCCGGGCACCCATTTCCGCTGGCGACAACATTCCGGTGCTGAGCTGGCTGCTGCTGCGCGGCCGCTGCCGCGCCTGTCGCGTTCCGATTTCGCCGCAGTATCCGCTGGTCGAGGCGCTCAGCGGGCTGGCGTTTTTGCTGGCATACGTGCTGATCTTCGACGCCGCTGCACGCCTGCACGTGCAGCAGCCCCGCCTCGCGACAGATTGGCCGCTGCTGGCATCTTGGCTGGTGCTGATCGCGGCGCTGATCGCCAGCTCGGTCGTGGACCTGCGCTGGTACCTGGTCGACGTGCGCGTCACGAACTTCGCCTTGCTGATCGGCGTGCTGGCGCTGGCCTTCTGGCCGCGCGCGGCAGAGCTTGCCAGCGCTTTCCACGCCCCGCTACTGGGCGGCGCGAGCGCGACGCTGCTGGTTTCGGGATTCCTTTTGTGGCGCGGCCCGTTGGAGCCCGAGCCGGCGCTTGAGCCGCTCGCGACGCCAACGAAGGAGCAACCCGCCGCTTCGCGGTTGGCCCGCATCGGCGTCGCCGCGCTTTTGTTGACGGCGCTGGGGCTGCTGGCCGGCAGCGGTCAGAGCCCTGAGCTGCGCGACCCGCTGATCTGGCTGGGTTTTGGCGTGATATTCGTGGTAACGGCACTCGCCGGCGGACAATCGCGCGATTCCGATGCACGGGTCGAAGCCGAGATCGAGCGCGAGAGCGGCGCGGCCCGCGCTCAGACATTCGCGGAGCTGCGATGGCTGGCGCTGCCGCTGATGAGCGGCGTGCTCTGTTACCTGTTGATCGAACGCGTGCAGCCCGTGCAGGACGCCTGGTTGGCGGCGCTGCGCTGGTTGCCGATCGCCGGGATCGCGCCGCTGGCGGGCATGGCGATCGCCTGCACGGGCGCGGTAATCGCAGCCTCCGCCGGCTGGCTGCTGCGGATCGTTTTCACGCTCGTCTTCGGGCGCGAGGCGTTCGGCGTGGGCGACATCTACATTCTCGCCGCGGCGGGGGCCTGTGCCGGATGGGACGTGGCGCTGCTTGGGCTCTTGCTCTCGGTCGGGTTGGCGATGGTGGGCTGGGCGCTCGGCATGTTTCTGAAACGCAGCGTGCTGATTCCGTATGGGCCTTGGCTTTCGATCGGTTTTGTGCTGGCGCTTTGGTTAAACGCGCCCGCGGCGCGCGTCGCGTCGATTTACGCCGAAACCGTTGCGGTCACCTGGCGCGAGCAGCCGGCGGTGCTCATGTGGGGCGGCGGTGTACTGGCGCTCGGATTCGGCTTTGCCGTCGTCATCGCGAAGCTTTTGCGGCGGACGTTGGGCGGCTGAAGATCGGGTCGCCGACAGACGGGATGGAATTTGCGAATCGTGCCAGCGCTATTTCAGAAACAACGTGTCGCTGCTATCGATAATCCAACCGCGTCGCGCCGCAGCGCGACAGATCGATTGCGGGCCCTCTTTGTCCGTGATATGCTGGTCTCGAGCGGGAGTAACTTGCGAGCGCTCTTAAAGAAATGTTCAGACAGAGCTTGATCCCTACCGTCCGCGCCAAGTACGCTTAAATCCATGCCGGCCCGTAAACCACCCGCCGACGCTGACGCACCCGAAATCGCCCAGGCCACGGACGCCTTCCAGACCGAAGCTGCAAACATTCTTCGGCAATTGCGGCGTGCGACGGCGGATGTACTCGCGGCGTGCCAGGGTGTTGAGCGCGCGGTCGAGGTCTCCAACCGTCTCGGACTGGATCGCAGCCTGGCGTGGAAAATCTGGAATGTCGGACAAGGCTCGGGCGGCTGCCCTTCGCCAGCGCACATCCCAGGCCGAGCCGGGTTTCACCGCTTTCTCGAAGCCGCGGCGGCGATCGGCGTCAACAGCGACGCAATCCGCGAAGCAAACGGCGCCTATGCCGCGTTCGAACGGCTGACGCAGATTCACGCAGGTGATCGCGCCTCGGCTACCAGCATGCTCGGGGCGCTGTCGCCCGAGGGTCGCACGCGGCTTGAGACCGCCCTGCGACGCGATGGCTTCCGCGCGAATGCCTACTTTCTGGGTGTGCAGGCGGCGGTCATGTATCAGGCCGATTTCCTGTTGCCGCCGCTGGACGGCTTCATGCCCGATGTCGCGCGCATTCGCGGGCATTTTGGTCTGCGCCGCAATCGTCCCAACCTGCATTGGCAGATTTCGCGCACCACGCTGCTGCACTCCGACGGGCCGTCTTCACTGGTGACGCGCCGCCCGCTGTTGGGTGGCAGCGGGACGGACGATCTGACGGCGTTATTCGTGCTGCCCGCATTCTCCTCGCAGCCGCTGCCACCGATTCACCGCCGCGTCGTTGGCGGCGTGACGTTTGAAGATGAGCTTGCACCCGGTGCCGTCGGGCAGCTCGCCGCGGTCGACGTTGTTACAGGCGAGCGCATGAGCGACATGCCGCGGCAGGAGCACCGCAGGGACGCGGTTACGATGGCTGTCACCACACCCTGCGAGCGGCTGGTTTATGACATTTTCTTGGCTGAGGGATTGATCGACAGCCCGGTCACACTTCACGTCTACAGCACGATTCAATCCGAACACCCGTATCTGCGCGGCGTGGACTTTCATGGGATCCCCATTCCCGAGCAGCTCGACGACATGGGCCGCGCCGATTCAGCCCCGGTCGCCGCGGAAGTCCCGCGACAATCCGAGATGATCCGCTGGGTTTGCTCGCAGATCGGTGTCCCGCTGAGCCAATTCCAGTTGTGGCGACTGCGGATGCGCTTTCCGCCGATCCCGATCCGCGTGGCAGCGGATTACCTGTTGACCTAACCAGGTGCGTCGGTGACTGTCGGCGCGGAAATGGATCGCGATCCGCCGCCGGCGCGGCGCGGGTTCTGCGGCGCAGATCTGCTGCGCGGCGCGCGTCAATCCGCGGCGTCCGCGAGCGCATTTCGGTTGCGGATCCAATCGGCGATGCCCGGGTAGACGCGCTCGCAGGCGCGCGGGGCTGCTTCAAACTCGCCGTGGGCGAACTCTTCGAACAGCCGAAATTCCTTGTCGACGGCGCAGACGCGCTCGAAGAACGCCTCGCGCGTCACAGCCGCGTTTGCGATGCGGTCGCGCCCACCGGCGATGACCAGCAGCGGCGCGGTGAGCAGCGCGTAGTGCTCCGAGTAGGCGTGCGCGGGCGAGCCGAGGTCTGAGACGAACGCGCGGGCACGGACGCTCTTGCCCATCTGCCGCAGCACGCCGGCCTTCATGTGGTCGATCGCGCGGGCGCGGCCTTCCAGAATCACTTCGGCGCGATGCTGCGAGTGCCCAGTGATGCGCCCCAGCAGGTCCAGACCCGCCTGAGTCAGCGAGGTCTTCATGGCACGCAGCCGCGCGGCGGTTGCCGGCGAGAAGCGCTCGAAGAGCGAATCCGACCGCTCGCTCGGCCGCATCCATTCCAGCGGCACGCGGCCCGCGTCGACGATCAGCGTCTCCAGCCACGCGGAGCGTGCCAGTAGCTCGAATGGGTAGTTCGCGTCGCCGTCGGTGCGCCACCAGTCGCGGGCCAGCTCCTGCCAACGCACATTGCCATATTCATCAAACAGCGAGCGCGGCCAGCGCAGCGCCGCGGGAAACTCGACGAAGATCGCCCCGCCGATCGCGGCATTGCGGCGCTGTGCGAGCAGCGGATCCGCGCGGATCATCGCGCTGGGCGATTCGACCAGCACCGCGCCCTGCAGGTAGCCCGCCAGCACCATCGCCCCCATGCTGGCGCCGACAACGAAGGGCCGCCGGCCGCTGCTGCGTTGCACGTGCTCAAGCACCGCCGGCAGATCGTAGAGAATGAAATGATCGACTGACCAATCCGCCTGCCCCGCCGGCGGAGTGCTGAGCATCTCCGGTCCGCCGTGGCCGCGAAAGTTCACCAGCCAGATGTCGTGTCCGGCTTCGTGCATCAGTGTCGCGAGACTGCGGTACTCGAAATCGCGGCCGGCGACGGTGGGCAGATCCCAAAGGTCGGCATTGGCGGCCAGCCCGGGAAGGAACACGATCGGCGCGCCCGCCGCCGGCCGACGCCGCAGCACGAGTTGTGCGCCGTCCGCGGTAGCCACCGTCTCGAACACCCGGGCAGGTTCTGCTTGCGCCACGCGGCGTGGCATCTCGCACTCCAAGCAAGACAGCAGCAGCAGTGTGGCTATCGCGCGGGATTGTAGCGCTTCTGCTGTGACGGTCGATCCTGCGGCCGCGTCACGGATCAGTCGAAGGCTTGCTTTATAAGTGTAGCTTAGTATACTATTCATATTGGTGGCAACATCGGGCCGCCACACAGAGACTCTGGAGAATGTGCGCGATGCTACGCTGGCTCACATCAAGACTTGCCGCGGTGATGGTGTTTCCGCTCGCGATCGCGGCGCTGTCGACGCCGCTGAGTGGCTGCGATGCGCAGCAAAGCCGCGCCGCCAATCCGCGCTATCGCGTGGTCGCGACAGTTGGCATGGTCTCGGATTTGGTCAGCCAAGTTGCTGGCGGGCGAGCAGAGGTTTACACGCTGATCGGCGCCGGCGTCGATCCGCATCTGTACAAGCCGACGCGCGACGACGTCGACGCGCTGCAGTCTGCAGACATCATCTTCTACGCCGGTTTGATGCTCGAAGGAAAAATGGGCGATGTGCTGGTGCGCATGGCCCGCAGCGGCAAGCCGACGTACGCCGTCACCGAGCAGGTCGACGAGAAGCTGCTGCTCGAGCCGGAAGAGATGCAGGGCCACTTCGACCCACACCTGTGGATGGACGTTAGCGCCTGGGCGAAAACGGTGGACGTGATCGCCGCGGCCCTGAGTAAGTTTGACCCGCGCGGCGCTGAGACCTACCGCGCGAACGCCACGCGCTACCAGGCCGAACTGGAGAAGCTCGACGCGTACGTCAAGCGTGTCGTCGGCTCGATCCCGCGCGAGCGGCGCGTGCTAATCACCGCGCACGACGCGTTCAATTACTTCGGGCGGGCCTATGACATTGAAGTTCGCGGCATACAGGGCATCTCGACCGAGTCCGAGGCTGGGCTGCGCGACATCAACGATCTTGTGGAATTCCTGGTGCAGCGCCGCGTGCTGGCCGTCTTTGTCGAAACCAGCGTCGCCGATAAGAACGTAAGAGCGCTGATCGAGGGCGCCGCGGCCCGCGGCCACACATTGCGGATCGGCGGCACGCTGTTCTCGGATGCGATGGGCCCGGCAGGCACGTACGAAGGGACTTACCTGGGCATGCTCGATCACAACGCGACCGTGATTACGCGGGCGCTCGGGGGCGAAGCGCCGCCGCGCGGCATGCAGGCACGTTTATCGGCCGGAGATTGAATGATGCTTCAGGGACCGTTGACGGACGTCACAGCCCGCCAAGCCGTCGCGCCGTCGCCGTCGGCCGGCGCTGAGCTCGTCTCGCAGCCGCGGGCGGATGGCGCGGAGCATTCGTCCCGTTGCCCGCTCTCGATTCATGATATGACGGTCGCCTATCACCGCAAGCCGGTGCTTTGGGATGTCGAGTACGACGCGCCCGAGGGCAAGCTGATCGGCGTGGTCGGGCCCAATGGCGCCGGCAAAAGCACGCTGATCAAGGCTGTGCTCGACCTGGTGCCTAAGGCTTCTGGCCGCGTGACGATCTATGGGCAACCGTACCGTCGGCAGCGGCGGCTGGTTGGTTATGTGCCGCAGCGCGAGAGCGTCGACTGGGATTTTCCAGTCAGCGCGCTGGATGTCGTCGTGATGGGCCGCTACGGACACCTGGGCTGGCTGCGGCGCGTCTCGCGCGCCCAACGCGAGCTGGCCCGCGCGGCGCTGGCGCGGGTGGGGCTGGCCGAATTGGCGTCGCGGCAGATCAGCCAGCTTTCCGGCGGGCAGCAGCAGCGTGTCTTTCTGGCGCGCGCCCTGGCGCAGGACGCGCAGCTTTACATAATGGACGAGCCGTTCGCCAGTGTCGACGCCGCCACCGAGCGCGCGATTGTCCGTGTGCTGGGCGAGCTACGCGACGCACACAGGACCGTCCTGGTCGTACATCACGATCTTCAGACTGTGCCAGAATACTTCGACGATGTGCTGCTGCTGAACATGCGCGTCGTCGCGCACGGGCCAGTAGCCAGCGCGTTCACGCACGAGAATCTGCGCAAGACCTACGGCGGGCGTCTGACGTTGCTGGAGGAAGCGGCGCACGCGATGGGGCGTGCGCAGCGGCGGGAGTAGCGATGCCGAGCTGGTCCGAGTTGATCCATGTGGCGCTGCTGCGTGACTACAACACGCGCGTCGTGGTCATCGGCGTGTGCCTGCTGGGCGTCGCGGCCGGCGTGTGCGGCGCCTGGATGCTGCTGCGCAAGCGCTCGTTGCTGGGAGACGCACTCAGTCACGCCGCGCTGCCGGGCATCGGCCTGGCGTTTCTGGCGGCGGGCGCGGGGGCCTCCGCCAAGTCGCTGCCGCTGCTGCTGACGGGCGCGGCGCTCAGCGGCGTGCTGGGCGTGCTGATGATTTTGCTGATCGTCAACCGCACGCGCGTGAAGGAGGACGCCGCCCTGGGCATCGTGCTCAGCGTGTTCTTCGGCGCCGGCGTGGCGGTATTGGGCGTCATCCAGCGCCTGGGCTCGGGGCACGCCGCCGGCCTGAAATCCTTCATCTACGGCAAGACCGCTTCGATGCTGTTGAGCGATGCGATGCTGACCGCGCTGTGCGCCGCGTGCGTCGGGCTGATCTGCCTGCTGCTGTACAAGGAGTTCGCGATCCTGTGCTTCGACGCGGCCTACGCCCGCGCGCAGGGCTGGCCGGTACTGACGCTGGATATCGCGCTGATGGCGATTGTCGTCGCGGTCACGGTGGTCGGGCTGCAGGCGGTCGGCCTGATCTTAATGATCGCCATGCTGATCATTCCCGCCGCCGCCGCCCGCTTCTGGACCGATGATCTCTCGCGCTTGCTGCTGGCCGCCGCGCTGATCGGCGGCGTCAGCGGCTATTTCGGGGCGGCGATCAGCGCGCTGACGCCGCGCATGCCCGCGGGCGCCATCATTGTGTTGGTCGCGGGCGGGTTGTTCGTCATAAGCATGCTGCTGGCGCCGGCGCGGGGTGTGCTTGCGCGGCTGCTGCAGCATTGGCGGCTGAATGCCCGCATCGCGCGGCAGCACGTGCTGCGGGCCATGTATGAACTCGGCGAACGAACAGGCGCCGCGCGGCCCGCCTTCGCCCGCGGGCAACACACGCCGCTTGCGCCCAGCGACTTGAGCACGCTGCTCAAGCAGCGCTCCTGGTCGCGCGCCAGCCTGCTGCGCGACCTGCGGCGTCTACGGCGGGCCGGCCTGGTGACGCAGCAGGCGCCGGAGTTGTTTGTGCTCACGCCCGCGGGAGCCGAAGCCGCGCGGCTGGCCGCCCGCAATCACCGCTTGTGGGAGCTGTATCTGATCACGCACGCCGACATCGCACCCAATCATGTCGACCGCGATGCGGACACGGTCGAACACGTGCTGGATCCGGCGATGATCGCCGAACTCGAGCAGGAGCTGGCCGGCGATCATCCGGACCTGGCCACGCCGCCCAGCCCGCATCCGATCGCGCCGCGTGTTTTAGGCGCCGAGCGATGAGCGCGTTGGCACTGCCCCTGGCGTTGCAGTGGACCGCGATCGACACCTGGACTGTGATCGTCGGCGTAATGTGCGCCGTCTCGTGCGCGCTGCTGGGCGTGTTCCTCGTGCTGCGAAAGATGAGCATGATGGGCGACGCCATCAGCCACGCGGTGCTGCCCGGGCTGGCACTGGCGTTTCTGCTGCAAGGGTCGCGCGACAGCAGCGTGATGCTGCAGGGCGCCGCCGTGGTCGGGCTGCTGACAGCGGTGTGCACGCAATGGATTCATTCCGCGGCCCGCGTGGATCAGAACGCGGCGATGGGCGTGGTGTTCACCGTGCTGTTTGCGATCGGGCTGATTCTGATCCGCCTGGTGGATCAGATCGACCTCGATCCGGACTGCGTTCTGTACGGCGCGATCGAGGTCGTCGCGCTGGATATGACCGAGTTTCTGGGGCTGCGCGTGCCCAGCGCGGCGCTGCCGCTCGGCGCGGTGCTGCTGCTGTGCATCGCGTTCGTCACGCTGTTCTTCAAAGAACTGAAGATCACCACCTTCGATCCCGCCCTGGCCACCACGCTCGGAATTCACGCCCCGTTGATGCACTATGCGCTGATGGTGATGGTGGCGCTCACCGCCGTGGCCGCTTTCGAGAGCGTCGGCAGCATCCTGGTGATCGCGATGCTGATCGTCCCAGCCGCGACGGCCCAGCTTCTGACCGATCGCCTGGGCGCCATGCTGCTGGTGAGCAGCCTGGCCGCGGCGGCCTCCGCCGTGCTCGGGCACCTGGCCGCAGTCAGCACGCCACACTGGTTTGGCTTCGAACACAGCACGAGTACGGCGGGCATGATCGGAGTGGTCTCGGGCGTGTTGTTCCTGCTGGCGATGCTGCTGGCGCCGCGGCATGGATTGCTGAGCGGCGCGCTGCGCCGCGCGCGGCTCTCGCTGCGGATCGCCCGCGAAGACCTTCTGGGCGCGCTCTATCGCATCGATGAGAGCGGCGGGGCGACGGGGGGCGTCCCGCCGAGACTTGCGGGCGTCGCCGGAATCAGCCGCTGGACCACCGGTCTGGCGCGGCGCGCCCTGCTGCAACGCGGCCTGATTGAGCTGATCGACGGACGGCCGCGGCTGACGGCGGCGGGCCGCGCGCAAGCGGCACAGTTGGTGCGCTCGCACCGGCTGTGGGAGGCGTATTTCGATCAGCATGTCGAGCTGCCGCGCGATCATCTGCATCGCGCCGCCGGGGAGCTTGAGCACATCACCGACCGCAAGCTTCAGGCGCACCTGGCCGAATCGCTGGACGACCCGCGCCGCGACCCGCACGGAAGCCGCATCCCGCCGGCGTAGCGCGTCGTGGCGTATTCACGGGAAGTGCCGCGCGATGGCGCGGACCAGCGTCTCGCGCCCGCGCCGCGCCGGGTGGCTCTCGAGATCCAGCAGCCGCGATTCACGCAACTCAAAGCCCGCACCCGTGAGCAACGCCGTGAAGGCCTCCGGCGTGATGTCGAACGGCGGACGGTCGTCGAACACTGTGCGGAACGACAGTGCGATCAGCTCGCCCCCGGTGTGCAGCGCGCAGCGCATCGCGGTGGCGTATTCGCCGCGCCGCGCCGGCGGCAGCGAACAGAAGAACGTCTGGTCGAAAACCCAATCGAATTGTCGCAGCAGGCGGTAGGTCCGCGGGTCGAGCACGTCGAATGCCTCGACCCGCGCGCTGGGATACTCCGCGACGCGCCGCCGGGCGGCCTCCGCCGCGCTGGCCGCGAAATCCAGCCCCACCACGTCGTAGCCGCGCCGCGCCAGGTACGCCACCTCATGGCCCGCGCCGCAGCCCGGCACCAGCACACGCCCGTACGGTAGCCGCCCCTGCTGATCCAACCAACACAGCGGGGGGCTGCACGCGCCCATATCCCAGGGCACGCTTGCCGTGTCATACCGCGCGCTCCAAGCGGCCGCGGACAACTCCGCCATCGGCTCGTGCGGATGTGGGCCAGGCGCGGAATTCGGACGTTGCGGCTCGTGTGGCGAAGGCGTTGACATGCCGGCCCTCAGATCGTGGCGCAGAGGCCGCGCCGCGCTTGCCGCGGCGCTTGAAGCGGGCGCAGGCGCCGCGCTTGACGCGGTCGATTCGCGCGCGTCTACTGCCGTTTGGCATGTGCATCGTATCGTGCTGACCCGCGAAATGAACATACTCTTCCTGATCGCGCCGGCCTTCGTTCTGTACTGGCTGGCACATCGCTTCTACGGTCGCTACCTGGGACGCGCGTTCGGCGAGGACGACGCGCGCAGCACGCCCGCGGTGCGGCACAACGACGGGGTCGATTTCGTGCCGACCCGCCCGCACGTGCTGTTCGCGCATCATTTCTGCGCGATCGCCGCCGCGGGGCCGATTCTCGGGCCGACCTGGGCGCTGCTGTATGGCTACGTGCCGACGCTGATCTGGATCGTGCTGGGCGCGATTTTCATTGGGGCTGTGCACGATTTTGCGTGCCTGTTCGTGTCGATGCGCGAGGGCGGCCGCTCGATCGCCGATGTAGCCCGCGGCCTGCTCGGCAAGCCGGTGTTCATCCTGTTCGCGCTGTACATCGCGTTCAACCTGGTCGTGGTCAATGCGGTGTTCATCAACCTGACGGCTGGGGCGCTGGTGGCGACGCGCACGCCCGCCGAGCTGGGGCTCGACGCCGGGCAGAGCATCTTCCGTACCGTGACGGACGCGAGCGGCCAGCCGCGCGCGATTGTCGGCGGGGTGGCTTCGACATCCGCGATCGTGCTGACGCTGGTGGCGCCGCTGCTGGGCTTCGTGATCGTTCGGCGGCTGTTGCGCGAGCGGGCGCTCTATCCGATCGCGACGGTGCTGTGCGTCGGATCGGTGCTGGTGGGGTTTGGGCTGCCCGTCGCTCCGCCGGCGCTCGATCTGGGCTTCGTGACAATCGAGCCGGTGTATTTCTGGATCATCTGCATTTCGATCTATGTCTGGGTGGCGGCGGCGGCGCCGGTGTGGCTGATCCTGCAGCCGCGCGAGTTCGTCTCGGTGCAATTTCTGTATTTGGGAATCCTGCTATTGGCGGCGGCGCTGCTGGCGTGCGGCTTGAAGGGCGTGCCGATCTCGGCGCCGGCTTCGAACCTGGTGCAGGGACAGAACGCACTCGGGGCGCTTTGGCCGACGCTTTTCATCACCATCGCCTGCGGCTCGATCTCCGGGTTTCACGGGCTGGTGGCCTCCGGCACGACCTGCAAGCAGATCTCACGCGAGACGCACGCCAAGCACATTGGCTACGGCGCCATGCTGGGCGAATCGGCCCTGGCGTTGTGCGTGGCGCTGGCGGTCGCGGTGGGCGTCGGGTTCGCCGACTACACGGCGCTGCTGATCCGCCCGGCAGATGCGCCGGCGAGCTGGCAGGCACAGCCCGTGTTGGCATTTTCGCTGGGGGTCGCGGGCGTGTGCGAGTTGGGCCTGGGGATCCCCCGTTGGCTGGGCGTAGTGTTCGGACTGCTGATCGTCGAGGGCTTCGTGCTCGATACGCTCGACGTCTCGATACGCCTGAATCGCTACCTGCTCGAGGAGGTCTGGCGCAGCGTGTTCGAACGCGTGCCCGCGTTCTTGACGAACTTCTGGGTGAATTCCGGCATCGCCGTGCTGCTGATGCTGTTGCTTTCGATCAACAACACCGCGCAAAATCTGTGGCCGATCTTCGGCGCCGGCAATCAACTGCTTGGCTCGATCTCGCTGCTGACGCTTTCAATCTGGTTCCTGACGCATCGGCGACAGGCGCTGTTCGTGCTGCTGCCGGCGATCGCCGTCGGCATCACGACGATCGCCTCGCTCGGCTACCTGCTGATGCAGCGCTATTTGCCCCAGAAGAACTACCTGCTGGCGGCGACCGCCATCATTTTCCTGCTGTTGGCGACGGCGGTCATCGGCGCCGCGATCCACAGACTCCGCGGCCTGCGCGCGGACTCGAGCGCGTGATGCGATTGGCTGCGTGCGGGTGCGCTGCTCAGCGGCGGGCAAGTGCGAGTGCTTGGATCAGCTGCCCGCGGGCGTGCGTGCCGGGGCGAAATTCGCGCGGATTGCGGCCAGAATCATGCGCGTGGCCCGCGACTTGTTCAGCGTGTAGAAGTGCACGCCGGGCGCGCCACGCTGCAGCAAGTCCAGGCATTGCGCCGTCGCGTGCGCCACGCCCAGCGAGAGTACATCGTCGGGTCGATCCTGAATCCGCCGCAGCTCTTCCATCAGGGATTCGGGGATGCTTGCGCCGCACATGCGCGTGAAGCGCTCGATCTGGGCCACGTTGGTGATCGGCATGATGCCTGGCACAATCGGCACGCCGATGCCGCGGGCGCGGGCCTTGCTGACGAACTCGAAGTAGAGCTGGTTGTCGAAGAAGAGCTGCGTGATCAGGAATTCGCAGCCGGCGGCGACCTTCGCCTGGCTGGCGCGCAGGTCGCTCTCGAAATCAACCGCCTCGACGTGCTTCTCTGGGTAACACGCGCCGCCCAGGCAGAAGCGGAAGTGCGTGCGGGCGAATTGGGCCAGGTCGCTCGCGTGCGAGAAGCCCTCGGGGTGCGGCGTGAAGTGCGTGTCGCCCTTGGGCGGATCGCCGCGGAGCGTCAGCACGTTCTCGATGCCGGCGACGCTCAGCCGCCCGAGGATTTCGCCGATCTCATCGCGCGACGCGCCGACGCAGGTGAGGTGCGCCATGGCCTCGATGCCGTGATGCTTGCGAATGCGTGAGACCAGCTCGATCGTGCGGGCGCGTGTGCTGCCGCCTGCCCCGTATGTGACCGAGACGTACGTGGGCTTCAGGTCGCGCAGCGAGGCCAATGTCTCTTCGAGCGCGGCGACGCCGGCGTCATCCTTTGGCGGGAAGAACTCGAACGAAATGGTCGGCTTGCCGCACGAAAGCAGTTCACGGATGCGCATAGCCGGCGGATTGTAGCGGTGCCAGCCGCGGGCGACGCGGCACCGGGCGCTTGCTGCGCATGAAAAAAGGAGCCGCGCCTCGATTCAAAGCGCGGCTCCCGAAGTCTGCTACGTCAGCTTGCTGCAATTCCGCCTGTCAATGCGACTACGGAATCGTGATCGGACCGACCGCCTGCGTGCCCGGCACGAGCGAGAACGGCAGGAACGGACCGTCGGAGCTGAAGCTGCCGAGGTTACCGATTCCGCCGACGCCCGGCAGCGACTGGTTCGAGGCAAAGCCGCTGCGGAAGCAGCCGGAGCCGTCGTTGGCGTTGTTGGTCAGGTTCACGAAGGCGAACAGCGTGCTGTTCGGGCCCAGACCCACGAGCGAGCGCGGGATCTTGATCTCAAAACCGGTGGTCACAGCCGCCGGATCTTCGGCGGGCAGGACCGGAGTCGGGCTGACGCCGAAGTCGCCCACGCCGACGGTATTACTGTTGTTGGTGCCGACCAGCACGCCGCTGGTGCCCGAAAGCTGGTTCGTGCCGTCAATCAAGCCGATGCCGAGCGGGACGTTGGTGCGGTTGGTGAGGTTGGTGATGTCGCAGGCCATGACGAGCTGCGAGCGCGTCTGACCCGGGAAGATACCGACCGACATCAGGAACGCGTATTCGGCCGCCAAGTCAAGGTCCGAGCCGTCGTACTCACGGATCAGCGTCGGGACTGCCTGGTTCGGACAGCTCGGCAGATTCGGATCGGTGTCCAAGACCAGCGAGCCGCCGGACGCCGTGTCAAGGAACACGACGATGGCGTTGTTATCCTGAATGTTGCCGGTCAGGCCGACGTAGAGGTTGTTGGCGTCGGACGTGATGAATAAGCCGTCCAGCTCGTTGCCGCCATTCGAAGCGGTGGCGTTGCCGAACTGCGTGTTGGTGTCTTGCAGCGCACGCGCCGCGCCCCAGCCGTCGGCCGGCGTAAACGTGCCGTTGATCGTCGGCTGGGCCAGCGCCGAGCCAGCCAGTGCGACGACCAGAACTGTCGCAAAGAGATTCCGCATGAGATCGATCCTCCAAAGAGCGCCGCGAGCGTGAATCGCCGCGGATGATGAACTCAGTTTCGCAAACTCGAATTCCGCATTGAAACGCCTACGGCGTTACGCCGCACTGCCAGTCGGCCAGCAGGATGCCCAGGTCGCCTTCGGCGGTGGCACCGTCACCGTCGAGGTCGCCGTTGCCGCTGGTTTGCCAAGAGGACAGCAACAGGCCCAGGTCAGACTCGTCGGTGCGATTGTCGCCCGTGAGGTCGCCCTGGCAGCGCGTCTGCAGGCAGATGAACTGATTGCCGGGGTAAAGCGTGTCGTCGGCCAGATTGAACACGCCGGGAGGCGCGCCGAAGTCCGGGTTGCCAATGTTCCGCAGCGTGGTGAAGGTTGCCGAAGGCGCCGGCGCCGGCATGAGCTGGTTGCTGACGAAACCATCCGAGCCCGAAACCCACGCAAAGATGCAAAGCTGCTGACGCGAGCCGACGCCCAGGACCGACATCGGGATGCGCAGCTCGATGCCCTTGACCGCGGTGTTGGCGTTCGGATCCGGGGCCGGGTCGCCGGCGCTGCCGTTAACCCCAGCGGCGTTCGAGTTGTCGACGGCGGCCAGGATTCCGCGCGAGTTGCTGCCCGGCCAGAAGGTGCTGAGCGTGCCCGGGGTGGCGCCGGAGGCGGTCGGATCGCCGGCGGTGACCAGGCCAAGGATCTCATTGGTCGCGTCAGCGCCGTTCGGGAACGCAGTCAGATTGACCAGGTAATAGCTGCGCGTCTGCGAGCCGATCGGCGAGCCGCCGGTCAGGCTGATCGCGAAGTTCGGGGAGAAACCGGCATCAAACGTGACGTTATTGATGCCGCCGTTGCTCGAGTTTCCAGCCAGGCAGCGCGGCAGGCCGGGCAGCGGGCCCGACGCATTGCGCGTGAAGAGCGGGTTCTGGCCGGCGTTCGAGGGCGTGTCCAGGTAAATCACCAGGCAGTTACCGTTGTTTTCGAGGTTGCCGGTGATGCCGATCGAGAGCACGGCGCCGTCCTGGCGGATGAAGAGCTCGTCGAGCTCGCTCCCGCCGCCGAACTGCGTGTCGTCGGTGTCGTTTCCGAACTGCGTTTGCCAGGTCTGTGTGTAGATGAGATTGGCCGCGCCGAACTCGGTGGGGATGTTCAACCCATCGACGATCGGGGGCGCAGCCAGCGCTGCCGCCGAGCTCGCCAGGGCGGCGGCCAGGCCGGCAGTCCTACGTGAGAGAACGGTCATCTTCTTACCTCCCAAGGTTTAGTTTTGAGACAGTGGCCCCTCAAACATGACGGTATAGGCCACTGCGTGACAAGGCAAGCAAAAACCGGTCCAGGCCGATTCTGGAATGTGGTTTGCCACGTACTGAAACGGCTGAAAAGCCAGCGCTCGGATCGATTTGTCGCCCGGGAAGCCGATAAACTTGCTTACAAAGGGTCGCGCTGCTCGTTATGATCCGAAAAACCCATTCGAGCCCGCGGGGCGAGCGCAGCCGCGAGCGCGAGTCGCGCGCCTAAGCATCGAAGCGCCATCTTTGGGAGTCATATTCATGTTTCGTTCATCGCGTCCCCGTCAGGCCTTCACGTTGATCGAGCTGCTGGTGGTGGTCGCCATCATCGCGCTGCTCATCTCGATTCTGCTGCCGTCGTTGGCCACCGCCCGCGAGTTGGCGAAAACCGCCAAGTGTGGCGCGAATGGCCGCAGCGTCATGCAGTCGGTCGCCTCTTCCGAAGCCGAGAACAAAGGCCACGGCCCAACCTGGGACGATGGCGTGCCAGGCGCGCCCAAGGGCAAGCAAATCTTCATGCTCACCTGGATCGACGTGCTGCACGACCTAGACTACCTCGGTGACCCCAAGGCTGGCTGGTGCACCAAGGACGAACGCCCCGACGAGCTCACCGAGCAGCGTGGCACCAACTGGGACTTCCGCTTCGTCGACGAATTCGGCCGCGGTCAGCAATCAAAGTTCGGCGTCCGACACAGCTACGCCTTGAACGTGCACATGCACTTCAATTTTAAGGAAGATAAGTTTGATGACGCGTCCCGCCAAATCCACGCCGCGGACGGCTGGTGGACCTGGTTTGGCTCGGTGAACGCCGCGTATCTGTTGGCGACCACCAAGCTTGGCTTTGGCAACCTGCCCCCGGCGTATAGCTGGCCGACTCAGCATGGCACGATGATCGCCTGGCGTCACGGTACGCAGCTCGGCAGCCAAATGATCTTCCGGGATGGGCATGTCTCGACCATCTATCCGAAATATTCGGTTTCGAGCCTGGCGGAGGCGCGCGAGCAATCGGTCGACACCGTGAAGTATTTCTCCTGGCTGCCCGGCGAAACCGGAGACCGCGCCCGCGACGCCGCCTACGCCGGCGGCCTGCCGCGCCCCTTCCAGATTGTGCAGTACGCCAATCGCGTCCCGGCCTGGAAGACCGCGCAGCAAGGCGGAAAGGGCGCCAAGAGCCTCGGTGGCGGTAGCCCGCCCTACGCGCACGACCAGGTGCATCCGTTTAGTTTCCCCGAGCAGCTCAGTGCCGCTTGGCGCACAAACAACGACGCCTGGGCGAAATACCCCAACAACTCGGCGCAGCGGCAGTAGCGAACGAATGGACGAACAACAACGCAAGCCTTTGCTGATCGCACTGGCGTTGCTTCTGATCGCGGCGGTGGTGGTGCTACTTTTCTGGACTCGCACGCCGCGCGTCATTCCATCGCAATACACGACGCACGGCACGTGCTTGGCGTGCAAACAGGCTGCGGCCGCCAAGCACCCGGCCAAGGCGGTGTTCCCGATCGCTTGCCCGGCCTGCAATCAAGAAGCGTTCTACCCCTGGTATTTCTGCTTCTCCTGCAACAAGCGCTTCGTGCCGCCGCTGGCAAAGATCCCGGGGCAGCCGCCGCGCCTGCCAATTACGATCGCGTGCCCCAAGTGCAAGACCACCGATGTCGGCGCGCTCTTCCCACAGGACGAGCGCCAGGCGAACCCCAGCGGCGACCTTCCATTGCCCAAATGGCCGCCGTAGAGTCTCACGGGCAGGCCGCGTGTTTTGGCGCGGCCTGATCGCTCGAACCATTCGCGCCCCGCGCCGGGTCGCGTGTCTGAATTTGCGAGGGACCAAATCATGGCAGCAGGCCAACGAAACACAGCCTACGGAGTGGTGGCGCTGATCGGGTTGGCAACCGCCGGCGTACTGCTCTACAACTACGCCACCACGCCCAAAGACGAATCTCCCATTCCGCTGACCTACAACGTCCAGGCCGTCTGCCTCTCGTGCAGCAAGCCCGCGAACCTGACGCGCGGCGTCACGGACGTGCAGCCGTTCGAGTGTCCGGCGTGCTCGAAAAAGGCCGTCTTCAGTTGGTACTACTGCTACGGCTGCAGCAAGCGCTTCGTCCCGCAGCCCGAAGTCGTCGAGGGTCAACAGGCACGCCTGCCGGTGCGTGTCACATGCCCGAGCTGCGGCTCGGAGAATGTCTCGGCGGTTTCGCCCGCGGATCCGACACAGAAGCCCAGCGGCGACCTGCCGCTGCCCAAGTGGCCGCCGGTCCCGACCAACAACTTGCCGACAACCGAGCCCGCGGCGGAGACGCCGAAAGAGGGCGGCTAATCGCTTCATCGACAAGGCGCAGCGAGCGGCGCGCGGCGGGCCGCGCAATAGCCGATCAGCAGCGCGACCGCAAACCCGAGCGGTACATTCCACGGAAACGCGACTGCCGCGCGCCCGGCCGCGGCGCCCGTCGGCGGATCGAACAGCGGATTCGCGCCCAGCAGCGCGGCGGTCGCGAGCCCCACGCCGATCGCCAAGGTCCCCAGCGCAAGCGCGGCATGCGACTGTGCGGCGCGTCGTTCGCGCCAGAGCGTCAGCAACCAGGCCGCGGCCAGCAGGATCGCGGCGATCAGCGTCGTCCAGCGTGCCCAGAGCAGCGAATTCCATGAGACGCCAAAGACGCATAGCACGCTGATCGGCGCGGCCCACAGCAGCCCGCGCGCGTCGATCCGCAGTTTCCAGAATGCTAGGAAAAACGCCGCCAGCAGTGGGCCGGCCGTGTAGGTGGCCATCGCCAGCGCCAGATTGAGCAGCGCCTTGTAGTGTTCGTGTGCCAGCGCGGCGACCTGCGCCATCCCGCACAGCAGCGCCGCCCACGCGACCACCAATATCCGTGAAGTCCGCAGGTCGCGGCGCTCGTGCCGCGCTGCATTCACGTCCGCACTTCCCGCCGGCGCCGGCGCTGCCGCAGCGGCGCGGGACTCGCGCAGCGGCTTGATCACGCCGGTTAGTACAACCTGCGCCAGCGCCACCAGGACCGAGTCGAGCGTAGAGATCGCGGCGGCGAAAATGCCGGCGATGATCAGGCCGGTCAGGCCGCTTGGCAGCTCGCGCACGACGAAGATCGGGAACACTCGGTCGGCACGCTCGGTGATCAGCCTGGCCTCGGTCGGCGTAGGCGGGTGCTGCTGGTAGTACGCGTAGAGCGCCAGCCCGACGCACGCGGCCAGCACGGCGACAATCAGCCCCGCGTTGGAGGCCCACACCGCCTTGGCGGCATCGCGGCGGGTCGCGCAGCAGAAAATCCGCTGCGCCATCATCTGGTCGGTGCCATACGCCGCCAGGCAGGTCACCGTGTTCGCGATCAGCGCCGCCCAGAGCGTGTAGGGCGCGCGCAGCGTGGGCTCCAGGTTCCACAAGCGCAGCTTGTTGTGCGGCTCGCCGGCGGCGTTTGTGGCGGCGGCCGCATGCGTTAGCACGTCGCTCCATCCGTGGTCCAGGCTGGTCAGGACCGCAATGAGCGCCACGATCATGCTCATCAGAAATACGCCGAACTGAATCACATCGGTCCAGATCACCGTCGCCATGCCGCCCAGCAGGGTCCAGACGACGGCGGCAGCGCCGATGATCCAGATGGATACGCCCAGCGGGATGCCGCTGATGAGCTCGAGCACCATCGCCGTGAGGAGCACGCGCACGCTCTGCCCCAACACAGCACCCAGCACGAACAGTCCGGTGGTGACCAGCCGCGCCTGGGCGCCGAGCTGCCGGCCGATGTAGTCATAGGGGCTGAAGATCTCGCGTTCGTAGAAGGCGCGGACGAACCAGACAGCGATCGCGCCGCGTGCCAGGATCGCGCCGAGCATCAGTTGCAGGTAGGTCAGATCGCCGCCGGGGCTATAGACCACGGCGGGCACCGCGATCAGCGTGACAGCGCTGATTTCGGTCGAAATCGCCGAGCCGGCGACGGCGTACCAGGGGATCTTGCGACCTGCGAGGAAGAACTCGCGCAGCGTGCTCTGCTTACCGGCCAGCTTCGCGCCCAGCCAGGTCGTGAACGCCAGGTAGAGCGCCAGGACGCCCCAGTCGATCAGCGTGAAGTGACCAGTCAATGCCGCCTCGGGTGCGCGTGCAGCGAACGCAGCGTGCGCCGCGTGCTCGCGCCGCGCAGCGCTCACGATGTGCGTGGCAGTGTAGCCGCGATCGTCGGGGACGAACTCAGCCCCCGCTCGCGCCGCCGATTTTCCTGGCCCCGCCGCCGGCCGACGCCGCACGTACTCGCGGAGCCGGGTGCGTGACGCACACTCCCGCTGAAGAAAAAACGGCAAGACAACCGGGCCGGGGATGCGTGTTCGTCGCGTTTCAGGCGCTGGAGCCAACCAAGGCAGCATCGACTGCGACCCAAGTACCTCGCTTGCAGGAGAAATCGATGAAATCCGTGCTCATTCCGCAGCAACTGATCAAAGGCTTGATTGTGTTCGTCGCCGTCGCCGCGCCGGCGCTGGCGCAGGCGCCGCTGAACCGCGTGTTCACGTACCAGGGCCGCCTGCTGGAAAATGGCGCCGTCCCACCGGCCGGCGCGCAGTATGACCTGCGCTTCCAGCTTCACAGCGACCCGCTCGCCAATGCGCCGGTTGGCAGCGCGCTGTGCGTGGATGGCGTGCAGCCCAGCGAAGGGCTGCTGAACATCCCGCTGGATTTCGGCAACGTCTACAACAACACGGCGCTGTGGCTGGCGATCAGCGTCCGCAGCGACAGCGTCGCCGGCAACTGCGGCAGCGGCGTCTACACGGCGCTCTCCGCTCGGCAACCGCTGAACAACGCGCCGTTCGCGTCGTATGCGCTGAACGCAGACGCGCTCGACGGGCTCGACAGCGCCGCGCTGCAGAACGCCGCCAACCTGACCGGCACGCTGGCTGACGCGCGGCTCTCCGCGAACGTGGCGCTGCTCAACACGGTGCAGACCTTCACCGCCAACAAGATCTTCAACGGGAACATCGGCCTGGGAACCGCCACGCCCACCGAGCGCCTGCACATTGTCGGCGGCAACGCGGCAGCCAACGAATTCCGCGGCGGAAACGGCGCAACGCGCTTCATCAGCAATCTCGGCGACGGCACCGGCGGCGTGCGGCTCGACAACGCTGGCAGCGTCGACGTGATCTTCGACAGCGACAACAACGACACCACCCGCCAGTTCCGCATCATGTCGAACGGCGCAGATCGCACCTCTGCCGCCGCGCTGCTCTCGATGACCGAGTCCGGCTCGACCGTCATGAGCGGTCCGCTGACGGTCAACAATGCGCTCTCGACGCTGGCGAACCTGTCGTTCTCCGGCGATCTGCTGGCGACCAATGACGACGCGACGCTGCGCTTCGCCGCCGTCGTCGGCGCAAACGCCCCGATGATCGAGATGTTCGCCAGCGGCACGAGCAACGCCGACCGCACCGTGATCGCGCATTCGGCCAGCTTCCCGGAATGGGGGCTGGCGTATCGCGACAACCTGGACGTCTTCGTGTTTCAGAGCGACGCGACCGCGCCCGTGCTCGCCGCGGATCTGGGATTGACGCGCGTTGGCGTCGGCACGCTGACGCCTTCGCACCTGCTCGATGTTGACGGACCCGCGCGCTTCCGTCCGCAGGCCAATACCAATCTGCTGATTCAGAACCCCGGCGGGAACAACGACGACGTCGCGCTCGATCTGATCAAGGACGCCAACACGACCAGCGCCGCGCGAATCCTCTTCGACGGCTACACCAGCCAAACCACGCACCAGGGCTCGATCCAGTTCCAGACGCGCGGCGCCAGCGACGTGGCCCCCGTCCGCCGCATGAGCGTCGCCGAAACCGGCGAAATCCAGATTTTCAACAACGCCGGCGTGAACACGATCACGCTCGATGGCGACGTCGCTGGCGACGGCCGCATCATCACGCAGGAGCTGCAGATCACCGGCGGTAGCGACCTGTCCGAGCAATTCGAGATCGACGCGTCATCGCCCATCGAACCGGGAATGGTCGTTTGCATCGACCCGCAGCGGGCCGGCGAGCTCACGCTCAGCCGCCGCGCGTATGACAACACCGTCGCCGGCATCGTCAGCGGCGCGGGCGGTGTGAAGACCGGCATGCTGATGGGCCAGCGCGGCAGCATCGCCGACGGCAAGCACGCCGTCGCGCTGACCGGCCGCGTGTACTGCATGGTCGATGCGCAGTTCGGCGCGATTCAGCCCGGCGACCTGCTGACGACCTCAGACACGCCTGGCCACGCAATGAAAGCGCACGATCGCGAGCGCTCGCACGGCGCGATCCTGGGCAAAGCCATGTCGTCGCTCGAATCCGGTCGCGGGCTGGTCCTGGTGCTGGTCAACCTGCAGTAGACAAACGCAACGTCACACGAGGTGCACACGAATGAAAACGATGCAAACCACCAGACACGTTAGAAGCGACAATGGCCGCGCCGCGCGTTGCGATCGATCAAGCGGCCTGCTTCGGCTCGCCGCGCTCTTGCTGGGCGTGGGCAGCGCCGCCGGGACCTTCGCGCAGCAGGAAGCACCGCTGGCGGATGCGGTCGCCAGCCCGCCGAATATGCCGATGCTGCCGCGCGAGGCGCCGCGCAGCCCGCAGATCATTGGTCTGCTGGCGGCGCTCGAGCCGTTCGAAGCCGCGGCGCTCGATCTGGCCGCGCTGCAGGCCGAGGATGCTGGCCAGGGCGTCGGCCCGCTGCGGATCGGCGTCGTGCAGGACATGCCCGAAGGGGCGTCCCCCGGGCAGTGGACGCAACTCGGGCAGGATGGCTGGCTCTGGACGACGCGGATTCGCGCCGCCGGCGCGCGTGGAATACGCGTCTGCATTCCCGCACAGACGCTGCCCGCAGACGCCGAGCTGAGCGTGTTCGCCGCGGCCGATGAACGCAACGTCCGCGGCCCGTTCCGCGGTGCCTTCATGCGCGCCCTCGGCGACTTCTGGACGCCGACCGTCTACGCCGACGATCTATTCATCGAGTATCTCCTGCCGGCGGGGCACGACCATCAAGCCCCTGAGAACACGCCGCGGATCGCCGCGCTGGTCAATCAGTATCGCGGGCTGGAGTATGCCGCCGCGCCGCTCGAGGAAGTCGGCTGTCATCTGGATGCGTTGTGCTTCGCCGGGGCCGCTGGGCTGCGCGATGGCGTCGGGGCGCTCTCGTTCGTCGCCGGCGGCACGCTGCCCGGCGCGTTCTTCTGCTCCGGCGCGATGCTCAATCGCAACCCCGGCGACTTCACGCGGCTCTTCATGACCGCGACGCACTGCGGCGTCAATGCGGCAAACGCAAACACCGTCGAAGTCACCTGGCTCTGGCAATCGAGTGCGTGCGGCGGGACGCGGCCCGACCCAAACACGCTGCCGCAATCGCTCGGTGCGACCGTGCTGGTCCGTGATGTGACCACCGATTGGACGCTGATGGGCCTGAACCACGGAGACCCCGGCGGGACCGTCTTCGAAGGCTGGGATTCCGGGAGCTGGTCCGACGGCTCGTCCGCGACCAGCGTTAGCCACCCGGACGGCTCGTTCAAGCGCGTCGCGTTTGGCACGAAGATCAACAATTCCGGGTCGCGGCCAAACCCGGCCGGCGGAACTGCCTGCGTCTCGGGCAGCTCGTTCTCGATCGAGTTCACTTCCGGGAACGGCCTGACCGAGCCCGGCTCGTCGGGTTCGCCGATCTTCGACGCCGCTGGCCGCGTGCGTGGAACGCTTAGTTGCGGCCCGCCAGCGACTTGCGCCGTGGGTGCGAGCAATTTCGGCCGCTACGGCCGGCTCGATCAGGCGTTCTCGCTGCTCTCGGCTTATCTCGCACCCGTCGATCCGGTTTTCGCGAATCTGTCGTTCGGCGGGACCGAGGTGGGCACCGTGGCTCAGCCGTTTAACACGGTCATTGAGGGCACGTTCGCGGTCATTGCGGGCAGCACGCTGCATGTGGAGGCTGGCTCGTACCCAGAGCGGATTCTGATCGAGAAAGCGATGATCATTTCGCCGCGAAATGGTAGTGTGACGATCGGCAACTGAGAATCGCGCGTAATTTTTACAGAAATCTTGTGTGTCCGCACGCCCGAATCACGTTTGTTGTATTGAGGATCAGACGCGGTGCTGCGGGCTGCCTGAGCGTGAGGCCGGCGGTCGGGCAAAGCGCGCGTGCCGACCGCGCCGCGCCACCCGCGCCGCTTGTCGAACGGACCTGGTTTCACTGACAAATTCGATCTTGGAGAAGCTCCGATGATCAATCGAATTGGAATGACCGCGCTGCTGGCGATCGCCCTGAGCGCCACCGCGAGCGCCCAGGTCTACGACCTGAGCTGGAACACCATCGACGGCGGCGGAGCGATGTTCTCCACCGGCGGCACGTTCACACTTTCCGGAACCATCGGCCAGCCGGACGCGGGCGTCATGACCGGCGGCACGTTCACGCTGGTCGGCGGATTCTGGTCGATTCCGGTCAACTGCCCTGGCGACCTCACCGGCGACGGCATCGTTGACGAGGCCGACCTGGGCATCCTGCTCGCCGCTTGGATGACGACCGCCGCCGGCGACCTGAACGGCGACACTCTGACGAACGAGGCGGACCTGGGAATCCTGCTGGCAAACTGGCAGAACGTTTGCACGTAACGCAGCTGCCATCCCGCCATTGCTGGCTTGTGAGGCACGGACACGCGGCCTTGCGCTTGTCCGTGCCGCTCGCATTCTTGGGCGTGTGAGTTCAGGTGCAAGCAGCGCTGGCTGGCGCGGCCGACTCAAACGAACCCGCCGACGCACGCCGCGCTTTGCGGAATGCGTCGGCGGATGAAATCGCGGATTCGCCGTCGCGTCTAGCAGCCGCCATTCCAGTCGCGCAGCAGCTCGCCCAGGTCGATCTCGTTCGTGGCGCCGTCGCCGTTGATGTCACCCATGCAGCCACCGCCGGAGCAGTCCCACGCCGGCAGCAGGATACCCAGGTCAGCCGCATCGACGCAGCCGTTCGCGTCCAAGTCGCCGCCCAGCGCCGGATTGCTCGGCACAGTCGCGGCGAAGTCGACGTCCTGCGGCGTGTGCGGTTTGAAGAGTCCCAGCGTGGCCAGGCCGGCGGCGGGCGGCTTGTTGGTTTCGAACCAGAAGTTGTACATCGTGCCCCAGCGCAGCGCGTTCGAGTTCGGGTTCTGCGCAAACGTCTGCGGGCTGGACCAGGAGATCTGCGTCGGCGTGACCGAAAGCGCCCATTGCGAGTTGTCGTAGGGCTCGCCCGAGTGATACAGCGGCGCGCTGAAGCCGGCGTTCACGACCAGCGCGTTCTGCGGCAGCGGGATGCGCAGCGAACCGCCGCTGCGGTCTGAGCACAAGTTGAAGATGGCGTAGTCGTAACGCCACATGCCCGCGCCCAGGTCGGTGACCTTGATGGCGGTGTGGAAGCGTCCTTCGGAGGGGACGTCGAACGAACCGTCGACCACGCGCGGGTCGGGCACGCCGGCGCCGCCGCCGTTGGCGCGCCAGGCGCGGATCGCTGGCTGCAGCGACTGTATGGTGCCGGTGGGTGTCATGTCGAACGTGGTGTTATTGACGGTAACGCGTTTGTGCGAAGCGTTGTTCAGGTAGTTCTTGCTGACGGCGTCATCGCTGCCGACGTAGACGCCTTCGACGAAGTACAGCGCGCCGGGGTAGTTCGCGCCCATTTCGGTCTGTGCGATTTGTAGGCGCTTGAAGATCGCGTTGCCGGTCGTGCCGGCGAGCGGTGCGAATGTACCCAGGTAAGCATCGATGCCCGAGCGCGGGCCCAGTCGCGACTGGCCCGAGTTCCAGCTCGCGCTATACACGTCGAGGCAACCCACGCCCAGCACGCTGCCGCCCGCGCCGTTGCAGCTCATCCCGCAGCCATTGCCGGCTGCGGCGCAGCAGGCATGTTTGACCCACGACATGCCGATCTGCACCAGCCGGCCGTTGTGCAGACGATAAGCGTTCATCGCCAGGCCAGGCGTGCCGTTGTTCTGCCAGCGCAGGTTCTGGGTTCCGATGTTGCAGGTATTGCTGCTGAGCGAGTAGGCATGGATCCCGCCGACGACGCCGGTGCGCATCACGGATGTGATCTCCGTGTAGGTGACATCTGCACCCGCAGGGCTGCGTAGGTCGAAGGGCTGCTCATCGATGCTGAGCGTGAATTCGCTCACGTCTGCCGAAAGCGGCACGACCCGAATCCGCGCCGTGCGGCCCGGTTCCAAGAGCGCCTGCACTCTGTGCATCAGATTGGTGCCGTTGTGATTGCGGTTCAGTTCGAAGCCGGCGCTGTCTGGGCAGCCGTCCCAGATCTCTACCCAGACCGGCGTCGCAGAGCTGAGCGTATCGACGACCACCTCGCCGATCCCCGAAGGTTCGAATTCAAACCAGGTCTCCGCCGAGTTCTCGCGCGAAGCATCGGTCGGGAACTGCAACGTGTGCGTGCCCGCTGAAATTGGCGTCGGATTCGCGCAGGTTTGCGCGAGCGCGGTGTAGCCGTTCATCCCGACTACTAGTGTGGCAAAACAAGCGTACATGCGCCTTGATTGGCGTGAGGTGAACTTCACGGCCGACCTCCGTCTTGAGGGTAGAAAAGTGGACTCTCGCGCGACGAGCGCCGCTGCTTGAGCCGAGTCTGAACTTTAGCGTACAGTCTCGCGTCGCGATCACAATAGAGAATTCTGTAACAACACCGCAACCAGGCGTGTCTGACGGTTTGCGGGCAGGCCGCCGCGGCCGCCTCGCTGGCTTTCATTGGACGGAATCCGCGGTATAGTTTGTGACGTGCCGAGTGTCGGCGGTCCGACCGTCGACAACGGGGAAACCACCGCGAGTGCGCGGCGCCAGGCGCCACTGCTCGCATGGGGCGGATCCGCCGGGAGTTGCGGCGGACGTCGATTCAGCGCGACGAGCCCGACAGCTAACCCCGTAGGCGAGCGCTGGAGAGCGTGCCAATCCGCCGTTCTCCAATGTTGAAGCTGTCAGTAGTCGAATCGCGGCGAGCCCGTGCGCAGCCGGGTCGCGGTTTGCGTTATCACGCAGCCCTTTCGTGTCCGCCGGTCGGGGTGTCGACGGTCGAAATCCGTCGTGCCCCGTACCGGCACACTTTTTTTGTGGTGGCCGGGTGTTGAAATTTGCGTTACTCGCGCGGCGACGGCGCGACGGGCCTGGTGGCCGGCGGGGCGGGCGCCGCGATCAGTGCATCCCAGGTCGCCGGCAGGGACCAGTAGCGCAGCACGCGGCCATCAAGGAATAGCGTCGGGACGTTGCTGACGCCCAGCAGCTTGGCCTGCGCGACGTCGTCTGCGATCCGCTGCGCGACGCGCGGATCGTTCAGTGCCTGCTCGAATGCCTCGCGCGCGACACCGAATTCGCCGGCCAATTCGGTGAAGTTCACACTGTCGAGCTGGTCGTGCAGTTCGTGCAGCCGGGCCCGTAGCGCCAGGGCCGCATCCGCGCCGGCGACCAGACGGACAGCCTCGACCGCGCGGGCCGCCTGGCAGGCCGCCTCGTGCCCGCTGATCCGCTTGTACTCGGCGTTGCACGCGGCGCTGAGCGGGTAATGCCGATAGACAACGCGCAGGCGACCGACGTGCGTGCGGCGCATCTGCAGCAGCATCTCATGTGCTTTTCTGCAGGCGCTGCATTGCAGGTCGGTGAATGCGACCAGCGTGTGCGGTGCGTCTTCGGGGCCCTCGCTGGCGTCGTCGCTGCGGAGCGGGATCTGGCGCTGCGGCTGGCGCGCGTAGTGCCAGCGGACGAACTCGGGATCGTGAACGACAGCCTCGTACGCGTCCTTCAACTGCTCGGCTTCGCTGCGGATCATCCACGCCTGCGTCCAGGTCGCGTGGTACGCCAGTGAAAGAACACCGGCCAGCAGCGCCGCCCCGGCCAGCGCGTGCGAGGGGTGCGGCGTGCGGACTGCTGGCTGGCGCCAGGGATAGAGCAGCAGCATCAGCAGTCCAAGGGTGGCATTGAGCACGTGCACGCTGACGCAGCCGAGACACCAGCGCCCCAGCACATTGGCCATCAGGTGCAGGAAATACGCCGAGAATGCGACGCCGATTAGCACGATCAGCGTGAGTAGCGTGTGCCAGCCGCTGCGACCGCGACTGGGCGCACCGACGAAGGCCAGCCAGGCCGCCAGCAGCGAGAAATAGCCGGCGCCGACCGCGGACCAGGGCAGCGCGGCGCGTTGCGTACCGTCTGTCTGTACGCGGATCATGGCATGCGGCGAGCCGAGCACCGAGAGGCAGTCCGGGCTACGGGCCGGATCGCAGGTCGCTTGCAGCAGCGGGTTTGAAGCGGGCTTGTTGGCGCTCATGAAGAGAAGATCGCGGCTGATCCACCAGCCGAGCAGCGCCAGCAGCAGCGCCAGCAAACGCAGCGCGCGGCGCCAACGCGGCGGCTTCGCGTTCTCGGCAGCGGGCGGGTCCGCAGCGGCTGGTGCAGCGTCGGCGACGGGCACAGCGCCCGGCGCAAGCTGCGCCGCAGCCGCGGGATGGGGCGAAGAATCCGCTGTCGGCGTGCTGCTCATCGCGTGCTCACTCGCGGCGCTCAGGCTTGCGCGACGGCTGGCCTGCCCACGCTGTAATACTCGAAGCCGTTTCGCCGCATGCTGCGCGGATCGTAGATGTTTCGTCCATCGAAGATCAGCGGTTGGCGCAGCGCCCCGCGAATCGCGTCGAAATCCGGGCTGCGATATTCCATCCACTCGGTGAGCGTCAGTAGTGCCGATGCGCCCGGCAGTGCCGCGTATGCGTCGCTGCAGTACGTGACGCGCTCGCCAAGCACAGCTTGGGCCGCTTCGAGGGCGCGCGGGTCGTGCGCGGCGATGCGTGCGCCGGCGGCGAGCAACGCCTCAATGATCGCGATGGCCGGCGCTTCGCGGATATCGTCGGTCTTGGGCTTGAAAGCCAGGCCCCAGACCGCCAGCTTCTGCCCGCTCAGGTCGCGACCCAGGCGATTGAGGATCTTCTCGATCATGCCGCTGCGCTGCGCGATGTTTCGCCGGTGCACGGCTTCAAGAATCGCACCGCTCGCGCCCAGCTCGCGGGCCGTGTTCGCCAGCGCCTGCACGTCCTTGGGGAAGCAGCTCCCGCCGTAGCCGACGCCGGGATAGAGGAAGTGCTGGCCGATGCGCGCGTCAGCCCCGATTCCGCGGCGGACTTCGTCCACATCGACGCCGCTGCGCTCGCACAGCTCGGCGATTTCGTTGATGAAGCTGATGCGCGTGGCCAGGTAGGCATTGGCGGCGTATTTGGTCATCTCGGCCGCGGCGCGGCTGACGATCAGGATCGGCTTGTTGTTCCGCACGAAGGGGCGATACAGCTCGGCGACGATCTCGGCGGCCCGCGGCGATTCCGCGCCGATCACGACCCGATCCGGGCGGATGAAGTCGTCGACCGCATTGCCTTCCTTCAGGAATTCCGGATTGCTGACAACATGAATCGTTTGCGACGAATTCGAGCGCACGATGGCTTCGAGCTTGGCGCCAGTCCCGACCGGCACGGTGCTCTTGATCACCACGATCGTCTCGCGCGTCAGCAGCTGCGCGACGCTGCGGGCCACCGCTTCAACCGCGCTCAGGTCCGCCGATCCGTCTTCGCGCGCCGGCGTGCCGACGGCGATGAAGACCACCTCGGCGTCAGACAGGCCGCGCGGCAGGTTGCTGTCGAACTGCAGCCGCCGGGCCGCGAGGTTCGCCACCAGCAGCTCCTGCAATCCGGGCTCGTAGATCGTGCACTGGCCGGCCGAGAGCGTCGAGACCTTGCGCGTGTCGCTGTCGACGCAAGTCACGTGATTTCCGCTGTCAGCCAGGCAAGCGCCCGTCACTAGCCCGACGTAGCCGCTGCCAATTACGCACAGGCGCATGCCGTCTCCGCCGCAGGGGACAAATTCACGCCGACCCGACGAACCGCGGCCGGCAGCCCGAACGCCACGAAGCTACCCGACCATCTCCCAGTTCGCGAACCGCCGAATGTAATTCGCCTGCATCGCCAGCATCAAGACGCAGATGCCCGCCAGCAACAACTCGCGCCAGCCGCGGCGCGGCGGCATGCTCCGCGGCACCGGATCGCTCTGCGCGGCTTGGCGCAACACAGAGCGCCAGCCAGGCGAACACCGGCAGCGCCGCCAACTGATAACGCGCGATCCCGATCAATCGCCCGCCCTGCACCGAATCTGGCAAGTACGCCATCAGAAAAATCAGTATCGGAATCAGTAGCGCGTAACGCGGCCGCGGCCCGGGCCGGCGCAGGCCGGTCACCGCGCCGATCAGCACCAGCGTGTTCAACGCCACGTTCCGAGTTGCTGGCATGAGCAGGTCGGCCCAGCTCCGCCCGCCCGGCTCGCCGACGAACGCTACGCCGCTCGCGGCGTGCTCACAACCGTTCGCCTGGCTGCATGAAACGGCGTCAGATCGTGGGCTGCGCGGCTTGACGCAATTCGATTCGCAGAGTAATTCTGTGCCTTGGGTAGGTCAGTTCGCGCGGTTCTGGATGAGAGGGATCTCTGCCATGCCACGACGCAAGCTTCGCTGGTCGCAGTGCATTCTGCCCTTCGGCCTTGGGGGGCTGATGTTCCAATCGGGATGCGCGATCGATCCGGATTTGCTGCTTCAGGCGGGCATCCAGCTCTTCACCGAGTTGGCCATTTTCATCTCAGACAGCGCGCTGGTCGGCCTGCGCTAGGGGCGCGACGCCGCACCTTCGGCGACGGATGTTCTTGACGCCGTTGCCTGATTTCTGACGATTGCAACGTGCCGTCCTCGCGGGAGAAAACCATGAAACTCAGCAAATCTGTCGTCCGGGCGCGGCTGGCCGCGATTGCGTTGGGCTGCCTGTGGCTTGGCGGGTGCGTCTCAGACCTGGCACTGCGCGATTTTCTGAGCACAACCGCGGTGCGCACGTTCTGGCAAACGGTCGGCGCGGCGCTGCAGGCCGCGGTGGTCGATGCCAGCGCATAACCCGAGTTTGCCCACGCCGCCGCCGCCCACGTCGCCGCGACGCAGCGCGCGACGACTGCTCGTCGCACTCGCGACGCTGCTGAGCGCCGCGGCATTGCCGCATGTGCTGGCGCAAGATGGCGGCAACGGCGCGGCAGCCGTCGGGGAATTCCAGGCCTGGCTGGATGCGTACGTGTCGCTGGAGCCGGCCCCGGGTGCGAATGATCCGGCGGCCAAGACGCTGCAGTGGCGCGAGCGCATCCTGCCCGAGCTCGAGCGGCTGACGAGCGGACTCGAGCAATTTGCGAAGCGCGCCGGAGACACGCCGGATGTCTCGCTGCTGCGGGCGCTCTGTCACGCGCAGCGCGCAGGGATTTTTCTTGATCAGCGGCGCGATCTGGACGCGGAGTTCAATGCCCGGCGGGCCGCCGATCCGGAAGCGGTTCCGGATCCGCAGACGGCGACGCGGCAGTCTGAGCTCGCCGAGCGGGCCGCGCGTGAATACCAGATCGTTTCGTCGCTCCTCTCTAAGGCGATGGAGGCGGCGGACGAATTGAGGCAGCGCCGGGAATTAAAGCTCGTCAGCGGCGTGGTCTTCGCGCAGTCCGCCATCGTGCAGGATCGGGCGCAGGAGCTCGCCGATCAGGCCGGCCGGGCGCTCAGCGTCGATTCGGCCGCGGTGCGGCGCATGTTGGACGATTCGCGCGGGCTGCTGGCCGACTATCTGGCCAAGACCCCGACCGCCAACGGGCTCGAGTGGGTTCGCGGTCAGTTCTACCTGGGCGTCGTGGAGTATCGCCGCTCGCTGGTCGAGCGCGTCGTCGGTGAAAAGTACTTCACCGCGGTCGATCCGGCACGGGAAGACGCGTTCCGCGAGGCGGAGCGGATCTTCACTTCGCTCTCGGATCCAGCCCGCGTGCTCGAGCTGGTGCGGCCCAGCACGGACCCGAACAGTCCGGCGGCGCGCGCTTTCCGCGCTTCGAACTTCAACATTCGATCGCGCTACACGCCCGAAGCGGTGGCTCGTTTCTACGCCGCGACGGCAAACCTGTACCTGGGCCTGATCGCGGCGATCGATCCGAACCTGCCGGACGCGGCCGGCCGGCTCGACGCGACGCGCACGGTGCTGGAGCGTGCGGTGCAGCTCGACGGATTTACGCCCGAGGAGGGCGGCTCGGCCTTCTCGCTGACGGAAAACACCGTCCCGCTGAGCGCGTCGAAAGTGCTCGCGGAGCTGAGCCGCGCCACCAGCGCACCCGAGCGGCAGCCGCTGAATGACCTGACGGTCAGCTTCGGTGCCGCCGCGCTGTACGACACCAACGTACCACTGCTCGGCCGCAACACCGAGGCCCCGGCCGAGCGCCGTCGCAAGCGCGATTTCCGCGTGCCGACGCTGGTGAAATTCAATTACGTCGCCGACCTGGACGTGCTCGAGCCGGGCAACGAAGCCCTGCGGAAGTGGCAAGTGTTCTTCGAAGGCCGCATTGCGCCGACCTGGAACGCGCGCATCTACGAGTTCAACGAGCAATTCTACGGCGGCACGGTGAACATCCGCTACGAGATCGTCGGCGCAGACGCGGCCGAGTGGCTCGACGCGTTGTATTTCCACGCGCGCTACGATTACGACTACGTGCTGCTGGGCAACGACGGCTTCCTGCGCGTAAACCGCGTGCGGCCGATGTTCCAGATGCTCGCATTCGATGAATTGCTGGATGCGTCGCTGTTCTTCAACTTCGAGGATCGCAATTATCTCGAATCACTGCGCGACGACCGGCTCGATCGCGACGGCAACTACTTCGCCTGGGGGCTGGATACGCGCTGGGACCTGGGCAAGTGGGTCAGCGCCGAATCGCTCTGGGGTGCGGACAAGGTGTGGGGCGGCCTGGGCCCGCGCGAAGAAGATGCCGAGTATCAGCGGCCGCTTGAAGTGCAGCTCGGCTTCGAGTTCACGACGAACTCGACCCAGGGGCGCGAGTTTGATTACAGCAGCCAGATTCTGACCGCGGGCGTGACCGTGCCATTGCCGTACGGCATCGACTTCGTGCCGAACATGCTGTTCGAATGGCAGGATTACCGCGGCAACAGCACGATCGATCGCGGCCGCCGCAGCCGCGGCGATTTCTTGCAGGAATACGCGTTCCGGCTGGAGCGGCGTTTCTGGCTGAATTCAGACTACTCAAAGGACTTTGAGTACGCCCGCCCGTTCCGGCTCGATCGCGTGATCATGACGCTGTACGGCGACATTCGCTTCGCGATCAATGACAGCAACGTTCGGGATCGGCTGGGACAGAGCGTGTTTGAGTACAATCGGATCATGTACGCGTTGGGGGTGCGCTTTGACCTCAACTAACAGGTCGATCGGCGGGATGACGCGCATGCTGGCGAGCGGCCTGGCGGCGCTGCTGGCGCTGGCGGCGCCGCTCGCCGCGCAGGGCACACAGCCGACCGGACCGGTCGTGCGCGTCACGGCGCTGGGTGAGAATGCCTCCGCGGCGCTCGGCACGCAAACGGGCGAGACCGTCGGCGGGCAGGCCGAATTGTTCCTGGATGAGCCGCTGCTGCTGGCGGTCGAGCCGCCCGAAGGAGAGCCGGGTGAGCGCCGCGGAATTTTCCGCGTTGCCGCCGCGGGTCTTACGCTGGTGCTCGACGGCGTAGACGTTGAAATCGCGCCGCGCGAGGACGGTGGCCTGCGACTGAAACTGATCGAGAGCAGCGCGGGCACGCTCGACATCTACCACGAACGCGAAACACCGACGTTGCTGATCGAGGGCACGGGCTTCTCCATCGGCCTGCCGCGCGGCGCGCTGCGGATCGTGCGATCGGCGGCGGGCGCCGCGGTCGAAATCTCCGCCAGCGACGGACGCGCCAGCCTGATCCCGACCGGGCGTGACGGCCTGGTGCTGGATGCGGCGGGCGCCAATCGTGTCAGCATCGCCGCCGACGGCGCTGCCGCCAGCCCCGCACGCGCGGAGGGCGCGGCGCAGGCGATGGCTTCGCTGCGGCGCGGCTTGGTGCAGCGCTCGCTGCTGCCTGATCTGGTGCGGGTGGCGGAGGCCGTTGCCGAAGGCGACATCGAGCCGCCGACGCGCGGGGCCGCGATCGCGGCGGCTGCGGTCGCGCCGGAAGTGCGAATTTCAGAGATTGTGCCGCGCGGCGGGACGACGTCGCGGCTGGCCGCGGGCGGCGCCCAGGTCGGCGGTGCGGGTGCGGCCGCGTCAACCGCGGAAGCGTTCATTCGAACCGGGCAGGCCGCGCTGGCGGTGGTCGGTGCGCGGCTGCAGCGCACGCGCATCATCGGCGCGACGGTCGGCCGCACGCTGACCGTCAATCCGCAGCTTTCAAGGCCATTCTCGTTGGGTCGACGGTAACTGAGCGCCTGGCTTGCGATCGCTCGCAGCCTTTCGGCGGATTTGAGGACAGGAGCCGCAATATGACACGTCTGTCGATGCTGGTGCTCGTCGCCGCGGGCGCCGCGCTGATCATCGGTTGCCCGACGCCTGACGCGGTGGTTCCGCCGCCCGCGGGCGACCCGACCACCGGCGGGCAAGTCTCTCCGCAACTGCGAATCGAGCCCTCGTCGCAGATCTTGCGCGGCAACAGCGCGACCGCGACGCTGCGGGCGGACGTCACCGGCGGCGGCACGCTGGCGAACGTGAACTGGAGCATCCCGGCCGGCGCGCTGCAGTTCATCATCTCGCGCGACGCGGCGGGCAACCCCACGTTCTCAACCACAACCACCGGCGACCTGGTCGAAGTCGGCGTCAATCCGACCGTGGTCTTCACCGCTCCCGCGAATTTCAACGTCTCGGCCAGCGCGACGCTGGCGGACGGCACGGCGCTTTCGGCCGTCTCGCTGACGATCCGAGTTGAGCAGGCTGCCGCGTCGTCGACGCAGCTCCTGGTAAACCCGACCGCGACGCCGCCTTTCGTTGCCGGGCAGCGCTCGGCCGATACCAACATCAACTTGGCCGCGAACGTCAGCGGACAGCGCGGCGCCGTCAGCTTCGTCTGGACCGCGCTCGACGGCTTGCCGCTCAGCGGCGGGACAACGTCCGACACGGCGGCGGCGATCGCGACGACCGGGCTCGGACCGGGCGTGTATCGCTTCCGCGTGACCGCCACCGATTCTTTCGACGGCAGCATCACGACCGGCGACGTGGAGTTCCATGTCGGCGACGTGAGCGTCGGGCTCGACGTCCGCGCGAACAACTACAGCGTGCGACCCGGGCAGCTCGTGACGCTCTCACTCGATCGCAACGCCGGCGCGCCAAATTTCACCTACACACTCACCGCGACCGGCGGGACGCTTTCGGCGCCCTCTGTCACGAGCGCGGACGACGCGACGGTGAACTGGCTCGCACCCGGCACCGAAGGCGCTGTCCGCATCGATGTAACCGTCACGGATTCCGGCGGCCGGACCGCGACCGACAGCGTCGGCATCAACGTGAGCAACGACGCGCTCACGGTCGACGCGCGGGCCTCGGCGTCGTTCGTCGCGCCCAGCCAAGCGGTGACGATCACGTTCGCCGTGTCAAACGGAGCGCCCAACTACGCCTATGAAATCAGCGCCAGCGGCGGCACGCTCAGCACCGCGACGCTGACCAATCAGCCCGGCAACGGCGTGATCACCTGGACAGCGCCTCCGGCGACGCCGGGGGCAGACATTCCGTACACGATCACCGTCATCGCCAGCGACGCCATCGGACGGATCACCACCGATACGGTCACGATCGCCGTCGGTGCCGACCCGCTGGGGCTCGACTTGCGCACCGAGGCCGGGTCGACGAATTCGATCAACCCTGGTGAGACGATCACGCTGGATTTCGACGTTACCGGTGGAGCGCCGGCATATTCGTATGTGTTCACGGCCAGCGGACCGGGCGGGGCGGGCACGTTCACACCCGCCGCCATCCCGCCGCAGGCGGGCGACGTTACGACGGTCACGTGGACCGCGCCAGTGGGCTCGTCCGATGGCGGCTATCGCATCGAACTGACCGTCACCGACGCATTCGGCAACAGCGCCAGCGACAGCACCTGGGTATTCGTCAGCGTCACGGGCGGGATGACGCTCGACGTGCGTTCGGACTTTCACCTGGTCGGTCCCGGCAGCAGCGCGACGCTGGCATTGGATGTCACCGGTGGCCGCCCGAACTACAACTTCGCATTTACCGCCAGCGGCGGCACGATCGCCCCGACGCTGCTCAACGCGCCGGATCTTTCGACGATCGTCTGGACCGCGCCGGCCGCCGCGGTCGGCAACAATCGCTCGTTTGAGATCACGGTCACCGCGACGGACCAGCTCGGAAATGTCGCGGTCGATTCGGTCTGGATTTCGGTCGCGGCCCCGCCGCTGAGCGTTGACGTGCGAACGGAGACCACCTCGACCAACGTGATCAACCCCGGCGACACAATCACGCTCGATTTCGACGTGACCGGCGGCGCTGCGAACTACACGTACACCTATACGGCCACCGGGCCATCCGGCGCGGGTACATTCGCGCCGTTGTCCGGCGCGCTCGCGCCGCAGGCCGGCGATGTCGCCACCGTGACCTGGACAGCGCCGGCAGGCACGTCTGACGGCGCGTATCGCCTGGAGCTGACGGTCGTCGACGCCTTCGGAACCGCCGCCGTCGACAGCATGTGGGTGTACGTCAGCACCAGCGGCGGCATGACGCTCGACGTGCGGGCCGATTTCCACATCGTGCCAGCCACGAACAACGCGACGCTGACGCTCGACGTCACCGGCGGAACGCCGCTCTTTAGCTTCGCGTTCAGCGCTTCGGGCGGCACGATCGCCGCGAACCTGCCGAACGTCGCCGACCTGTCGACCATCGTGTGGACCGCGCCGGCCGCGGCGCCCGGCAACAACCGCTCGTTCGAGATCACGGTGACGGCGACGGACAGCGTCGGGAACGTCGCGGTGGATTCGGTCTGGATCTCGGTGCAGGCCGCGCCGCTGACCGTCGATCTGCGCAGCGATGCCGGCAGCACCAACGTGATCAACCCGGGTGACGCGATTACGCTGGACTTTGACGTGACCGGCGGTGCCCCGAACTACACGTATACCTACACTGCGACTGGTCCGGGTGGCGCCGGCGTGTTCAACCCGGTATCGCCGCTGGCCGCGCAAGCCGGCGACGTCACCACGGTCACTTGGACCGCACCCAGTGGCGCTGTCGACGGCGCCTATCGGCTCGAGCTCACCGCGACCGACGCCTTCGGCACGACCGCGGTCGACAGCATGTGGATCTTCGTCAGTACCACCGGTGGAATGGATCTGGACATCCGCGCGACGCGCTACCAGCCATCTGTCGGCGGCGGCCAAACATCCACGCTCACGTTGGATGTCACCGGCGGCTCGACTACGTACACGTATACGCTGGTCGAGTTCAACGATCCGGCTGGCGGTGCCGTCGCTTCGCCGGGTACGTACTTGCAGACATTTCCGGTCGCAGGTGCCGCCGGCGACGGAACGGTAACGTTTGACCCGGATGGCGGCGCCGGCGGTGGCGATGACTTGGCCGTCGGTGTCTACACCATCGTGGTGCAGGTCACAGACAGTGTCGGGAACATCGCACGCGACACGATCGCGATCGAGGTCGTGCCCTAGTTCGGCCGTCGAATTCTTGGAGGAAGTGTTCCATGCGCATGCGTTCCGCGCTCCTGACTCTCGCGACCGCGCTCGCGGCACAACTGGGGCTCGTCGCACCAGCCGCCGCACAGCATCCGGCGGCCGCGTTCCTTTCCCAGTTTGATATTGACGGGCTGGGCGGGGCCGATGTTTCGCCGGATTCCGATGGCGACGGCCTGCCGGACAACTGGGAAGTCGGCGGTCTCGACATTCAGCAGTCCGCGGTCGCGTTTCCCGCGCCGACCGCGATCGTTCCGGGCACGCCCCCAACGCCGCTCTTCTCGCGCCGCCCGGTACGCACGCTGGCGGCCCAGGCCGATACCGATGGCGACGGGCTCTCGGATTTTGTCGAGGTCTTTGGTCTGCGCTTCATCGATGACGATGGCGACGGCCGGCTCGGCGCCGCCGAGTGGCGCGACTTCAACGCCGACGGCATGCCGAGCATCAACGAATACCCGCTTGCGCAGGTGTTGCCGGGCATCTTGAACTGCAACCCGTGCTTCGATTTTGACGGCTTCGTCTTCACCGACCCGACCAACGCCGACACCGATGGCGACGGTGTCAACGACAGCCAGGATAACGAGCCGCTGGTCAATCCGCGCGCCTTCGGCCGGGCTCAGCCAGTCTCGGCCGGCGGCGAGACCGACTTCGACAATGACGGCTTGGGCGACAACATGGATCTGGGCAACGACGTGCTCGGCCAGATCGACAACCCGCGCGACCTGCAGCGCGTTATCCAGCTCTTCCGCAGCGATCTGATCGTCGCCGGCCAGGTCACGCGCGTGCCCGAAGGCCTGATCGAAGACCTGCTCGGCGCCGATTGGAATGGCGACGGCCTCTTCCGCCTGAATGACGTGATCGATCTGCAGTTCGGCGTGCTCGCGGACCCGCAGATCCGCCGTGGCGATGTGGATCTGTTCCGCATCACGCTGGCGACACTTGCGACGGTTGACCTGGGGTTCGCGGCCAACGAGCGTTTCCCGATCGCGCCGGCGTTCAACCGCTTTACATACTTCAGCGCTCCACTGCGGCCGACGCAGGCGACGCAGCTGACCGTTGACGCGGCCGGCCTGCCGCTGCAGGAGCTGCTGCTTCCGGCCGGGCGTGCCGACAACGACTTTCTGCCCGATCCACGCATCTGGACTGTGCTGTATTCGTGGCGCGTGCCAGGGTTCGATATCGATGGCAACGGCTTCATCGGGTTTGACGCGGCCTCGCTCGAAGGCAACGTCGGCGTGAACGGCGCCGCGGTCGCGGTCAGCCCCGAGAACCAGGACGATCTTGACGCGCCTACGTCGCAGCTCGCAATCGCGAATACCTCAAACCGCCCCGATGGGCAGATCGAAGCCCCGACCGGCCTGACCAACCTGCTCTCGAGCTGTCCGCTGTTCGGCGTGATCCTTCTGACCGTCTCGATCGTCGGCCTGGTCCGCTCGCGGCATATGGGCCGGGCACTCCGACGTTAACGCAGTGCGGCATGCTGCTGCTTCGGTGCGCTCGATCAAATGAACGCGCGGCGCGCAAACAAACTCGGGACGGGCCGGCGCTGGCGCGCTTGCCCGTCCCGAGTGTTCTGTCAGCCGCGTGCGAAGCAAGCGTGCCGTGAACTACGTCCCGCGCCGCCGCAGCATTACCAATGCTCCAAATGTGAGCAGCAGGATGCTTCCGGGCTCCGGCGTGCTGACCGACGCGAACGCCGCGAGCCGCGCTTTGATCAGGTAGGGCGTGTTAAAGCTCAGCGCGATCGGGCCGCTGCTTGAATCCAGCGAGCCGGCGATCGGTCCGTCGCCCCCGGCGACAGCGCCGCTCATGCTGACGGTGTACAGCGCAGGGGCGTTGGGCCCCTGCGTCAGATCAAACAACTCCAGTAGAAACGTGTAGCTGGCGCTGGAACTCTCGCCCGGCAGCGAGAAGCACGTCAGGTTCGCCTGGCCCGTGACGTCGATCAGAGCCGACGCGCCGACGCGGCCGGGGCCGTCAGGCGAAAGTGTGAACGAGTTGTGGAATTCGACGGCGCCGTAGGCACTGGCGGTCGCGGACGGAACGGAGCCGGCGGACGCCCAGACACCCTCGTTCACCCCGAATTGTCCGGGCTTGCCCACCAGCAGGTCTGCACCGTCGGAAAGCCACTCGGCGGAAGCGAAGTCGACCCCCGCGAAGCTGCCCTCGCCGATCGCGGTGGTCCAGACCAATCCGACGCCGAGCGGGTCGAAGTTCTCAGTTGCCTTGGCGAAGGCTGATCCGGGGGCGCTGGAGTGATCGGCGCCGGCTTCGGCGTCGAGATACCAGCCGTCAGGATTGGCGTTCCAATGCAACTGCGTCGAGTTGCCACCCTTCACGGAGATGGTGGCCTGGTTGTTGTAACTCTGTGCGTGCGTCCCACCCGCGTGCGCGCTGCTGACCGGCAGCAGCGCCAAGGCAACGCCCAGACCTGTGCGCAGACCAAAAGACCTCTTGGAAGCAAACGACATCAGCTTCTCCTCCTGCGCGGCGTCGGGCCGCTTCCTGTCCGCAGTGCGAAGAACCTGGCAATGGACGATGCGATGCGGCGCGAATCGCGCCGGCCGCAGCTTCCCGGACACACGACGAACGCGAGCTGGTTCGCCGTCTGACCGCGCCAGTGCTAGCGAGGATCATTGCGACTTTTCAGGGCGGATCAACCCAGATTTTCCGCAAATTTGCGGGAATTTCTCGTGCGCGCTTCCGGGGGCGAGCGCGAGCGCTTGCACGAGACGCGCAATTTCCGCGCTCTGGTGCGAGAGGTGTTTACGGGCAGTCGTTTCCCCAGGCTTGCAGCAGGACGCCGAGGTCGGCCTCGTCGGTCTGGCCGTCGCCGGTGAGGTCGCCGCCGCTGCCGAGGCGCCAATTTGAGAGGACCAGCCCCAGGTCGGTTTCGTTGACCAGGCCGTCGCCGGTCAGGTCGCCTGGGCAAGCCAATCCGCTCGGTCGCAGCAAGACGGCCAGGCTGGTTTCTGAGACTTCCATAATCCCGGCGATGTAGCCGCTGTTGCTGACGTCCCAGGCTTCGACCATGGGACCGAGCAGCCCGGTTGTGACCGCGTTGAGCTCGACGACGCTGCCGTCCGCCGCGCCGAGATATGCGAAGGCCGTCTGAGCGAAGGGCGCCGTTCGCACGGCGGTGCCGACGACGTGTCCGACGTTGTTGATGTCGAATGCGTAGCTCTCGTCAAACGTCGCGGGCAGTCCGAGCACGCGCCAGCCGCCCAGCGGGTCACGCGTCGCGGCGCGCTCGAGTGCGTTGGTCCACTGCGGTGAATTGAGTGTGCCGCAGATCGCGCCGCTATTGTTGATCGCGGCGGCGTCGAGCGTGGCGCCGTTGGGCGTGACGCTGGTCTGCACGTTTCCGTCGTGGATGAATCCCAGTTGCGGAGCGGTGGCGGGGATGAACGTGAAGCCGACGGCCTGGCCGGCGTCGTTGATGCCTTGGGCGCTGCTGTAGGCGCTGGCGCCGGTGTAGGTCAGCGTGCCGAGATCGGACATCGCGCCGTCGCTCCAGCGGAAGGCGTGCGTGCCGCCGTTCTCGACTTGGCTGTATCCGACGATCTCGCCGCCGTCGCTGATTCGCAGGGCCACGGCTTCGAGCCCGCCGAGCGTGCCCAAGTTCTCGATCTGCCAATCGCCGTTGAGATCCTTGCGCCAGAGCACGGCGGATTCGTCGTTCACGCCGGTCTCACTTTCGCCGACGATCACATCGAAATTGTTGATACTGTAGGCCTGCGAGCCCTGGTGGCCGGGCAGCGTGCCCAGGTCGGTCATCACGCCATTCTGCCAGACGAATGCCCGCACGACGCCCTGCGCGTTGGCCGATCCGCCGACCACTGTTCCCTGCTCGTTCACGCCGAAGGCGACCGAGTAGCCGCCGCCCAGGTGCCCGAGCGTGATCGCCTGATAGGTCTGGGCCGCGGCCCGCGGCGCGGCGGCGAGCAGAATAAGACACAGCGCTGCGTCGCGTGTTGAACGGATCATGTGTTTCTTCCTCCCCCAGATTGCTTTAACGAATCCGCCCGCCGCGCGTCAACAGCTACCGCGCGCGGTACACTGCGGAACTGCAGCGTTTTTCGGGCGTGCGCAGCCGGGCGCGGCGCGTAAGCACCGAATTGAACGAGAGTAGCTGGTCGTGAAGCGGCGCGAACTTGAAAACTTGGGATTTTCTTCGACCGAGCTGATCGGCCGCCTGCTCAAGCTCTGCGGCGCGGCGTTAAACGATGGCGTTTCGGTCGACACGCTGCGGGTAGAGCTGCGCAGCCTGGCCCGCACGCCGCAGGACTTTGTCGATCACGCGCTGTTCGGCCAGATTGCGCGCGAGCTGGCTGCGCCTGTCCAGCCGGTGGCGTACGAATTCCGCGACGACCAGGGCTATGCCGTCTGGGGCGATGAGATCGATGACGCCGCGCATGCGCAGATGCGCAATGCCTGTCGGCTGCCGGTGACGGTCAGCGCCGCGCTGATGCCCGACGCGCATGTGGGCTATGGGCTGCCGATCGGCGGCGTGTTGGCGACGCAGGACGCGGTGATTCCGTACGCGGTCGGCGTCGACATCGCCTGTCGCGTCAAGATGACCGTCTTTGATCTGAATCCCGATCTGCTTCGGGCCGAGCAGCGCCGCTTCGAGAATGTGCTCGAACGCGAGACGCTCTTTGGCGTCGGCGCCGGCTGGCGCCGCGCGCGGCCCGAACACAGCGTCATGGACGAGGACTGGTCGATTACGCCTGTGACGCGCGCCCTGCAGGACAAGGCCTGGAGCCAGCTCGGCACAAGCGGTTCGGGCAACCACTTCGTCGAATTCGGCGAAGTGCAGTTCCACGAGCGCTGTCGCGGCATAGATGTCGGGCGTTACGTCGCGCTCGTATCGCACAGCGGCTCGCGCGGCAGCGGCGCGCAGGTCTGCGGGCATTACAGCGCGGTCGCACGCGCGCTGCACCCGAACCTGCCGCGCGAGCTGCAGCACCTGGCCTGGCTGCCGTTGTCCGGGGTCGGGAGTGAATATTGGGCTGCGATGGAGCTGATGGGCAAATACGCCTCAGCCAATCACGCGGTGATTCATGACAAGATCCGCCGGGCGCTGGGCGCGGCGGTGCTGTTTGAGATTGAGAATCACCATAATTTCGCGTGGAAGGAAGTGCACCAGGGCCGCGAGCTGATCGTGCACCGCAAGGGCGCCACGCCGGCCGGTGCGGGTGTGCTTGGTTACATCCCGGGCTCGATGAGCGCCCCGGGCTTCCTGATCGAGGGCCGCGGCAACCCGCGCTCGCTAGACTCCGCGTCGCACGGAGCCGGCCGGCGGCTCTCGCGCACCAAGGCGGTCGAAACGATCCGTTGGAGCCACGTGCAGCGCGAGCTGCACGATCGCGGCGTGCACCTAATCTCCGCCGGGCTCGACGAAGCCCCGGCTGCATACAAGGACATTGAAAAGGTGATGGCGGCCCAGGCCGAGCTGGTGCGTGTGCTGGCCCGCTTCCAGCCACGAATCGTGAAGATGGCGCCAGCGGGCGAGCGGCCGGAGGATTGATGCGGGAGTTGCGACGCTCGACCGTCAAATCGCGATATACTCCACGTCTCGCGAATTTCGTGCGATGCGTCGTCGCGCGACACCGACCATGTATGCGGGGCCCCAGTGCCACTCGATCCACGACCTGACACCGCCGGACGAGCCCGCGGCAACGCCGTCGCGCTGCCGCAACTGGGTCAGGGCCCTGCCCCGCAGGGCGCGGCAGGCCGCGAGCGGCGGAAACGCGCCGCGCGACCGGGTCGAGCGGAGCACGCCGGTGGACGCGAAAAGCAGTCCAAGCCGCCGATCGTGTCGTTCGTCTCGCTCGGCTGCGCGAAGAACCTGGTCGACTCGGAGAAGATGCTCGGGCAACTGGTCGAATCCGGCTGCCTGATCAGCGGCGACGAATCCTCGGCCGACACGATCGTCGTCAACACGTGCGGCTTCCTCGAATCTTCCCGCCGCGAAGCGCTTGAAATCCTGGCCGAGCTCGCCGAGCGCAAACGGCGCGGCAAGCTGCGGCGGATCGTGGTCGCCGGCTGCCTCGTGCAGCGCGACGGCACGCAACTGATCGACTTGGTGCCTGAGATCGACGCGCTGGTCGGCGTGAACAACCGCGACGATGTGGTTCGCGCTGTGTGGCGCATGGATCGCGACGCGGCGCTCGATCGCTACCTCGGCGATTATCACACGATCGCCGCGGGGACCGCGCCGCGCTGGAGCGATCAGGGTCGCCTGCGCCTGACGCCGCGGCACTTCGCCTATGTGCGGATCAGCGAGGGCTGCAACCAGAAGTGCACATTCTGCACCATTCCGTCGATCCGCGGCCCGATGCATAGCAAGACCGCGGACGAGCTGGTCGCCGAGTGTTGCGAGCTGATCGACGACGGCACGCGCGAGCTGATTCTGATCGGGCAAGATACCACCAGCTATGGCGAGGATCTGAGCGCCGAAGCCGGCGGCTCCAAGGGCGGCGGGCTTGCGGGCCTGCTCCGCACGCTGGATGGCGCGTGCGACGGGGCCGACTGGATTCGCCTGATGTACGTCTATCCATCGGTGATGACCGACGAGATGATCGAGGCCATCGCGCAGTGCGAGCGCGTGGTGAAGTACATCGACATTCCGCTGCAGCACATCAACGACCGCGTGCTGCGGGCCATGCACCGCCGCGTGACCCGCGCGCAGACCGAGGCTTTGCTGGAGAAGCTACGGCGGCGGATTCCGGAGGTCTCGATCCGCACGACGTTCATTGTGGGGTTTCCGGGCGAGACGGAGGCGGAATTCGTCGAGCTGCTGGAGTTCGTGCGCGGCTTCGGCTTCGACGCGGCGGGCGCGTTCAAGTACTCGCTGGAGCCCGAGACGCCCGCCGGCCGCATGAAGGAGCAGCTCGCCGACGCGCTGAAGCAGGAGCGCTACGAGCGTTTCATGCTGGCGCAGCAAGAGGTGGCGCTGGCGGCGGCGCAGCGGCGGATCGGTAGCACGTTCCCAGTGCTGATCGATGGGCGCGATGAGCGCGGCTGGATCGCGCGACACGCCGGCCAGGCCCCGGAAGTCGACGGCGTCTGCCGCATTGAGCCGGAGGCCGCCGCGCCGAAAGCCGGCAAACGTGAGCCGGGCGCGATGCAGCCGGGGATGATGCGGTCTGTTCGCTGTCACGCGGCGGATGGCTACGATCTGCTGGTCTCGCCCGCCTGAGCGCTTCTCACTTCGCGCCCGCCGAGAAGTTCCAAATCCGAGCGAACCGCTGGTGCAGCCCCGATTTCAGATCTAGTCCAGTTGCTTGCGGAAGCGCAGCACCGCCAGGCTCATCACCACCACGCACGAGATCGACAGGCCCAGCGCATGCGGCAGCAGGTCGCGCAATGTGGCGGCCCGCAGGATCACGCCGCGCAGGATTTCCAGGAAGTATGTGACCGGGATCATGAAGCTGATCCAATAGATTGGCGTGGGCATGTTTTCGCGCGGGAAGATGAAGCCCGAGAGCAGCACGCTGGGCAGCAGGATCATGAACGCGACCTGGATCGCCTGAAGCTGCGTCTGCGCCACGGTCGAAACCAGCAGCCCCAGCCCGAGCGCCGTCACCAGGAACAGCAGCGAGAGCGCCAGCAGCAGCAGCAGATTGCCCGCGATCGGCACGCCAAAGAGAAACACCATCACCAGCAGCACGATCAGCGTTTCGAGGAAGCCCAGCGTGGCGTAGGGGATCAGCTTGCCCAGCAGCAGCGCCCCGCGGCCGGCGGGCGTGACGAAGAGCTGTTCCAATGTGCCGCGCTCGCGCTCGCGCACAATCGCGAACGAGGTCAGAAAGAGCGTCACATTCTGCATGATGATGCCGACCAGCGCCGGCACGAAAAAGTACGCGCTCAGCAGATCCGGGTTGAACAGCAGCCGCGGCCGCACCTCCACCACCAGCGCCGCGCGGCCGAAGGCGTCGCGTGCGGCGGCGAACTGCCGCGCCTCGGCAAACACCCGCCCGCGGCGCAGCGACTGGTTCAACCCCAGCAGGGCCGAACTGTTCAGCGCGGTGATCGCCGCCTGCGAATCGCTGCCATCGATCAGCACCTGCACGCTCGCGGCCCGGCCCAGACTGAGCAGCTCGGTGTAATCCGGCGGGATGCGCAGGCCGACCGTGGCGCTGCCCGCGACCAGGGCCGCGTCGAATTCCTGCTCGCTGCCGACGTGCTGAACGATGCGGAACGTGCGCGTGTTGGCAAAGGCCTCGACCAGCTCGCGGCTGGCGCTGCGCTGGTCGTAATTGAGCACCACCGTCGGAATGCGATCGATCTTAGTATCGATTGCGTAGCCGAAGATCGTGAGCTGCGCGACCGGAAGCACCAGCGCGAAGAAGAGCGTCATCGGCTCGCGGCGGATGTGCGTGAATTCTTTGACCAGGATCGCCCAGAGTCCGTTCACGCGGCCTGCACCCCCTGGCGTCGCGTCAGCGCGACGAATACGTCTTCGAGCGAAGCGCCAATCAGCCGCAATGTCGCCTGGGAGGTGCCCTGGGCCGTCAGCGCCGCAAGGATTTGTGCATCCGCGAGCGATTGATCCACCAGCAGGTGCACCGTCTCGCCGAAAAGCGTCGCATCGCGGACGCCCGCCAGCCGCTTCAGTCCGCGCAGCTCCAGGGCTGCGGCGTGGCACGCTAGCTCGAGCCGGCGCGTGCCGGGCGGCGTGACCTCGGGCAGTGATTTCAAGTTATCTGGCCGGCCGAGCACGATCAAGCGCGCGAGGTAGATGTACCCCACGTGCGTGCAACGCTCGGCCTCGTCCATGTAATGCGTGGTGACGAACATGGTCACGCCTCGGCCAGAAAGCTCGAACAGCAGATCCCACAGGTCGCGGCGCGCGACCGGGTCGATCCCGGCGGTGGGCTCGTCGAGAAAGAGCACTTCCGGCTCGTGCACCAGCGCACACGCCAGCGCCAGCCGCTGCTTCCAGCCGCCCGAGAGCGTGGCGGCGAGCTGCGCGGCGCGGTCCTGCATGCCGACAATCTCCAGCACGGCCTGGCGCCGCAGACGCAGCCGCTCGCCGTGCAGGCCGTAAATGCGCGCGTAGAAGTTGATGTTTTCCGTGACGCTCAAATCGCTATACAAGCTGAAACGCTGCGACATGTAGCCGATGCGGCGTTTGACCGACTCTGATTGCCGCGCGGCGTCGAAGCCGAGCACGTGGCCGCTGCCGCGCGTGGGTGTCAGCACGCCGCAGAGCATGCGGATAACCGTCGATTTTCCGCTGCCGTTTGGGCCCAGGAAGCCAAAAATCGCGCCGCGTGGCACGCTGAAGGTTACGTCGTGTACCGCAATCAGCTTGCCGAAATGGCGCGTCAGGCCTTGCGCCTGGATCACCGCCTCTGGCGGCGCAGCGCTGGCGGCTTGCGGCGCGCTCACGCCGGCCTCCATGGGCAGCTTCGCATGCGGCCGGTCCGCCGCGCGGGCCAAGCGTGCTTCGCATAGGACATTACGGCACTCACCCGCGTGTCGCGCCGTGGCGGGTGGACCGCCGCGGTGCTCCGCCGGAGGCTACGCGAGAATCTCGGACAACTCCAGCATGGCGGCGGCGCTGTGCGCTGGCAATTGCTCAACGTGCGATTCCACCGCCCCGCTGTTGCGGACGAATTCATGCTGACCGGTTTCACGGATTTCGGTCGCCGGTGGGGACCTGCCCCTGCGGAATCCGGCCGCGAAAGAGGATGTTGGAGGCCGCGTCACGCTCGTCGATCTATGGTGCGATGCTAGTCAGCGTGCGTTCGCGGCGCCGAGCAGGACGTCCACCGTCATTCCCGGCCGCAGGCCCGTGGACGGCTCGATCTTGATCTTCACGCGATACACCTGCTTGACGCGTTCTTCCGGCGTCTGCACATTTGAGGGCGTGAACTCCGCGCCGCGCGAAACGAACGAGACCACGCCAGCGATGGCCTGATCGGGGAGCGCGTCCGCACGGAGCTGCAGCGGCGTGCCGACGGTGATGTCGAGCCGGTGCTGCGGAACGTAGGCGCGGACGTAGAGATTCTCCGCGTCCAGCAGCGTCAGCAGCGGCGCGCCCGGCGCGACCAGGTCGCCGGGCTGGATATCGATCGCTTCGACCACGCAATTGAGCGGGGCGTAGATCGATGTTTCGGCCAGTTGGCGACGGATCGACTCGACCGCGGCCTGGGCGGCCTGCGCCTGCGCTTGCGCCCAGCGGATTTGCTCCTGGCGCGAGCCGGCTTCGAGCAGGGCCACGCCGGCCTCGGCGGTGGCGAGCTCGGCGCGAGCTTCGGCGATGTCTTCTGTGCGCGTGCCTTCGCGGGCGAGTGCCAGCTCGTCGCGCGCACCGGCGACCGCGGCGGTGGCCGAATCGAGATCGCGGCGGGCGCGGGCCAGCTCTTCGGTGGCGCCAGCGCCCTGCGACATCAGCTCGGTCAGACGATTGTGGTCAAACTCGGCCTTTCGCAGGTCGGCCTCGGCCCGCGCCACGCGCTGCTCGAGAATCTGGATCTCCAGCGGCCGCGGACCGGCGATGCGTCGCGCCAATACCGCCGCCGCCCGATCGCGCCGCGCGCGGGCCTGGGCTAGTTCCTCGGGCCGCGGTCCGGCGCTGACTTCGTCGGCCCGGGCGGTTGCGGCGGCCAGCGTGGCCTCGGCCTGCGCCAGGCGCTCGTTCCAATCGTGCGGCTCGAGCACGATCAGGAGTTCGCCACGGGCGACCTGCTGGCCTTCGCGTACGCAGACGCGCGCGAGCCTTCCGCCGACGAGCGAACCGACGCGGACATCCTCGGCTTCGACCACGCCGCTGACGTGCTGCGCGCCGCCGCGTAGCTGGCTCCAGTAAAGCGCGGCGATCGCCAGGAGCGCGAGTGGTGCGATGATGTAGACTCGAAACATGCGCTCACCGCGATTTTCGTGCGCAGCGCGGCGTGCTGCTTATTGCCCGGGATAGACCAGCACGCGGTCGTGCGCCAGCAGCACCAGGTCGCCGACGCCGTCGCCGGTGACGTCGCCGATCGCGCCTTCGCGCGGCTCGCCGCCGCGATCGGGTTCATCGCTGAAGCGCTTGCCCTGGAAGACCTGGAAATTCAGGACGCGGACCCACTCGCGCTGTGGGACATCGTTGCCGCTGGAGCGCGTCAGCGTGGTGAGGACCTCGACGTTGGCCTTCCGCAGGTCGAGCACGACGACATCCTGCACATTGTCGTTGTTCAAGTCGCCGCTGACCGAATCACCCAGCCAGGCGTCCTTGATCGGGGTTTCGTACGAGCGCTGCTCGATCAGCGTGGCGGCTTTGGCCTGTGGCCGCAGCAGCGCCAGCGAGCGCGGGTCGCCGATCAGCAGCGCGGTTTCGCCGGCCGGGCCGCCACCGACGGCAAGCGGCTGCATGGCAGTCAACTCGAACGCGCCTGGTGACATGGTGCGTGTGACGGCGTAGGTCTGGTCGGCTTGGCGCTCGAGCGTGTACAGATCGCGCGATTTGCGGTCGTACATCGCCAGCAGCGGCGCCCCGCCGGCGCCCGGCAGCGCCGCGAGTCCGGCGATCTCGGCGTCGGCGCTCTCGGTGTTGTACTGGTCGACGATGTTCCAGCTCGGCGGCGTGCCGGAGACGATCAATGCGCGTGCCAGGTTGTTCTGCGCCAGGATGATCTCGGGCTTGCCATCGCCCGTGACGTCGACATTCGCAAACGCCTCGATGCGGGCTTCTTTCACGAGTCCTTCGCGCGCGGTTTGCCCGCTAAGCCGCTCGAATGTGCCATCGTCTTTCTGCAGATAGGTCTGCAGCGGGTTGAACCGCACGAACAGCAGCAGATCGTTGCGCCCGTCGTGATTGACATCGACGAAGCGCAGGCCAGCAGCATCATCCTTCATCTCGGCGACCGGGCAAGTCAGTGCGGTCCCACCGCCGGCCAGCGGCGTAATGCGCAGCTCCAGGTTTTTCTCGACGCGCAGCAGCGACGCCAGGTGCGTGGGCGGGCCCTTGTGGCTGGCCGAGAGCGCGCCGGCGATTGCGGCCAGGGGCTCGCCGTCGCTGGGCAGGGCGGTTGGGAACGTTAGCCGGCCGTCGACGAAGCGCGAGACGCCGATCAATTTCTCTTTCGGGCTGACGCTGATGATCTCGCTGCGGCCGTCGCCGTCGATGTCTGCGGCGCAGAGGTCGACGGTGTTGACCATTGCGGGAAACGCGGCCGCGGGTTCGAGTCCGTGCGGCCCGCCGCGCAGCAGGAACATCTGGGCGGCCTCGGGGTCGACGGCGACGACATCGGGCAGGCCGTCGCCGGTGATGTCGCCGCTGGCGAGCGGCTGTTGCTTGCTCTTGCTGCGGATCGGATAGGAGTAGAGCCACATGGGCCACTCGGCGTTGTCGACGGCGCTGGGCACGACCCAGGCGAATTCCTTGAGCCGGCCGGTGGCGGATTCGACCGAGAGCAGCGTGCTGCCCAGTTCACCTTCACCGATGGTCATGCTGCGCAGCTTTGGAATCCGGATGCGCTGCATCGGGCCCAGTCCGCCGTCGGGGTCTTGCAGAAAGACCAGCGCGCCGAAGCGATCATCGTCGGAGCCGACGATCAGGTCGGACTTTCCGTCGCGGTTGAAGTCGGCCGCCAGCATCAGCAGCGGCGACGAGATGTTGTGCAGCAGTCGTGTGGGTTTGCCCAGTCCGCCGTCGGATTTCTGCGGGAAGATCAGCACGGCTTCGCGACCGAGCAGGGCCACGTCGGCGCGCTTGTCGCCGTCGAAATCGCCGACCGCCAGGCAGCCGGTGCGCGGCTCGCCTTCCGCGGCGCGCGTCCGCAGCGGCGTGCCGAAGCCGCTCTTGTTGCCTGGCAGGATGACTACTTCCTTCGGCTCGCCGAAGAACACCAGGTCGGGCCGGCCGTCGCCGGTGAGCTCGGCGATTTCCAGCGCCGCGACGCGATAGGCGACCGAGATGTTCTCATTGCGCAGCGGCCCGCGGCTGGCCAGCTCGTTGCGTTCCAGTGCGGCTGGCGCAAGCGCGGCCTCGCCGGCGGCGCGCTGGTAGAAGATGTCAACGCGGCTCTGCTGGTTGTTCCAGACCACGATGTCGAGCTTGCCATCCTGGTTCAGATCCGCCAGGCGCAACTGGCTGATGTCGGGCTTGAGCTTGTAGATCTGCATCTCGCCGAAGCCGAAATACTGCGAGAGCTGCGAGGAATCGGGCGGCTCGTCGCCGGCGGGTGCGAGCAGGCTAGCGAGCAGCAGCATCCAGAGCAGATTCATGCGAGTGCCTCCCGAGTGATCGTGGCGCGCCCTGACGCGCGGCGTGGATCTTAAGCGCTTACTGCCGACGCCGCGTCATGTTGCGCGCGTCCGCTGAGAATGGAAAGCGGCTGCGCCGGCAGCCGCGGCTGGGCGCGGCGCGAGATGGCCCGGTTCCCAAGCTGTCCACAGGCGGCCATGTGGTCGCGGCCCTTGGTGATGCGGCGTTTGCAGTACTGCCCGGCCAGTGACAGCCATTCAAGGAACTGCGTGACGGCTTGCTCGCTGGGCGCTTCCCAGGGCGAATCCTGCCGCGGGTTGTAGGGAATCACGTTTACGCAGCATTTCAGCGGCCGCACGAACTCGGCCAGCTCGAGCGCGTCCGCGTGCGCGTCGTTGACGCCCGGAATGAGCACGTATTCGATCATGAAGAACTGGCAATTTCGGAGCGGGTAATCGAGCAGCGCGCTGCGCAGCGCCGCCAGCGGCTCGGCGCGGTTAATCGGCATGATCTGGCCGCGAATCTGGTCATTCGGCGCATTGAGCGAAACCGCCAGGTTCAGTCGCCGCCAGCCCAGGCTCGCCAGCCGCCGAATGCCGGCGACGCGCCCGACGGTCGAGATCGTGATGCGATCCATCGCGATCGAGCAGCCGCAGCGGTCGTTCAGCACGCGTACGGCTTGCGTGACCGATTCGAAATTGTCTAGCGGCTCGCCCATGCCCATGAAGACCACGTTGCGAATGTCCGCCCCGAATTCGCGCCGCGCGGCGACGAACTGGCCGACGATGGCCGCGGCCGAGAGATTGCCCAGCAGGCCGAGCTGGGCAGTCTCGCAGAATGTGCAGCCCATGGCGCAGCCGACCTGTGACGAGACGCACAGCGAGCGCCATTCGCGATGCTTGCCGCGCATCGGAATAATGACGCTCTCGGTCTCCAGGCCGCGCTCGTGACGCTGAACGAACTTGATCAGCTCGCCGTCGTGAACGGTGCGGACGATCGGCGCGAGATCAACCCGGAGGGGACCGACCGGCTCCAGGCCGCGCAAGGCGTGTCGATAGCTGCGGCGCAGCGCTGGCAGATCGTGCTGCCGCGGCTGCAACGCGGCGCAGACTTCGGCGAATGTCAGCCCGAGTACGTCCATTTCGGCGTGAATATTACCCGGGTGGCAGCGGGCGGCGATTTTGTGCACCGCCGCAATCTCAGTTAAATAACTGGCCGTGATTTCCACCTGCCTGGTCGCGATCGCCTGGGAGCAATTGCCGTCATCGCTGCTGGCGTTTCTCTGGCAGCCGATCGCCGAGACGCCTTGGCTGACGCTGCGCGATTTCTGGCTGCAGCGTGTGTTCGACGACCGCTTCCTGATGTGCTACTTTCTGCTCCTGGTTCCGCTATTGCTCGCGGTCCCGCGCCGCACCCTTCGCCACGGGATCATCTTGAGCGGGCTGATGTTCGTCGGCTTCGCGTTCGGCGTGCCGTACCTGCTCTTCTGGATCGGCTCGTGCTTGCTTTTTCATCGGCTGAGCGAGCGCTTCGCGTGGGAGATCGAACAGCGCCCGGAGCTGGCTCGCGGTCCGATCCTGGGCGCGATCGTCGTCGTCAGCGGTTGGTATCTGCTCTCGCAGGCGCTGAACGAGCTGGACCTGCGCGACGCGTGGAACCACTGGCTGTACTGGAACGCGCCCTGGACGTTTCCGCTAGGCGCGCGAGACGTCGCGTGGGAGCCATTCTGGTTCTGGAGCGACCGGCCCGTGCCGGACGGCCGCGGCTCGCCGCCGCCGCAACTCTTCCACGCCATGTTCATCAATCCGCACAACATTGGCACGGCCTATTTCACGATTCGCATGCTGCATTACTTCTCCGAGCTGCGGCAACGGCGCATCCCGGCAGCGCAGCGCACGTTATTGAACTTCGTCGCGTATCTGTGCTACGCGCCGGGGCTGATGCAGGGCCCGATCGAGCGCTACCAGCGCTGGCAGGAAGAGATGGACACCTGCCACGACCGCCGCAATCTGGCGCGCGTCTTCCCGGCGCTGGCCCGCATTGGTTGGGGCCTGATGAAGTCGCTGGTCGTGACGTTGTATTTCGTGCCGGTGCTCTGGAACGAGCTGGGCGTCGGACACAGCAACGTCTATTACAAGAACCCGCAGCAGATTCAGAGCTACGCGCTGCTCTATTTCGGCGTGTTTCTGCAGATCTACGGGCTGTACCTGGAATTCAGCGGCTACTGCGACGTCTCGGCCGGCATCGCGCGGCTTCTGGGCTATCGACAAGTCGAGAACTTCAACTGGCCCTGGCTTGCGACCAGCCTGCGTGACTTCTGGCGACGCTGGCACATCAGCCTCTCGCTGATCCTGCGCGACTACGTGTACATCGCGTTGGGCGGCAATCGGCGGCACGTGGCCTGGAACCTGTGCGTCACGTTCGGGCTCTGCGGCATCTGGCACGTGCCCAATCTCTCGATGCTGATCTGGGGCGTCCTCATGGGATTGATGCTGGTCGTGAATCAGCACTGGGTGAATTGGATGCAGCGGCTGGATCAAGCGCCTAGCGGCGCGCTGAGCAGCGCGCGGCGGGCTTGGCTGCGGCTGTGGCCGCTGCCGCAGCTCTGCGCCTGGATGCTGACGATGCACGCGTTCGTGTTTTCGCTGCTGATCTTCTTCGGCGGCAGCGGCGCGATCAACGTAGCGGGCGAGCTGCTGCTGCGCCCGCTGCGCTGGCTGCTGAGCTGACGCGGCTACTGCAAGCCGGCCTTGGCCGCCTGGGTGAGCGCTTCAAACTGCGCGGCCCAGTCGGCGAACTGATCGGCCCGCTGCGCTTTGAAGTTGTCTTCCATCGTGCCGCACAGCTTGCTCATGTCCGGAAAGCCGTACGAGCCCGACGCGCCCTTCATGCGATGGGCGTAGGTGCACAGCGCCTGCCAGTCGAGCTTGGCGTAGGCTTCGCGCAGCTCGCGCAGCCGCTCGTCGAGGCCGCCGACGAAATCTTCGACGATGTCGCGCATTTCGGGATCGTCGGCGAGCAACTGTGAGACCAGGCGCGTCGGCAGGTTGTGCGTGCTCGTGCTCATCGGTGTATCTCCAGCCAAGTGCGGCGGATTCCGGTGTCGCGTCACGCCGAGGCTCATTGCCGGCTGCTAAGGGGCCGATCTAAGCCTCGACGCGGACGTGCGGTTCATCGGATGAATCTCGGCGGGGGGTTGGTTTGGCGAACTGGGGCTGTGTTTGCCGCGTAAGCGTGATAAGATCATTGTTTCAGCCTGTCTGTGATTGCGCTTGCCGACGTATGGAGAAGCGGGAATGTGCGGAATCGTCGCGTATATCGGACAACGGGAAGCCTGCCCAATCCTGCTGGAGGGGCTCAAGCGGCTCGAATACCGCGGATACGACTCGGCCGGGATCGTGGTCATCCGAGACGGCCGCCTGAACGCACGTCGCGCCGTGGGCCGGATCGCGAACCTGGAGCGGCGCGTCGAGCGCTCGCTGGATGGGGCCAATATCGGGCTGGCGCACACACGCTGGGCCACGCACGGCGCACCGACGGAGAATAATGCTCACCCGCATCGCGACCGCGGCGGCAAGCTGGCGCTGGTGCACAACGGCATCATTGAGAACTACCGCGTGCTGAAGGAGTATCTGCGCGGCCACGGCATCGAGATGCAGAGCGACACGGATACCGAGGTGCTGGCGCAGCTCATCGGCCATTTCTATGAAGGCAAGCTCGAGAATTCCGTGCGCCGCGCGCTGCGCGAGGTGCGCGGCACGTTCGGCATCGCCGTACTGCACGCGGACGAGCCGGACGTGATCGTGGCGGCCCGCCGCGGAAGCCCGCTGATCGTGGGTGTCGGCAAAGATGAGTACATCGTCGCGTCGGACGCGGCGGCGATCGTGCAGCACACGGCCCAGGTGATCTATCTTTCGGACAATGAAGTCGCGGTGATCAGCCGCAGCGGGTTTCACACGACCACGCTGGACGCCGCGCCGGTTACCAAGGAGATTGAGGAAGTCGAGTACACGCTGGAGCAGCTCGAGCTCGGCGGGCATCAGCATTTCATGTCCAAAGAGATCCACGAGCAGCCCGAGTCGCTGCGCAACTGCCTGCGCGGGCGAATCGACCTGGAGCACGGGCGCGTGGTGCTCGGCGGGCTGACCACGGTCTCGCGCGATTTCCTGCGCACCAAGCGGATCATCCTGACCGCCTGCGGCACGGCCTGGCACGCGGGCCTGGTGGGCGAGTATCTGATCGAGCAGCTCGCGCGGATTCCGTGCGAGATCGAGTACGCCAGCGAGTTTCGCTACCGCAACCCGGTGATCGAAGACGGCACGGTCGTGCTGGCCATCTCGCAGAGCGGCGAGACGGCCGACACGCTCGCGGCGCTGCGCGAGGCCAAGGATCGCGGCGCGATGGGTCTGGGCATTGTGAATGCCGTCGGCTCGACCATTGCGCGAGAATCCGACGCGGGCGTGTATCTGCACGTTGGCCCTGAGATCGGCGTCGCTTCGACCAAGGCCTTCACCGGCCAGGTCGCGGTGCTGGCGATGATGGCCGCCTTCCTCGGCCGCCGCCGGCATCTGAGCCAGGCCGATTGCCACGCGTATCTGAAGGCGCTGGCGGAGATCCCCAGCGCCATCGAGCGCACGCTGGAGCTCAGCAGCGACGTCCGCCGCGTCGTGTCCGAGTATGTCGACGCGAACAACTGGCTGTACCTGGGCCGCGGCGTGCAGTATCCGGTCGCGCTGGAGGGCGCGCTCAAGCTCAAGGAAATCAGCTACATCCACGCCGAGGGCCTGCCGGCGGCCGAGATGAAGCACGGGCCGATCGCGCTGATCAGCGAAGACATGCCGGTCGTGGTGATCGCGCCGCGCGGCCACTGGTACGAGAAGGTCATCAGCAACATCGAAGAAGTGCGGGCCCGCGGCGGGCGCGTGCTGGCGATCGCCACCGAGGGCGACGAGCACATCGGGCACCTGGCCGAGCACGTCATGTATGTCCCGGACGTGCCCGAGCTGCTCGCCCCGCTGGTCACGGTCATCCCGCTGCAACTGATTGCGTATCACGCGGCCGTGCTGCGCGGCTGCGATGTCGACAAACCGCGCAACCTGGCCAAGGCTGTGACGGTAGAGTAGCGGCGGCGTGCGCGGCAGCCCTAGCTGACGCGCAGCCAAAGCCCTTTCAGATACGCCGTTTCCGGGCAATCCAGCGCGACCGGATGATCGGCCGCCGCGCCAGCGTACTCCAGCAATTGCAGCCGCCGATCGCCGCGCCGCGCCGCGCGCTGCACGCAATCCAGAAAATCGGGCCGACTCACCAATCCGCTACAACTGCAGGTCAGCAGCAGCCCCCCCGGTCGAACCACCTGCAGCGCCAGCACGTTCATGTCGTAGTACTTCGCGAGTGCTTCTGCGAGCCCGCCGCGCGAGAGCGCCAGCTTCGGCGGATCGAGCACGACCACATCGAACGTTCGGCGGTTCGCGATCATCTGCCGCAGATAGGGGAACAGATCGGCCTGGACGTGCTCGATGCGGGTCTGGTTGAGGTTTGCGTTCTCGCGGGCCAGCGCGATCGCCGACTCATCGAGATCGACGCTGGTGACTTCGCGTGCCCTGCCCAGCAGCTTGGCGCACAGCCCGAAGCCGCCGCTGTAGCAACACAGGTCCAGCACGCACGCGTCGCGACAGAGCGTGGACAGCCGCCGGCGATTGTCGCGCTGGTCGCAGAAGAAGCCGGTCTTGTGGCCGTACTGCAGGTCAACGCGGTAGCGCACGCCATGCTCGCGGACGATGACGCTTGTCGCGGGCGGTTCGTCGCTGCCGCCGGCGCGGCGCAGGTCGGCGGGGGTGAGCCGGAAGCCCTCACGCCGCTCGACTTCGTCGTCGACACGAATCACGAAGCGCCAGCCGCTGGCGGCGCGGTCGGGCCGATCCAGACAGCTCGGCGTGCCGAGCGCCTCGCCCAAAAACCGGCTCAGCTCCCCGACCCGCTGGTACATACCCAGCGAGAACAGCTCAAAAACCACGCAATCGGCGTAGCGCTCGGCGATCAATCCGCTCAGTCCATCGCCCTCGGCGTGCACGAGCCGGTAGGCATCGGTGCTGGCGGGCAGGTCAAGCATGCTGCGCAGCGCGACGGCTTCGGCAAATTTCCGCCGCCAGAATTGGGCGTCGATCGGCTCCGTCTCGTAGGTGAGCATGCGCAGCGCGATCTGCGAGGCCGGGTTGAAAAAGCCCTGGCCGAAGTACTGCCCGGCGCGGTCGTAGACGTGCACGACGTCGCCGGCGCGGGCCGCTGGATCGACGCGCTCCAGCATTCGCTGAAAAAGAAACGGGTGCCGGCTGGCGGAACGCAGCCGAACCCAGGGCGAGCGCAGGATAGGTTGCGGCGGCGCGTGCGAGGATGTCGGCATGTGCGGCGGCGTCGGCTCATCGCCGCGCTCAGATCCCGCTTGAAGCGCGGGCCGGGCTGTTCCGTGCTCTCGCGGCCGATCGCTCATGCGTGGATGCTGATCGAGTCGACAACGGCGTGCAAGCGTCAGCCTGCATTTGCGACTGCGTTTGGGATAGCGGCTCGCGCTCTCATAAAGCTAATTCATTAAGAATGTTACGGCTGGATGGTATGGTGCGCCGAAATCGCGCTCTTTTGGTCCGATTTCCTTGACTCTGTTGCCGGTTGTCCCGTAGATTCATGCCCGGAGAGGGACTGGAATCGAAATCCCCCGCGAGTTTCGCGACTGAATCGGAGCGGAGCGTGCAGCCTGCGCGCCGCGGAAATCATGCAGAGATCACAATTGGGAGTCGAGTCGATGCGTTTGCGAACACGACGAATTCTCGCCGTGATATTGAATGCCGCGTGCGCCGCGCCCGTTTGGGCCACCGCGGATTTTGTCGAGCATCTGAGTGCCGTGCAGGTTTTCGGCGAGCCCGCGGGCGTCACAGGCCGCGAGCCGGAGATTCCGCGCGAAGATGAGCCTGTCGAGCTGTGGATCAAGATCGGCTTCTCGTTCTTCTACACGGACGTCGCCGTGTATTACACCACCGACGGCTCGACCCCAGGCGGGGCGCTCGGCGTCGGCAGCGGCACGACCCAGGTGCTGCGCTCGTCCAGCGGCGGCGTGACTTTCGTCCGCAATCAGCCCAATTCGCCCAACAACATTGACTGGTGGAAGGCAACGCTGCCCGCCGCCACCCGCGTTTACGGCACACAGGTTCGCTACCGAATCGGCGCGTGGCATTCGGCGGGTGGCATCGAGGTCTTCGCCAACAACTACGGCTGTGCCGACAACACCTGCAACGACCCGGCCAACACGCCGATCAACTACGAATACACCGTCAAGTTGGCCTGGCCAGGCAAGGGCAATCCGGCCGTTGACCACCAGATCGGCTATCCGCCGGTGTATTTTTGGAAGGAAGAGGGCGTTGTCGGCAACAACTACATGAACGTGATGCTCGACCAGAATGGCTCGGTGTATGACATTTACTACCCGTCGGCCGGCTGCGTGCAGGGCATGGGCACCAAGAACGAGGGTTATTCCGAGGGATTGGACACGTTTCCGCCCGGGCTACCGCCCAGCTCGCGCGGGCAGATGAATTACAACCAGGCCATGGCGGGCATCCGCGTCGGCGGCAAGACTTACTGGCTGAGCAATCAGAACGGCGCGTCGTACACCGGCGTCACACAGGCGTACGTCCCGGATACAAATGTAATCGGCACCAGCGCACAACTCATTGCGGGCGGCGCTTCGCTGGCGATTCAGCAGTATGACTTCTGCCCCAAAGGCGTCAGCTTCCCGCTGGATGACGGCAGCAATCCCAATCGCGGCATCTACATGAAGCGCCTGATCATCACCAACCAGGGCGGCGCCAATGCCGACATCAATGTTTACTTCTACAGTGACCACGCGCTCAACGGCGGCGACGGCTTCGACGGCGCTTTCACCGACGCCAGCCGCGGGGCATTCGTCGCCTACGATCGCACGGCGCGCCTGACTTCCGGCTCGGGCGAATACAACCCGACCACGTTCAGCGACTACAACAAGAACGTTTCGGTCTATCTCGCGACCGCAATGAAAACGCTGCCGAGCGTCGGTGCCGCTGGCGGAACGCCTGCCAGCGAATTTTGGAGCGACACCAGCAGCGACCAGGATCGCGGCTGGGTCGGGCAGAAGCTCGTTATCCCGGCGGGTCAATCGCGCGAAGTCAACATCGCCATCATTGGCGGATTCGACAACTTCGCGAACGCCACCGGCACGTATGGCTTCCAGGTCGACAATGCGGTCGACTGGTTCCTTTCGCAGGCCGCAGGCGCGCTGCAGGGCCAGACCGAGCAGTATTGGCGCGACTGGCTGGCCGCCGGTGTCACCGTCGATCTACCCGACAACGATTACGACGAACTCTTCAGCCGCGGCCTGCTGGCCACGGCGCTACACCTGGACGGCAAGAACGGCGGTCTGATCGCCGGCATGCACAACGGTGCATATCCGTTTGTTTGGCCACGCGACGCGGTCTATGGCGCGATCAGCCTGGCCCGCACCGGGCACACCGACGACGCGGGCGCAGTCTATCGCTATCTGCGCGATGTGACATTCCGGGCGAATGACACCTGGGGCAAGGGCTTCTGGTACCAGAAATACACGACGGACGGCTACATCGTCTGGAGCGCGCCGCAAGTCGATGAGACTTCCGCCGTGCCGTGGGGTGTTTTCTATCAATACCTGGTGACCGGCGACACCGGCCTGCTGGCCAGCAATTGGCAGATGGTCTACGAGGCGGCCCGCGCCAGCAGTGAGGACAGCTCGATCGACGCGCGGCTGTATTACAACGACCCGGTATTGTTGATGCACAGCAACAACATCTGGGAAGACGCATTCGATACGTTCATCTACTCGAATGCGTCCGTGGTGCGCGGCCTGCGCGACGCGTCCACCATTGCCACCATCGTCGGCCAGCCGTTCTGGGCGACGGAATTCACCAACCGGGCCAACAACATCCAGTTCGGCATTCAGTCGCGGCTGGATTGGAACGGCGAAAACACCGACATCTCGCAGCTCGGCATCGTTTACCCGTTCAACGTCATTCCCGCCAACGACGCCCGCGCCGCGCTGGTGGTCGACCGCATCAACGGCGTGGCCCGCGACCGCTTCGGCGCCAGCAAGCCGCTGGTGAACTTCACCGGCGAGTTCCAGGATCTGATCGATCGCTATTGGTGTGATCGCTACTGGAACGGCGCGCTGATCGGCCAGCCCTGCCCGCCGGACGGCCAGCCGACGTACACGCCCTGGTTCCTGAGCACTGCGTGGTACGGCTTGTATTATGCCGAGCGGCAGGACTACAACCCGGGCAAGGGCGATATTGACAATCACAAGCTGAGGATGGATCGCAATATCGATTTCCTGGGTCCGATTGGCTTCGGCGCTGAGCAGATGTCGCCTGGCAACAGCTTGCTCTACCCGGGCCAGACAGACTTCCGCCTGCAGACCGCCTGGCCGAACGCCTGGGAGTCGATGTCGACCTTCGTCGATGCGATCATGTACTTCCTAGATTATGTGCCCAACGCCCCGGCCGGACGCTTCCAGATCGAGCCCAAGCTGCCGACGGGCTGGACCAGCATCCAGTACAACAACCTCCCGCTGGGCTCGACGCGCTTTGACGTGAATATCAGCGAAGCGACGCGGCTTGTGACGGCCACGTTCACCAACCGCTCGGTGAATGTCTACAGCACCGACGCGGTGCTACGCATTCCGGCCGGCGCGCGGATCGTAAAGGTTTGGGATGAGGACGCGGCCCCGCTTGCGTACACGTACGCGTCCGGAACCGGCCGCGTCAGCGTCAGCCGCGCGCTAGACGCCGGCATTGGCGCTTCCTCGCAGATTCGCGTGTTCTACACTCAGCAGCCGGGCGACCTGGACGGCGATGGCGACGTCGACCCGGCCGACCTGGGCATTCTGCTGGCGGCCTGGGAAGTCAGCGGCGCCGGCGACCTCGACGGCGACAACGACACCGACCCGTCAGACCTGGGCATCCTGCTGGCGAACTGGGGCGGTTAGCTCTAGCGGTCGCAGGCACGCCAGTCGGCAGCCGCTGCAGGTGTCATGTCAGAACGTCAACCGCAAGCGAGCGCGACGGGCCGTACGTCGCGCTCGCGGGCGATTTGCGCTCGGACAGTTGACCTGTTCAAACCGCTACGGCTTCTGCGCCGTCAGCAGCGTCCACCACGAATACAGCACGCCGTTTCGCACGCGCAGGCCCTCGACCAGCACGCGCTCGCCGGGCGAGACGTCCTCGAGCGCCAGACCCGCGTCGCGGATCCCGTTCACGACCGAGCGGTTTAGGCGCACGATGATGTCGCCGCGTTGGATGCCCTCCATTGCCGCCGGACCGCCGCGATCAAGCGATTCCACGCGCAGGGCCGAGCTCGAACCCAGCTCGAGCCAGCGCCGCTCGCGTTCGCTGAGCTCGTCAATCTCCAGGCCCAGCAACTCGCGCAGCAGCGCCCGGCCATCCGGCAGCGGCAGCGGTTCGGGCTTCAACTCCGCGGCGACGGTCTTTCCCGCGCGCAGCAGCTCAAGCTTGATCACTTCGCCAGGCTCGCGGCTCATCAGCTTGACGTAGTAGTCAATTGCGTCGCGCACCGCGGCGCCGTCAATCCGGACCACGCGATCCCCCGGCTGAATCTTGGCACGCTGGCCGGGGCCGCCACTGCCGACGCGCTGCACCGTCGCCTCCGGGCCAGCCACCTGCAGGCCGAAGCGCACGCGCCGCCGCCGCTCCACGTCTAGCAGGTTCGGCAGCAAAGACCAGACGCGATCGACCGGGATCGCAAAGCCAACGTTCTGCGCGTCGCCGCGGACGGCGGTGTTGATGCCAATCAGCTCGCTGTTGACGTTGATCAGCGGCCCGCCGGAGTTTCCCGGGTTGATGGGCGTGTCGGTCTGGATCAGTCCGCGATACACGACCCGGTCGGAGACGCGCAAGTCGCGGCCGACGGCGGAGACGATCCCGCTGGTGACCGAGTGCGCCAGCCCGAGCGGGTTGCCGATCGCCACCACGGTCTCGCCGACTAGAATGTCGTCGCTGCGCCCCAGTCGCAGGCTGGGGGCCGGCTCGCTCAAGTTGACGTGCAAGATCGCCAGGTCGTGCTCGGCGTCGACACTGAAGATCTCGGCCGGCTCGGTGCGCATATCATGAAACGTGACGCGCACATCCGAAGCGCGGGCCACGACGTGCGCATTGGTCACGATGAAGCCGCTCTCGTGAATCAACACGCCGGACCCGACCGACTGGACGCGCTGCTGCCCGCCGAACGGGCTGATATCGAACGGGTCATCCATCAGTTGCCGCACCTGCGTGGTGCTGATGTTCACCACTGCGTCGCTGCATTCCTCGATCACGCGCACCACGGGTGTGCGGCGTTTCTCGCGGGGCGCTTCGCGCGTGGAATCGGTCTGGGCCGCCGCCGCCGGGCTGAGGACCAGCGCCAGTTGCGCCAGCAGGAAGGAACATTGCGTTGCTTTCATGGTGGAAATCTACTCAAGCTGTCCGCGGATCGCGGCGTAGTCAACGGCCCGCTTCTCGTTAAAGGCGGCGATGCCTTCGCGCGTCTCGTGCGTGAGGTTGTTGATCGCGAGCCAATCGCGCGCGTGCTGCACGGTCAGGTGCCAGCTGAGGTCGCGCCAGAAGTTGAGTTGCTGCTTGGTGTAGCGGATGCAGCCCGGCAGCTTGTTGGCTAGCTTGGCGGCCATCGTGTCGACCGCGGCGTCGAGCTGCTCGCGCGGCACAACTTGGTTCACCAGGCCCCATTCGAGCGCCTTGTGCGCCGGGATCTCCTCACAAAGCATCAGGATTTCGCGGGCGCGTCGATCGCCGACGATCAGCGGCAGCCACTGCGTGGCGCCGCCCGCCGGAACGCTGCCGCGGGCCGTTCCAACCTGGCGAATGTAGATGTCGTCCGCGGCGATGGCCAAGTCGCAGGCCATGTTGAATTCGTTGCCGCCGCCGACGGTGATGCCGTTCAGTCGTGCCAGCGTGGGCTTGCCGATGTTGCGCAGACGGTCATGCGCCTCGATGAAGGCCCCCATCCATTTCCAGTAGGCCTGCGGCTTGCCGACGCAGTGCTCCTGCTGCTCCTTCAAGTCTGCGCCGGTGCAGAACGCCTTTTCGCCCGCGCCGGTCAGGACCACGACGGCGATCGCGTCGTCGTGCGCGCAATCCTGAAACGCGGCCGACATCTCGCAGAGCGTCTGATAGTCGAACGCGTTGTAGACATCGGGCCGATTGATCGTGACCGTGGCCCGCGGCGGGTTCTTGCGATACAAGATCTTCTCAAAGTTGAACGACTTCGCCTCGCGCGCCGCGGGAAACTCACTCGCCATATCGGTCTCCGTCAAGGACTATACCACCTGCAAGGGGCCCGGCTGCTGCGTCGCCTCAGTAGTCGATTTCTTCTTCGGTGACCCGGACCGGTGGCGCCGCGCGCTTCAGTTCCGGCGGGTTATCCGACAGCACGCCGCCCACCGGCTGCAATCCCAGGCTCTGTTCGAGATCGAGCGTCACCAACCCCTGCAATGGCGCGGGCAGTTTCTCAGTCGCCGGACCCATGAAGGCGCCTTCAATCGCATCCCACGTGTAGCGCGCCACCTCGAGCACCTGACCGTCGAGATTTGCCAGCAGGGCGACATACGCCGACGGCGGGCGCGCGACCAGCGCAAACCGTGCCTGCGCCGATTCGGGTAAGGCCAGCAGCGCACGCTGCACGTCATCGGCGGCGAACACGCGGCGACCCGTGACGATCAAGTGCGGGAAGTGCCGCGTTTCCGCAGACAGCCACAGCTCGGACGGCTCATTCTGCTCGCCGACGGTCTGCACCTGGCCGCCGGCGCTGAGAAGCACGGGCGATTCGAATCGGCGTGCGTCGTTCGCATCCGCCAGCGCCAGCGCAAACACGTCTTCACCCACCGGCACGACTCGCAGGCGTGCAGCCCGTTCTGCCGGGAAAGGCTCGCTCACCAGCGGCAATTGCGGCTCGCTCAGCTGCACCAGGCGAACCGCGGCGCTCAGCCGGAATTTCGCGTCGCTCAGATGCGTGCGGGCTTCGTCCGCAGTCCAGGCGAGCGACTCCGACAGGATCGGGCTCTGCATAACCGGCTGCGTCTGCAGCGCATTCGGCGTCGACGGAGCGGACTGGCCGCGCTGCGGATCGCAGCCCGTGGCGACCAGCAGCAGGCCGCCAAGCAGCAGTGCGCCGCCAAGCAGCAGTGCGCCGCCAAGCCCGCGCGTGTCGCGAGACACCCGCATGATCGCGATCGCGCGTTGAGCGTTCGCCGAGCTCATCTATTTGTTCCGCGCCGCCGCCGCATTCACTCCACCCAACTCATTTTGCCGCCCTCCCAGATCTCGCGCTTCCAGATTGGGACGGCGTCTTTGAGCTGCTCGATGATCGCGCGGCAGGCGTCGAACGCGGCGGCACGGTGCGGGGCCGCGACAATCGCGATCACCGAGGCCTCGCCGATTTCGAGTCGACCCAGGCGATGCTCGAGCGTTGCGGCGGAGATCTGAAAGTTCCTGGCGGCCTGCTCCAGAATGCGGCCCATCTCGGCCTGTGCCATGCTGTCGTAGGCGGAATACTCGAGCGCCGCGAGCTGATTTCCCTTGCGATCGCGCTCGGCCCGCACCACGCCCACGAATGACGCGATCGCCCCATTTTCCGCGCCACGCAACTGCGACGTCGCCGCATCGATGCAGAGCGGATCGTGTGTCAGCCGCGCCGACAGGTATGGGCCCTCGCCCGCACGCATCTCAGCCTCCCGCGACAGGCGGGATGAGTGCCAGCTCGTCGCCAGGACGCAGCAACGTCTGCGTCGTGGCATAGCGCTGGTTGATCGCGAATTTCAGTCGCGGCCGCAGGGCGGCCAATTGCGGCGCGGCGTGTTCCAGCTCGCGCAGACAGTCCGCAAGCGTTCCGCAGCGTTCAGCGGGCAGTGTTCGTTCAGTCCAGCCGAGCGCTTCGCCGACGCTGCCGAACGCCAGCACTCGAATGCCTTCGCCACATTGCATCAAGACAGTGTATCCAACGTCGCCGCGCGTTTCACGGCTGGTCCGCGGTGCACAGCGCGCCGAAGCGCACTTCAAACGGCGCTGAATTTCGAGATCCCGCGCTTCGCCAATTCCGATCGGATCGCTCCCATTCGCTCGCTCACGCCCGCGCCGCCGCCGTGTATGATTCGGTGGCAGTGCACGCACGAATCGCCGCGGTCGCCGCACGAGTCGCCGATGAGCACGTCTGAATCGCAACCCTGTCCGCAGGCGCGCAACGTCGAGCCGCTGGCGCGCGGCGAATTGCGGGACGCCGCCAAACTGGCGGCCCACGCCCATCTCGAGCATTGCCCCGCCTGCCGCGCTCAGTTTCGCACGCTGACCGCCGGCCGCTTTCCCAGCGTCGAGAGCTACACGATTCTCGAGTCGGTCGGGCGCGGCGGCTTCGGCGAGGTGTACAAGGCGATTCATCATGAAAAGGAGCGCACCGAAGCGCTCAAGCTGCTATTCAGCAAGACGCCGCTGCTCGCCTCTTACTTTGAAAATGAAGTGCACCTGATCGCCCGACTGCGGCACCCCAATATTGCGATCCTGTACGAAGCGCAGCTCTCGCAGCCGCCGCTCTATTACACGATGGAATTTGTCGAGGGCGAGCGGCTCAACGACTACCTCCGCACGCACGAGGCTTCACTCGCGCAGCGGATCGCGATCGTATACAGCGTGGCGCTGGCAGTCGGATACGCGCATCAGCGCGGCGTGGTGCATCGCGACATCAAGCCGCACAACATCCTGATCGATGCCGCTGGCGAGCCGCACATCGTCGATTTCGGCATCGCCAAGCGGCTGCCCAACAGCGACAGCGATCGTTCGACCCTGCTGGTCTCCAGCCCAGAAGGCGCCGTTGGCACTCTGGGCTACATCGCGCCTGAGCAGATTTCCGGCGGCGCGGTCGACGCGCGCTCAGACATCTACGCGCTCGGGGCCGTGCTGTTCAACGTCGTGACCGGTGAGCCGGCCCGCTACGTGAAATCGCAGGAGCGCATCGAGCGCTACCTTTCCGATCGGCAGGTTTCGCAGCCCGGCGACCTGGCGGCCATCATCCGCCGCGCGGTCGAAACCGACCCGCGGCAGCGCTACGCGACGGCTGAAGCCTTCGCGCTGGATCTGGAACGTTATCTTGCCGGGCGTACGCCGCTGGCAACGCCGCGGCGCTCGCTGGGCTACCGCGCGCTGCGTGTGGGTGCGCTGGTGCTGCGCGACTATCCGTATGCGGTGCGGGCGCTGATACTGGCTAGCGTCTTTGGGCTGATGACGATCTGCTTCTGGGCGGCCAAGGCGCGGGCCATGATGCCCGACACCGCTGCCGAGCGAACCGTGACCATCGAGTTGGACGCCGACACGCAGCAGGCGATCGCCGACGGCGTGCTGGGCGGCGAGTTTGAGAATCTAAGCGCATTTGACTTCAAGAGCTGGCGGCTGGTGCACGGGCGGTTGATGGAGCTGCTGGCCGAGACACCGCCGCGCGTGCTGGTTTGGGATTCACACGCGCTGGATTGCCAGCCTGAATACGATCCGGCCCTGTTGAAGGGCCTGCGTGCGCTGAAGGCGCCGGTCATCTTCGGCTGCCATCAATACGACGTGAACGGCGAGCCGATGATGTGTGCCGAGCTGCGGGCCGCATCCGCGGGCTGCGGCGCGATTCACAATGTTCCGGCCGATTCGTACAGCGGCGAGTTTGAGGTGCCGCTGTGCATCGTGCGCGGCCTGAATCCGCCGATCCCCGGGCTGGCGCTCGCGGCCTGCTTCATCGCCTGGCCCGCCGCCTACGCGCTGGCCCGGGGCTGGCTCGACGGATTCGCGTACAGGACGAGCCTCGGGCTGCCCTTCTTTCTCCTGGCCGGCCTGGCGGCCGTGGGCATCGCCGTCGCCAGCGTGAGCTATCAATCCGTCAAGGCCGCCCGGGCCGATCCCGTGGATGCCCTGAAA
>CAZHTF010000001.1:63540-146932 GCA_964535305.1 uncultured Planctomycetales bacterium | reverse complement strand
GCGGGCGTGCAGCCGGAGCCGTCCGCGGCGGATGCGCCGCCGACCACGCTGAGCGAATTCGCACGCGGATTTCTGCGGGCGGCCGGGCGTGACGCCGCCGCGCGCCCGCCGCGCTGGGAGCGGCTGCGCGAGTCGCTCGCGACGGACCGGAACGTCGCGGGCGCTGTGCAATGGCTGCTGCGCGGATTGGAGTACGACAATCGGACGGTCATGCTGCCGCGGCTGAAGCCAGACGCGGGTCAAGTCGTTTGGCGCGGCTCGGTGCGCGAGCTTGAGACCTTTCTACAATGCCCGTTTAAGCACTTCGCGCATGAGCGGCTGCGGCTCGACACGCAGCGCGGCCCGCTCGCGCGACAAATCGAGCTCGGGGCGCTGGCGCATCGGCTGCTCGCCGCCGCGACCGCATCGCTGCTGCCGCGCAGCGCGGAGCTGATGCAACTGGAGCCGCGCGAATTCGACGCGGTCTTCGACGAAGCAGAGCAGGCCGAGCTCGCCGCGCAGGCGGAGATGCAGCTCACGCCCGCGGATCGCTTTCTGCTTCGGCTGGGTGCGCAGCGCGCCCGCCAGGTTTGGCGTGTGCACGTCGAGCGTTGGCGGCGCGGCGCATTTCGGCCGCTGGCGGTCGAGCAGCGCTTCGACAGCGAAAGCCGCGGCGGAGAAACGCTCTGGCCGCCGCTGCGAATCAGCGACGACACCGGACGCGTGTTCCTGATTCGCGGCGTGATCGATCGTGTCGACGCGGCGAACTCTGGCGATGCCGAGCTGCTGTTGGCGTACGACTACAAGTCAACCATCAGCTCGATGAACAGCTCGTACCTCTGCGGCGACACGCTGCAATTGATGGTGTACGCGCTGCGGCTGACCAGCATCGAGCGTCGCGGCGCGCAGCTCGCGGGCGTGTTGCTCGCGCCGTTGCGGCTCGACGTGCAGAAGCTCGACGATGTCCGCGACGACCCGGACGGCTGGTTGCGGCTCTTGCGGCCGCGCGGGCGCTTCAGCGAGAGCGCGGCGCGGCTGCTGGACCCGGCGATCGACCAGCGCTATGCGGACTTCCAGCACAAGCTGGTGACGATTGCCGATTCGCCGCTGGCGTCCATCAAGCGCAGCAAAGCGGGGTTTGACCAGCGCTGCGACGTCGTGGCGCAGCGTGAGCTGCAGCAGCGCGTCGAGCTGGCCCGCGCCACTGTGCTCTACGCCGCGGAGCGCCTCGCCGACGGGCGCGCGTGCGTCTCGCCGCTGCTGGAGGGGGACCGACTCGCGTGTGAACGTTGCGAGCTGGGCGGGCTGTGCCGCTTTGAGCGCGGCTTGAACACGCCGCGAGACGCCCGGCGGCGCCTGCCGCAATTGGGGGAAGCACCCACATGACGCCGACGCAAGCGCAGCAGCAGGCGATCGAGCACGCGCACGGCGAGCTGCTGCTGGCAGCCTCGGCCGGCTCGGGCAAGACGCACGTGCTCAGCCAGCGCTGTGTGCGGCTGATCTGCGACGCGCCGCAGCGTTGCAGCGTCGAAGAACTGCTGGTGGTGACATTCACGCGGGCCGCGGCAGCCGAGATGCGCGAGCGGATCGTGCGCGGACTGTGGACGCGATTGAACGCCTGCGGCGATTCGGGCGAGCGCCGGCGGCTGCAACGTCAGATCGCGCTGGTGGACCTGGCCGAGATTGGCACGATTGACGCCTGGTGCGGCCGGCTGGTGCGGGCGCACTATGACGCTCTGGGCGTCGATCCGGGCTTTACGCTGCTGAATGAAGCGGACGCGGCGCTGCTGCGGCAGGAAGTGCTGAGCGAGCTGTTCGAGTGGGTGTACGAAGCGGACGCTCCCGCCGCTGTCGCGGCGCGGGCCTGGCTGGCGCGCAGCATCTGGCCTGATGATCAGCGGATGCGCGAGGCGGTCGAGCTGCTCAACGCGCAGCGCGAGCATTTGCTGAACCCGCAGGCGTGGTTCGAGCGGCAGCGCGCGGCGCTGCAGCGTCCGCTGCCGGAGCTGCAGGCCGCGGCGCAGCGCAGCATTGCCAGCGCGTTGGCGCGCGAGTGCAGCTTTCAACGCGCACAATTGGCGCTGCTGAATTCCGCGGACGAGCGGATCCGCGCATACGCCGAAATCCTGGGGCGGTTTGAGCCGCAACTCAGCGATTTGGCGGACGCGGCACCGCTTGCGGACGCGCAGCGCGGCGCGGCGAGCGTCTTGCCGCTCGCCGTCCAGATGCGCGGCGAACTGTCGAAGCTGGAGAAGGCTCGTAGCGGCGACAAGGGACTGGCCGCGCAGGTCCGCTCACGCTGGGTGGCGCGACTGTTGAAACTGCTCGAGCCGCGCGAAGTCGAGCGGGCCTGCGAGCGCGTCGCAGCTTCCAGCGATTACCTGCGGACCATCCTGGCGCTGGAGCAGGAGTTTGATGAGCGGCTGCGCGGCCTGAAGCGCCGCCGCAATGTCTACGAATTCGCCGATGTGCTGCGTTTTGCCCTGGATCTGCTGGGCACGCCGCAGGACGGCGGCGAGCGCGTCGAAACGCCGATCGCGGTGCAGCTTCAGCAGCGCTATGCACACATTCTGGTCGATGAGTTTCAGGACACCAGCCCGGTGCAGGCCGAGCTGGTGCGGCTGGCTTCAAGGGCGCAGCGCGGCGCGCCCAATCGCTTCCTCGTCGGCGACATCAAGCAGAGCATCTACGGCTTTCGCCGGGCCGAGCCGAAATTGTTCAGCGCGCTGCAGGCGCAGCTCGCGGCAGACGCGCGCCGCGGACGCGTGCTACGGCTCAGCGACAATTTCCGCAGCCACGCGCAACTGCTCGAGCCGCTGAATGGCCTGTTCGCGGCGCTGTTTGACCCGGCCCTGGGCGGCACGGGCTACGACCGCGAGGAGTGGCTGCAGCCACGGCGGTCCGAATGCCCCAACCCGACGCTGGACAGCGCGCCGCGCCTGTGCGTGCACGCGATCGAGCGGCACGGTTCGCAGCGGACCGAGGCGGAGGAGGACACGATCCCGCTCGAGGAAGTCGAGCGCGAGGGTCGCCTGATCGCGACGCTGATCCATGAGATGCTCAGCAGCAGCACGCAGGTGCCCGCGCGCGGCGACGACGGCGCCGCAACGCTGCGACCCTTGCGACCAGGCGACATCGTGATCCTGCTGCGCTCCGCCTGGCGAAACGCGGCACTGCTCACGGCGACCCTGCGGCAGTGTGGGATCCCGTGCGTGGCGAGCGGCCGCGATTCGCCGCTGGATTCGCTGGAAGTCCGGGACGTCCGCAACATTCTGACGTTGATCGTGAACCGTCAGCAGGACCTGGCGCTGGCCGCTTATCTGCGCGGGCCGGCCGTCGGCCTGGATGAGGCCGAGCTGCTGCAGATTCGCGCGCTTTCCCCGGCGGGCCCCTTTCACCGGGCGGTACCGCGCTTCGCGCGGCTCGCTGCGCAATCGCCCCTGGGCCAGCGGGTCGTCGTGGCGCTGCAGGCGCTGACGCGCTGGGCCGAGCAAGCGCGTCAAGGCGATTTGTGCGGGCTTTTGCGGCAGATTCTGCGGGAGACGGCGCTGACGCACGTGGCGGCGGCGCTGCCGGGCGCGGAGTATCGCGTCGGGCTGATCGAGGCCTTCATGCAGATCGTTACCGATTTCGCCGACCGATCGCACGCGGGCGTCGCGGAGCTGGTGGAGTACCTCGACGCGCTCGAGCGGCATTCCGCCGCCGCCACCGCGGCGCCCGGCGCGGCGGCCGACCAGGTGCGCGTGATGACGATTCACGCGGCCAAAGGGCTGGAGTTCCCGATTGTGTTTCTGGCGCAGACGGGTGCGGCACTGCGGCGCCCGATCCGCGCGGCGCTGCTGTGCGATGAAGCCTGCGGGCTGGGCGTGAAGCTAGCGGATTTCGAGTCGCGCGGCGAGCTGGTTACGCCGGGTTACGCCGCGTTGGTGCAATCCCAGCGGGCCCGCGATGTCGAAGAGGAGCTGCGGCTGTTGTACGTGGCGGCGACGCGGGCGCGCGAACGGCTGATCGTGCTGGGACACTGCAATCGCGGCGCGTGGGAGTCGCTCCGCGAACAATACTCCGTCGGCGACAAGCCGCCGCTGCTTTCGCGTCTCAGTGCGGCGAGTGTGCTGGAATGGGTGATGTCGGCGGCGGCGTGCGGCGCGCTAGGTGACGTCGCGAGCGTTGTCACGACGCACGCGCCAGCAAGCGCCGGCGATGCGCCGCGCCGCAGCGCGCCGCGCCTGGTGCAAGCTGCGCTCGAATCGCCGCAGCCAGCGCCGGCGGGTGTGTCTACGCCGCCGCAGCCCGGCGATGACGCCTGGGTGGCGGCGGCGCTGCGCAGCATTCGCACCCGGCCGCCCAGCTCGACGCGCACCGAAGCGGTCGTTTCCGTCAGTCGGCTGAAGGAACGGCTCGGCGCCGCCGCGCCGCAGAGCGCCGACACCGCGGACGCCACGCACGCGCGCCTGCATGATCTGAGTGCCGGCGATCGCTGGCACGGGCTCGGTCGGCCACGTTTTGTGCAGGCCGCCACCCGCGGAGGACTCGAGTTGGGCCGCGCCGTGCATCGATTCCTCGAATTCGCCGAGCCGAGCTGTTTGCGCGGCGAGCGCGAGCTGCGCCAGCAGATCGAGCGGCTGCGCGCGGCACAGCGGCTGAGCGCCGCCGAGGCCGCGTTGCTGCCGATCGCCGAGCTGCTCTGGCTCGGCGGGCAGCCACTTGGCAAGCTGCTGGCCGATTCGGCGGATCGCTTGGAGCGCGAAACACCCTTTGTGGTGGCGCTGCAGCGCGAAGGCGGCGAGTATCAGTTGCTCCGCGGCGTCGTCGATTGCCTGGCGCACACGCCGGCGGGACTGGTGCTGGTCGATTACAAGACGGATGACCTGGATTTCGCAACGCCCGCCGCGGGCGAGCGGCTGCGGCTCTACGGCGAGCAAGTGCGGCTGTACGTCTTGGCGATCGAGCAAATTCTGGGCAAGCCGGTGCACAAGGCGCACCTGGTGTTTTTGATCAGCCGGCGCGTGCTGGATGTCCCGCGCCGCGCTTTGGGCGCGCTGGGCCGGCAGCTCGAGCTGTTCGAGGCCGGGCCGCAGCCTGCGGTGCTGCCGATTGGCGTCAGCGAGTATATTTAGGCGCTAGGCATGCTCACGAAAGTCACGGTGATCGGCGGCGGCGCGATGGCGACGGTCACCGCGCTGGTCCTGGCCTCCAATGACATACATGTGGCCTTGTTGATGCGCCGGCCGGAGCGGGCCGCCGAGCTGCTGACCACGCGCGAGAACCGCGCGTATCTGCCGGGCGTGCGGCTTCCGCAGCGGATCGTCCCGACGGCCGACGCCCGGGCCGCAATGGACAATGCCGAGTTGATCATCTCGGCTGTCCCGTGCCAGTATCTTTCGGCCACCTGGGAGTCGCTCGCGCCAGTTACGCCAGCGGATGTCCCGATCTGCAGCGTCACCAAAGGTATCGACGCCGCCACGCTGCGTCGGCCGAGCGAGCTGATTGCGCGCTGGCTGGATGGCAACCCGCTGGCGGTGCTTTCGGGTCCGTGCATCGCGGCGGAAGTGGCCCGCTGCCTGCCCGCGACAGTGGTGACCGCTAGCGACTCGCTCGCGGTGGCCAAGCTGGTGCAGACCGCGCTGACCGCCTCGTGGTTCCGGGTCTACACCAATCCAGACATGGCGGGCGTGGAGCTGGCCGGCGCGTTGAAGAATGTGATCGCACTGGCCGCGGGCATTCTCGACGGCTTGCACGCCGGCGACAACGCCAAGGCGGCGCTGCTGACGCGCGGGCTGGTGGAAATCACGCGCCTCGGGATCGCCATGGGCGCCCGGCCCGCTACGTTTGCCGGTCTGGCCGGCGTGGGCGACCTGATCACCACCTGCGTCTCGCCGCACGGGCGCAACCGCAGCGCGGGCGAGCGCATCGGCAGCGGGGTCCCGGTCGAGACCGTGCTGCGAGAGAGTCGCTCGGTCATTGAGGGCATTCCGACCGCGCGGGCGGTGCTCGCGCTGGCGCAGCGCTACGGGGTCGACATGCCGATCACGCAATCGGTCTACACGGTCGTCTTCGAGCGAAAAAACGCGCTGGAAGCGATTTCGGAGCTGATGAACCGACCTTTGAAAGGCGAGGAAGTCTGTTAGCGACAATTAGTTGCGATTGACTACCCCTGATTCCCCGATACAGTACGTGCAGTGCACGGCGCTGACCTTCTTTGAGCGCACCGCTCGGTCCGCACCGTGGTTCGGGCTCTGAATTTTCGCCTACGTCGCGCGGCGGACTGACGCCGCTGACTTGCGTGGCGCGCGACGTGGATGGCCTGCTGACGGCGTCGCAGCCAGGAGCGCTACGGAGCCACCCATGAGCGCGCAAGGCGTCGAAGCGTCGATCCAGCGGCTTGAACGCGAGTTGCTGGCGCACCATCGTCTGGCCCTGCTGGGAAACATGGCCGCGATGATCTCGCACGAATTCAACAACCTGATGACGCCCGTGCTGGCGCGTGCGCAAGATGCGCTCGCGCACGATGACCCGGCATATACCCGCAAGGCGCTCGAACGAACGGTGCAGCAGACCCAGCGGGCCACGCGCATCGCGCAGCATCTGCTCGACCTGGCCCGCGGTGTGACACCCCCGATGATCGCCTGCCCGCTGCGGGCCGTTGTGCATGACGCGATCGAGACCGCGGCTCGGCCGTTTGAGCGCGACGGCATCGAGTTGATCGTCGAGATTCCCGACGATTGCAAGATCAAGGCCTCGAGCCTGCTGGCCGAGCAATTGCTGCTGAACCTGCTGATCAACGCGCGGAATGCGATGAAGGACCGCGGCGGCCGGCTGGCCCTGCGGGCCCGCCGCGATGGCGACCAGGTCATCATCGACGTGCGCGACAACGGCAAGGGCATCGACGCCGAGCGGCTCGACGGCGTGATCAATCCGTTTCTGACCGCCGAGTCCGACGGGCAAGCCACGGATTGGCAGGCCGTCGGCCTGGGGCTGAATGTCTGCCGCACGATCGCGCGCACGCACGGCGCGTCGATCCAGGCGCTGCAGAACGACGGACCGGGCTGCACATTCCAGCTCCGCTGGCCGGCGGCATAGAGTGCGTTTGCTACTCCGCGCGCGGCGCGTCCAAGTCCCGAACCGCAGCCGCCGCGGCGCCCCGCAGAAAGAGGCACCCCAGCAGCAGCAACGTGAGCGTCGTCAGGCTGATCGCCGCGCCGGCCCACAGTCCTGGCGGCTGATACGCAAGCTCGACGCGTGTTGGCGTTTTTTTGGACGCGTCGAACTCGACTGAAAGCAGCGCGCCGTATGCCGGGTGCAGCGCGACTTCGCGCCCGTCGACTTCCGCCCGCCAGCCGCGCAGCAGCAGCGTCGAGACCACCAGCCGCCGCGGAGCCGCAGCGCTGCGCGCCGGTGTCGTGCCGGCCGGTCGGCTGCAGTCGACCACGATCGTCCAGCGGTGCGGCGCGATTTGAGAGACGTGCACGGCGGCGGGGGTGTCGGCGGGCGGCACAAACGCCGGAGCGAGCGTGATGCGGTTGCGCAGCAGGCGAAAGCCCTCGGGCGTGCGTTCGATCAGCTCGCAGTCGGCCGGCGCTGGCAGCGCCTCGTCGCACAGCAACACCCAGCCGACGCGCAACCACTGCATCCACAGCGGATCTTTCAGCAGCTCCGCGGCCCGCTCGCTCACACCCCAGGGCTTGAACGCGAACATGTGGTCGAGCCGCTGCGGCTGCAACGGGCCGTAATCGGTCAGTGCGGCAATCCGCGCCAGCGCGTTTGTATTCGCCGCCAGCTTGCCGACCGGATTGCGATACACGCCCGCGGTATCCGCGACCACCCACAGTCGCTCGCCGGAGTCAGCGACGCACCGCGCCCAGCTTGGGATGCGCTGTTCGAGCAGTTGCCCGGCCGAATTCACCCCCGCGGGCACATCCAACGTCCAGCCGATGATCGCCAGATCGCCGCAGAGCAGGACGGTCAGCAGCCAGTGCCGCTGCGGAGCGTCCCAGCCGCGGGCGACAAACGCGACGCAGGCTACGCTGAGCGCCAGCAGGATGAGCGGGATGACGATCGCCGGATTTGTCGGTTGAAACGCGGCCCGCAGCGCCGCGCCGTCGAACAGCGGAGCGAAAGCCAGCACGCTCAGTAGCATTCCCGCCGCGACCGCCAGCCAGATCCAGGCGCGGCGCGTCAGCCCGAGCAGCGCGGCCCGCAACCGGGCACGTTGCGGCGAGAGCCGCGGACCCAGGTCGTTCAGGGCGCTGGCCGCGAGCAGCGGCAGCGCCAGATTCACCAGGAGCACGGCGCGCGCCGGGACGCGAAAGATGTTCGCCCCCGGGATGCAGTAGAGCAGCGGCGCGACCGGCCCGAATTGTCCGAGCGCGGTCAGGCCGCCCAGCAGCAGCAGCGCCACGGCCGCCCGGCGGAGCGGGTCGGCGCGCCAGGCGCCGCGCAGCGTCGCGAGCGCGAGGATCAACACCACCAGCCCGGGATATGCGAACTGCTCGCATTGGTGCGAAGGGCCCCAGTAGGCCTGCGCGAAGAAATTCGGCGTGCGCTGACCGAAAAACATCGGGAACAGCAGGCTAACCAGCGAGAGCGGGTTCCAACTGTTCTCAACGAACATCCAGAAAGCTCGCGAGGCCCGCGTGCACTCCTGCAGGTAGTACCACGAGGGCAGAAGTTGCACGGCGTACAAGCCGCCGCACGCCAGCCACGCGGCCAGCCAGGCCCGCAGCGCCGGCAAGGCCCGTCCGCGCCAGGCGACCAGATACGCGAGCGAGCCGAGGGCCGTCAGCGCGGCGATCTGCACATGCCCGGCGTGACACTGCAGCGCCGCCAGCAGCGCCGCGGTTGTCAGCCGCGCGGCGCTGAAGCCGTGCGTCAGCCGCTGCAGCCGCCAGAGGACCCAGGGCGTCCAGGCGGCGGCGTGCTGAATCGTCAGGTGTGCACGATGCGCCAGCAGAAACCCGCTGAATGCGAAGGCAATCCCGCCGAAGAGCGCCGCCCGCCGCTCGATGCCGTTCACCCGCAGCAGCCGATACATGCCCAGCAGCGCGAGCGTGTAGTGCAGCCAGAGGCTGGCGGCGTAGGCCGTGCGCGCAGGCAGCAACGCGAACAGCCAGGTCGGCGGATAGAACAGCGCCGTCTGCGGGTCCGCCAGAAACGGCCGACCCAGCCCGTTCCAGGGATTCAGCAGCGGCCACTGACCGGCGGCGAGGCTCTCGGCGAAGAATGTCCGCGCGGGCAGGTAGTAGAGAACGTCGTCTTCGTCGGCGCCCAGGCCGGACAGTCGCCAGACCGGTGCAAGCATCACCCCCGGCAATCCGACCGCCAGCAGTAGCAGCAGCGCTCTGGCCCACATCGCGGAGCGGCATCGTAGCGACGCCGACGCCGCGCCGCGCGGCCGCGCGGCGCGATTTCGATTCAGCGCGGCTGTGGCGGAGTGCCGAACAACGTGCGATACATCAGCGTGTAGATGCCGGTGTTGTCGATTTTGCTCGTCAGCAGGTCGGCGTTGAACCCGTGTGCGCGGGCGATTACGCCGCCGCCGACGTCGTCGTCCCCGGTCCAGACGATGCCGAACGGCAGGCGCTTGCCGCTGCGGTCCGCCGCGGCCAGGAACGGCGGCGTGCCGGTTCCATCGCGACCATCCAGCAGCGCGTTCTCATCGTGCCGCTTCGGAAGCGGCTTGTCGGGCGTGTCGAAGTAGTCCGGCAGTCCGAGCACTTCCATTCCGCCGGCGCTGCTGTCGGCGGCCGTCAGCAGCAGTGTTCGCGGATTGGCTTCGACGAATGCGCGGGCCACGCCGATGGCGACGTCTGCGCGGCGCAGCGCTTCGAGCGTGCCGTAGGCGTTGTTCGCCCCCGGAAAATTGTCGGTGCCTTCCTCTTCCGCCACCAGCAGGAAACCCCGCCCGTTGGCCGCCAGGATCGGCAGCGCCGCCGAGAGCATCTGGTCAAACGTAGGCGCGCTCGGTTGATAGGGCGGAAGTCCGCGTTTGCGCAGCGTCTCCTCATCTTCGTCATTGAAAGTGTCGTCCGCGGCGAAGAGCCCCAGCAGTTTCTGCGTGCCGGCCGGTACGCTGCCGAGCTCTGCCGCCGTGTACACGATGTAGTAGCCGGCCTTTCGCGCGGCTTCGATCAGGTTCTGGCCGTCCTTTCGACGACCCGAGCCGTGGCGGCCCTGCGCGGTCTCTGGCAAGAACCACTGCTCGCCGCCGCCCAGCAGCACCGCTGGACCGGCCGCCAGCATCTGGGCGGCGATCTGCTCATGCGGTTTGCGGCTCTGCGCGCGGGCCAGAAACGCACCCGTGCCGGCGTCGGTGATGCTGGCGCTGTTGATCAGCCCAATCGACAGGCCGCGCTGCGCCGCCTCCTCCATGATCGTGAGCGACTTGCCGCTGGCGGACGTAAGCGGCGCGCCATCGACCAGCCCGAACGAGTCGTAGCGCGGCTTCACGCCGTAGGCATGCGCGACTGCTCCGCCGTTGGAGCTGGAGGAGAGCGAATTTGCCAGGTGCCCGGTGTAAACCGCCATGCGGGCCAGCTTGTCCCAGTTCAGCTCGCCGTCCGGGCCGGCTTGTGCAAGTCTGGCGGCGTGCCAATGGGCTGCGGAGGTCCCATCGGGATGGATGAAGATCACGCTGCCGGTCTGGGGAGGCGACGTCGCGTTTGATTGTGCGGCGGCGCTCCGCGCGTCGCCGCTCACGCACAGCAGCAGGAACAATATGGCGTTGCGATGGGCAGTGGACATTTCGGTTCCCCTCAAAGCGCCAGCGCGCGACTGGTGACACGGATGCGAGCGCTGCGCGCGGTCGCGCCCGAATCAGGTTTCTACATTAGACAGTAGGAAGACGGCAATGGGCCCGAACGTGAGAATCGGGATCCACGCCGCCGTCGCCACCCAGCGCTCGTCCACTTCCATGCTGTGCACGGCGAAGGCGAGGCCGAAGAACAAACCGCAGAGCAGCATGGCCCGTCCGCCGGCGGCCAGCACATTGGCCGGCACGCGCCGCAGAAAGAACGGAATCGCCAGCAGCACCAGGATGATCTGCAGCACCGGCTGCGTCAGGCGCACGTGCCGGGCGGCGGCGATCTTTGGGCGGATCGTGAGCGTGCGACTGGCGAGCAGCTCGCTCATTTCGCGCAGGCTGAGCAACTCGGCCCATTGCGTGCCTTGTCGCAGCAGCAGCTCGCCGGGCGAGAGCGAGAATCTCAGCTCATCGATCGGTTCGGTCCGCAGCGGCTCGCCCAGCGGCGAATCGGAGGGTTGGTCCTGTGGGTCGAGCCGCATCAGCCGGCCGCGCTCGAGCCGCCAGACGCCGCGGGTCGGGTCGTAGGTGGCAGAATCGGCTTCGATCAGATCCTGGGCGGCGCCTTGCGGGTCGTGTCGCACGGCAATGACACGTTGCATGCGGCCGTCGTTGGCGTAGAGCTTCAGCGCGGTGAGAATCGTGTTTTCATCGTCGCGGACGCAGTTCACGCCGCCGGCCACCTGCCCGATGACGTCGTCGTGCTTGCGGGCGATCTGCTCGGCGAAGCGCGGGATGAGCAGCTCGCGGTTTGCGACCCACAGTCCGATCAGCAGCATCGAGCTGACGATCAGCGGCGCGGCCAGCCGCGGCAACGGGTAGCCGGCGGCGGCCAGCGTGGTCAGCTCGTTGTTGCGGAGCATCACGCCGACGGTGAAGGCTGCGGCGATCGCCATCGCGGGCGCTGCCAGTTGCGAGAAGTACAGCGGGATGTTGTGGGCGTAGAAGTCGGCCATCAGCGAGATGACTCGTCCAGCGGGGATTCCGCCGGCCTCGGTGAATTCATCGATGTTCGCGAGCACGTCGAAGAGCACGTACAGGCCGATGCCGACCAGCAGCAGGATCAGATAGCTGGAGAAGTAGGTGCGTGCCACGTAGCGATCGATCAACGACATCGACAGGCCTCAGCGCCGCACACCGGCGCGTAGCAGGATAAGGTTCGCCACGACGAACAGCAGCAATCCGCCCCAGATCGCCCCCACGCCGATCGCGGTCGTGCCGCGCTGCTCGGCGAGCTGGCGGCCCATCACGCACAGAATCGTGACGGCGGCGAACGGGATGCACGCCAATCCGAAGGCCGACAGGGCCCGCGCCCCGCGAAACATCACGCCCAGCGCCGCCGCCATCAAGATCGTGACAATCGGGCTGGCGGCGTAGCCCAGGCGGAAGTGGATCAGGGCCGCCACCTGTCGGCGAAATTGATCGATCGAGGCCCACAATCCGACGCGCTGCTCGCGCAGCGCCGCATCGATCGGCAGCTCCACCTGCGGGTCGATCGCCATCGCGGGTGTTATCGCCGCCATCTCAGCCCGCACGTGCTCGGGCAGCTCGATGCGGTCGAGGCTGATCGTGAGCTGCTCGGCGGGCCGCTCTGGCCGGTCGGATCGCAGCTTGTATTCCAGGACCGGCTGCTCGGTGCTGCGCAGCAGGCGGATTTCGCCGATGCCGCCGCCTTCGGGCGTGGGCCGCATGATCAGCTCGGCCTGCGGCGCCTCGTAGCGCGCCAGATCGCCAAAGCCGTCGCGGGCCATGACCACGCGTGCGCGCGTCAGCAGCGGCCGGCCGTTTGGCGCCAAGAAGGCTTTTTCGGCGCTGACCGTGAAGCTGTGATTGACGTCGTCGCGCAGCCGGAGCGGCTGGCCGGCCGCCAGGGCCGCGACGCAGTCGACGCCGAAGCGATGAACCAGCACGCGTGCGAGGAAGGCGCGCGTGGCCTGGCCGGTGCGGTCGGCCAGCCAGGGTTGATCCAGCCAGCGCACCAGCGTGTTCAGGTCCATCCAGGTGGGCCGCTGCGGAAACGGCAGCGGCACATCGATCGGGCCGAGCTCCTGCTGGCGCACGTGCACGACGCGGCGGCCGACCTCCAGGTCGCGCGCGTCGCGGACGAAGAGCGAAACGCGGATCGTGTCGCGCGTGTCGAACTGGCACATGCCCCACTCAGCGGAGGTGAAGCGGATGATTTCGCCCTGGTCGTTGAGCTGCAGCACGGTGGGCCGTGTCAGGGCCAGGTACTTGAAATCCGGCCCGACCGGGAAGTTCTTCTCGGTCAGCGCCTTCTCTTGGATCAGCTCCACATTTTCGCCGGTGACGAAGTACTTCTTGCCGTAGGCGATGTGGCCCTTGGTGCGCAGTTGCTGGTAGGCGATCTGGCTGATGTTGGCGCGGGCGAAGCGATCGATGCGCTTCATGAACCCGGGGATCACGAAATTGCCGGAGATCAGCGTGAAAAGCGCGACGAACACGGCCAGCAGGATCGCAGCCAGAAACAGGCGATGCACGTTGATGCCCGCGGCGCGGCAGGCGAGCAGCTCGTTGTCGGCGGCGAGCCGGCCGTAGACCATCGAGGCGGAGAAGACTGCCGCGACCGGCATGCAGAATGTGACGACGATCGGCAGCAGCCAGGGGATGATCTGCACCAGGTCTGCGCCGCTGATGCCCTCGTAGCGGACGACGTTGAACACGCCGCCGCCCATGGTGACGATCGCGGAAAGCGCCACGATCGTCAGCAGGAACTGCTTGAGCAAATCGCGCAGGATGTAGGCGTGCAGCGTGGTCACAGCGGCTTTGGCCTCAGGCGTACAACCCGCGCAGCCGCATGGTGCGGTCGACGCGCTGGATCCCGGTGCACAGCGCGGCGATGCGGTTGGGCACGCCGCGCTCGCGGGCGAATTTGCGGACACGCTGATACGCGGCCCGCAGCAGGTCTCCCAGCCGCTGGTCGATCTCGGCCTGGCTCCAGAAGAAGTGCATGCCGCCCTGCACCCATTCAAAGTAGGAGACGATCACGCCGCCGGCATTGCAGAGGATGTCTGGGAGAATCATGACGTCGGAGCGGTTGAGCAGCAGGTCTGCTTCCGGCGTGGTGGGTTGATTGGCGCCCTCGGCCAAGATGCGGCAGCGGACGCGCTGCACGTTGTCGGTGGTGATAACGTTGCCCACCGCGGCCGGCAGCAAAATGTCGCAAGGGGTGGTGAGCACGTCGTCGGCCGGTATTTTCTCGCCCGTGCTCCAGCCCTTGAGCGAGCCATGCTGCGCCGCGTGCTGCACCAGGGCCGGCACGTCGAAGCCCGCGGGCAGGCGGAAGCCGCCGAGATGGTCGGCGACGGCGATCAGCTTTACGCCGCGGCGGCTGAGCTCCATCGCCGCGTGCGAGCCGACGTTTCCGAAGCCGTGGATGGCGGCGGTCGCGCCCTGCAGCTTGAGGCCGATTTCGTTGGCGGCTTCCTGGATGACATAGACGCAGCCGTGGCCGGTGGCTTCGCGGCGCAGTGCCGACCCGCCGACGTCGACCGGCTTTCCGGTGACGATCTGGGGCGTGAAGCGGCCGGATTTCTGGCTGTATGTATCCATGATCCAAGCCATGGTGCGCTCGTTGGTGCCCATGTCGGGCGCGGGGATGTCGATCTCCGGGCCGATCAGCGAAAGAATCTCAGCGGTGTAGCGGCGGGTGAGCCGCTGGTTTTCAGAGTACGAGATACTGGCCGGGTCGACCTGCACGCCGCCCTTCGCGCCGCCGAGTGGCAGACCGACGAGCGAGCATTTCCAAGTCATTCCCATGGCCAGCGCGGTGACTTCGCCGATATCGACGTGCGGGTGGTAGCGGATGCCGCCCTTGAACGGTCCGAGCGAGTCGCTGTGCTGCACGCGATAGCCAGTGAAAACGCGCACCGATTGGTCGTCCATGCGGACGGGCACGGCGACGATCAGCATTTTCTCCGGGACGCGCAGGCGTCCGGCGACATTCGGGTCGAGCGCCAGCACATCGGCGGCGAGGTTGAAGTTCTGAATGGCGCGGGCGTACGACGGCGATTGCGACAGCAAGTCCGCGGCGCCATGCGGTAACGCGGTGCTCATGCGTGCTCCGTTGCGCTTCGCTGCGTGAATCGTGCAGACCGCGTACGATTCCTTGGCGATCATACTGCACGGCCGCCGATCGCGACACGATCGGGCGGAGTAGGAGCCGGGCATGCTGTACGACATCACGCCGCCGATCACGCCGGCGCTAGCGACTTTTCCGGGTGACACGCCGCTCTCGCGCCGCGTGCTGCTGGATATGAAGCAGGGCGCCAACATCACGCTGTCGACGATGAACGCGACCGTGCACCTGGGCGCACACGCCGATGCGCCGAGCCATTACGGCGTTGACGCGCCGCCGATCGAGCAGCGGCCGCTCGAGACATACCTGGGGCAATGCCAGGTGCTGCACGTGCGCGTCGCGCCGTACACGCGCATCACGCCGGCGATGCTGACGCGCGAGGTGATCGCACCGCGCGTGCTGCTGGCGACTGGCACGTTTCCAGATCCAAACCAGTGGCGCGGCGACTTCGCGGCGCTGGCGCCCGAGCTGGTCGACTTTCTGGCGGACCGCGGCGTGCGGCTGATCGGCGTGGATACGCCCAGTGTCGACCTGGCAGATTCCAAAGACCTGCCGGCTCACCAGCGCTTCCTGGCGCGGGATCTTGCGATCCTCGAAGGTCTGGTGCTCACGGACGTGCCCAGCGGCGTGTACGAGCTGATCGCGCTGCCGCTGCCGTTGGTTGGGTTCGACGCCAGCCCGGTGCGGGCCGTGCTGCGCGCGCTGCCGATGCCGAACGTGCCGCACGATCGCGCCTGACGCGGATCTGCAAATCGCGAACTGTGCGCTTGCGATGCGCCACGAAGTCTTTCACCCAGCAGGGCGGACGGACTGAGCCAGGCCGATCCACCGTCGCAGTATTTCCGCTCGAAAGGTCAGGCCGCGGCGCCGAAATGCCCCACAGCTGGCAGAGGAATCACTGGAGCTTGTGGCACAACGCTCCGCCGCGCGTGTATAGTTTGGGTCGAGTTCGGGCGAGCACATCTTCCTGCGGAGTTAGACCATGAGTCGCATTCGTGTACTTGTCGGCACGAAGAAGGGCGCATTTGTCCTAAACGCTGACGGCCAGCGGCGTTCGTGGAGTGTCAGCGGGCCGCATTTCGCGGGCTGGGAGATTTATCACATGAAGGGCTCGCCCGCTGACCCGAATCGCATTTATGCCTCGCAGAACAGCTCCTGGTTTGGGCAGATCATTCAGCGCTCACGCGATGGCGGAGCGACCTGGGAGCAGCCCGCGACGCCGCCCGGCGCCGCGACCACGACGCCCGACGGCATGCCGATGGGTGAGAGCAACAATTTCGTGTATGACGCGTCGCCCACAAGCGGCCGGCCAATGACCACGCACATGTGGTACGACGGCACGCAGCGCCCCTGGGAGTTCAAGCGCGTCTGGCACATCGAGCCCGCGCTTGACGACCCCGACACCGCCTTCGCCGGCGTCGAGGACGCTGCCATCTTCCGCACTACCAACGGCGGCGTAAGCTGGCATGAGCTGGCCGGGCTGCGCGGGCACGAGTCCGGCCCCAGTTGGCAGCCCGGTGCCGGCGGCATGGGCCTGCACACCATCGTGCTCGATCGCGTCAACAAGAACCGCATCTTCGCCGCGATCTCCGCCGCCGGCGCGTTTCGCAGCGATGATGCCGGCAAGAGCTGGCGGCCGATCAACCGCGGCTTGACGTCGAAATATTTGCCCGATCCCGCGCCGGAGGTGGGACACTGCGTGCATCGCATCGATCAGCACCCTACCCGCCCGAATACGCTCTTCATGCAACTACACTTGAACATCATGCGCACCGACGACGCCGGCGAAAACTGGCGCAAGATCAGCGGCAATCTCCCGTGCGATTTCGGTTTCCCGATCCGCGTCCACGCACACGAGCCCGACACGGTCTTCGTCGTGCCGATCACCAGCGACTCGCTGCACTACCCGCCCGAGGGCAAGCTGCGCGTCTACCGTAGCCGCGTCGGCGGAAACGAGTGGGAGCCGCTCACCAAAGGCCTGCCGCAACAAGACTGCTACGTAAACGTGCTGCGCGGCGCGATGGCGATCGACACGCTCGATCCCTGCGGCGTGTACTTCGGCACCACCGGCGGACAGGTGTACGCCTCACCCGATGGCGGAGAACAATGGTCGCCAATCGTCCGCGACCTGCCCGCCGTGCTGAGCGTCGAAGTTCAAACGCTCGCGTAGCAAGCGGATTGGCCGCTGAGGTTCTGCTGATCGCGAAGGTGGCCCGATGATCCGTCTCGAATTGCCGTTTCACCTCCGCACGCTGGCGGCCGTCTCGGGCGAGGTGTCGCTGCAAGTCGCTGGGCCGATCACGCAGCGGAGCGTGCTCGACGCGCTCGAGGCACGCTACCCCATGCTCCGCGGCACCATTCGCGATCACAGCACGCTCGCGCGCCGGCCGTTGATCCGCTTCTTCGCGTGCGGCAAAGACCTGTCGCACGATTCGCCCGATGCCCCACTGCCCGACGCGGTCATCCGTGGCGACGAGCCGCTCGTGATTCTGGGCGCGATCGCCGGTGGCTGACGCTTGGCAAAATTCCGGCGTGCGGCGCGCGCCGACTGATGAGATCGCAGATCTGCCGGCAATTGCTGAGTATTAGCCGCGGCCGCCTTGAAGTGCATCGCGACGGACCGCATAGTCGCAGCCATGCTGATTCCGTTCCTCCGGGCGGTCATTCGACTTTTGCTCCGACTGCGATATCGCGTACGGCTGATCGGCGCGGACGCCGTCGCTCGGCGCGGCACGCGCGGCATTCTTTTCCTGGCGAATCACCCAGCATTGATCGACCCGCTGCTGGTTGTGCTCTGGCTGCACAAGCGTTTCGCGCCAGGCGCGCTGGCCGACCAGGACCAGATCGATCGGCCCGTGCTGCGATGGCTGGCCAGCAAGGCCAACGTGCAACCGCTGCCGGATATCGCCCGTCATGGTCCGCAGGCCCGCGAGCAGGTGCTGGCGATCATGCAGCAGTGCGCCACCCGCCTGGCCGACGGCGAAAACATGCTGCTCTATCCTTCCGGACACATCTACCGATCGCGCTACGAAGACCTGCGCGGAAACAGCTCGGTCGAAAACTTGCTGCGAGACGCGCCAAACACGCGCATCGTCATCGTTCGCACACGCGGCGTGTGGGGCAGTAGCTTCAGCCTCGCCGGCGGCCGCTTCCCGGAGCTGCGCCGGCTGATCCGCGCACACTGCTGGCATCTGCTGGCAAACTTCGTCTTCTTCGGCCCGCGCCGCGAGGTCACCATCGAACTGCTCGAGCCGCACGATCTGCCGCGCGGCGGGTCGCGCGACGCGCTCAACGAGTACCTGCAACGCGTCTATAACGAGGACGCGCCGCCCGCCATCTACGTGCCGTACACCATCTGGGAGCGCGGCGGTGTGCGCCCGCTGCCAGAGCCGCACTTCGAGCGGCTCGCGGGCGATTCGAGCAGCGTGCCCGAATCCACGCGACAGATCGTCGCCAATTACCTGCGCGAAGCCACCGGCATCGCCGAGATCACCGACTCGCTGCGCCTGGCGCAAGACCTGGGGCTCGACAGCCTCGCCAAATCCGAGCTGCTGGTCTGGCTCGGGCGCGAATTCGGCTCGGCGCCCGGTGATGTCGCCGCACTGCAGACCGTCGGCGACGTCTTGCTCGCCGCCCGCGGCGAAGCGGCCGCGGCGCGACCGGTGGAACTCAAGCCCACGCCGCCGGCGTGGTTCACGCCGCAGCCCGACGCGCGCGTGCACGTCCCGGCCGGCTCGAATCTCGCCGAGGTCTTCCTGGCGCAGGCGCGTTGCGGGCCCGGGCGCGTCGCGGTCGCGGATCAGATGCGCGGCGCGCTGCGCTATCGCGACCTGCTCACGTCCATCCTGGTGCTCAAGCCGAGATTCGAAGCGCTGCCGGGAGAGCGTATCGGGATCATGCTGCCGGCATCCGCGGGCGCGGTCGCCGTGTACCTGGCGGCGCTTTTCGCCCGCAAGACGCCGGTCATGCTGAACTGGACCACCGGCGCGCGGAACATGGCCCACGCGCTGGAGCTGACCGGCGCGCAGCACGTGCTGACCGCCGGGCCGCTCGTGGCCCGAATCGAGTCGCAGGGCGTCGATCTCACCGGTCTGCGCGGCAAGCTGCTGCTGCTCGAATCGCTGGCCGCCAAAATCAAGACCTCGACCAAGCTGGCCGCGGCCATCCGCGCCCGGTTGGATTGGTCGGCGCTGCGCACCGACAACCTCCCGCAGATCGCCGCGATTCTGCTGACAAGCGGCTCTGAGGCGCTGCCCAAGGCCGTGCCGCTGACGCACGCGAACATCCTGACCAATCTGCGCGACGTGGTCGAGACCTACACGCTCAAGAGCAACGACCGCATGATCGGCTTTCTCCCGCCGTTCCACTCGTTCGGACTGAGCGTCACCATGCTCTTGCCGCTGCTGAGCGGCATCCGCACGGTGTACCACGCCAATCCGACCGAGCCCTGGGTGCTGGCGCGGCTGATCGAGGCCTACCGCACGACGCTGATCTGCGGAACGCCCACGTTTCTGTACGGCATCGTGCGGGCCGCCGCGCCGGGCCAGCTCGACTCGCTGCGGCTGGCGGTCACGGGTGCCGAAAAATGCCCGGAGCGCACCTACGCGGCCCTCGCCGAGCGCTGCCCAAAGGCGCGGGTCTTTGAGGGCTACGGCGTCACCGAGTGCTCGCCGATCATCAGTGCCAATCGCGAGCAGGGCGCGCGGCCCGGCACGATCGGGCGCGTGCTACCTTCCGTCGAGCACGCGATCGTGGACGTGGAGGTCACGCAGCGCGTGCCGGCGGGTACGCCCGGAATGCTGATCGTGCGCGGGCCGAGTGTGTTTGGCGGCTACCTGGGCGAGGCGCGCTCGCCGTTCGTGGAATTCGAGGGGAAGCACTGGTATCGAACCGGCGACCTGGTGGTCGAAGAGCCGGATGGAAACATGGTATTCCGCGGCCGGCTGAAGCGTTTTGTGAAGCTCGGCGGCGAAATGATCTCACTGCCGGCGATCGAGGCGGTGCTCGAGCGACAGCTCGTCCCTGAAAATGAAACCGCGGAAGGGCCGGTGCTGGCGGTGGAGTCCTCGGCGAATGAGGAGCACCCGGAAATCGTGCTGTTCACCACGCGCGAGATCGATCGCGCGACCGCGAACCGCTTCATCCGCGAGGCGAACCTCTCCGGGCTGCACAACATCAGCCGCGTGCTTCGGCTCGAACGGATCCCGGTGCTGGGAACGGGCAAGACCGACTACCGCGCGCTGCGGGCGCTGACGGCCTAAGCCGCGCGGCGCCGCTGGGTGCTCGGCGGTCAACAGTTGCCGACGCTCGCGGCCCGAAATGAACCGCGATCGCGATCGCAGCGCTCGGCTCAGCGCAGCCGGGTCAGCAGGTGATCGCCGACGCGCAGCGCGTTGGCCATGATTGTCAGGGCTGGGTTCACCGCGCCGCTGGAGGGGAAGAAGCTGCCGTCCACTACGTACAGATTATCTAGTTCGTGTGCCTTACAAAACGGGTCCAGCGCGGAGCTCTGCGGATCGCGGCCGAAGCGGATGGTCCCGCACTGATGGGCGACACCGGCGAGTGGGATGCGCTGCCCGACCCACAGGGAGCGCGCCAGCAGCCCCTGGTGACACTCGTGCCCGTGCACGCCGCAGCGGGTCGTGTGCTTCAGCAGTTCGCGCAGCTTGGCGATCAGCCGCTTGTGGCCTTCTTCGTTGTTGGGCGTGTAGCTGAGCACGATCTGGCCGTTCGCGTCGAGCGAGCCGCGGTTGTTTGGATCGGGCAGGTCTTCGCTGGTGAGCCAGAAATCCAGCGAGTGCTTGGCCATTTTGTCGAGTGTCCAGCCGGGCACCAGCCCGGGCGCGCCGGCTCGCAGCGTGTCGCCGTCGAGTTTGCCGACGAACGAGATGTGGCCCATGGGGAATTCCCAAGCCGGCGACGGCCCGTAGAAGTCGTTGATCGCCAGCGTTTTTTGGAAGACGGTCGGGTTGGGGCAGAGCGAGAGAGCCATCTGGATCGAATTGATATGGCCCATGTAGTGCCGGCCGACGACATCTGATGCGTTCGCCAGCCCGCGCGGGTGCCGCTCGTTGCGCGAGCGCAGCAGCAGCGCCGCGGAGTTGATCGCGCCGCAGCTCACGACCACGATTGCGCCGCGATAGCGCTCCTCGCTTCCCTGACGTTCCACGATGACTCCGGTAACTTCGCGGCCGGAGGCGCTGGTTTCGAGGCGGCGCACCAGTGCGCCGGTCAGCAGCGTGACGTTGCTATGCGTCAGGGCCGGCTCGATTCCACAGACGTGCGCATCGGATTTCGCCTGCACCAGGCAGGGGTGTCCGTCGCAAGTTTCGCAGCGGATGCAGCGGCTCTTGTGCGGGTTCTCTTCGTCCAGCATGACGCCCAGCGGCACGTGAAAGGGCTTCAGGCCCTGGGCGGAGAGATCGTCATGCAGTTGCTGGATGCGCGGCTCATGGCTGACGGGCGCGTACGGAAACGGACCGCTGGCCGGCGGTTCGCAGGGGTCTTCGCCGCGCAGCCCATGCACGTGGTACATGCGTTCGGCGGCGGCGTAGTAGGGCTCCAGTTCTTCATAGCGAATCGGCCAGGCCGGCGAGACGCCGCCGTGATGGCGGATTTCGCCGAAGTCCGCGCTGCGCAGGCGGAACAGCGCGGCCCCGTAGAACTTGGTGTTTCCGCCGACATAGTAATTTGTGTGCGGATGTAGTTCACGGCCGTCCTTGTCGCGCCAGGTTTCCTTCGTGTTGTATCGGCCTTCCAGGTTGACCGCGCGCGTGCTCCAGTTGTCCTTCTCGCGCGGCACGAACCCGCCGCGCTCCAGGATCAGGATGCGCTTGCCGGACGGCGCCAGCTTTGCGGCGAGCGTGCCGCCGCCTGCGCCAGTGCCGATGATGATCACGTCGTAGCCAGGAGCGGACATTGTTTCGTCCTCCGCGCAGCAGATGAAGGATCGCGGCGTCCAGGACTAGCCGCCGCGCCCATGCTTTGATGCGAACGCCGATGAAACGTGTCGCCGGCACGCGCAATGCGCCGGTGACGCCCAGGGCGTACGGCTGAGTGCCTCAAGTCTGCGATGGAGCCCGATTCGGAAGATCCAGAAACGGCGATTTGACGGACCGGTACCGCCAGGAGCGGGCAGCCGCTCACGACGTCCCGTAGACCGGAATCGCTGCGCCGTGAATCGCGCGGGCGGCGTCGCTCGTCAGGAAAACGACGACGTCCGCGGCCGCTTGCGGCGTGACCCACGTCTGCGGATCGGCCTGCGGCATCGCTTGACGGTTCTCGGGCGTATCGAGCGTACCGGGGAGAATGCAGTTCACGTTGATGCCCGCGAGCTTCAGCTCGGCTGAGAGACTTTCCGTCAGCCGCACGACCGCGGCCTTCGACGCGCAGTAGGCGCTCAGGCCCGCCGCCCCGGCCAGCGCGGCCCGGCTGGCGATGTTCACGATTTTCCCGCGGCGTTGCCGCAGCATGATTGGTGCGACCGCGCGGCAGAAATTGACCGTGGTGCGAACGTTGACGTTAAACATCAATTCCCAGGTTTGCGAATCGTCTTCATGTAGCGGCGCTCCGCCGCGAAACGCGCCTACCGTGTTCACCAGCGCGTCGATCCGCCCGAAGCGATGCATGGCTTGCGCGACGACGGCGGCGGCGGCGTGCGGCTCGGCCAGGTCGACGCCGCCCAGCAGCAGGTGCTGTGGGCAGTTTGCAAGGTCAGGGTACGCCGCGCGCAGCCGCTCGTCCGAGTGATCGGTCAGCACGGTGCGCAGGCCGCGCGCCTGAAATGCCGTGGCGCAAGCGACGCCGAGGCGTCCGCTGGCGCCACTGATGATGGCCACGTTCGGATCGGTCATGATCGAGCTCCTCTTGCGGGCGTCTGAGAAGCCCTCGCAGCGCACCGAGCGCGCGGCGATCCTTCGGGTTTCCAGTGTGATCGGATTTGGCGTTCGACCGTTCGCTTGCCGAATCTGCGCGCGGCGGCGGCGATCTCGGTCATCCACCCGCCTCAAAACCCGGATAGAGCGTCATTCCGCCGTCGACAAACAGGCTGGCCCCGGTGATGTAATCGGCCTCGTCGCTGGAGAGCCAGACCGCCAATCGGGCGATGTCTTCCACTTCGCCGATGCGCTTGTAGGGAATCAGCTTCAGCAGGTCGTTGTAGGCCGCGGGCGTTTCCCACGCGGCGCGGTTGATCGGCGTGCGGATCGCGCCCGGGCAGATGCTGTTGACGCGGATGCGCCACGGGGCGACTTCCTGCGCGATCGATTTCATGAGCTGGAACACGCCGCCCTTGCTAGCCGCGTAATTCACATGCCCCGCCCAGGGGATCACCTCGTGCACGCTGCTGATGCAGACAATCTTGCCCGCGGCGCAGGACACATCCTTGCGAACGCCGCGGCGCTTGAACTCGCGGACCGCCTCGCGGGCGCAGAGAAACTGCCCGGTGAGATTGACGCTGATCACCTTGTTCCACTGCGCCAGCGTCATCTCCTCGATCGGCGCGTCCTGCTGCAGCCCGGCGTTATTCACCAGGATGTCGATCGCGCCGAATTCGTCGCGCATGCGGCGAAACATCTCGGCCACCTGGCCTTCGTCCGAGACGTCGGCGCGGTGCGCGAGCGCCCTGCCGCGATTTGTGCAGCCGCAATGTGTAGCGGCCTCGACCGTCTCGCGCGCCGCGGCTTCGTCGCCGACGAAATTGATCATGACATCCGCACCGGCGGCACACAGCGCGACGGCGATCCCGCGGCCGATGCCCGAGCTGGCGCCCGTGACGAGCGCCTTCTGCCCTTTCAATACGGGCCGGACCTCGCACTCCGGCATCACCACCGCCGGAAGCTGGTCCGGCATCAGCTCGCGAATGAGCGTGCTGGTCATCGCTGCGGGCTGACGGTCGGCGCCTGTTGTGCTCATCGAGTCTCCCAGTTACGAACGCGCGCAGGACGCGCGGCTATCGAACGCTGCGCTTGATGCGGCAGCGCGCAGCGCACGCAACCACGTTTGTTCTCAACGCGGGCTGCCTCACGCGAACTGCACATTCGATGCCCGCAGCGCGCATGCGTTACGGCGGCGACGAGACAGGCGCTGCCGGGGCGCGCTGCGGCGCCAAGGCCAGTCCAAATCAGAACAATGAACAGCCGCTCTCTTTCGCGTTTGCCGGCGCGCCGCGCTCGGCTGGGAGCGGCTAACGCGCCGCTGCGGGGCGTGTCGTTACAGGGTGACGGCTTTCGCCTTTCCGATAGGATGCTCCGTATGAGTAGCTGTCCGCCGCAAAACACCGGGCCGATCCGCCGTCGGCGTTGCCCGCACGCGATCCAGGCGCCGCGCCCGTTGTGCGCGGCGGTTCCGTTAAATTGGCGTGGGCCCGGCGCCGTGCGGGCGGCGCTGGTCGCTGGATTGGCCCTGGGATTGCTCGTGTGTGGCGGCTGCTACGGGCCGGCCCGGATTCGCTCGGAAGCCCGCGTCCAACGCGGGATCGTGTACGTTTTGCCGGGTATCGAGGGGCCCAGCCGTTGGAACCGCGACATCGTACTGGGGCTGGCCGAAGGCGGCGTCACGTCTGCGATCGAAGTCTACGACTGGACCACCGGCTTGCCCGGCGGCTTCGTCTTCAACCTGGCCAGCTACCAGCGAAACCTGCGGCAGGCGCAGGCCCTCGCCCGAAAAATCGTCGCCTACCGCGAACGCTTCCCCGGCCGGCCGGTCACGCTGATCGGGCATTCCGGCGGCGCAGGCATCGCGGTGCTCACGCTCGAGGCCCTGCCGCCCGGCAGACAGATCGACCTAGTGGTGCTGCTGGCGCCGGCGCTTTCGCCAGAGTATGACCTTTCCAACGCACTGCGCCGCGCACGGGCCGGCATCGTCAGCTTCTACTCGGCGTATGACGTCGGCTTTCTGCGGCTGGGCACGACGCTCTTTGGCTCAATCGATCGCGAGTACGGCTCCTCGGCCGGCGCGGTGGGCTTCGAAATCCCCGCGACGCTCAACAGCGCCGATCGCGAGCTCTATCAAACCAAGCTGCGGCAGATCAAGTGGAGCTCGGAGTTGCGCAAGCAGGGCGCGAGCGGCACACATGGCGGCTGGGCCTCGCGGCGATTCGCGCAGGAGTATCTCGCACCGCTGATCGCCGAGAGCGAAGCGCAACGGCCCACGCCGCGCTATCCGTCGGAGCGGACGGCGCAGCAGCCGCCTCCGTAATCCGGCACGCCGGCATTCCGACCCAATCGCTTGCTTACGCGCGGCTCTGGATTGGATCGGCGCGCGGTCGCCCACATCCAACCTGGGTGCGTGCACGGCGCCGATGGAACGGATGTCCCTGACGGGCCGCGCTTTCAGCCGCCGGCCATCGGGAAACCCTGTCCCAGATCGACCTGCCCGCCTTGGCTGAAGACCGTGGTCACCGTTCGCGATGGCGGGACGAGGAACAGCAGGCCCAGTTCGCTCTCGTCGGACGCGGTCAGCTCGGCCGCCGAGATTTCTTTGAAATCCAGCATTGAACGGAATGCCGGGTCGTTCCGCTGCCCAGTGTAGAAAAGCTCGATGAAATCTTTGCCGTTGCGTTTCACGACAGCGTAGTACCCGACCAGCGGGTGGTCTTCGCCGGCGTTGTCCTTCACGTTGTATTGGTTCACCGTCCGCGCGACGTAGTTGAACACCTGGCCCGCGGTGGTGAGCGCCTGTCGCGGGCGGTAGCGGATCTGGCACAGGCGGAAGCCTTCCGGCACCTTAAATTTCTTGACGGTGTCGCCACTCTCCGCGTTGATCCGCTCGAGCTCGCCGCTGATCCGTCCGGATTCGAATAGCTCGCCCGTGATTTTCACATCGAGATTCCGCCGCAGCGTGGCGATCGAGAGGTCGCGTGGGAGCTGGTCGTTGTCACCGCTGCCGCTGCCGGAGACGGAGTCAATGAACGAAAGTGCACCGCTGGCTTGGCGATCGCCCGCGCCGCCGGGGCCGGTGCCCTTGGCCGTGAACGCGGCCGGAGCGGGAGCCTTGGCGACGGCGACCGCGGGCATGACGGCCCGCGCATGTCGGCGGTATTCCAGGAAGCGCGGCTTGAACTCCTGATCGACCTCAAAGAACACGTCGATCGGCTTGTCGCCGTCGGCGACGATCGAGAAATTATTGTCGGGGTCGACGATTCGCCGCGCCGCGACGAGCAGCTCGTCGATCCCGCCGAGGACGCGCGGGAAGTAATGCTGTGGATCGTCGCCGACCGTGCCGACCACGCGGATCATCGAGGGGCGGAACAGGTGCAGCCCGCCGCCCTTGACGCGATCCGCCGAGGCATTCTTGAGTACGACGCGCGCACCGATCAGCCGCGCGCCGGCGGCGGGGCGGTAGTCGCGATCGGAGGAGAACGGCGGGGTGGGCTGGTCCTTGGTGGGCTGCAGCTCGCGGTAGCGGGCCTTCAGCGCTTCTTTCTGCTCCCACCACTGCTGCACCTCAATGCCGGCGGTGAAACCGTCGCCCTTGTCGCGCAGCGGCGCGGGAGAAGACTCGCTTTGCACCGTGTTGCCGCTCCAGCGGATCCACTCGGCGAAATCTGGATAGACTTCGCTCATTGGCGTCGTGCCGCGAAGGCTGCCGCCGCTGAGATAGCTGACCAGGTTGGCGGTGAAACCGTCGGGGTTGAGTAGCACGCCGCCGGCGCGATAGACCGCGAGATTGTCCTGTTTTTCTTCGGTACGCTCGAACGAGGCGTAGCCAAGCGGCTCGGAGCCCAGCGGCAGCATTCGCACGCCGATCACCAGAATGCCGACGCTGATCATCGCGCTCAGCAAGCCGCAGACGGCCGCGCCGCCCCAATCGACATAGACGGGCACGTGCACATTGCCGCGGACGTAGTTGTCCGCCAGCACGCGCAGCAGCGTCAGCGTCAGCGCGAAGAGCAGCACGATCGCGACCGGGCCTGCGTAAGGCGCGATCGCTGGCAAGCCGATGTCCTTCGCCATCCAGCCGGCGATCGGCTCCCAGAAGCCCAACGCCACGCACGCCGCAAAGATCGTGCAGAACAGATTAATCAGCCCGCTGAAGAGGCCGAAGATCGAGTTCACGAACGTGATGCCGACGATCAGCGCGCCGGCAATGATGTTCATCACCATAATTTTTCACCTGGCGGGTTGCGCCGCCGGGCCGGGCTTGGCAGCGCTGGGGCCAGCCGCGGGCTTGCTGGCGGGTTTGGAACTGCTCACACGGGCGACTTCTTCAATACTCGTCACACCCGAAACCACCTTCTGCAGCGCCTGGGCCTGCAAATTCAGGCCGCCCTTCTTCAAGACGTAGGCCTGAATGTCGGCGACCGACCCACCCTTGCGGATCACCTGTCGCAGACCGTCGTCGGCGACCAGGATCGTGTACACGCCCGTGCGACCCAGATAACCCGAGCCCTGGCAGCTCTGGCAGATGATCGGGTTGCCGTGCTTGTCGACCTGCGGCTCGGGCGGGCGATGCAGCACGCTGTCGGCGGGCATATTCATCTTTTGGAGCCGGGCGGCCTCGGGCTTGTAGGGCTGCTTACAGGAGTTGCACAGCACCCGCAGCAGCCGGCCATTCACGACGGCCAAGAGGCTCTTGGAGACCAGCGTGGGGTCGCCGACCGCCTGGATCCATTTCGCGAGCGTCTCGAAGACGTCGCCCGCATTGAGCCCGAGGTAGACTTTCTGCTTTTCGACGCCGGCCTGCGCCGCGATCACGGCCGCCTGCCGTTCGCGCAGCTCGGGCACGACGACCACGTCCGGATCGGTGCGCACGACCTTCTGCAGTTCGGCCGCGAAGGTCTTGTCGCCATCGCCGCTGTAGACGTGCTGCGTCACGTTCTCGATGTCGAGATCTTTGGCGTATTCGAGCGTCTGGATGTTCAGCAGAAACGCGTCGTGGCTCCGGGCGATGGAGTAGATCGTGGTGGTCAGGCCACATGCCGGCGGCGTCGAGACCAGCACGACGCCATGCTCGGGCGCCATAACTTCATTGCGAAACGTCTGTAGCTGCGCGTCGCTGAAGCCGATGTCGGCGATCTTGAGCGACTTTTCCGCGCCGATGAAGCGCAGCGTGAGCTTCTCGCCGGCAGTAGAGCCGTCCGTCTTGACCTGCAGGTCGTACTTGTTGTCGCCGACCGCGACCATCAGCTTCCCGGCCTGCGGCTTGCGTCGCTCTTCCAGATTGAGCCCGGCGATGGTCTTGATGAAGGAGACTACGCCGTCGCCCGCCGCCCGCGGCAGCGGCTCGCGCTCGGCGCTGACCCCGTCAACCTGCATGGTGATTTTGGTCGCCTGCCCGGCGGGCAGCAGCTCGACCAGGCTGGCGCGGCGGAATAGCGCCTCGAACAGCAGATCCTGCACGATGCGGAACTGCTCGCGGGCGGCTTCTTCCTCAGGAATTTGGACGATCTTCTTCGCAGGCGTGGTGATGCGGACGCGCTCTTTGACCTCGACCGCCTTTTTCGCTTTGCCGCCTCTGAAGCCTTGCGTGAAGACCCGCTTCAGGTGCGCCGCGGTCAAGACCTTGTCGGATTCTTCGACCAGGCCGTTGCGGTGGATGATGTAAACCGCCGCCGCCGAGAGGTTGACCACCGCGAAGGCCGCGAGCCCGGCCCAGAAGATCGGCAGCAGCAGCAGCAGCGCGAGTGCGACGAAGCCGGTCGCGAGCGTGACGACATTCCAGACCACCCGGAAGGTGTTGACGGCGATGGTGTCCTTGTCGACCCACTGGGCGTAAAGCACCCAGAGCGTGAACAGCACCAGCATCGCCAGCAGCTTGAACGGGGAAACGTAAATGCTGCTCTGCGGCAGTTGACCGAGCAGCTCCACCAACGCCAAGGGCGGCATAAGCTCTCCTCGCCCGCGGCGGTCGGCCGCGAACTACGGAGTGTAACAAACCCGCGAGGCGCTTGCACAGGCCGGCGTTGCGGCGCGACACATCTCTCGACAGGCTGCATACCGAGTCGTGCCGGGTCGCGCATTCAAGGCCGCGAACGTGAGGGACCGAAAGGGACAGGTCAGGCCCGGACTGTCGCCGCATCAACCGCACGCAGGCCCGACCGCGCCGAAACGTGATCGCAGCCCGTAGCGCGATGCACCCGCCTACACCAACGCCTTACCCACCAGCCCGTCGCGCGGCGGCTGGCCCAGCAGCCGCAAAATCGTCGGCGTCACGTCGTACAGCGACGCATCTACGCGGCCACGAGCCGGCAGCGACGGATGCGACAGGATGTACATTCCCTGCTGCGCGTGATTGGCGTCGTCCGGGCCCGTGTCGTTCTCGAACGTGTACACGTCCGGATTGCCGATCGTGCCCACGCTGCGCCAATGCAGGTCGCCGAAGATCACGACCAGATCCGGCGCGACGCCGTTGACCTTCTGGTAGATCGCTTCGGGTTTGTAGGCGCGGTTGTTCATCGGGCGGCCCTGGTGATCGCAGAGCGCCTCGATCCTGCGGATCAACTGGTCGCGGAAGTCCTCGTACTCGGCGGCCTTGACCTGCCCCTGCGACTCGCGACCCTCGCGATTGATGAAACAGCGCGCGTAGTAGCCGCCTTCGCCCCAGACTTTCGTCCTGGCCCAATCAACTTCGTCGAATTTGAACTGCTTTTTGCCGCTGACGGGCTGCTTCATCGTCAGCAGGCCCTCGCGAATCAGCCAGTCGTTGAAGCAGAAGCCGCCATCCATCCGCTTGGCGCCGTGGTCGGAGACGACCCAGATGGCCGTCTTCTGCAAATCGATGACGTCTAACAGCTCGCCGATCAACCCATCCAGGTGCACGTAATAATCGCGGATGGCGTTCTCAAACGCGTTGGCGGCCTCGTAGCGATGATGTCGGCGGTCCATGAACTGCCAGAAGCCGTGGTGAATGCGGTCGGTGCCCATCTCGACCATCCAGAACAGGTCCCAGGGCTTGTTCGCGAGCAGGTGCTTGCAGAGCTTGAAGCGCTTGTCGGTCATCTCGTAGATCTGGTCCAGCAGCCACTGCTTGTTCTCGGTGCGGAAGTCCTTGCAGTCGATGATGTATTCGCCGACCACGCCGGCGATCTCCTGCTTCAGCTCCTTCGGATAGGTGTAATCGCTGTCGATGCCGGGTGTCAGGAAGCAGGTCACCTGCAGGCCATTCGGCGGACGCGTGATCGGAAACGTCTGCGGCACGCCAATGCTGATCGACTTTTTGCCCGCCGCGCCGAGCAGGTCCCAGACGCGCGGCTCCTTGATGGCCAGATTGGTGGCGATCGAGAGTCCGTCGTAGGTGTGGTCCTTGCGATTGCGGAAGCCGTAAACGCCCAGCGTGCCGGGGTCCTTGCTGGTGGTCATGCAGCTCCAGGCCGGGACGGTGATGGGCGGCATGCAGCTTTCGAGCTGGCCCCATTGACCGTTCTGCATCAGCCGGCCGAGATTGGGCAGCAGCTCACGCCAGGCATCAAAGACAAGGCTGGGTTCGGCACAATCCAGGCCGATGACGGCGACTTTTTCGATTTGCGACATGCTTTCCTCGCGTCGTTTGCCCCGCGATGCGCTCCCGTATCAGAGCCGCGGCGCGCGTCCTGCTCTGCTCGATCCCCGCACGCGTCGATTCAGGCCTTCTCGGCTCGTCGCCGCGCGGCCGGACAGCGCAGTTTTACCCGATTCGCCGCGAGCTCGCTTCGCTCCGCGGACAAATCGGCGGTGCGGACACGCTGTCGCCCCGTTGAGGCGAAATTGAGCGCCGCGAGCGACTTCAGACCGGGCGAAGACGCGCCACCGCGTTTTCAAACTGAGCGAAGGTGCGTCGCCCGCGCGCAAACACGAATTATCGGTGTCGCGCGGGCTGTTTTCGCGCACCTTCCGCGAAATCCGGCGCGCGGCGCGCGGCGCCAATGATCGGGCGTTCGCGCCGCGCGGTTCCGAACATCTCTGCCAACGAATCCGCGTCCGATCTCGGCCCGCCCCAGGGCAGTCCGCGGAACGGTTTCACGGACCCGCGCGCGTTGCGCAACTCGCCGCAGCGTGAGTTCCGGAAACAGCAAGAGCTCCGCGCCCGGGCGAGCGCCGCACGCTCGCAGCCGATGAAGCCGCGGCGCGCGATCGCCGAAGACCTTCGCGTCTCCTGTAAGCGAGAAGGAACACTACGATGTCCAACGCACTCGCCAGCCGCCGCGCTCAGATCGCTCTACTCTTGGAAGCCTGTCGCGAACGGGCCGCGGCGCGGCTGACGTGCATCGATCAGCCGGAGCAGGCCTTGACCTGCCGCTTTCTGGCGCTTGAGCCGGATGGCGTGCTGCTCGAGGCCCCGCAAGAACCTGTAGCGCTCTCGCCGCAGGCCGCCTGCCACGTGTGTTTCACGCACCAGGGTCAGCCGTATCGATTCCGCAGCGCGCTGCGCGGCGATTCGGCCGCTGGTGTGACCGCACTCAAGATAGACATGCCGCTGCGGATTGTGCCGGCCGAAGATGCGCCGCCCGATCGCGACGCGCTCCAGGACGTCGATCCGATTCCGGCGCAGATCAGCGGAATTCTAAAATCTGAGCTGCGCTTCGAAGTGCGCCTGGCGCGGCTCACGCCAAGCCTGTCGGTCACGCAGGTCCGCGGCGCGGCGCCGCGCACGCTGCGGCCCGGGGACGTGTGCTGGCTGGATTTCGACTTGCCCGGCGAGCCGCAGCGCTGCGAGCTGGTGGTGCGCCTGACGCGCACGCAGGCGGGCTGCGACGGTCAGACCGAGCTGTGCTGGTCGACACACCCGGTAGAGGACCGGGCCAAGCTGCAAGCGCTCTTTTCGCGCGTCGCTCGTTTCGCGGCGCAGCAGCGCGGTCACGCGCTGTGTCCCGCCGCCGTCACGTCCGGACAGGAGTGAACGAATGTTGTTTTCACTTGATCTGACGCCCCGACAAGCCAACCGCGCGCTGGAGCAGGCCCTGCGCAGCCGAGCGCTCTTCGAGGTCGACGCGCGCAGCGCGCCGGCGGACGAAGCGCTGCTGGGCACGCTGGTGGAGCGCGAGGGCCGCCTGCTGCATATCCAGCTTCAGGACCGCGGCTACACGCCGATGCTCACGCACCTGGTCGGCTCATACTGCGATGTGCGGCTGATGCTCTCAGGCCAGCTTTTCCTGTTCAGCACCTGCATCCTGGACCTGTTTGACGCGACCAATCCGCCGCGGCTGGTGCTGGCGCAGCCGGAGGCGATGCAGGTCGCCAATCGCCGCCGCTTTGAGCGGGCGATCGTGCAGCCGGTTGAGCCGCTGAGCGTGTTCAGCCCGAGCGCGCCGGCCCCGCGCGTCGGCATGCTGGGGGATATCAGCGGCGACGGGATTCTCTGCCACCTGCCGGGCAACGAGTGGGCCGATGTGCTGCTGGTTGGGGACCCGGCCCGGGTGGTATTCGAGCTGCCGGGACACGACGAGCCGTTCGATCTGCCGGTCACGATCTGCAACAAGACTTTTTCCGCCGAGCAGAATCAACTGAGCGTGGGGCTGACGTTCGCGCCCGACGCGGCAGACAGCGCCGCACAAGCCGCGATCGAACGGCTGCGCAGCGTGCTGGGTGCGTTGATGATCACGAATCTAAAAATCGAAACCGAAGGCGAGTAACACGCATGCGACCGCGCAGACTTCTGACCATGCAGGATACGATCGAGGTCGTGGAACAGTCGGTGCGTGACAACGCCCTGGCGGTGCTGACGCTGCAGAGCGGAGACGAATGGAGCACGTTCAAGAGCCGCTTCCTGGAATCTGACCCGAGCCGCCGCTTCTTTGTGCTGGATTACCAGCCGGTGGACGGGCAGACGCCGCCGAACGTCGATTCCGGCCAGTGCGTGGGCCTGACGGTGCGCTACAAGAGCCGCAAGGTGATGTTCGCGACCGTGGTCGAAGCCAAGGGCCGTTTCGTCATTGACTCAAGCGCCAGCATTCCTGCGGTGCGCTATCGCTGGCCGGCCACGCTGATGGAGTTGCAGCGCCGCGTGTACTACCGCACGCCGGTGCCGCCCGCGACCCCCTTGGTGGTGAACGCCTGGCCCGGCGGCGCGAACGCGCGCAACGCGGCCCAATCCGCAACGCTGACCGTTGTCAGCGGGCACGCGCTGGACATTTCATGCGGCGGGGCGCTGATCCGCCTGAATCAACTGCAGGCCCCGCCTTGGGACGACCGCGCCACGCTGGGCATCGAGCTGCACCTGCCCGACGGTCGTCCGCCAGCACTTTGCAACGCGCACTTCCGCGGCGTGCGGCATGACGCGCAGAACGACCTGTGCGTCGCGATCCAGTTTGTTGGACTGGAGGTGACGGCCGAGAGCCGCGCGATCCTGCAGCGCATTTCGCGCACCGTGCAGAAATTCCACCGGCAGACGATCGAAGAGGATCTGCGCAGCGGGCAGGCAAGGCCACCGGACTTGTGGTAGATCGATCAGCTGCGCGTCCGCCGCGCAGCCGCCGCCGCGCCGCAGTGCAGCGCCCCGGTGCGTTCCGATCGTCGGAAGCAGCGCGCAGACGCGCGGCGCTACTTGGTTGTCGCCCCGGCCACGGGCGTAATCAGCCGACGGCAAGCGCTGATTGCTTCCGGCGTGATGTCGGCAAAGCCGGCACACTGCAATCCTGACGCCACGGGCGCTTGCTTGCGAAGCTCCTCGATCAGGAAGCGCCGCACCTGCGCGACCTGCGAGGCTTCGAGTTTGCCCGAGACGACGGCGACACGGTCCGGCAGGGCGAGCGTCTGGCCGATCGCGCGCAGTTGATCGCGGGCGGGCTCGCCGCGATTCTCGGCGGTCGCGGGCAACGCATCCCACGCGGCCTGATCGACGAAGCCCGCCGCCGCCCCACCGCTGGCGACATGCTGCGCGATGCTGCGGCCATCGGGCAGATGCTTGAGCGAGCCGGGCAGCGGCAGCAGCTCGAGCTTGAGGTCGAGCGGCTTCAGGCCGTTCTGCTCGAGCAGCATCAGGGCCGCGATGTGTGAGCGCGCATCATTGGTCAATCCGAATGCGACCGATTGCCCGCGCAGCTCGCTGATCTGGCGAATCGGTGAGTCCGACTTCACCACCAGCAAGGCGCTTCGCAGTGCGCGATTCTGCGCATCAACCGGGACGGCGATGGCCGTCGCGCCGCTGTCTTCACTCAGCCGCGCAAACTCCACCGGCGACAGAATCGCGACGTGATAGAAGCCGTCTTTCAACAGCGGCGGAATCAGCCCCGGCAAGGTCATGTCCAGCGCGACGGCGCGGTTCAAATAGGTCGATAGCGCCGCGCGCAGCGGCTCATAGCGGGCCCAGGTCACGACCGGATCCAGCGGCTGATCGCTGATCGCCGGCAGCTTCTCGACGCCAACCGCCAGAACCAGCGGCCGATCGATTCCCAGCAGGTTGATCAGCGGCAGGCCGCCGCTGCGACAGCCAAGCAGCGCACTGAGCAGCACCAGGGTGGAAGCCGCGCACCGCCGCGCGAGTGCGATCCGTCGCATGATGGAACTCCTACAAGTTGCACCGCATGCATTATGCGAAAATGGGGCGGCGCATGCCAGATTGGATCGCAGAACGAACGCGGCTCAAACGGCAAGAACTGGCGCTAATCAAACGCGATCGCAACCAGCGTGCGGTCGTCCACCGGAGCCGCGGCGCTGAACGAAAGCAGTTCCGTCCGCACGCAGTCAATAATCCGACTCGGCGCGCCGCCGCATCGCTGCAACGCCGCATCCAGACCTTCGGTCCCGAACATCTCGCGGCGGGTGTTGAACGTCTCCGTGATGCCATCGGTGTACAGCACCAGCCGATCGCCGCGGTCGAAGCGGATTGTCGCGTTCTCGCAGGCGTAGACCTCGGTGATGCCCAGCGGCAGGGCCGGGACCGCCAGCAGCGGCTCGACTGTTCGGCGTGCGGCGCGCAGCACGCGCGGCGGGTTATGACCGGCGGTGGCAAAGCGGAACTCTCGCGAATCCGGGTCCAGCACGCCGTAGAACGCGGTGGCGAATTGCCCCGCCCGCATCGAACGGATCAGGCTGGTGTTCAGACTGGTGAGCACCTTGGCCGGGTCGTCCGGGGCTTGGCCGCAGGCGGCGGCGAAGGCGTTCATCAGTGCATGAATCATCGCGGTGAAGACGGCGGCGGGTGAGCCGTGCCCGCTGACGTCGGCGATCAGCACCCCGACCTGCCCATCGGGCAGCTTGAGGAAGTCGTAGTAGTCGCCGCCGGCCTGTGTGCTGGTCTCGTAGTGCGTCGCGATTGTGACGCCGGGCAGGACCGGCAGTTCGCGTGGCAGAAAGTCGCGCTGCAGCTCTCCGACGCGCTTGAATTCGCGATCGAGAGCTTCGTACGCCCGCTGTAACTCGCTTGACGAGCGCAGATTGGAGGTGAACATTCCGACCAGGTTGCTCGTCAGCACCAGCGTAGTCAGGTCGTCCAGCGTAAACGCCGCTGGCTGCTCACGCATCAGCATGACCATGTACAGCGGCTCGCCTTCATAGTAGATCGGCGAGGCCAGCAGCGAGTTGACGCCCGACAGGTGCTCGGCGGCAGGATCGTCGTCGTCCACGAACACATGGTCGAATTTGATCGGCTCCGCCGCGTGCATGACGCGGTGCACCAAGCCCGCGCGGATGACCGGCAGCTTCTCGGGGTTCTTCCAAGGGTCAATCGGGTCGCGCCAGCGGCTCGAGCGCGTGATGCGAACCTCGCCCTCGGTCGCGAACCTCCGGCTGAGCGAGATCATGTGGTCGTAAGGGATCACATACTGGGCCCGCGCGCGGTACGCCTGCAGCAGTGAGGCGGCGTCGCGCTGCAAGCTCAGTTCGCGAACGAGGTTGGAGAATTCGCGCAGCCGCTTCGCGCCGTCGAGGTTGCGCGTTCCGGTGGCAAATACGCTTGACATGGCAGAGATGATAACCGCGGGGCCTACGAGCGAATCATGGTGCCCGCTCCCGCCACCCGCGCAGGACACACACACCGGCCCAGCGCCCGCTCTTACGACACGTCCAACGCTAATCGATGTCGTTGGCGAACGCGCGTGCGGCGGACACCAGCGCATGCGAGCCGTAACGCGCCGGACGATCCGGGATTCTGATTTGGCAGTCGAGGTAGCGCCGGCCAAACTGCCTACATTCCGCCTCGGTGGCGAAAAACAGGTCGACCGTGTTCGTCCGAAACCGCCGATGCGTGCGATCCGTGACGACAAACGAGCGATTCAGCTGCGGAATGTAGATAATCGACCCGAACGGGATGTTTGCCGGTGCGGCGCACTGCCCCAGGCCCGACAGCACACCGGCGGCGGTCAAGCCGCGATCGCAATACGCGGTAACTCGATACCGGCGCGTCAATGTCCCGCGGTCATCCGCATCGGCGGCAGGGGTAGAGACGGGGTCTTCGCGGGCGATTTGAGTGCCTGTGTCGGCGGGTTCGAGCTCAACCAGTTCAGGAATCACGTTCGTGACAGGGTTGCCACGCGGGACGCCGGCTTCAGATCGTTGATTCAGCTTCGTGCCGAGTGTCGTTCCGGAAAGCAGCAGCGCGCAGCAAAGATAGCGCAACCAGATCACGGACGTCATCATCCAGTGGTCTCCGTGGGCCCCAGCTTGTCGTGAGACTCCGAACTCCGGCCGCGCTAAGACTTCTCAACCCAACAGCGGCCAGCGCTTCTCGACCAGGTCGCCCAACCCGGTCGACGTTCCCCACAGAATAGAAAAGCATACCCACTCGCCCGCACATGTCTAGTCTGAAAGTTATCAGACTACAGTGCGGGCGAAGCGTGAAGTCCGGCGTGCATTCGAATTGCGATTCGGTGGCAGCTCGCGTCGTCTCAGCCCGAAGGATTCATGTAACGCGCCAGGAGTGGCCCATATTGTCGCGCCAGGGCCGGGCTGATCCGCTGCTTCTGCGTCCAGATCGCCAGCGAGAGCACATCTTGGCAATCGCAACGCGGCAGCGGACCGCGGGCCAGCGCCTCGACCGTCGCCCGCATCAGCTTCACCGCGTTCGCCGTCGCCGCCTTCAGATGCCCGATGATCTCGGCGAGCAGCGCCTGCCGGCTCACGCCCGGCTCGTGCGGCCTCCAGCAGTCATAATCCGTTACCAGCGCGACCAGGCAATAGCACATCTCCGCCTCGCGCGCCAGCTTGGCCTCCGGCAGCGTCGTCATCCCGATCAGGTCGCCGCCCCAGGCGCGGTGCATGTGTGACTCGGCCTGCGTGCTGAACGCCGGCCCCTCCATACATACGTATGTGCCCTTGCCATGCACCGTCAGCCCCGTCTGCGGCGCCTGCTCCAGCATCATCCGCCGTAGGGTCGGGCAGTACGGCTGTGCGAATTCGACGTGCACGGCCAGCCCTTCGTCAAAGAACGTCGGCGTACGGCGGGTGGTTTTGTCGATCACCTGGTCGGGAATGACCAGGTCGCGCGGGTGCAGATCTTCGCGCAATGAGCCGACGGCGCCGCTGGCGAGCACGTGCGTGACGCCCAGTGACTTGAGGGCGTAGATGTTCGCGCGATACGGCACCTGCGAGGGGTTGTATGTGTGGCCCTCGCCATGCCGGGCCAGGATCGCCAGCTCCAGCCCATTCCATTTGACGACGCGCACCGGTCCGCTGGGCCTGCCGAAAGGCGTCTCGATGTAGCGCTCTTCGCCGCCGGCTGCGTCGCCCAGCAGCGCTTCGCCCAGGCCGGTCCCGCCGATCAATCCCAGCATCGCTTCCTCCCGCGTTGCACGCGACGTCCGTCGCGCTGTTGTTTGGTTCGTGCCCGGTTCGGATGTCCCGTCTTTGTTGCGGTCCGGCGTGCTTGGGCGAGCGTGCCCTGCTGGACCCTGGCCTTCGTGCTCAAATGTCCCACGTCGGGACGAACGGCCCCTCGCCCGCGGCCGGGCGCGGCGGCTTGACCTTCAGCGTCGGCGGCGTGATCTGCACCTGGTGGCCCGGGTCGACGCTGCGCGTCAAAAATACGGACCCACCCACCACGGCCCCGTCGCCAATCACCGTCTGTCCGCCCAGGATGATCGCATTGGCGTAGATGGTGACGTTGTTCCCGATGGTCGGGTGTCGCTTCTGCCCGCGGATGAGTCGGCCGCGTTCGTCTTGTGCAAACGACAGTGCCCCAAGCGTTACGCCTTGGTAGATCTTCACGTTGTCGCCGATCTCAGTCGTCTCGCCAATCACAACGCCGGTGCCGTGGTCGATGAAGAAACTGCGGCCGATCTGTGCCCCGGGGTGGATATCGATCCCCGTTCGGCGGTGTCCGTGCTCGCTCAGCACGCGCGGGATCAGCGGCACGTTCATGAGATACAGCTCGTGCGCGTAGCGCTGGATGGTGATCGCCAGCACGCCCGGATAGGAAAGCAGGATTTCGTCGAGGCTGACGGCGGCCGGGTCGCCATCGAACGCGGCCTGCACATCCAGCGCCAGCATCGCCCGCACCTGCGGAATTCGCTCGATGAAGCGCTCGGTGATCTCGGCGGCCTCCTGGCGCCGCGCGCCCTCGTCGACCGCTTCGCCGCGGCGCTGCTGCTCGTGACACAGACACTGCGCGATCTGCTGGCAGAGCGTCTCCCACAGGCGCGGCAGCAGCTCGCCGACGTGAAAGCTGACGTTGTGCCGCGTCAGGCCGGTGCGGCCGACATAGCCCGGGTAGGTCAACTCGAGCAGGTCGTCGCTGATCTGCAAAATCGCTGTGCGGGCCGGCAGGTAGGCGCGGTCCAGGTGCTGCGTGCGCGGCTCGGCCAGATAGCTATCGACCAGCCGTTGCACCAGGCGTGGCAGTCGTTCTCCCAAATCGTGCGCGTTCAGGTCTGCACCTCGTTCGCTCGCAGATGCTCTTTCACCAATACACGCGTCGGCTCTACATGCATGCGGCCTTGGCATGGCCCGCGGGCCAGCTCTGCTGGAGCGCGCATGATAACAACCGGGGGGCCGAGCTCGGATCGTGCGCGCGTCGCCGCGCTAGCGCAGCTCGCCGTGAACGCCGCGCGCCCGCGATTCGTACCAGGCCGCCAGCGCGTCCAGCAGCCCCTGTCGCTTGGGCCGCTGAATCTCAAAACCCGCGTAGTACATTTCCGTTCGCGCCGCGTCCAGCGTCCAGTGCTGCAGCGCGATACGGTACGCCGCCACCAGCACGCCCGTGCGATGCAGCCCCTGTTCGCAGTGCACCAGCACCGGACGCGCCTGCGGATCACTCACGCAGGCGACGAAACGGTCAAAAACTTCGTTTGGCGGCCGCTGCGCGTCAGAGAATGGCATGTGCATCAGCCGGATTCCGTGCTGCTCTGCATAGCGCTGCTGCTTGCGAAACCAGCGGCCGCGCAGCGGGTGCCGCGTGCCGCCGCGGGCGCAGACGATCGTGCGCAGGCCGTGTTGGGCGCGGATGGTCTCCAGGTCGCGCAGCCGTGGTTGCCCGCAGCGCAGCAGCACGCCGGGCTCGACCACCGCAAAGTGTGCCAGGCCGTCGTAGCGGCTGCCGACCAGGCCGCTCAGCCACAGCCACCATTGTCGCGGTTCTAAATAGACGGGTGTCGCCAAAGGTGCAGCCTGGCCAGCGGAAATCGGTTGTGACGGAGCTGGCGGCGGCGGGCTGTATAGCGGCGCGGCACGCGCTGACGAATCAGCCGGTTTCAACCCGCCCCCACGTATGTGCCGTGCGCCTCGCCCTGCACCACCCGCCGCATGGTGCCGGGCTTGAACAGATTGAAGACGATGATCGGCACGTTGTGCTGCTGACAGACGTCGATGGCGCTGACGTCCATGACTTTCAGGCGCCTGTCGATCACCTGATTGTACGTGACGTGCTCGTACAGCCTGGCGGCAGAATCCTTGGCCGGGTCGGCATCGAAAACGCCGTCCACTTTCGTGGCCTTCAGCAGCGCGCCGGCATGCAGCTCGCACGCGCGCAGCGCCGCACACGAGTCGGTCGTGACGTGCGGATTGCCAGTTCCCGCCGCCAGAATCACGATGCGGCCCTTCTCCAGGTGTCGCAGGCAGCGGCGGCGAATGAACGGTTCACACACGCGTGAAATCGAGATGGCGCTCTGCACGCGCGTCACGTGGCCGAAGCGCTCCAGTCCCTCCTGAAGCGCCAGTGCATTCAAGACGGTCGCCAGCATGCCCATGTAGTCGGCGGTAGCCAGCTCAATCCCGAGTTCGCCGGCGAAGCTGGCCCCGCGCATGAAGTTTCCTCCGCCCACGACGACCGCGATCTGCACGCCCATTTCGGCGACTTCGTGGATCTCGCTGGCGACGCGGTCAAGCTCCGTGCGATGAATGCCGAACCCGCCGCGCGGGCAGAACCCTTCGCCACTGATCTTCAGCAGCACGCGCTTGTATTTCGGCGGGGACAAACTCAGCTCCCGAAGTGAAGGCAAGCTCCGCACATGCCGCGGCCAACGCCTCAGCTCGCAGCGACGTTTCGACAGAATGGTAGTGCCGCAACTGTGGGCGTGCCAGCCGCGGGTTGCGCTCCGTCGGTCAGGGCAAAAGGCGAGTCGTCGGCTATGGATTCGCTTCAACAGCCGCCGTCGCCGCGGATCGGCGCGAGAAGCGACTGCGATCGCAGTTCGCCCCAAACTCGCCATACGGCCGGCCGAAGCGGGCTTCGTACATGTGGCGGAACACCATGGTGGCCATGTAGAGCGGGCCGTAGCGGCCGGTGACCAACCGCGCCTGTTTGAGTGATTCGAGGAAGCTGGCGGGCGATTCGAAATCCGCAAGCATCTGATACGCCGGCCAGCGGAACCCGCGAATGTGAGAATCGGCGCCGGCGTACGGCGTGAGCCCGCGCGTGCGGGCATACGAGCGCGTCCGCCAATCCTGCCAGAACAGCGGGTTCTGTGCGTTGTGAATCTCGATCGCGTCGATCAGCGGCAGGATGCGCTCGATCGCACGTTGCAGGCTGAATTCACACAGATTCAGGAACGGATGCGGCGCCAGGACCAAGCCACCCTGATCCTTGATCCGCCCGACGCTTTCCTCGACCGACAGCCATGGCGGAATTCGCTCGCGCAGAAACAGGCCGATCAAGTGCCCGTCTGCGGTGGTGATCTCCTGCCCGACGATGATGCGCACGCCGCCAATTTGCTGCGCTTCGAGCGCCCCGCGAATCTGGTCGTGGTCGGTTACGCCGATGCAATCGACGCCCTCGCGCTTTGCGGCCTCCACCAACTCGGCCGGCGAGACGTTCGAGTCGTGCGAGTAGTTCGTATGAACGTGCAGAATCGTCTTCAGCAGAGCCATTGTGTCCTTCATCGGCGGATGCAGCGCGCTCCTGCGGCAGCGAAGGTTCTTCCCGCTGCGACTGCCCTCAAGCACCGCCCCACCCGAGCCCCCCACGACGCCGCGAGATCATCTCCCGCGCGCTGCGATACGGCGGCGGTTCGCGCCGCTGCTCATGTCTTCCGGCACATCATCAAACACTATACGAAGTGTGGCCAGTGAGGTTTTGATGAGCACCACGAGAAAAGCGCTGAACGTCCCATAAACTCTGCACTTCAACGCTTTCGCGCGACGGTATGAGGACCGGCGGCTAGCTCGTCGCAGACGGGCAATCGCCGCGCAGTGGACACACGCCGCAGGCCGGCTTGCGCGCTGCGCACACCTGCCGCCCGTGCTCGATCAGCGCGTGCGAAAACCAGGTGCGCTCGGCGACGGGCACGAGTGGCAGCAGGTCTTGCTCGATTCGGACGGCGTCCTTGTCGTCGCGCGCCGTGCTCAGCAATCCCAGGCGCTGCGCGATACGGCCGACATGCGTATCGACGACGATGCCCTCATTCTTGCGAAACCACGTTCCGAGCACGCAATTCGCAGTCTTGCGCGCCACCCCCGGCAGCGTCAGCAGCGCATCCATCGTGTCCGGCACGACGCCGGCAAACTCGCCGCAAAGCACGCGTCCCATGCCCATCAGGCTGCGGGCCTTGTTGCGGAAAAATCCGGTCGAGCGAATCGCGTCCTGCAGCTCGACCTCGTCAGCGTCGGCGAAGGCGCGCGCGTCCGGGTAGCGGCGGAACAGGCCGGGCGTGACTTGGTTTACGCGCTGATCGGTGCACTGGGCCGAGAGGATCGTCGCGACCAGCAGTTGCAGCGCACTCTCGTGCCGCAATGCGCAGCGCGCATCCGCGTACGCCCGCCGCAGCGCCGCCAGCAGCCGCGCGGCGCGGGCCCGGCGCTGCGCGTCGCTCTCGCACGGCGGTTTGCGACGTGGGGGAGTTCGCGGCGTGGCGCGCTGCGTGACAAGCGCGCGCATGGGTGTCGCTGCTTTTTTCACGTTCAGCGCCCGCGTGCGTTTCCTGCTCACACTCACCCGCCGTGCTGCTCGGCAGCCAATTCGCTGGGGGAAAAGAGCGCGACCGCCCAGCCGTCGTGCGGATCTTCATCCAGCACGCGAAAGCGCGGGTCGGCCTGGACCAGTTTCAGGCTGCGGTAGTGCTTCACGTGATTCGTATCGTCCAGAAAGAGCGCGAAGGGATGCCGCTGCAGGATCGCCAGCGCCTGCTGAAACTCAAACAACCCCACCCCGCCGGCCGAATCCAGCGCCACGAGCGGTCGGCGCGGCGCAAGGCCCGCCAGCAGCTTGCCGATCCAGTCGTCGGGAAGCTCGGCGGGTGTTTCACCCGCGTGGCCGCCGCGAATCTCGTTCAGATAGAAGCCAACCGGGTCCGGGTGGTCGACTTTCATGCGCGCGAGCTGCTGCGGGTCACGCAGCAGCGGGTCAGCCGCGACAAACGCCTCCGCCGCGGCGCGCGGCACGCTCAGCCCCCACACGCAGCGGACCGACGGGTAGCACGCCAGATTCAGCACAGCCTGCGCGTAATACTGCGGCGACGCCTCGATCGTGTAGAACGCTTCGGGCGTGCGTCCGTCGAAGGCCTCGATCAGCAGCGGCGTCGACCCCAGGCCCAGGTGCGTGCCGGTCTCGAAGACGGTCGCCGCGGGCAGCTCGCGGACCGCACGCCGTAACGCGGCCAGCAGTCGATCACTGCGGCGGACCGTTATGCTCTGCGGCGCGCCGCTGCCGGCGATCAGCGGCGCGGCGTGCTTCGGCAGGCTGTCACCAATCGTCATTGCGCTCATACCCAAACTCGATCAACGCCCGCCCGGCGACCGCCTTGAAATCAAGGATATTGCGCGGGCTGAAGTGCTTGCGCCAGTCGCCCGCGACGGCGCGGCGGACGAACACGTTGCGATTGGGCAGCAGCTTCTGAAAGCTGCGATGCATCCGCTGCTTCGAGCTGGCCAGCACAGCGAAGTGTAGCCGCGTCTCGTCGCAATCCAGCCCGAGCGAAGCGTGCAGGGCCTGCAACTGCCCGGCCGGGTCGCGCAGGAAATTCTCGTAGCGGAATTCGGGGACGCTCGCGGCGCGCCAGGCGCGGACATAGCGGGCCCAGAGCTCCGCGCGAGTGCGGACGAAGTCGTCGAAGTTCTCGTTGAACGACGCGCGATAACCGTTGTTCAACTCCAGGTCGCTTTCGTGATGCCAGAACGAGACCACCGCGTCGCGTCCGTCGCGCAGCAGGTGCACGTAACGCGCGTCAAACTGCGTCCGCTGCGAGCCGGGAAATTCGTGACTCTTGATCACACAGCTCATCGGAAACGCTGTCGAGTCGGCATGCGCGTACCACGGGTGCGAGAAGATCCCGAAACGGCGCCAACTTTCGTCCGTGTACAGGTCGCGCTTCGGCAGACCCTGGGCGTCGCCCAACATGCTGGCGACCCAGGTTCCGCCGGACTTCGGGTATTCTGTCAGTACGATCCGCACGCTTCCGCACTCTGTGTGTGTAATTGCGACTCGAGTCTCGCGTTGGGCATGATACGGGCATCCGGAGCATTCAATGCACCTGTCGGCGCAGGTCGGCGCGCGGCACGCCGCGCGAAAGATGAAGGAGTCGCAGGTTGTTTTCGACCTGCTGGTCGCGCAGGATCGGCTGCTGGCCGAGCTGCGGCAGGCGCTGCGTGCCCAGGCCGCGCGCATCGAGGAACTCGAGCGACACAACCACGAGCTGCTGCTTGGCGCCGCCGCACAAACCACGGCCTGGCGCGAGCAGGCCGAGCGTCTGCACGCGCTCGAATCGCACAATCACAAGACTCTCGCGGCGCTTGCGGAGATCACCCGGCTCTACCAGGCACAGCAGGAGCGGATCAGCGAGCTGGGGCAGCACAACCACGAGCAGATCCAGGCCCTGGCGCAGATGACAATCCAGAACGTCGCCCGCGACCAGGCGATCGACGCCCTGAATCGCCAGACGCACCAGAACTGCGTGCAGCTCGCGGCGCTATCGAATGCGTCAGGCGCCCCGGGCTGAGCGACGCTCCCCCACATGCCGCTCCGCCGCCGCGTGCGCCCGCCCCACTCGCCGCGTTATGGCGCGCAAGCATTCTGCCAGTTTGCCAGGAAGATACCTAGATCACTCTGGTCGGTGATGCCGTCGTTGTTCAGATCGCCGCCATCGTCGAACTGCCAGGCACCCAGGAGGATACCCAGGTCGCGCTCGTCGACCAAGCGGTCATCGTTGAGATCGCCAGGGCAGGGCGTGGTCGAAAGGTTCAGCCGCGCCTGCGAGAAGGTCTGAACCGGATCGGCAATGCCAGGAAACAGCCGGATGTACTCGCGCGTCGTTACCGGCACAGCGACATATCCGTTCCCCGGCGTCACACTCATCAGCGTCCCGCCGTAGTCGCGCACTTCCAGGTCGGCGGGCGTGATGCCGAAGACGTAGAGCGTTTGCGGCTGGGTCGAATCGGTCGGCCAGATGGTCAGGTAGCGTTCGCCATCGAGCGCGTTGTTCGAAATGAAGCCGCGCACCTGGTAGGCGTCGCCGGCGATCGGGACGCGCGTGGTCTGCGCCAGGTGCGAGTTGCCCGCGGGCGTGGTGAACAGCATGAAATCGACGCCGGGGGCCTTGGCTGCCTCGCGCACCGCGCTCGGAAAGTAATTGCCGACGCGCAGCACCTCGTAGGTGTTCATCAAGAACAGGTTCGCGTCGCGATTGGGCCAGAAGTCGATCCACTGCGGCCAGAGTTGCAGCGTCACCGCCGCGTCATGCGCAATGCTCTTGGCCAGCAGGTATTCGAACTCGTCGGCGGAAATGTGGTTGACCGGCGAGCACGAAGGCCGGGCCCAACCAAGCTGTCGCACGTCAAAATCAAACGCCGGGTTCAGCATCCAGGTAACGTTGCGGTCGACTTCGCTGCGGAAGTTCGCGGCGCAGTTGTAGTCAATCTGCCCGCTGACGGCGAGCATGGTCCACGAGAACGCGCCGTAGCCCGAGCCTTCCATCCAGGCCGGCTTGGGGTTCAGCCGCGCGTACAGCTCGTAGGGCAGCAGGCCGACAAGGTACCACTCGGGGTCCTCCGAATCTTCGAGATTGTCGGCGTAGACGAAGTCGAACCCGACCTGGTTGATGCCTTGGGCCGTATCCGTGCATTGCTGGGCGATGCCGCCACTGGCCAAGTCCCACTCGTACCAGAAGTTCTCATCGATCGCGACCAGCCGCTCGATCGTCGCGCCGGCGGCATGGTTCTGCGGACCAAGCGTCGGCTGGTTGCGGGCGCGAATGAACGGCCCGCGGAAGCCGAAGGGCGGCGCGTCGGTCTTCAGGCTGGTGTACGTGATGATCTCCTGGCCAATCACGACGGTAGTCTGATCGGTGGTGATCTGGCTGGTGGGCTGCGTGGGCCAGCCCAGCGGCGCGGTGCTGGTCTCGATCAGCCCGGTGGTGGTGGACGCCGAGAGCGGCGCGGCGAGTGTGATCGCGCGGTCGCGCCGCAGGCGCGGGTCGCAGCCGTTGTGCAGGTAATTATAAGAGTTTGTCGGGAGGATGCTGGGGTAAACGTGCGCCCCGACCTTGATGCCCGCGGCGCGGTGCTGGTTGAGAAAGCCCTGCAGGTTCGCCAGCCGCTCAGCGGGCGTAGCGCCCCAGGTCGGCGCGACATCGTATGAGCGCGTTACATCCGCCCAGATCGGGGCCCAGACCACCATCTTGCCCACGCCCGCCTGCTGCGCGATCGACAGCGCCTGCGCCCAGCGACTGCTGGGTAGGCTCATCCAGAAGATCGCCGAGCGATCGATCCCAGGCTGCGCCCGCGAAGCCGCGCCGAGCGGGACATTGTTGGCCGTCTCGATCTGCCCGAGCGCCGCGAACAGGGCCGCCTCGCTCGTGTCGCAGGCGAACAGGGCCACCGCCCGCCCGCTTAGCGTGATCGGGGTCGGATAGGCCAGGCCGCGGACCGCCGTCGCCCATAGGTAGCCGCCCGCGCCGGCCGGCCCGATGTCGCTGCGTGTGAAGGGGTCGATCGGGTAGATGCCCGTAAAGCGCCCGTCGGAATAGCGGAGCACGCGCAGGATCGAGCCGCTGACCGAGCCGCTGGTGTTGTTGATGTTCACAAAACGCACTTCGTCGAGCGAATCAGCGTTGGTCACCGCATCGATCCGCACCAGGATGTGGTTGCTGGCGAGCGTCAGGCCGAGCGTGACAACCGGCGCGGGCGCAAGCGTGCCGAACGTGAATTCAAGCTGATTGCCGTTGCGAACAAAGCCGGTCGGTGCGTGCAGCACGCCGGCCTGCTTGACCTCGCAAAAGTGCCGTTGAAAGGCCGGCAGCGTGAGGATCCGTTGTGTGCCGCTGACGGTGTCGAGCAAGCCCGACACGCGGCCATCCGCGGCCAGTTGCAGCGTAAGCCCGCTGGTAGAAAAGCTATGGGTCTGGCCCGCCGCCGCGCGCGTGCCGAGCAAGCTGACCAGAACCGCACACGTCAAAGCGTATCGCTGCATCACGGATCACCCCTGTCGTTACCCGTCACGCGAATGCGCCGACTCGCTCCACAGCCGACTGTTCGCCATCCGCAGTGAGATAAACCCCGGAAATCGCCCGCGACCGACACAAGTGGTAAGCGCCATACAGACCGACTCTGCGCAGAAAAAATTCCGCTAGGAATTGAGCGCGGCACGCCACGGCTGCGTACCGCGGCGAACGGTCGCGTACAATGCGTCTGGATCGCGTGGCTTGGCCCGTTGCGGCACAAGCAACGCTTCGTCCAGACAGTGTTTTGCGTCGCGGCTGTCTCGCAGCTCGGACAAATACGTGATCCAAACCGCTCGCACCGCCCGACAGCTCACCTGGATCGTCGATCCGCCGCACGCACAGCGGGCCGCGTTTGCGCGGCAGGCGCACGTCGCGGCGTTCGTCGCGCAATTGCTTCTGAATCGGGGTATTACAGACGTCGAGCTCGCGCAGCGCTTCCTGAATCCCGAGTTCCGCCAATTGCTGGCGCCCAGCGCGCTGCCCGGCGCGGTTGAGGCCGGCCAACGCCTGGCCGACGCCGCGCGGACCCAGAAGCGCATCGTGATCTACGGCGACTATGACGTGGACGGCGTGACGGCCACGACGATCCTGTGGCACGTGCTGCGGCGGATGCAGGCGCGGGTTGAGTACTACATCCCGAGCCGCATGGATGAAGGCTACGGGTTGAACGCCGACGCGCTCGAGAGAGTTGCCGCCGACGGTCCGGCCCTGGTCGTCACCGTTGATTGCGGCATTACCGCGCTGGCCGAGGCGGAACGGGCCCGCGCGCTGGGGTTGGAGCTGATCATCACCGATCACCACCAGCCGCGCGCCACGTTGCCGCGGGCCGACGTGCTGGTGCACCCGACCGCGCTGGGCGCATCGGCCAATCCCGATCTCTCTGGTGCCGGCGTGGCGCTGAAGGTCGCCTGGGCGGCGGCGCAAGCGTGGTGCGGCGCGGAGCGGCTTCCGCCGCCGCTGCGCGAGTGCCTGATCGAAGCCACGACATTCGCGGCGCTGGGGCTGGTGGCCGACATTGTCCCGCTCACTGGCGAGAATCGCGTGATCGCCGCGTTCGGGCTGCGCGGCCTGAAGCAGCCGCGGAACCCCGGGCTCGCGGCCCTGATTGAGGTGGCCGGGCTCTCAGGCAAGCAGCGCTACGATGACTATGACGTCGGCTTCCTGCTCGCGCCGCGGCTGAACGCCGTCGGGCGGCTGGGGCACGCGCGGCTTGCGGTCGAGCTTTTCACGCGCGCCGACGCCGACGCCGCCGCGCAAATCGCGCAGACGCTGGACGGTCACAATCGCCAGCGCCAGGCGCTGGAGCGCGAGATCGCCAAGCAGGCCGAGGCGCTGGTGCTCGAGCGCGGCTTCCATCGCGACGCCTGCCGCGGAATCGTGCTGGCCAGCGTCGACTGGCACCCTGGCGTGATCGGCATCGTCGCCTCGCGGCTGGTTGATCGCTTCTGCCGGCCGACCGTGCTGATCGCGCTCGAGAATGGACTGGGGCAGGGCTCGGGCCGCAGCGTGCGCCATTTCCCGCTGCACGAAGCGCTCGCCGCCTGCGAGCCGCACCTGCTCAGCCACGGCGGGCATGCGATGGCCGCTGGCGTGAAGCTGCGCACCGACCAGCTTGAGGCCTTCACGGATGCATTCCTCGCGCAAGCGGCGCAGCGGCTTACGCCCGCCGACCTCGAGCCCAAGCTGCGGCTGGATGACTGTGTCGACCTCGCGGAACTGGATGTCGATGCGGTGGCGCTGCTGGAGAAGTTCGCCCCGTTCGGACCGGGCAACCCGCGGCCGCGGCTCGCGACGGAGATGCTCGAAATCTACGACGAGCCGCGCGTGCTGGGCGCGGCCGGCAAACACCTGCAGTTCACCGTGCGCTCCGGCCGCACCTTCCGCCGCGTGATCGCCTTCAACCGCGGAAAGCAACTCGAGCAGTTCCGCGAGCAGCGTCGGCTGCGAATTGCTTTCGAGCCGATGTTGAACGAGTGGAATGGGCGGCGCAGTGTGGAGCTCAAGCTGGTCGACTGCAAGTTTGAATGATGCGGACACTGAACTACCTTGACGCTGGCATTCAAAGCGTTGGATTGCCGCATGCAGAGCCGCGACAGGCAGGGAAGCGGGGTCGCGGTTCTGAACTGTGAATATGGCGGCAATGCAATCGTCGCGGGAAGCGGCAGAATGATCAGCTCGGCGGCTTGCAGACGCGGCAGGGCTCGTATTTCTTGCGGGCCTGCTCGAGCGCCAACGGCTGCGCATCGCGGGCGTGGCGGCAATTCGCGCGGTGATACTTCGTGCCGCTGCGCGTCACGTAGACCGTGCCATCGTCCGCCGCTCCGGCGCCAGGTGCTCCAGTGCTCGGCGCTGCGGTCGCGTCAGGCTTCGCCGGGCGCGTCGCGGGCGCCGGTCCCGGGTCGCGGGCCGCAGCCGCGCCGCCTTTTCCGGCGCGCCAGATGCCCTTGGCGCCGCGCTTGGCGATCTGCTCATAGCCGCGTAGCGCGTCCAGGTGCTGGCACTCCTCGCTGTCATCGACGCGCGCGTACCCTTGCCGCACGATCTCGGCGTTGACGAACAACCGGTCCGGCGCGCGGAACAGATACGCCAGCACACGCCCGTCGGCGCGGCGCATGGCGCGGCCGCCTTCAAACTCGATGTAGACCGTTTCACCGCTCAGCAGGTTGTCGAGAAAACGTTTGGCGTCTTCCTGAGCCTTGCCCGCCGCCGGTATCTGCACGCCCTGCAACTCGACGCGCAGCGCCGTTCCGTCAAGCGTCACCTCGATCCGCCCGCCGGCGCTGATCTCAGCTACGGGCGCAGCACCGGGCTCCGCTTGGGCGGGCTTGTTCGGCGTGCCAGCGTCTTTTTGTGCGAAGGCCGACAGGCTCGCGGCGAGTGCAAAGCTGGCGGCGAGCACCGCGCGCACCATTCGATGGGCTCGATTGTTCGACATGCCGCGCATGCGATTGACTCCTGGAAAGCGAGCGCGGGGCGAAGGGGCATGTGCGCCTCTCCGCCCCGCGTGCAATCGATCCGAAACGCCCGCGGCGCGCCCACCAAATCGCGACGCGCCGGGTGGCAACGACTGCCGCGCTACGGGCAGACGTTCGTCCAGTTCTGCAGCAGCAAGCCCAGGTCGGATTCGTTGGTCAGACCGTCGCCGTTCAGATCGCCGCCCGGTCCGCTCTGCCACGACTGCAGCAGCACGCCCAGATCCGACTCATTGACCACGCGGTCGCCGGTCAGGTCGCCGGGGCAGGGCTGATTGGTGGAAGGCGGCTGGCAGGTCCGCGGCGTCGTGATCCGCAGCGAGAAGGCGCGCAGCGTGCCACTGTCCTGCGCGGCAACGTCGCGAATCCGCAGAATCCAGGTGCCCCCGACGCCCTCACCGTCAAACGCCGACAGCGGCGAGTGCGGCGTGTAGCTGCCCGAGTGCGGCTGGTCGTCGAAGCGGATGCTCTGAATCAGCGGGTGGCCGCCTTCGTCATCCAGCAGCGTGTTGCAGAAATGGTTGCCGTCGCTGCCGAACGGCGCCGGCCCCGGCCGGTTCATCAGCGTCACCTGCGTGCCCTGCGGGCTGATCAGCGTCACGACCAGGTCGCCAACCCAGGTGTGCTGCAGGCCGACAGTGGGCGCGTCGTCCGCGGCGGAGCAATTTGCACCGTCGAACGCGAAGTTCAGGTCCGTGATCGTGCCAGTGCCGCTCACCACCAGCGGAATATCGACGGCGGTGCCATTATCCGGAATGGCGACCGGCGCGCCGTTGTAGGCGATCAGCGTCGGCGCGGTGCCCTGGCCCGTGTCGAGCGTCACGTCAAACGCGCTCGGACCCACCTGCGCATTGGTCACCTGGAGCCGCAGCGTGATCGGCTGACCGCACGGATGGTCCGCAGCGACCGAAATCACGTAGGGCGTCAGGTTGCCGGCTTCGGCGGTGGAACCGAGATCCGGGTATGAGGCCTGGCCGGTGACGACCGAAACCGTCGGCGTTAGGGAACTGAGATTGCCCACGACGCTGGTGGCCGTCCCGGTGCCGATGTTCCGCACGCCGAGCGTTAGATTGATGGCGCTCTCACCGGGGTCGATCGCGCCGTTGCGATTTCCGTTGCCGGTGTTGTCGCTGACCGTGTTGATATTGTTGGAGACAAACGATGCGATCGGCGAAGCCGCGATGGTGAAATTCGCGTTCGACATGTCAAAGTAGATGCTGTTGGTCGCCTCGACCTTGATGCGCGCCTGCGTAGTCGAGACGTTCGGCAGCACGACGGAATGCGCGCCATCGTTGGGCGTGCTTTCCGCCAGTACCGTCGGGAACGTGACGCCGCCGTCGGTTGAGAGCGAGATTTTCACGAACGCGGTGTTCACCGGCGGGACATTGGTGCCGGCAACATTCCAGGTTACGTTCAGCGCTCCGGAAAACGATCCGGCCGTGTTCGGCGCGGTCACGCTGAACGGCCCGGCGCTGTTGATCACGGTCACAGTTGCATCGGTGTGCTCCACGCCGCCGCTGCCGGCGCGGTTGTCGCGCACCACACAGCGAAACGTCAGCGTCCGCGCGGTTGTTGGCAGGATCTCACCGACCGAGGATGACTGACCGGCCTGAATCGCCGACAAGCGCGGGAAGACGCGCACCGGGCTGCTGGCCGGACGGAACGAACGGAAAATCGGAGACACGCCGTTGTCGATGATCGGCAACGGGTTCGGCGGTCCGCCACGATTGGACTGCTCCCACGAATACGTGAGCTGGTCGTTGTCCGGGTCGGTTGCGTTGGCGGTCAGCGCGAAAGGCGTGCCCGCCGGGATTACGTGGGTTCCGCCATCCGCCACCACCGGGGCCGAGTTGCCGGTCGTCGAGCCGACGAAGCAGGCGCCGCCCAGGTCAATGTACGCGTTCATCTGATCGATGTTGATCCAGGCCAGCATCGGGTCCGAGTTGGACTGCACATTGTTCCCCGAGCAGATGCCGGCGTACGACATGATCGTCGTGCCCGAGCCGGGCTCGACTGCGTAGATCGGGTTGTCACCCGGTCCGCCAAAGCAGTTGTTGAAGTTGTGTCGCGCGCCGAACTGGTGCCCCATCTCGTGCGCCACCAGATCAACATTGAACGGATCGCCCGTGGTCGTCGTGCCGGCGCTGTAGCCCTTGGCCTTCTCGCCCGTGCGGCAGACGTTGCCGATCGCGCCGGCGATGCCGTTAGCGCCCAGCGACGTGCGGTGAAACACATGTCCAATGTCGTAGTTGGCCGAGCCGATGGTCGTATCCAGCACAAACTGGTTGGTCGTGTTGGTTGCGCTTCCGTTCTCCGGCGAGTTGTACGGGTCCGGCACCATCGGGTTATTCAGGAAGATGATCGCGCTGTTGGACGGCACGATCTGCAGCCGCACCGCCAGGTCAGTCTCGTAAATGCCCGTGATGCGGTTGATCGACGTCGTGATCGCCGAGAGCACCGTGCCAACCGAATTGCCGTTGCCGGCGCTGTATTCGGCGGTCGCGGCGACTGCGATACGGTAGGTGCGCCGTGTTGCGCCGGTGCGGGCTGCGCCGCCGCCGCGCGTGGCCAGCGGTTCGATCTCCACGTCGTTCTCGTGCGTGCCGCAATTGAAATGCGGCCTGTTCTTGGCGTAGTCGCGCTTGTAGTAGCTGGCGTAATAGTCCAGGTCGCCGGTGGTGACCGGGTCGATGTACACCGCGCCAGCGGACCCGAGAATCTGGGCGTGGAAACCGTGCAGGGTCGAGTCGAAGCGGACAGTCGCAGCCGGGTCATCCAGGCCCTGGCCCAGGTACGTGCGAATCTCGGGATATTGCGCGCCCAGTTGCGGGTGCAGAATCGGCGACTCGACCACGGCGAACCGCGCGAATGAGCCATCCGGCATCGGCAGCCAGACCACCGCGGTGCTCTGCTGCACGGGCGTGACGTCTTCGTGCGGCAGCGCGCCCAGCACCGAACGCAGCGCCGCCCAATTGGCCTTGATGGCCTGGAACTTGGCCGGGCGAACCCAGGCGTCGCCCGCCTCTATTGCCGCCGGCAATGAATCGATCGTGAACCAGCTTCCGTCCGGGGATGTTGCCTGAATGCGGTCCGCGGCGAGCGCCGCGCTCGCGCCGGCTAGGATTGCTCCCAGCGCGAGCTTGATGAGGCGAGAGTTCATGTGCCTGTCTCCGAAAATGGGAGAAAAAGTACGGGTACCTCGCGAGCTTCGTGAATGAGGACTACCTCCCCAATTCAGGTGAATCTATCCGGGTTCGCCAACGCGAGTCAACGAATAAGTTGTCGGCGCAGGCGCTAGTTACGCGACGGGCCGTCGAGCGCGCCGCGCGTAGCCGCCGCGCGCCCGCCGATCGCAAGAAAGATGAACAGCACCGCTGCCAGCGCCAACAGGATCCACAGGTGCACGCCGCTGGCGCGCGCCGTCTCCGATAACCACGCGGCCAGCCCGGCGACCCATAGCAACACCGCGATTCTCGCAAGCATTCTTGCACCGCGCTGGTGTCGCACCAATGCCACCAGTGCCGGCATGGCCCAGATCAGGTAGTACTGCCGCAGCAGCGGCGAAAACAGCAGCATCGCCAGGCACCACAACGCGAAGAGCGTGAACGCATGTGCGGAGCCGCCGGTCCCGCTGTAGACCGTGACGCCAATCAAGCCCGCCAACAGCGCGATCTGCGCCCCGAGCACCACGCGGCGGCGTACATCGTCGGACCATGTCAGCGGCTGCCACGGAACGCGATAGGGGTGATCCTCAGCGGTCAGCCGCGCCAGCACGTCGCCCAGGCTCTGATTGCGGTGATCGATAAAATGTTCGCGCAACGCGGGGTCGAGCATGCCGCGGGCGGCGCCCAGGTTGTGCTCGGCCCACTGCGTCAGGTATGTCAGCGTTCGCTGCGGCCCAAAGGCCAGCAGGCTCGGTCCGACCGCGACGAGCGCGGCGGCAAGCAGCATGGCGATCGCGGCTCTCGGTCGGCGCAGGAGTAGCCAGGGTAGCAGGATTGCGGGCAGCAGCTTTACACCCGCCGCCACGCCGATCAGCGCCCCGCCCACGAGCGAATTTCGGTCGTGTAAACGACGAACGTCGGCGTCGCGTCGGCTCATCTCTGTGTGGCGCGTTCTGGCATCCGCGTGAGAGATCCAGCGCGCTCCGCCCCAGACCAGCGCCAGGACCAGGAAGCTTAGTTGATTGAATCTCGCAGCTTCGTAGAGTGGCGCCAGACTCAGCAGCCAAACCAAAACCCAGCGCCGCCAGGCCTGCTCGCGGTCCTGCTCCGGTTCGCACGCGCGGTAAGCCAGCCACAGGCACACGCCGGCGGCGCCGATCTGACCTAGCGTCCACACAACCGCCGCCGGTACGCGGCCGCCCATCGCCAGCGGCGCTAGCAGCACCGCGATGCCCGGCAGATAAAAAGGCAGTTGCCGCCGCTGCTCCGCGTCGTTGTGCTCGATCTGCGGATTCAGTTCGGCGTGCCGCCAGACGTATTCCGCGTCGAGATAGAAGTGGTGAAAGTCATAGCGGAACTGCAGTGCGCGCGTGAGCGATACCGCGCCAAGCGCCGCGAGCGTCAGCGTCATCAGGGCCAATACGCGCGCGTCAGCCGACGGGCGCGTGCGCGGCGCGCGGGTCGGCGGCGCGTCAGCCACGATCAACCAGCACCGCCTGCGGCGCGACCGAAGCGCCATGCGCCGCAGTTGCGCCAGGCGCGGCTTCGGCAGGACTGCCTTCGGCCAGCGGACCGTCGTCCGGCAGCAGCCGCGAATCCCGCCCGAGCATGAAGAGCAGCCCGATCAGCGCCGCCGCAACCAGCGGTACGACCGCCAGGAACACGCCGGTCGCTTCGACGATATTGTCCTGTGTGAAGGTCTTCAGCAGCAGCGCGATCTGCGCCGCTCCGACCAGCGCGAACACGCCGCAGGTAAGCCAAGACCAGCGTCGCGTTGGGCCGATGAAGTGCACGGCGGCGCCCAGCAGCGAAATCGCGGGGAACATCCAGATCAGGTGGTAGCGACGCATCACCGGCATGAACCATAGCATCGCCAGCACGAAGAGCGCCCACTCCAGTCGCAGCGCCCAGGCGCTCATGCGCCGCGCCGGTCGCCGCGCGATCCACAGCAGCGCCAGCAGGCTGATGGCGGCGATGCCGCTGACCAGCCAAGCGACGATTGGTCGCGGCAGGTTGGCGACGTTGAGCGTGCGCACTTCGCGCCGATCCGGAGCGCGCGGGTCGTTGTCGAAGCGCGTGTTCCAGTTGGTGTCGTGCAGCCAGCGGCTGGCGACTGCCCCCATGCCCTGGTTGCGCCAGTCCATCTCGCGTTGATCGAGAATCAGCCCGCGATGCGAGCTTTGCAGCGCTTGTCGAAACCAAGCGCGATGCACCTCGAGCGCTACGCGCGGGCCGAAGACGATCCCGTCCGAGACCGGTCCTGCGAGCAGCGCGGTCAGGAGCGCCACACACAAGACGCGCCACTCGCGCTTCTGTGCAAACCACAGAACCACCAGCAGCGGCGTGAGCTTGACCAGCGCCGCCAAACCCAGCCAGAAACCGCTCAGCCACAGCCGCTTCCGCTGGTATAACACAAAGCTGCTCAGCAGCAGCCAAAGCGTCAGCGTGTCGATCTGGTTCAGCCGAAACTCCCAGGCCCAGAAGACGATCAGCACGAAAAACGGGCCGAACTGCGAGATGGGCCAGTCGCGCGGCGGCTGACTGACCAGATGCCGCCCGGTCATGCGCACGATCGAGATCGCGGCCAGCAGATTCAGTGTCAGCCAGACGTAGCCGGCGTGCTCGAACGGCAGCCACGCGACGCAGGTCATCAGCCGCGTGACGAACGGCAGATACCATTCGATGCTGCCGCGCTGGATGATGCGTCCGTCGGTCAGCCGGTCGACGCCGCGATCCAGTCCGCCGTTGTCCAGCAGCCAGCGCCCGGCTTTGTAGAAGTACTCGAAGTCCGGGAATTGCAGGTGAATCGAGCGTAGCCCCTGCGCCGCCAGAAAGAGAAAAAGCAGTGCGAAACCGACGCAGGCCAGCGCGCGGAGCCAGCAGGGCGCGGCGCTTCGCGGTCGAGCGTACGACGACGGACGGTGCATTTCGCCGGCGATTCTACGAGCGCGCCAGGATTTGGCGAATGGGCCGGCGGTTTCGCGGCTGCTCGGGGCTGCTACAATCCCGCGGTTCGCTCGCGACGCAGCCGCCGCGTGGCCGTCCTGGTCGCGAATTTCCGGGCCAAGGACGGTCCCTCACGACAAAGACAGGAACACGCATGCCTCGCGTCAGCATTTGCACGCTCGTCACGATTCTCGCGCTTGTGGCCGGCAGCGCCGCCCAAACTGCGCCGCCCGCCGCGCCGGCTACAACACAGAGCGGCGCGCCTGCGACGGTGCCGGCCGGCGCCGAACTCTGCGTCGGCGATGCCGCCCCACCGCTGAAGGTGGCCGAGTGGATCAAGGGTCAGCCGGTGCAGGCGTACGAGCGCGGCAAGGTCTATGTGGTCGAATTCTGGGCGAGCTGGTGCGGCCCGTGCATCAGCGCCATGCCGCATCTGACCGAGTTGCAAAAGCGCTACAGGGACAAGGGGTTGGTGGTGATCGGCCTCACCAGTGAGGACCGCCGGAACACGCTGCAAGCCGTGGAGAAACTGGTCGAGGAGAAGGGCGACGCACTCGGCTATGCAATCGCCTGGGACCAGGGCCGCGCTACCAGCGATGCCTACATGCGGGCTGCCGGCCAGAACGCGATCCCCTGCTCATTCGTCGTTGACAAGAGCGGGCGCATTGCCTGGATCGGCTCGCCCAGCGCGCTCGACAAGGTGCTCGCTCAGATCGTCGACGACAAGTTTGACCTGGCCGCCCAGACGCGCGCCTTCAAGGAGCAGCGCGCCATCGAAAAGGCGCTGCGGGCGGCCCAGCCGCAGCTCGAGCAATTCGGTCCGCTGATGCGGGACGGCAAGCACGAAGAAGTGCTGACGGGGCTCGACACGCTGGCGGCACAACATCCGGTTCTCGCGTCGCGGCTCGCTATGACCCGCTTCCAGGTGCTGCTGACGAGCACCAAGCAGTACGACGCGGCTTACAAGTTCCTACGCGAAGCGGTGGAGAAGTATTACGGCAAAGAGCCCACCGCGCTCTGCAACGCCGCCTGGTTGATTATGGACCATCCCGCGGTCGAACAGCGCGATCTGGGCCTGGCGCTCGAGCTGGCCAAGAAGGCCGCGGAGCTGCAGAAAAATGACGCCTCAACGACGTATGTCCTGGCGCTGGCGCACTTCAAGAACAACGAGGCGGCCCAGGCGGTCGCGCTGCAGAAAATTGCGATCGAGCTTGCGCAAGCCGAAGGCGCGGACGAAGGCGCACTCAAGGAGCTCAACGCACGGTTGGCCGAGTTCGAAGCGGTTGCCAACAAGAAGTAGCGAAAGTAAGCTTTTGTCGGTTTCGGCCCGCTCGGGCCGATTGGCGCGGCATCTATCGAGGTCAACCCGTGCGATCAATCGCCCGTTTGCCAGCGCTCGCGACGGCCTGCCTGCTTGTCGCCGCCGCGACGGCACAGGAGAGCACCCCGGTGCGGCTAGAAGCTTCACTTGAGCAGTACGTGCAGCAGCGGCTGCTCGAGTTTGACCAGATCCCAGCGGAACGCCGGGCGCAGCTCGCCCCGCTGGCGCGCTACGTGCAGGAGTGCGTCGACCGCGACCAGCCCGTGCGGCTGACCTTTGTCTGCACGCACAACTCGCGCCGCAGCCACCTCTCGCAGCTCTGGGCACAGGTCGCCGCCGCTCGCGTCGGCGTGCGGGAGTTCGAGGCATATTCGGGTGGAACCGAGGCGACCGCTTTCAACCCGCGCGCGGTCGAGGCCGCGCGGCGGGCCGGGTTCCTGATTGAGCGCACGACGCGCGACGAAAACCCGATCTATCACGTGCGTTACAGCCAGCAGGCGCCGCCGCTGACCTGCTTCTCGAAGACCTATGCCGGCTCGCCCAATCCGCGCAAGAACTTCTGCGCCGTGATGGTCTGTAGCGAGGCGGACGGCGCCTGCCCGAGCGTGCCGGGCGCGAGCGAGCGGATCGCGATCCCGTTCGAAGACCCGAAAGCCTTCGACAACACGCCGCAGGAAGCGTCAAAGTACGATGAGCGTTGCCGGCAAATCGCCCGCGAGTTGCTGTTCGTATTTTCTCAGGTCAAGCCGCGTTCTCGAGCGCAGTAGAGCGCGACGCCCGGCTGCGGTTCGCCGCGTGCGCGACACGGCGCGGATCCTTACCCGCCCAAACCCTGAGATGTGAAGCCGTGCTTCTCCTCGAGCCGCGGCTTGTCCACCTCGCGGGCCGCGGGCAGGTCACCGGCCGCTTCCGGGTCGGCCAGTTGGTCGAGCGCGAAGTACGCCACCGCGGCGACCAGCGCCAACACCACGATCAAGCGGATCAGTTTGCCCATCGCAGAGTACTCCGAGGCGGCGGCCCGCCAGATCGAGGGCCCGCTTCGCTGTCCGCGAACGCAGGCGCGGCTCAAATGTCCAGGTTTTTCACGTGGATCGCGTTCTGGTCGATGAACTCGCGGCGGCTCTCGACGTCTTCGCCCATCAGGATGCTGAAAATGCGATCTGCCTCGTGTGCATCCAAGTCGGCCTGCTCCGGGTCCGCGGCGGTTTCGCCCACAACTACCTTTCGCATCACGCGGTTGGCCGGGTCCATGGTGGTGCTCCAGAGCTCCTCCTTGTTCATTTCGCCCAAACCCTTGAAGCGCTTGGTCCCCCAGCCGCGGCCACCGATCGCGCGCACCGCGCTCGGAAGTTGCGTCAGATTGTCCAGCTCGACCGGCTCGCCGTCGCCGCCGCTGTTGACGACGACGAACGTGGCTTGGCTCATCTCGCCGGTGACTTGCTCCTCGCGGCTTAGGAACAGGTCGTCGGCCGAGCAGTGGAAATCAGCCAGCTCGGCCAGCAATTGCGCGAGGACGCGCGCTTCGCCCAGTTCGGTCTTGTTGACCAGCACGCCGGTTGCGGCCTGCTCGCGGCGGAACGCCTCGACTTCCTCGTCGCTGCTGAAGAAGCGATCGTCCTGGCCAAGCTGCACGCGATACGCCGGCAACTCGCCGTTGGCGTAGTTGTCTTCCACGAATCGGCGAAAATCGATGCCGCGGCGCGAGAGGATTTTCGCCTGCCGTTCGATCTCCTCGACCAGCCGCAGCAACTCGCTGAGTTGTGGCTGATCCAGCACCTCGGGCGGCAGGCCTTCGCGGCGAATTTGCAGGGCGCTGCCCTCCAGGCCCAGGCTGGCCAGGCGGCGATTCAGCGAACCATCGTCCAGCAGGTACTCGATTTTCTTGCCCTTCTTGAGCTGATACAGCGGCGGCTGGGCGATGTAGATCGCGCCACGCTCAATCAGGGCCCGCATCTGCCGGAAGAAGAACGTCAGCAGCAGCGTGCGAATGTGTGAGCCGTCTACGTCGGCGTCGGTCATCAGGATGATCCGCCCGTAGCGCAGCTTGCTTGCGTCAAAGTCTTCCGGGCCGATGCCGGTGCCGAGCGCTTTGATGATCTCAAGGATCTCCTCATGGCTAAGCACTTTGTGCAGCCGGGCTTTCTCGACATTCAAGATCTTGCCGCGGATCGGCAGGATCGCCTGGGTCTTGGCGTCGCGATAGCCCTTGGCCGAGCCGGCCGCCGAATCGCCTTCGACGATATAGAGCTCGGTCGAGGCCACGTCGCGGCTCGAGCAATCCACCAGCTTGCGCGACATGCCCGCGCCGGACATGGCGGACTTGCGGGCCGTCTCGCGGGCCTTGCGGGCGGCCTCGCGCGCCAGGGCCGCCTGCACCGCCTTGCCCACGATGCGCTTGGCCTCGGGCGGATGCTCCTCGAGGTAGTTGCCCAAAAGCTCGTTCACGGCGGACTCGACGAACGTGCCCACCTCGCTGTTGCCCAGCTTGGTCTTGGTCTGACCTTCAAACTGCGGCTCCGGCACCATCACCGAGATGATCGCAGTCAGTCCCTCGCGGATATCTTCGCCCTGCGGCGGCGGATCGTTGGGCTTGATCAGGTTGTTCTTGCGGGCGTAGTTGTTCACCGCGCGGGTCAGCGCCGCGCGAAAGCCCGAAAGGTGCGTGCCGCCTTCCTTGGTGTTGATGTTGTTGACGAACGAGAGCATCGTCTCGCTGTACGAATCGTTGTACTGAAACGCCACCTCGCAGATCAGCCGCTGGGCCGCGTCCTCGCGGCGGAAGCTGACGGTGTTGTGCAGGCTTTCCTTGCCTTCGTTCAGATGCTGCACGAACTGGGCCAGCCCGCGCTCGAAACAGAAGACTTCGTGCTTGTCGGCCCGTTCGTCCGTCAGCGTGATGGTCAGGCCGGAATTCAGGTACGCCAGCTCGCGCAGGCGGCGCGAGAGAATGTCGTAATGAAAGTCGATCTCTGGAAAGATGGTGCCGTCGGGCTTGAACTCGACGCGCGTGCCGCTCCGCGGCGCATTGCCGATCATTTCCAGCGGTCGGGCTGTCTTGCCGCGCACAAAACCGATGGTCCAGAGCTGGCCGTCGCGGCAGGTGTTGACCTCCATCCGCTCGGAGAGGAAGTTCACCACGCTGACGCCCACGCCGTGCAGCCCGCCGGAGACCTTGTACGAGTCGCGTTCGAATTTCGCGCCGGCGCCCAGCTTGGTGAGGCACAGCTCCATCGCGGAGAGGCCGAATTCCTCCTTGATGCCCACGGGAAAGCCGCGGCCGTCATCCTCCACGCTGATGCTGCCATCGGCACGGATGATCACGCCGATGTTCTTGCAGACGCCAGCCATGGCCTCGTCGATGGCGTTGTCGACGACTTCGTAGACCAGGTGATGCAGGCCATAGAGCCCGGTGTCGCCGATGTACATGCCGGGCCGCTTGCGGACGTGCTCGGTGTCTTCGAGCACTTGCACTTTCGACTCGTCGTAGACGGCTTGCGTGCTGAGTACGGTGTCGCTCATGAAATGCGGTTGTCCTCGGGGAAGTCCGCAGCGTCGTGCCGGGCGCGGATACGTACCTCCAGCAGCCCAGGCACAAACGGCGCAAGCGCGCGCCGCAGCCGCTGCGCTTGCTGCCGCAGCCGCCGGCAAAGCACCTCGTCATTCACGTCGATCTCGAGCACGCCGTCCTGCACGCCGCCGACCTGCGCCTGCCCCAGCCAGCCCGGCGCCGCGATTCGCTCCCAGGCTTCCTGCGCCGCCTGTTGCCGACGAACGCTGCGGGCCGCCGCTCGCAGAATCGCCTGCTCCGGACCGGATTGAAACAGGGCCCGTGGCCCGCGGCGGCGGTGATTCTCCAGGATCTGCTTGTACTGACGTTCGTTCATCAACTGGGACCGCGCGCTGCGCGCCGCCTAACTGGATAACGACACCGGCATCACCACGTACAAGAAGTCGTTCTTGTCCTCGCCGCACAGTACCCCCGGGCGAAACGTATCTTCCAGCTCGATAAACACCTGCTCCTGCTGCAGCACGCGCAGCGCATCCAGCAGAAACACCGGGTTGAACCCGATCTCCAGCGGCTTGCCGTCGTATTCGATCGGCAGCGAGACGCGCGCGTCGCCCTGCTCGGGCGAATTGGCGGTGATCACCAGTTGCTCGGCCTCGAACGACATCCGCACGGCCCGCGATTCCTCGGTCGTCAGTATCTCCGCCTGGCGGATGGCGCCGATCAACTCGTTTCGCAGCAGCTTGGCGCGGTTGTCGTTCGACTTCGGGATGACCCCTTCGTACTGCGGAAAATGCCCCTCCACCAGCACCGACGCGAGCAAGACATCTCGCGACTTAAACAGTACCTGGTTCGGCTGAACCTTGATCGAAATTAGCCAGTCCTCGTCCGCCTTGGGCGGCGTGAAGACCTTTTCGAATACGCCCAGCGCCCGAGCCGGAACAATCGCGTCGAAATCCGCCGTCCGCGTATCGCGCAGTCCTCCACCGGAGCGCGCCAACCGTCGGCCGTCGGTCGCAACCAGGAAGAGCCGCTTTCCCTGCTTTTTCCAGAGTACGCCGTTGATCGCGTAGCGGCTGGTCTCGCGGGCCGCTGCGTAAATCGTCAGGCCGATCATTCGCCGCAGCTCGACGCCCGAGATGGTAAGGTCCGGCTCTTCCTCGAAAGCCGACAGCGGCGGAAAATCCGCCACGCTCATGACGAAGATGCGGAAATCTGAGCCCGCGCCGCGGATCGTACACTGCCGCTCGGCGACTTCGAGCCGCAGCTCTGCGTCCGCCATTTCGCGCACGATTCGGAGCAGGCGCTCGGCCGGGATGACCGCCTGGCCGGGCTGATCGATCAACACGCCGCGCAGGCTGATTCGCAGGCCGGCTTCGCCGTCGGTGGCTTGGACCTCGAGCAGCTTGTCGCCGGTGGAAAGCTTGACGCAGGCCAGGATGGGCTTGGTCGTGCGGGTGCTGATCAGGTTTGAGGCGGCCGACAGCGCGTCGAGCAAGGCGATGCGAGGGAGCGTGATCTTCATGGTTTTCGGCTTAGCGCCTCCGAAGCAGAACGCTCAATTCATCTATGCGATTTCTATCCGAAATCGGGCCTGATCGCCACGCCGAGCGGCCGCTTTTGCGCGAGCTTCGCGTGCGGGCAAGCCCGCCGCGGCAGCGCGTGCGCTGTCCAGCCAATCAGGTGGCGGCGCAGCACACGCGAGCGTCAGGGCGCCAATCTCTCGGCATCAAGTTAGAGAACGCAGTTGTAGCAGCAGTGCCTGTCGCGCATGTCATCAGCGGCGTCCTGGCCGCTTCCCGGGCGTGCACGAAGCTCCGCGCGGCTGTCGCCTGGCTGGGTACGAAGCTGTCAGCCGCTGGTGTGCGGCGCGACGCGAGCGCGGCGTGAACAGTTGCGACAGGCGCATGCGCGCGGCGTACCTGGCGCGAAGCGCGTCGTCGCTGACACCCTGCGAGCAGGCTGCTCGCTGGGCACGAGCGGTGTGATGGGCCGCGACGCACGGCGGTGGCGCGCGTGGAGAAATTTCTCGGGCGAGTTGCGGGCGATGTGCTTGACTTACCGAAGTGGTGTTGTATTAATATACATTCTGTGTCGACTTATGCCACAGGGCTAGAGGATCGCGATGCGCGAAAAGCAGGTTCGCCAAGCTCGTTTGCTGCAGATCGTCCGCGAGCGCTCGATCGCGAGCCAGGGTCAGATCGTGCAGCTCATGCGCCGCTTCGGCCTGCAAGTCACGCAAGCCAGCATCAGCCGCGACATGCGCGAGCTTGGCCTGGTGAAAATCCGCGGCCGCTATGTCCCGGCCAGTGGCGTCGTGCTTGGCCAGGCGGCTGACCCGGTCGCACACGAACTGTCTGGATTAATTACCAGTATCCGCCCCGTAGGCGCTAACCTCATCGTCGTTCGCACGCCCTCCGGCGAGGCGAGCTCCGTGGCCGTCACGCTGGATCGCCAGCAGCTTGCCGAAGTCATCGGCACGCTCGCCGGTGACGACACCATCTTCATCGCCGTCAAGAGCCGTAGCGACCAGGGCCGCGTCGTCGCCTCATTGCGAGGTTGGGCGCGACCAGCGTCCGCCGCCGCTTCCGTCTGATTCATCCCGACTGCCGCAGCGAAACGTTCTCAAGCGGCGCGCGTCTTTTCGCCTGGAGTCGTAGGGAAAAATGAGCAAGATCGCGGTGCTGGCATTCTCCGGTGGACTCGACACGACCTATTGCGCCCTCTGGCTGCGCGAACAGGGTTACGCCGTACACGCTGTTACCGTGCAGACCGGCGGCTTCGACGGGGACGAGCTACGCACCATTGAAGGCCGGGCGCAGCAGGCCGGCGCTGCCCATTGGCGGCTGATTGACGCGCGAGCCGCGCTTTTCCGCGACACGCTCCGCTACCTGATCTTCGCGAATGCACTTCGTGGAGAGGTGTACCCGCTCTGTGTTTCCGCCGAGCGCTTCGTGCAGGCCCGCGCCTGCGCGGAGTACGCGCGCTCGGTTGCGGCCGCCGCCCTGGTGCACGGCTCGACCGGCGCGGGCAACGATCAGGTGCGCTTTGACAGCGCCTTCCGCATTCTGGCCCCGGAGATCGCGCTGCTGGCCCCGATTCGCGAGCAGGCGCTCTCACGCGAGCAGGAGAGGGCGTATCTCGAGCAGCGCGGTGTGCACGTGCCCGCCAAAACCACTGCGTATTCCGTGAATCGCGGGCTGTGGGGCACCACGATCGGCGGGAAAGAGACGCATCGCAGCGACGGCGTACTGCCTGAAGATGCGTACGCCATCACCGCGCCGCCTGGCAAGCGGCCGGCGAGCGCTGAGGTGATCGACATTGCGTTCGACCAGGGCATTCCGGTGGCGCTGGAGCAGCGGGCGCTTGACCCGGTCACGCTGATCGAGGCGTTGAACGAGCGCGGCGGACGCCACGGCGTCGGCCGCGGAATGCATGTCGGCGACACGATTCTGGGCATCAAGGGCCGCGTCGCCTTCGAAGCGCCTGCCGCGATCACGCTGGTCAGCGCCCATCGCGAGCTCGAAAAGCTCGTACTGGCCCGCGAGCAGCAATTCTGGAAAGGCACACTGGGCGAGCTCTACGGCGCCATGCTGCACGAAAGCCGCTTCCTCAATCCGCTGATGCGCGACATCGAAGCCTTCCTCGAATCATCGCAGCGGCGCGTCCGCGGCAGCGTCCGCGTGCAATTTCACCAGGGTCAGCTGAGCGTACTGGGCGCGACCAGCCCGTTCTCGCTGATGAACAGCGACCTGGCCGCGTACGGCGAGTCGTCGCGGCTCTGGAGCAGCGCCGAGGCCGCCGCCTTCAGCAAGCTCTACGGATTGCAGGATTGGTTGCTGTCGCGCGCGGCGACGAAAGGAGATTCGGGTGAGACTGTGGGTTGACAAGATCGCCTCGGCAACGCGAAACGTCCCACTGCGCCGCGACCTGCGCGTCAGCGACCGGATCATCGCCCGCGAGGGCTACATCATCGCCGGACGCGTCTCGGGCGAGAAGTCCGTCTACAACCAGCTTGAAGACGGCTTCGGCCGCATGGTCACGCTGCACGACGGCGACGTGATCGTCGGTGTGCTCGGGCACCGTAATGCGCTGCACGGATACTCGGGCGTCGTGCCGGAGCAGGTGCGCGTCGGCGATACGCTGCAACTGCTGAACCTCGGCGGCGTGATCGGCCGCTGCACCTCGCAGAACCCCGACGTCGGCAGCCCTTTTAATATCGAGGCGCTCGGGGCCGTGTTGGTGTTCCCGGATTTCGGCGATCGCGAGGGTGAGCCGGCGCACATCGGCATGAACGCCATCGATGCGGCTGACGACGGCGTGGCCGACGTACCGATCGTCTACATCGCCGGCACCTGCATGAACAGCGGCAAAACCTCGGCCGGCTGCCGTCTGATCCGTCAGCTCTGCCTGCGCGGGTTTGCGGTCGGCGGCTGCAAGCTCACCGGCGTCTCGCTGCGGCGCGACACGCTTCAGATGCTCGACTACGGCGCGAAATGGGCCGCCTCCTTCACCGATGCCGGCATCGTCACCACCACGCCAGAAAGCTCCGCACGCATCGCACGGCGGCTGGTCAACCACCTGGCTGCCGCCGGCGCGCAGGTGATCATCGCCGAATTGGGTGACGGCATTTTTGGCGAATACGGCGTGCAGAACATCTTGTCTGACCGCCTGCTAATGGAGCGCCGCGGCGCGATTGTGCTGTGCGCGAACGACCCGGTCGGCGCGTGGGGCGCGCAATGGGCCTTGCGCGAGCAATACCAACTGGAGATCGACGTCATCAGCGGGCCGACGACCGACAACGCCGTCGGCACGCGCTTCGTCCGCGAGCAGCTTGGCTTGCAGGCGATCAACGCCCGTACGCACGGCGCGGAGCTGGGCACGTTCATCGCCGGCCGGCTGAACGGCCGGCTACAGGCGGCGCTCACATGACGCGCATCAACGTCGCCATCCTGGGCGCGAGTGGCTATGGCGCGGGCGAGCTGCTGCGGCTGTTCACACAACACCCGCACACGCGCGTTATCGCGGCGACCTCGCAATCCAGCCCTGGCCAACCGCTCGCCGACCTGCATCCACACCTGACCGGCTTCTACGACCAGCGTAGCAGCGAACGCGTCGAACTGGAGGCGCTGGCGGACGCGGATTTCGGCGTGTTGATCTCCGCACTGCCACACGGCGCCAGCGGCGCGGCACTGGCGGAGTATTGGCGCGCGGCCCGCCGCGCGAGCGCGGACGTCAGCGATCGTCTGCGCTGGATCGATCTTTCCGGCGATTTGCGGTTGCGTGACCTGCGGCAGCACGCGCGCTATTACCCGGAGCGCGCGGGCGCAGACCTGGCCGAGCTGCGGGCCTTGGCGGTCTACGGCATGCCCGAGCTGTCGCGCCAGCAGATCGCCGCTGCGCGACTGGTCGCAAACCCCGGCTGCCTGGCGAGCGCCGCGATCCTCGCGGGGGCGCCGCTAGCACCCAACGCGGCAAGCGGCACGATTGTGATCGATGCCAAGACCGGCTCGTCCGGCTCGGGCCGGCAGCTCAAGGAGACCACGCATCACCCCACGCGGCACGCCGACTTTCGCGCCTACAAGCCGCTGGACCATCAGCACGAAGGCGAAATCCTGCAAGCCTGGGGCGATCCGCTCGGCGAGCGGCTGGCGCTCAGCTTCGTCGCGCAAAGCATGGCCGTCTCGCGCGGCATCTTCGTCACGCTGCACCTGACGCTGCGCGAGCCGCTGAGCGCCAATGCGCTGCGGCAGCGCTACGCCGAGTTCTACGCTGCCAGCCGCTTCGTGCGGCTGGTCGAGGGCTCGCCGGCGCTGCAGGACGTGGTCGGCTCGAATTTCTGCGACCTGGGAATCGCCGCCCGCGGACCGCACGTGATCGTGATGGCGGCGCTGGACAATCTGGTGAAGGGCATGGCGGGCGTCGCGATTCAGAACCTGAACTTAATGTGCGGCTTGCCCGAGACGACCGGTCTCTGGGCGCCGGCGCTGCGACCGATCTGAGCCGGCGCGGCGTCACGCGCGGGTTGAATGCCTCTGGGCCGGAATGGACGGGAGTATTGCACAAGATGTCCACAATCACACGTGAAAACCAGCCGCAATCACGAAATGCTGGCGCTGCCAACTCCGCCGCCGCCGGGTCGAACTGCGTTTCGGCCAACGTAGCCGCCGCACCAGCGCTGCTCGATACCTACGCGCGCTTCCCGATCGAGATTGTCAGTGGCAGTGGCGCACGTGTGCGAACCGCCGACGGCCGCGAATACTGGGATTTCTATGGCGGGCACGCCGTGGCGTTGCTGGGGCATTCGCACCCGGCGGTGACGCAGGCGGTAGCGCGTCAGTGCGCAACGCTGACGTTCTACTCGAATGTCGCCGCCCTGCGGATCCGAACGCAGGTGGCCGAGCGGCTCTGTGCCTTCGCCGGAGCCGGCCTGGCGCACGTGTTCTTCTGCAACAGCGGCGGCGAGGCCAATGAGAACGCGCTCAAGCTCGCGATTCAGCAAAGCGGCCGCGCGCGGCTCGCGACGCTGGAAGGCGGCTGGCACGGCCGCACGACGCTGGCGCTCTCGGTCACGACAGAGGAGAAGCTGCGGGCCGCGTTCGCGCCGATTCTGTGTGACACGCTGCGGCTCGCGCCGAATGACTTCTCGGACGCGAACTTGGCGCGGCTCGATGAAAGCGTAGCCGCGATCATCGTGGAGCCGATTCAGAGCATCGCGGGCGTGGTTGAGCTGACCGACGAGTTCCTGGCGGCGCTGCGACGCCGCTGCGACGAGGTCGGCGCACTGCTGATTTACGACGAGGTGCAGACGGGCGTGGGCCGCTTGGGCCGGCCCTATGTCGCGGGCCGCGCCGGCGTCCAGCCGGACATCGTCACGAGCGCCAAGGGCCTCGCCAACGGGATCCCGATCGGCGCTGTCCTGATGAATCGCCGCGTAGCCCAAAAGGTCCAGCCCAGCGACCTGGGCAGCACGTTCGGCGGTGGACCGGTGGCCTGCGCGGCGCTGCTGGCGACGCTGGAGACGATCGAGCGCGATCGCCTCCTGGAGGCGGCCGAGCAGATCGGCGCGCAGATGCACGAACGGCTGCGCGTTGGTCCGGTACAGGCCGTGCTCGGCCGCGGGGCGCTGATCGGCCTGCGCGTAACTGGCGGGGCCAAGCGCGTTCAGGCCGAATTGATGACGCGTGGCTTCCTGACGGGCACCAGCCACGAGCCGTCCGTGCTGCGGCTCATGCCGCCAATTAACACACCGCTCGAGGCGGTGCACGAGCTGGCCCAGGCGCTGTCGGCGATTTCCTAAGTTGCGCGGCTTGCGGTGGAGGGCGACATGAAACACTGGATCAGCATGCAGGAATACGAACCCGCGACGCTGGCCGGCCTGGTCGCGTTCGCGCGGCGCGTGAAGCGCGGGGAGCGCAGCGCGGTTGACGAGGCCCGCGCCGCGATCCGCGGGAAAATCCTCGGCATGGTGTTCTTCAACCCCTCGCTGCGAACGCGCGCCTCGTTCGAAGCCGGCATGCTGCGCTTTGGCGGACACGCGATCAGCCTCAGCGTCGGCGGCGATGCCTGGAAGCTCGAGCATCGCGAAAACGCCGTCATGGACGCCGACGCGGCTGAGCACATCAAGGAAGCCGCGCCGGTGCTCAGCCGCTATTGCGACGTGCTTGCGGTGCGGACGTTCGCCGGGCTCAAGAGCGCCGCAGACGACGCGCAGGATGCGCTGATTCGAGCGTTCGGGCGCTACAGCACTGTGCCGCTGATCAATCTCGAATCCGCGAGCGAGCATCCCTGTCAGGGGTTGGCGGACTGGATGACGATTGATGAGCGTTTCGACGGCGTCGCTGGCCGCAACGTGACGATCACCTGGGCCCCGCAAGCCAAGCCGACACCGATGGCCGTGCCGCATTCGGCGCTGCTGGCGGCCGCCGCGGCCGGGGCGAATGTCACGCTGGCGCACCCGCGCGGCTACGAGCTGAACCCGGCGCTGCTCGAGCGCGCCCGCGCTTGGTGCGCCGCAGCCGGCGCGCGGCTGGAATTGACGCAGGACCAAGCCGCGGCCTGTGCCAGCGCCGACGCGTTGTACGTCAAGAGCTGGGGCAGCACAGCCTTCTACGGCGACAGCGCCGCGCAGGCGGCGAGCTTCCGCGAGCACGCGGGCTGGATGGTCCGCCGCGCGCACCTGCCAGCGCATGCCGTTCTGATGCATTGTTTGCCCGTGCGGCGGAATGTGGTGATCAGCGACGACGCGTTGGACGATCCGCGCTGCATCGTGGTCGACCAGGCGGAGAATCGCCTCTGGGCGCAGGTCGCGATCCTCAGCAATTTGCTGACGCAGCCCCCCGCGCGACCGGCGAGCGCCGGCAATTGACGAAGCGCACACTGTATTTCTCGGGAGAAATCCTGCCATGCACGTGCAAGGCGACATGAAGGCCCTGCGGACCGCGATCCCCTACATCCGCGCCTACGAGGGCAGCACATTCGTCATCAAACTGGGCGGCGCACTTTGCGAACCCGGCCCGCTGCTCGACAACGTCGTCGAACAGCTCGCGCTGCTGGCCACGCTCGGCATCCGCCTGGTGCTCGTGCACGGCGGTGGCACGCAGCTCTCGGCCCTGAGCGAGCGCATGGGCATCACGCCACAGATCGTCGCCGGTCGCCGCGTTACCGACGACCAGGTCATCGAGTTAGCGAAAATGACGTTCGCCGGCACGATCAACACCAACCTGGTGGCGGCGTTTCGGCGTTTCGACGTGCTGGCGGTCGGTCTGACCGGTGTTGACGCCAAGCTGGTCACCGTTGTGCGCCGGCCGCCGCAGCAGGTGCATGATCCGGTCAGCGGCGATTCGCAGACGGTGGATTACGGGCATGTCGGCGACGTGCGTGAAACCTGCACGCGGTTGATCGAGCATTTGTTGACGCAGCGCTTTGTGCCGGTGGTGGCCTCGCTGGCGGCCGACGCCGCCGGCCGCGTGCACAATGTCAACGCCGACACGATCGCCGCCCGCCTGGCGGTCGAGCTGCGCGCGGCCAAATATTTCCTGCTGACCACGGTCGACGGTGTGCTGCTCGATGTGAACGACCCGAATTCGCTGCAAACCTATCTGGATGTCGAGCAGGTCGACCAGCTGGCCGCCCGCGGCGTGGTCGCCGGCGGAATGCTGCCCAAACTGGCCGCCTGCCAGGCCGCGCTGCGCGGGGGTGTGCCGCGCGTCCACATCGTAAACGGCGCCGTGCGCGATGCGTTGCTTACCGAGGTCTTCACCAACGAGGGCAGTGGCACGCTGCTGGTTCTCAAGCGCGAGAACGGAAAGCAAGGCGCGTGAGCACGCAAGGCCCCGCGCATGCCGCGCCGCTGAGCGAACGTCTGGCCAACCGGCTGCTGCGCTGGGTCGCCACGCCCAGCGTCTCGCGCCAGGAAGACGCGCTCGCCGATCTCGTCGCCGCCGAGCTTACGCACGCCGGCCTGAATGTGCGGCGGCATTTGAACAACATCTGGTGCGAGCTGGGCGATGCGCCCCGGCCGCGCTTGCTGCTGAATTCACACCTGGACACCGTGCCGCCCGCCAGCGGCTGGACGCACGACCCGCACACGCCGCGAGACGACGGACAGCGATTGATCGGCCTGGGCGCCAACGACGCCAAGGGCTGCGGAGCGGCGATGTGCGAGGCGCTGCTGCGCATGCAGGAGTCCATGACTGCCGGACGACCCCTGTGCGGCACGCTGATTCTGGCGCTCACCGCCGAGGAGGAGATTTCCGGCCGCGGCCTCGCCGAGGTGTTGCCGCAGTTCGGTCCGATCGATGCCGCCCTGGTTGGCGAGCCGACCGGGCTGACGCCCATGATTGCGCAGCGCGGGCTGCTGGTGCTACGCTGCGCGAGCGCTGGGCGCACGTCGCACCCGGCGAACACGCCCGCCGACGCGCCGACGAATGCGATTCAGAACGCGGTCGACGCGTTGCGCCGCCTGCGCGAATTCGACTGGGGCGAGCCGCACGAGCTGCTGGGCCGCTGTCATGCGCACGTTACGCGCATTCAGGGCGGCATGGCGAACAATGTGATTCCCGACCGTTGTGAGTTCGTGCTCGACATCCGCTCCACGCCGCGCGAGTCGCACGCGGCTTTGCGGGCGCGGCTGAGCGCTTTTTTGGCGGAAGCTGGTTGTGAGGTCGCTGTGTGCAGCGATCGGCTCGTGCCGGTTCACACGCCGGCCGACGCGGGCATTGTCCGCGCGGTGCAAAGGGCTTTGCCGGGCGCTGTGCCGGCCGGCAGCCCGGCCATGAGTGACATGGTCTTTCTGGCGGGCGTGCCGAGCGTCAAGATTGGCCCGGGGCATTCGCCGCGCTCGCACACGCCGGACGAATTCATCCTGTGGGACGAGCTGCGCGGCGGCGCGGACGCCTACGAGCGGATTGTGCGTGAATACTTCGCGGAGCCTGGACAATGAGCGAAACGCCGCGCCGCTTGTGGGACAAAGGCGCCGTGCTCGACGCGCTGGTGCAGCGTTTCACCGTCGGCGATGACCCTTATTGGGATCTGGAGTTGGTGGCGGCGGATTGCCTGGGTTCGGCGGCGCACGCGCGCACGCTGGCGCAGGCCGGCTTGCTCAGCGAGGCGGAGTTGCGGAGCGTGCTGCGCGAGCTGCGCGCAATCCGCGCCGCGCGCGCCGCTGAGCAGTTTGAGATTCCGCGCGAATTGGAAGATGTGCACACCGCGATCGAGGCGCAGCTCACGCGCGCTTGCGGCCCCGCCGGCGAGAAAATCCACACCGGCCGCTCGCGCAATGACCAGGTCGCGACCGCGCTGCGCATCGCGCTACGCCGCCGCGCGCTCGATCTGCTGCAGCAATTGGAGCAATTCGTCGCGGTCTGCGGCGAGCGCGCCGGCCGCGATGCCGACGCGGTCATGCCTGGTTATACGCACATGCAGCCGGCGATGCCCAGCAGCTTCAGCCTCTGGCTGGGCGGCTGGATCGAGGCCGCGATCGACGCCTTTCGCGCCGGGCTGCAATGGCTGGAGCGCTGCGACGCCTGCCCGCTGGGCAGCGGCGCCGGCTTCGGCGTGCCACTGCCGCTGGACCGCGCGCTGACCGCGCGGCTGCTGGGTTTCGCGCGTGTGCAGCGAAATCCGATCGACGTGCAGAACAGCCGCGGACGGATCGAGCTGGGCTTCGTGCGCTTCGCGAGCGACATCGGCGCGTTCCTCGAAAAACTCGCGGGCGACGCGCTGCTCTTCTGCACTGCGGAGTTCGGCTTCTTTCGCCTGCCGGCGGAGTTGACCACCGGCTCGTCGATCATGCCGCAGAAGCGCAATCCGGATCTGCTGGAGCTGCTGCGCGCCGGAGCGGCCCGGCTGCGAGCGCGCTCGTACGAGATCGAAGCCGTCGTCGGCAAGCTGCCCTCCAGCTATCACCGTGACCTGCAGCTCACGAAGGCTCCAACATTGCGGGCCGGCCGCGAGATTGTCGAATTGCTCGAAGTCGGCACGTTTGTCATTGCCCGCCTACAGATCGATCGCCAGCGGATGCAGGCCGCGATGCGCGACGAGCTCTTCGCCACGCACGCCGCGCTAGAGCGCGTGCAGCAAGGTCAGCCGTTTCGCCAGGCGTATCGCGCGGTCGCGTCGGAAATCGCCGCCGGCAGCTTCAGCGTTGCAGCCCGCGAACTGGCGCAACAGGACGACGTCTCGAAGCTCTCAGAATTACTCGCCGCGGCGGAGACCGAGCTGGCGGAATTGCGGGCGCAGCGCGATCAGTTCGCGCAGCGGATCGACTCAGCCGAGCAGGCGCTGCTGTCGGCGTGAGCGGCATGCTTGGTCATCTGTAGGATTAATTTGGTGCGAATAGTGCCCGCTCGCGCAGCTCGGACGCGCGTTCCAGCACCGATTCCACCGTAGTCGTGTCCGCCGGTTCCAGTGTCAGCAGCGGAAGTTCGCGCTCGTCGCGGATCACGGCCGGGACGAGCGTCTCCGCGATCAGATCGATGGGCGGGATCTGGTACCAGGGCGCGTCGACGCGGAAGTTCGTCTTGAGCGTCTTATAGCCCGGCTTGCGAATGATGATGTCGTAGTCGCCGTACCAGATGAACGAGAATTTTGCCGGGCTCAGGCCCACTTCTTCATCATTGACGATGACTTGCGCGCCGGCTGGGTTTGTGCGGATCTTCAGCGTGCGCTCGACGCACCCGCACGCGAGCAGCGTCAGGGCCGCGGTTGCGATCAGGCAGGTGAACGCTCGCATTCGGATCCTCGTTGGCAGAATTGCCGCACTTTTTCTGGTCTGCGCCGCGTCGCAGCGTATGAAATCGCGCGGCATGCCGCGCCGCGTCTTTGCGCAGCCTAAATTCTAGCCCTGCGCCAGCCGATAGCACAAATAGCGCGTCGTTTGCTACCAGGCGGTGCTATGCGCTTCACGCTGCTCTCCACCACGCGATCCGAACCTCGCACGAGCGAAGCTGCGCCAAGCCAGCCGCGGACGGCGCCGCGGCGGCTGAGCCGGTTGGACGCGGTTCCGCCGCCGCCGGCGATCTGGTTGATTGATCAGGAGGCCTGCGCGGAGTACGAGGCGTTTGTTGCGCACCACCCGGCCGGCTCGCTGTATCACACGCTGGCGTGGAGCCGAGCATGTGAGCGGGCCGGTTTCGGCCAAGCCCTGCCGTTGGCGGCGATGCGCGAGGAGCGGATCGTTGCGGCGCTGCCGCTGCTGGAGCGCAGCGATGACGCGCGCAGCCCGCGCACGCTGAGCAGCCTTCCGGCCACCCCGGCCGCGGGTGTTCTGAACGCCGATGATGACAGCGTCGAGCACCTGCTGCACGCGCGCGTGCTGCGGCTGGCGGCTTCGCGCGGCATCGACCGCATCAACTGGCATCTCTTCGACGAGCCGCGCGCGGTGCACCTGAATGGCGCAGCGCCCGGCTGGATCTGCGCCCCGCTTCGCCCGCTGATCGAATTCACCAGCGTCGAGGGCGGCAACCCGCCGCGCGCTGCTGCCGTTCGGATCGACCGCGCCATCGACGCCCGGCAACACCGCGATACGACCTGGCGGGCCGCGGCGAATGTCGCCGCGATGCTCGATCCGCAGGCGATCGTTCCGAAGTGCACGCGCGTCGCCCGCGTCGCCGGCGGCGCCGCGTTCGCCTGGTGGGTACAGTTCGGCTTCCATGTGCACGTACTGGCGTACGAGCCGGCGACGCTGACCATCGCCGAATGCGTGCAGATCGTCGGGGCATTGGCACGGCAGGCCGACTCGGCCGCCGCCGAGTGGATCGACTTCCCGCTTCCGCCCACGAACAACGGCTGGATCGGCAAGATCCTGGCGCTCGAGCGCGTCCGCGTCTCCGCCGAAAAGCGCGAGCTGCTGGCCGCTCACGTGTAGGTTTGCCAGTGCGATCGCGCGTGCGGCTCGCCGCCCGGCGCGATACGCTCCCGTGCGTGTGAACCGCATCGTCGTCAGTCATCTTGGAAAACCTTCCGACCTGCTCTGCTGCGCCGGGTTGCTCGCAGCGCTGCACCGCCACTGGCCGCGCGCCCGCATCGGCCTACTGCTGCGCCGCCATCTGGCCGCGCTTCAGCCGCTGCTGCCGCTCGACTTGGACGTGCGCGCACTGGCATTCGATCCACGGCGTGACGACCCGTCGCGCCAGAACCGCGCCCAGCGCAGCGGCGCCTTGCGAAGCGCCGCCGAGTGGATCGGCGATTGCGACCTGCTGATCCTTGCTGGCGACCGCAGCGACACGCTCTCGACTCAGATTGCGCGGCGGGCGCGGCCGGGCCTGGTCCTGGAAGGCGGCCCGCGGGCGCCCACGCGTTCGCCGGCCAGCCCTGTAGCAAAAGACGCCGCTGCGACCGCGTCGGGCGCGGCGCCTGCCGCTGGCGCCTGGCTCGTGCTTGCGACTTCGCCGCGCGCGGACGCCTACACGCGCTGCGTCGCACTCGCCGCAGCGCTGGGCATCGAGCACTGCACGGCGACCGTGCGGCTGCCAGACGACGCCGCCGCCCGCGCCTGCCGCTGGATCGCCGCACAAGGCGCGTCGCAGTCTGTTTCGGCGTACTTTTGCGGGGCGCTCGCGGTCACGGCGAGCTCAGAGCGATCCGAGCTCGCGGCAACGGCGTTGCAATCTGCGCCGCTGGACTGGGCGGCTGTCGTGCTACGTGGTTCTGCGAGTGTCGCGGACGAATGTCGGAGCACCAGCGATGGGTCGCCGCGCATTCCGCAGCGCCGCTGTATTCCCGCCCCGGCTTTCAGCGACGACCCGCTACTACTCACGTGCCTGCTGAGCGCTTCGCGCGCGTACATCGGCTGGAACGGACCGGCGGCACACGCCGCAGCAATTCTCGGCATTCCGACAATTGTCGTGGATGCGACCGGCCGCACGGCAAGCTGCGATTTGCCGCGCGGCCGCGTCGTAGTCGTGAAAATGCCCGCGCTGCGCGGCTGCCAGAGCCCTTCGGAGGCGGCGGAATTGACGCGCGCCCTGCACGACGCCTGGCAGCGGGCCTTGGCGTCGTCGTCGGACCCGACGCGTCCGCCGCTGGTGATCCAGTCGTTTCCAGAGAGCGAATTCGATCGTTCGCGGCGGCTGGCGCAGGCGGAGCGTGCCGCGCGCCGCACCACACAAGCCGCCGAGCGCCTTGGGCGGCGCGTTCGCGAATTGCAATCGCGGCTGCCGCGTGAGGCGCTAGCGCTGCACGCCGGCCAGATAGAAGCACTGCTGCACGAGAATCACGAGCGCATCCAGGGTCTGGCGCGCCTGACCGAGCGGCTTGGTAGTCTCGAGGAGCTCGCCCAGCGGCTTGCCTCCGAAAACCACCTGCGTATCGCGGCGCAGCAGGCGTTCGATGCGCGGCTCGCGCAACTGGCCGCGGATCAGCAGCGGCCCGCCGCGTCGCCCTCCGGCCCCTGCCGCGCTTGACGGAATCGGAGTCGGCGCGCGACAGTCCCCCGCATGAAATCCGTACTCGTTACGCGGCTGGACGGGCTCGGAGACATTGTGCTCGCCAGCGGCCTGCTGTACGGGCTTCATCGACTTTATCCCGACGCACGGCTGACGCTGCTGGTCCGCCCGCAACTGGCTGGTGTAGCCGCGATCCTGCCCGAGTGGGTCAGCGTCCGACCGCTGGCGTTCGACCCGCGCTCGCGGCTGCCGCCCGATCCGGAGCGCGTGCTGCCAGCGCTGCGGCAGGTCGCCGTCGAATGCGTCCCGCAACTGCTGATCCTCGGGGAATACAACCGCGTCTGGGCGGCAGAACTCCTGGCGCGGCTGTGCATCGACGCGCGCGTGCTCAGCTTCGACGGCCCGACTGGGCTGAATCTGCACCACCGCGAGCTGCTCGAAAGAATTCAGCGGCAACCGCCGAACGCGCCCGCGCAAGGCTGGCAGTTTGTGGAGGTGCAAGCGGCGAGTCGCGAAGGCAGGAAGTATCAGGCGCTGTACGCGTCGCTGCTGAGCAACGACGGTGTTGCGCCGCCTGCCGCGCTCGGCGCGCCGCCGAGGGCGCTCCCGTTGCCGGCGCTGGCGCTTCGCGAGGCCGACCGGCAGCGCGGCCTCGAAATCTGGCACGCGCGCGGCTGCGACGAGCGCACGATCGTCGTGTTCCCCAGCTCTGGCGATCTGCTCGAAAAGAGCCTGGACGCGGTGGCGTGGCTGCAAGTGCTGCAATTTGTGCATGAGCGTAGCGGTGCGCGGCCGCTGTTGCTGGCCAGCGGCGACGATGAGCGCGTGCTCGCAGCGCTTCGCGATGCGGGCCTGGATCCGCGGATGGCGCAAGCGCTCGCGATCGATCGGCAGGATGTGGGGCTGCTCGCGGCGTTGCTCGAGCGGGCAGCCGGGTACGTCGGGGCCGATACGGGTCCGATGCACGTTTCCGCGGTGCTGAATCGCCCGACGCTGGGCATTTTCGGCGGGGGGCACGCGGAGCGTTTTCTGCCCGTCGGGCGCCGCGCGCTGGCGGTGCGCATGCCGCTGGGATGCTACGGTTGCGAGTGGGAGTGCCCATTCGAGCAGCGCACGTGTCTGAAGCGCATGCCGCTCGCGCCGCTGCTGGCCGCGATTGCGGAGCTGCTGGAAGAAGACGGCGCGCTTGCAGCCCGGGCTGCCGCGGTCTTTGACGAGCGCCCGCCGATCGATCCCGCGTCAGGCGGCGCCGTGAATGAGCCGCGTCTGGTCGAGTTGGCTGCGCCTGCGGGGGTCGATTCGCACTCGATCGGCGCGGTGGCGCGTCTGCATCGTACGTGGTTGAAGCTCAATCACACGCTGCTGGAGCATCATGCCTTCCTCGAGCGCGAGCAACAGGCCCGGGATGGGCGGCTGGCGGCGCTGGAGGCTGCGCAGCAAGAGAACGAGCGCCGCGATCAACAACTGGACGCGCTGCTGCAGCAGACGCATCGGCATCTTGAGGCGCTGGCGGAAATGACCCGGCAGAATCAGCAGCGCGACGCCGCCATCGCCGAGCTTTCCGACCGGACGCGGTCCGCGCGGCTGCGGCTGGACGATTGGGATGCGCAGCTCGCGGCGCTGCAGGTGCGGCTGGGCGAAATCGAGGCGCTACTGAAGCGCGACCCGCCGCGCGCCCGGCGTGCCTGGTGAGTTCTGTCAGTAGCGGGGCAATGGGCGGTTAGGGACTCGAACCCCAGACCTTCTCGGTGTAAGCGAGACGCTCTAACCAACTGAGCTAACCGCCCGCAGCAGATCCAGCAAGATCCTAGTCGCATGCACGCCGAAACGGAACGCGGATCGCGATTCCGCATTGCTGCGTTCCGCTCGGCCCGCATCAGCGCTCCGAAAAGAGGAACAGCAGCACCGACCCGATCGTCTTGGCCCAGGCGGATTCATGGTGCAGCCCGCCTTCAACCTCGTCGTAGAAAAAATTCACGTCCGGCAATGGCGGGCGCTGCGCGTCGGAGATCGCCGCAGGCGGCCAGATTTGCTGCGGTTGGGCGGTGGTGCGTCCCTGGCTGATCCAGATTTCGGCCAGCGCGCGGCAGTCGCGCGTTGCACGGGTGAAGCGCTCCATTCGTCCGCCGCCGCGGCCCTCCTCGGTGCCCATTTCGAGCCAGACGCGCGCGTCGGGCGCGAGCGGGATTTCGCGGGCGCGCTGCAGGATGCGGCCCTCGGCCCAGAACAGCGCCGGGGAGATCACGCCCGCTTTCGAGAAAATCTCCGGGCGGCGCTGCAGCGCGTGCAGCGAGATCAAACCGCCCAGCGACGACCCGGCGATGCCGGTGTGAGCCCGCTCGGGCCGGGTACGATAGGTGCGATCGATGAAGGGCTTGAGCGTGTCGGCGATGAAATCGACGTAAGCGTCGCCGCGCCCACCACCCTGGCGCGGCTCGTCGTGCCAAGGGGTGTACTCGAACATGCGGTCGGCGTTGTTCTCGATTGCGACGAGGATCAGCTTGGGCAGCGTTCGGGCGCGGATCAGCGCTTCGGCCGCCTCATCCGCGCCCCACTCCACGCCCGTGAATGACGTGGCCGCGTCGAACACGTTCTGCCCGTCGTGCATGTACAGCACGGGATAGCGGGCCGGCTCGTCGGCGTAACCCGGCGGCAGATACACAAGCACCCGCCGACGATTCCCGAGCTGCGGCGATTCGAAATCCTCGTGCACGCGGATGTCGCCGCTGCGCGTCGCAGCCCGCGGCCGGGGTGTGCTGGCCGGCTGATTGAATTCGGCGGCGACGCCCGCGACGGCCGCGGCGTCATCGGCCCAGCGCTGCACCACGTGCAGCACGACCTGCCGCGTCACGCCTGCTGCGGGAGAAAACGCGCGATTCTGAACCTCATCCCCGCTGGCGGATTTCTCGACCGTCTGCCAGTTGCGGCCGCGGCGGAACTTGTACTGAAAATCGCGCGGCGCATCGAAACGCCACTCCCCGACGTAAAGATCATCGGCCACACGCCGCAACACGCGGCCAGCCTCATCCCAGTTGTCCAGCGAGAGCGCCACGCTGATTTCGTCCGGCGGATTTTCGCGCGGCGGCGCGACGACCACGAATCGCAGCAGCAAGCCCGCCCCGGCCGGGGCGCTGCTGGCGAGCGGTTCTGGAGCGGCCGGTTGTGTTGCCTGCATCACGAGCACGATCCAAGGGAGAGGGGTCAGCAGCATTCTGAGGCTCCGTCGCGTTCGTCGGGCGCTGGCAAGCAAGTGTAGTACCGCGCCCGCCCGCGACAAGTCGCGCCGCGCTGCAGGGATTTCCGGACGCACAGTACGGATTGATGGCGTGCCCGCCGCATTCCGATACTTGCGCATCGGTGTCGAAACGAACCACAGGGGAGGCGTGCTCATGCCGCGTCAGGGTCTGCGTATTTCCACGGCGCTCGCGTTGCTGTTGACGTTGCTTTCGCCCTCGGCGATCCGAATGGGCGCGCTGGCCCTGGCGGACGACAAGCCGCACGCGCCAGCGGCCGGGCCGGCCCCGGCGCACGCCGCGCCGGGCAAGCGAGCCGATTCAGCGCAAGCCGCCAAGCCCGACGAACGCCGCCCGGTCAATCCGCACACGACGCCCAAGACGCAGACGGCCGCGCCGCGCGGCGCCGCGCCCGGGAAACACGAGGCGGACCACACCCCGGCGATCACGACGCAGGATCCGCACGCTGCGCCGCAGCGGCCGGCCGCGGCGCACGCCGAGGATGCCAGCGGTCCGATTTCCGCCGACCAGGCGCTGATCCTGCTGGGCGAGGGCAATCAGCGCTGGGTGGCTGGCGAGTCGACCAATCCGAATATCGCCGCGGCGCGTCGCGCCAGCGTCGCCGAGCACGGGCAGAAGCCATTCGTCTCGATCCTGACGTGCGCCGACTCGCGCCTGCCGGTTGAGCGCGTCTTTGACCGCGGCGTGGGCGAGCTGTTCGTCGTGCGTGTCGCCGGAAACATCGCCGGCGCGAGCGAGGTGGGAACGATTGAGTATGGCGTCGAGCATTTGAAGACGCCGCTGCTGGTCGTCATGGGGCACACGCGCTGCGGCGCGGTGGCAGCGGCTGCTTCCGGCGGCCACGCCCCCGGACACGTCGGGCGTCTGCTGCAATCGATCGCGCCCGCGGTCGAGCGTGCTCGCCGAAACAACCCGGGCGTTGAGGGCCCGGAACTGGCCGCGCTTTCCGTAAAGGAGAATGTCTGGCAGACGATTTTCGATTTGTACAAGGCCAGCCCGACCGTGCTCGAGATGGTGGAGCACAACGAACTGCGTGTGGTCGGCGCGGTGTGCGATGTCGCGACCGGCAGGGTCGAGTGGTTGGGCCCGCACCCCTGGCAGGCGGAATTGCTGGACGCGATCAAGGCCAAGCCCAATCAGGCCGACGCCGTTGGCTCGGTAACTTCGAAGCACTGATGATCTGATCGCTCCACGGCGCAAGCTGGAGAGGCTGGGACAATCGTCTGTTGGCGCCGCAGGGGCCGGTCAATGATCGCCGGCGGGGCGCAGGGCGCTGTCTGAGCGCTCCGCCGGCAATGGGCGCGCCAGTGCCGCGTAGAACTTCGCGACGCGCGCCAGCGCCGCCAGGCGTTTCTTTTCCGTCACTTCCGGGTTGTCGCGCAGCAGCCGATACGAGCGCAGCAGCAGCGCCTCAGCCTCCTCCACGCGGCCCAGCGCCAGCAACGCCGTGCCGAGCATGAAGCGCGAGCTCTCGGTGTACGTATGGCCGTCGCCGAAACGCTTTGCCTGGCTTTCGACGCATTCTTGCAGCGCTTCGCGGGCCTGCTCAAACAGCTGCGCTTCGATCAGCAGATCGCCGTAGAGCCGCAGCGCGACGGCGACTTCCGAGTGGCCCTTAGGCCAATGCTCGCGGCGGCGCGCGACGACATCCGCCATGAGTGCGACCGCGCCGTCTATGTCTCCTGCGCGTTTCAGCGCTTCGACCAGGCGCTCCTCGCATTCGTTTCGCGCGCGGGTCTGATCGGGCGGCAGCGCCTGCAGCGCCTGCAGCGCCTGCCGCTGGGCCTGAACGGCGGCCGGGTAAAGCTGGTTGGCGGAGAGCGCCAGCGCCAGCGTTTCCAGATAGGCAGAATTGGATTCGAGCTCGAGCAGCCGCTGCGCCGCGCTCAGCGCCGCCTGCGGGTCGCGCAGCGTGTCCGGTTCGCAGCCGGCCGTGAGCCGCGCGTAGCGATTGAGAATCGCTGGGCTGGCGTCCGGCGAATCGGCCAGGACGCGCCAGCGCTCGATCAGGTCTTGCATGAACTCATGCAGCGCCTGCTTACGATCAAGCATCAGCAGCGGGTCGCGCGGCTCTTGACCGGACGCCTGCGCCGCGCGGGCGCGAAGAGTTCTCGGCCGGATTGGTATTTCCAATGCGAGCCGGCGCCCCCGCCAGAGGCGTATTCCGGCGGCTGGCAGGTTCGCGTGCGCACCTGGCGCTACTGGTCGGATGCCGCCGTGCATCTGGACGGGCAGAGCGGCGAGCTTATGTATCGCTGCGTGGATCGCTTGTCGGATCCGCCGACGCAGGCGTCGCTTACGCGTGAGCAGGCCGAGCAGCTCGCCGCCAGCGCGGTGCAGATCCCGCGCGACGCGCGGCTGAAGTCTGTACAGGACGAGCCGTTCTCGAAGGATCGCACGCTGACGCGTCTGGAATGGTCGCATGTGGTTGGCGGGCTGCCGGTCGAAGGCGACTATCTGCGTGTGCTGCTGCATCCGCAAACCGGGCGGGCGGTCTCAATCGCCCGCCGCTGGCGTCCTGTGAACATCAAGGTGCCGTAAGGCGCCGGGAGTCCGGCACTGTCAACGAACGACCGCCTCCGGCAGGCGAAACCACAAGCGAATCTTAGCGGAAACGAGCGGGTACTTGATCGCGAACCGCACCAGCCGGAACGCCTCGCGTTTCCAGCCCAACTGTCCGAATGCGTCCGCGAGTAAGGCGTTACGACGGGGCGCTTCCGGGGCGGAGGCGGCGTCCCAAGGAGATCCGACCAGTTCCAGCCTCACGGATTGCAGGCACTCGTCGTACTCCGCCGCCCGCGGCGCGCTCATCGGCGGCGCCAGTGAACCCTCCATTTGCGAGGTAATGACGGGGGTTCCCGTGAACAGATCGGAGTGCACGAACGTGTCCACAATCAGCAGTCCGGTCGGCTTCCCGGGGATTACGGCAGAATACTCGTACTGTCGGTCGGCCGTCGCATAGCGCGGCACCAGCGCGGTCAGAAGCTGTCCGGCAGTGAGAGTGATCGGCACATTCACGGGCGGATCGGCCTCGCCCACGGCTACGATGAAGCCGTCATCCAGTTCATGCACCGCCAGCGCGGGCAGCGACGGCGAACAATACTCGCGCAGCAGGCAGTCTTCGGCCTGGTGGATCGGCATGCGGCCGAGCGTCTGAGCGGAAACGGCCGCGTCGCGTCCCTGCGGATCTCGTGAGATCGCTACCAGCTGCGACTTGGACCCGCTCCGCAGTCGACGAAACCCATGCCGCATCGCGATCCACGCCAAGTCGATCCTGTTCGGGTCTTCGGCCGGCGCGTAAATGTGAACGTTGTAGGAAACGTCCAGGTGAACGCCCATGAGGTATTGCATGGCTCGATACACCGCCTGCCGCGATCGCAGCTCGTTCCGCTCCCGGCTCGCCGGCACCAGGTCGGCCAGCGCCGTCTCGAAACCGCCGCGCCCGCCCGGATAGGTCGCGAGCAGCTCCTCGTAAACGCGCACGGCTTGCCGCGCTCGCTCGATCAGCGGCTTGGGGCAACCCGCCTTCGCCGCACCTTGCAGCACCAGCGTGAGACCTTCGGGCGACGGAAGCGTCGCCAGGCTGTCGAGCGCGTTCGCGGCCCGCAGGCTGCGCACGACGCGCGAGGCGAGCGATTTGTCGAGCCCGAGTTCGTCGGCCAAGCGAATCGGCCGTGGGCAGGGCGTGAGACCGCAACCCGCTAGGACGGTGTCGATGTCGCGGACGAGCTGCTCGGCGATACGTTCCCATTCGGTCGCGACGGTCATGGATCACAGGATAGCAAAGTCGTCTTCCAGCGGCCTCTTGAATATTTGCGACCACGCATTATTATCTCTAAGAGAGCGTTTTCACCAAAGATAGTGAGGAGACATTTTGGAAATGTAGTGATTCAAGTAACTGTAATTAATGAGGTTATAGCGAAGTAGCGATCGGGCGTGCATTGGTTACCTTAGCTGGTGACATATTTTCGACGAATCGTCGGCGTCACGTGGCGGTCCGCGGTCCTTGTGGGGCGCGGAAAAAACTTCATCGCACCGGTCGTCCGGCGACACACACAACGATCCGGCCCTTTGGAGGGTCGGAAGGAGGAGAGAAGCAATGCGACATTATTGCCTTGTCGGCGTGTTGGCGATGACGGCTTCCGCCGCGCACGCCGCGACGGTGACGTTCTCGAACGATCCATTCGCGAACTCGTCCGCCCTGACGACGCCCGGGCGTCAGGTAGAAGCGATCAACGAAGTGTTTCTGCCGACGTTCTCGACCAGCAGCGACGTTTTCGCGTTCGACCTGAGCGTGCCGGCGTTCGGCGCGGTCGGCAACCTCTCGTTCTTCAACGGCCTGGCGGCTGGGCTGCCGACTGGCGGGCTGACGACCATCGTGCTGCAGGACACCGACAACGATGCGAATCCAGCCACCGCGTTCAACGCCGGCGCGGCGGCAAACCTGATCGCGGCTCGGCTCAGCGACACTCCCACGCCAGGCTTTTTCCTGTACTGGAACAGCGCGCTGAACGTGAACCGGCTCGTGTACTCGACCGATCTCAGCGTGAACACCGCGGACCTTTCGGTGTTGGCCCGAATCACGTCGCCGGTCGGGATTGACGCGATCAACACGTTGCCAACTTTCTCCAGCGGCAACTTCGCGTTCGTTCCGGAGCCGTCCACGCTCGCACTGACCGGCCTGCTCCTGGGCGCCGCCTTCGGCCGTCGCGTGCGCTAGGCGTCCGTCTCGCGCTAAAGCAGCGTGGGGGGGGG
>CAZHTF010000001.1:19033-63530 GCA_964535305.1 uncultured Planctomycetales bacterium | reverse complement strand
TGCCCCATGCCCGCGCGCTCTGGCGGGAAGTCAAGGTCCGGTTCGACGCCTCCGGCCTTGCCCAGCAACCGGCGGCCAGGACTTGGTTGTAAGGCCAGGTCGCCAGCCCACCCGCTTCACCGGCTCAATCGCCCGCGCGACCGTCCGCCGCAACACACGCTCCAAAGGGCCCCGGCCACGCTGGCGATTTTTCGCCTAAACCTGAGGCGCCCCCGCCTCGGCCGACGACCGTCGCCCGCGTGCGGCGCCGAAGCTTGGTCCGCGCTCCTGCCGCGCCCTGCGACGCCCGGTGTTCGTAGTTTGTGACGGCCTGCAGGCCGCCCGCCGACGGCGCGGACGCTGGCGGCCGGGTCAACGCGAATCCAGGGACTTATTCGCGCTCGTGCGAGCGGGCCCCGAAGGACGTTGGGGAGGGTTTTCATAGCGGGCGACCGGGATCGAACCGGCAACATTCAGCTTGGAAGGCTGATACTCTACCAATTGAGCTACGCCCGCAATGCGGTTTTTCACAACTTAAGGCCGACTTCTTGCATAACCTGAGGCCTGCGGTCAGGCTGGATTCGGGCCGCCTTCTTAACTCCATTATCTACAGAGTTGGCCGATGGTCAATTAACGGCCCCCGCAGACGCCGGCGCCTGCGTGCGTTCGACCCTTCCGCCTACGCCGGCGCCGTGCTGCGCGTTGGGCGATCCTTGGCGGCCGGCTCGCGAATGTCCGGCGCCCACGGAACCACCATTGGCTCGTCGTAGTCGCTGTACGCGTGTCGCAGGGCCGCGTGCACCAGCCCCAGGAACATCGGCTGCGGTCGCAGCGGCCGAGTGGTCAGCTCCGGGTGAGCCTGCGTGCCGACGTAGTACGGATGCACCGCCCGCGGCAGCTCGAGAATCTGCATGATCTCCGCCCGCGGCGAGCGGCCCGAGAAGACCAGCCCAGCCTGCTCGAGCGCGGCGATGTAGCGCGGCTCGACTTCATAGCGATGCCGGAAGCGCAGCCGCACGCGTGCGCCGAAGAGTTCGTTCGCGATTGTGCCGGGGCTGATGGCCACGTCGTGCCCGCCGAGCCGCATCGTGCCGCCCAGGCCCTCGATCTGCCGCTGTTCAGGCAGGATCGTGATCACCGGGTAGCGGCACTCATTGTCGATCTCGGTCGAATTTGCGTCTGCCATGCCGCAGACATTGCGGGCGAATTCGATCACCGCCATCTGGAAGCCGTAACAGATGCCCAGGCAGGGCAGCTTGTTGAGCCGGGCATAGCGCAGGCAAGCGATCTTGCCATCTGCGCCGCGCGTGCCGAATGCGCCGGGCACGACCAATCCGTTCAGCCCGGCCAGGGCCGCGGGCGTGGATTCATCGGTCAGCTCGCTGGTATCGACCCACTGAAGCTGCACCTTGCAGCCCAGCGCCACGCCGGCATGCTCAAACGCCTTGATGATGCTGGCGTATGCGTCGCGGACGGCGGTGTATTTGCCGCTGATGCCGATGGTCACCTGCCGCGCCGCCTGCCGCAGGCGCGTCACGTATCCCGACCAGGTCTCGCGCGCCTTGCGCTCGCGGGTCTCGTCAACGCGCTCCTGCAGGACCAGCCACTCGATCACCGCGCGATCGTAGCCCGCGCCGCGCAGCAGATCCGGAATCTGATAGACGCTCTCGCAATCGTGCATGCTGAAGACGCGCTCGGGCGGCACGTTCGAAAACAGCGCGATCTTCTCACGCACCTGCTTGGTCACCGGATTCCGCGCGCGGCAGGCGATGATGTGCGGCTGAATCCCGGATTCCATCAGCCGGCGAATGCCGAGCTGGGCCGCCTTGCTCTTCTGCTCGCCCAGAATCGGCGGCTCCATCACGTACGTCAGCGCTACGAAACAGACACTATGCTGCCCCTCTTCGAAAGCGAGCTGCCGCATGGCTTCGATGATGTACGCGTTCTCGACGTCGCCCACCGTGCCGCCGATCTCGACGAAGACGACATCGGCCTTAGAGGCCACCGCCAGCTCGCGCAGCCGGTTTTTCACTTCGCCGGTGACATGCGGGATCATCTGCACGTCGCGGCCCAGGTAGCCGCCGGTGCGCTCGCGATCGAGCACGCGGCGATAGATCTGGCCGCTGGTGCAGAAATTCAGGCGTGTCAGCTCGAGGTCGAGCACGCGCTCATACGTGCCCAGGTCCATGTCGCACTCGGTGCCGTCGTCGAGCACGAAGACTTCGCCGTGGCGATAGGGGTTGAGCGTGCCGGAGTCGATGTTGAGATAGCCTTCGAGTTTGATCGGCGCGATGGTCAGGCCTTTGTCCTGCAGGCAGCGCGCCAACGATGAGCTGAAGATGCCCTTTCCGAGGCCGCTCATGACCGTGCCGAGCACGACGACGTATTTGGTCTGACCAGGTTTGAATCCGGCCGGCAGCGGCAGGTAGAACTCGGATTCGACCGAGACATCGCGAATGCTGTTGAGGAGTGCGTCGGCGTCCATGTCGGTCGCTCATCAGGTTTTTGCGTTTGACATCAGCTACCTTCGCGTGCGCGCCAGCGCCGCACAAATGCCTGGTAATCCGCGGGCGTATCGACACCCGCGAGCGCGTGCTCGACCAGCTCCACTCCGATCGGCACGCCACGCTCCAGCACGCGCAGTTGCTCTAGTTTCTCGATCTGCTCGAGCGCTCCGGCTTCCCACTGCGCGTATTCAAGAAGAAAAGCCAGGCGATAGGCGTATATGCCCAGATGCAGCAGGCAGCCGCTGGTCTGCGCCGCCGCGACGTCTCGAGTGTATGGTATCCGCGCGCGTGAAAAGTACAGCGCCCGCTTTTCGCGATTCCGCACGACTTTGACGCGATTCGGATCGTCCGCGTCGAGGTCCGCCGGAAACGGGCAGGCCAGCGTCGCCATCGGCAGCTCGCGCTGCCCGGCGATGAATTCGACCAATCGATCGATGTAGCCGGGCTCCAGCTCGGGCTCATCGCCTTGCACATTCACGATGATGTCGCCGGGCGCGCCGCCCAAGCCGCGGGCCACTTCGGCGATTCGATCGGTGCCGCTGACGTGGTCGCAGCGCGTCATGCAGGCTTCGCCGCCTGCAGTCCGCACGGCTTGGGCGATGCGCTCGTCGTCGGTTGCGACGATCGTCCGCGCAACGCGCCGGGCCCGCGCCACTTGCTCCAACACATGCTGTATCAGTGGGCGACCTGTTTCGGAGGCAAGCGGCTTTCCGGGGAAACGCACCGCCGAGTAGCGGGCTGGAATGATCGCCGTGACGCGCGGGTCCACGGAATTTAGAAACTACCGTGAAAGCGGCCAGATGCAACCGGCTGGTCCGAGAAATGCGCGGCGTGCCGGCCGTTCGGTCGGCGATTACCGGCTCGGGGCCGCGGATCGCCGGATAAATCCCGGGGGATTTGACCCGTTGACGCCACCCGACCTAGGATCGAGCGGGCAGGGAAGTAGTCGCAAGACACCCTACCCCATCCCGAGAGCGATGACGGAAAGTCGTCGCTTGGGCAGGCGGCCCCTGTGGCAGGGCGGCCTCTACCAACGAATCCCAAGAGAGGGGAGCATCATGAAGCGTTTCAGTATCCTGGCTCTTTTGACGTCGACGATCGCAGTGACAGCCCTCACCGGCTGCCCGCTCGCACCCGTCACCGATAGCGGAACCGGCCAGGACGTGCCCGGCCAAAACGACGGCGCGGATAACGGCGCCGGCGGCGACAGCGGTAACAACGGTGGCGATAACGGCGACACCGGCGGCGACGCCAACAATAACGGCGGCACGGGCACGGGTGGCAGCGGCGGAACCGGCGGCACCGGCGGCGGAAACCAGTCCACCGTCAAACCGCTCTTCGGCAACTGGTCCGGCGTGCTCGACTGCGTCTCTTCCATCACCGTCGCCGGCCAGGCCCCCACCAACGAGAACTTCCAGCAGACGCTGGCCATCTCGTTTGACCAGAACGGACGCCCGGTCGCCTCGCCGATCATCTCGGCCAGCGCCCCGAAGGACTCGACCACCGTCAGCGTCTCGCAGGTCGGCGAAACCACCACGATCAACTTCGTATCGAACGGCAACACCACCACGCAGGAAATCCGCGTCACCGAAGCGACCTACTCGGATAACTTCGTCAAGCTGGTGTTCGCGTTCACCTCGACGTCGAACCTGGCTGGCGGCCTGACCACCATCAGCGGCAACGGCACGCAGACCTACGAAGCCACGCTGCTGAGCGACTCGAAGATCGAATACAAGTCGGCCTCGAACTCGAACCTCAACATCAACACGCTGGGCGTGATCCTGAACTCGACCCAGAGCGTGACCTGCAACGGCATCCTGGTTCGCCAGTAGCCGCGCTTTCGATCGCTTCCAAGTGCCTGACGGCGTCTCGCGGCCCCTCCGCTAGACGCCGTCGCGCTTTCGTATTCACGCCTGATCTGTATAGTACCTCTCCCGGCCTGCACCCGAGGCGAAGCGTCCGATGAAGGAAGCGCTGCAGAAAATCCGCAACATCGGAGTCGTCGCCCACATCGACGCCGGCAAGACCACCACCACCGAGCGGCTGCTCTTCTACAGCGGCACGATCCACCGCATGGGCGACGTCGACGACGGAACCACCGTCACCGACTTCGACGCCGAGGAGCAGGAGCGCGGCATCACCATCTACAGCGCCGCCGTCAGCTTCGAGTGGCGCGACTGCCGCGTGAACCTGATCGATACGCCCGGGCACGTGGATTTCACGGCGGAGGTCGAGCGCAGCCTGCGCGTGCTGGACGGGGCCGTGATCGTCTTTGACGCGCATGAGGGCGTCGAGGCCCAGTCCGAGACCGTCTGGCGGCAGGCCGACAAGTATCGCGTGCCGCGCATCTGCTTCATCAACAAGATGGACAAGACCGGCGCGGATTTCGAACGCGCCGTCGATTCGATCCGCGAGCGCCTGCACGCCTGCCCCGTCCCGATCCAGATGCCGATCGGCCGCGAATCGGACTTTCGCGGCGTGGTGGATCTGCTGGCGATGAAGCTGGTCACATTCACCGGCAAGCAGGATCGCGCGGCCGATGTTCTCGCCGAGATTCCCGTGGAGCTACTCGAAGCCGCTCAGCGGCAGCGGCACGTGCTCGAGGAGCGCGCCGCAGAGCTGGATGACGAGCTGATGCAGCTCTACATCGAAAACAAGCCGCTACCCGATGACAAGCTGCTGGCGGCGCTGCGGCGTGGCGTGATCGCCAGGCAGATTCAGCTCGTGCTGTGCGGCTCATCGCTGCGCTACATGGGCGTGACGCGCCTGCTGGACGCGATCTGCGACTTCCTGCCATCGCCGCTGGATCGGCCGGCGGTCGAAGGTCACGACCCGGATAAGCCGGATAAAATCGTGCGGCGCGAGTGCGACCCGGCTGGTCCGCTGTGCGCCCTGGTGTTCAAGATCGTCGCCGACTCGCACAGCGACCTGCATTTCATCCGCGTCTACTCGGGCACGCTCAAGGCTGGGTCGCGCGTGCTGAACGTCGGCCGCAAGAAAAAGGAGAACGTGCCGCGGCTGTATCGCCTGTTTGCCAAGCGGCGCGATCAGCTCGAGCACGCCGTCGCGGGTGACATCGTCGCCGCGATCGGGCTGAAGGAGTCGCTGACCGGCGACACGCTGGGCGACACGCACGGGGCCGTGCTGCTGGAACGCATCGAGTTCCCCGAAACGGTCATCAGCATGGCGATCGAACCCAAGTCGTCCGCCGATCGCGACAAGCTCAGCGCCGCGCTGGCGATGCTGGCCCGTAGCGATCCGACCTTTGAATTCCGCAGCGACGCCGAGACCGGCCAGACCATCATCTCCGGCATGGGCGAGCTGCACTTGGAGGTGCTCTGCCATCGGCTCGAGCGCGACATGGGCGTGGCGGTGCACATCGGCAAGCCGCGCGTCGCCTATCGCGAGGCCATTTCGCACGCCGCCGAGGCTGAGGGCCGGCTCGTGCGTCAGACCGGCGGACGCGGACAGTTCGCCGTGGTGCGCGTGCGGGTCGAGCCGTTTGAGCCTTCGGCCGGGCAGGAGAATTTCGCCTTCGAGAGCCGTGTTGCGCCCGGAACGCTGCGCAGCGAGTTCGTCAGCGCCGCCCGCAACGGAGCGCGCGACGCGGCCCGCAGCGGCGCGCTGGGGTCGTATCCGCTGATGAACGTGAAGGTCACGCTGCTGGAGGCCCAGGAACACCCGGAAGATTCGTCCGAGCTGGCGTTCGAGGCAGCCGCCGCCATGGCCGTGCAACGCGCCGTCGAAGCCGCCGCTCCGGTGCTGCTCGAGCCGATCATGAAAGTCGAAGTCGTCACGCCGGACGAATACTTCGGCGGGATCAGCGGCGACCTGATGTCTCGCCGGGCGCTGATCACGAACACCAGCCTGCGCGGCAAGAACCGTGTGATCGACGCGGACGCGCCGCTGTCGGAAATGTTCGGATACTCCACCGAGCTGCGCTCGCGCTCGCAGGGCCGCGCGTCGTACACGATGGAGCCGGCCCGCTACGAGCCGATGCCACAAGACCTGGCCCGAAGAGTCCTGGGCGTGGTGTAAGTCAGAGCGCGGCGCGGCTTTTCGCGCGCCGCCGAACACTGCGTACGTCACTTCGCGCGGCCCACGACTGCCTCGCGCTGGGCCGCGGCGTGCACCCCGCTCGGCTCGACGGGCATTTCCTGCACATGAGACTTGCCGAATCCGCGCAGCGCCTCGGCGATCGTCTGCACGAGCACATACAGCGCCGGCGTGAACAGCAGGCCCAGCAGCGTGTTGCCGATCATGCCGCCGAAGACCGCGGTTCCGAGCGCCTGGCGCGAGGCGGCCCCGGCGCCGCTGGCGAGCACAAGCGGCACGACGCCCAAGATGAACGCCAGCGAGGTCATCACGATCGGGCGGAAGCGCGTGCGGGCCGCATTGACCGCCGCTTCGACAATGGTCAGGCCCCGCGCGCGGCCGTCGCGGGCGAATTCGACGATCAGGATCGCGTTCTTGGCGCCCAGGCCGATCAGCAGCACCAGCCCGATCTGCGTGAAAATGTTGTTGTCCAAACCGCGCAACTCGAGTGCCAGCATGGCGCCGATCAGCACCAGCGGCACGGAAAGCACCACGGCCAGCGGTGTCGCCCAGCTTTCATACTGTGCCGCCAGAATCAGGTATACGACCAGCAGCGCCAACCCGAAGACGGCCAGCGCCTGCCCGCCGGCGAGCTTCTCTTGCAAGGACATGCCGGTCCACTCAAAGCCCATGCCGGCCGGCAGCGAGTGCGCCGCGAGTTGCTCCATCATCGCGATGGATTGTCCCGAGCTGACGCCCGGCGCCGGAATGCCGTTGATCGTCGCGGCTGGATACATGTTATAGCGCGCGATGCGGTCCGGACCGATGGTCTCCTTCACGGAGGTGAACGTGTTGATCGGGATCATCGCGCCGTCGCGGTTGCGCACTTCGAGCCGCAGGATGTCTTGCGGTTGCAGGCGGAAACGGGCGTCGGCCTGCACGTTTACCTGGAATGTGCGGTTGAACAGGTTGAAGTCGTTGATGTACGCCGATCCGAGCGAGGTCTGCAGCGTTTCGAAGACGGCCTCGAGCGGGATGCCCAGGCGCATCACTTTTTCGCGATCGATGTCGAGGAAGAGCTGCGGCACACCGGCGCGGAAGCTGGAGAATGCGGCCAGCAGCGTCGGGCCGCCGGCGCGCGTCTGGCCCATGGCGTCGCCAATGAGCTGCTGCACAAGCTCCTGCTGCTGCTCGCGCGTGATCGAATCGGGCTGTTTGTTCTGCACGCGCAGATCGAAGCCGGAGGTGTTGCCCAGCCCGCTGATGGCGGGCAGGCTGAAAACCAGCATCTGGGCCTGCTCGAATTTCGCGGTGATTTCCCCAACGGCGCCCATCACGAACGGGATGCCTTGAGCGTGCTTGGCGCGCTCGTCCCAGTCGTCGAGCACCACCCAGCAGGTGCCGAAGTTCGAGCCAATGCCATCCATCACGGAGAAGCCGGACAGCGCGGTGACATCGCGCACGCCCGGCACCTGCTGAAGCTGTTGCTCGACTGCCTCCACAACCGCGTCGGTGCGCTCGAAGGCGGCCCCGTCGGGCAGTTGAATCGCGACGATTACGAAGCCCAGGTCTTCGTTCGGCACGAAGCCCCCGGGCACGCGCTGATAGATCTCGAACGAGAAGTAGTACACGCCGCCCAGGATCAGGATCGTCAGCAGCGCGGCGCGGCAAGCGACTCGCGTCACGCCGGCGTAGCCGCGCGTCAGGCCGTCCAGCAGCGCATTGAATCCGTCCGCCAGCCAGCGCAGCGGGCGCAGCAGCAGCGGCCCGCGCTGGTCCGCGTTATGCCGCGTCAGCAGGATCGCGCACAGCGCTGGACTGAGCGTCAGCGCACAAACCGCCGAGATCCCGGTGCTGGCCGCGATGGTGAGCGCGAATTGCCGATACATCTGCCCGGTGATGCCCGGCAACGCCGCGCTCGGCAGGAACACCGACATCAGCACCAGCGTGATCGCGACGATCGGGCCGAAGATCTCCTGCATCGCCCGCAGCGTCGCCTCGCGTGGCGAGAGCCCGTGCTCGCGCAGGTTTCGCTCGACGTTCTCGACAACCACAATCGCGTCATCCACGACGATGCCGATCGCCAGCACCAGCGCGAACATCGTCAGCATGTTGATCGAGAAGCCAAACAGGAGCAGGAATGCGAACGTGCCGATCAGCGAGACGGGAATCGTCAGGGCCGGGATGATCGTCGTCCGCAGGCTCTGCAGAAAGATCAGCACCACCACGAACACCAGTACGAAGGCCTCGATCAGCGTGGTGCGCACCTCGCCCAGCGAGGCGCGGATGAACATCGAGCTGTCGTAGAAAAACTTGCCCTGCAGCCCCGTCGGAAACTCGCGCTGCATGCGATGCAGCGTGGCGTCGACCCGCGCCGCGACGTCCACCAGGTTGGCGCCTGGCAACTGGTAAATCACCATCACGCCCGCGGGTTTGCCGTTGAAGCGCGCACCAGTGCCGTAGTCCCGCGCGCCGAGCTCCACCCGCGCCACGTCGCGCAGCCGCACGGCGCGATTGTCGACCACCTTCAGCACGATCTGCTCAAATTGCTCGACCGTCGTCAGCCGGCCCTGTGTGTTGACGATCAGCTCAAAATCCTGCCCGGCCGGCGCGGGCTGCCGTCCGATCGCCCCCGCCGCGACCTGCACATTCTGCGCGCGGACGGCCGCGTGCACGTCCGCGACGGTCAGATTGCGGGCCTTCAGCCGCTCGGGATCGAGCCAGACGCGCATGCCGTATTCCTTGGCTGGCACGATCTGCAGGCCGCCCACGCCGAAGATCCGCGAGATCTCGTCCTTCATGTTGATGGTCATGTAGTTGGCGATGAAGACGTCGTCGTATTCGCCAGATTCTGACCAGAGCGAGATTACGCCCACCATCGCGGTGGATTGCTTGCGGGTAGTGACGCCCAGGCGCCGCACGTCTTCAGGGAGCCGCGATTCCGCCACGCTGACGCGGTTCTGCACCAGCACCGCGGCCATGTCCACGTCTGTGCCGACTTCAAACGTGATGTCCAGCGCGTAACGCCCGTCGCTGGAGTTGCTGTTCATGTACAGCATGCGGTCGACGCCGTTGACCTCCTGCTCCAGCGGCGCGGCGACGGTGTCGACCACGGTCTGCGCGTTCGCACCCGGGTAGAGCGCTTCGACGCGAACCACCGGCGGGGCCAGCTCCGGATACTGCTCGACCGGCAGGCCGTAGAACGCCACGCCGCCCAAAAGCACGATCAGCAGCGAAAGCACCGACGCAAAGACCGGCCGCTCGATGAAGAACTTGCTGAACACAGACGCTCCTAAGGCGCCGCGGCCGCGCGCGGCGGCTGCGCACTCGTCGGGTGCGTGCTCGACGGTTGCGCCGGCGGCGCGATCACGCCCAGCGTCGGCGCGACCGCCGCCCCCGGACGGGCCCGCTGAATGCCGTTCACAATCACGCGCTCGGATTGTCCCAGGCCGCTGACGATCACCCGCAGCCGCTCATGCACGCGCCCGACCGTCACCGCGCGGCGCTCGACCACGTTCTTCTCGTTCACGGTCAGGACATATCGCCCAGCCTGGTCGGCCAGCACGGCCACGTCCGGCACGAGCATGGCCGGGCGCTCGTCCAGCACGATCAGGATCCGCACGAACATGCCCGGCAGCAGCATGCCCATCGAGTTGTCGAAAATCGCCTGTACGCGCAGCGTGCCGGTCTCCACGTTGAGCTGCGCGTCGGCCATGTGAAAGCGGCCTTCGAACGTGCGCTCCAGGCCCTCGACACTCAGCCAGATCGGCAGCGGCTCGCGTCCGCCCTCATTCGGCCGCTGGTAGCCGTGCGCGCGGCGCAGCGTCAGCAGCGTGCGCTCGTCGATCTCGAACTCGGCGTACATTTCGACGTCATTCACGATCCGCGTCAGCAACGTCGGCTCATTCGCCCCCACCAGCTCGCCTTCCTCCACATTCACAAAGCTGGTGCGCCCCGCGATCGGTGCGCGAACCGTCGTGAATTCCAGCTCCAGCTCGGCGGTCGCCAGCCGCGCGCGGGCGATCTCCACCGCGGCATTGGCGGCGTCCAGTTCGGCGGCGGAGCGATCCAGCTCCTCCTGCGTGGCCGCTTCGGACTGCGCCGCGCGCAGAATGCGCTCGCGCGTCAGCGTCGCCGCCCGCAGCATCGCCTCGGTCGACTGCACCTGGGCCGCGGCCTCGCGCACCGCCGCCGCAAACGTCCGCGGGTCGATGTTGAAGAGCACATCGCCGGCATTGACGCGCTGCCCGCCGTCGACGCGCTTGGTCTCCAGAAAGCCCTTCACGCGCGCCCGCACATCCACCACTTCCACCGCGCGCGTCCGCCCGCTCAGCTCCAGCCGCTCCGGAACCACGTGCTCAACCGGCAATGCCACCGTCACCGCCGGCGGCGGCGGGGCTGCGAATTGCGGCGGCGGCGGGCGACACGCCCCGCAAAAACCAGCCAGCATGGGGAGCATGAGCACGCGCGCTATGGTCTGTGCGAATCGCTGCATCGACATTCGTCCGCTCCGTCATCGCGCCCGAGGTGCATTCCGCATTATCGCACGCCCCGACCGCGTTCGCACGCCACGATCGTGCTTGCGCGCCCTCACGGCCAGGATACACGCCGCGCTGCCCGCGCGCGGATTGAAGTCGTTCACACGTCGCGATGGCGATGCGGCGCCCGCGATCCGTTGCCCAGCCGCGGAATTCCCGCGGACACTGGTCAGCCGCTGCAAGTCTGGCTACCGTTCAGCGTACAACTCAGTTGACTGACGGAGACACGTCGTGTCCTACAAGATCGGCAGGGTGGACGTTTGGGCGGTGGACCTGCTGAACCGGCCCGGCATGCTGGCGCGCGTGCTCGAAGGCCTGTTCAACAGCGGCGCGAATCTGGAGTTCGTCATCGCCCGGCGTGTGACCGAGAACACCTCGCGGGCATTCATCGCCCCGATCAAGGGCGCGGCCCAGGTGCGCGCCGCACGCGACTGCGGCCTGGCCAAGGCCGCCGGCATGCACGTGGTGCGGATCGAAGGGCCGGATCGACCCGGGCTCGGCGCCAACATCACACGCAGACTCGCGGACGCGAACCTGAACATCCGCGGTCTTTCGTCCGCGGCGCTGGGCAAGCGCAGCGTGTGTTACATCGCGTTGGCGAGCGAGGAGGACGCCAAACTCACGCAGCGCGTCGTGAAGAAGCTGCTGACCAGCAAGTAGTTCTGCGCACCGCTGCCGAAGAAACTCAATCCGCACGTCGCACTGCGTTCGCGGTGTCGCCGCGCACTTGTGGAGCGACCGGCGCGGCGTTGCGCGCGACGCGGCCGCGCGCGTTTCGGCAACAGGCGCGAGTCGGCCGCGCGGTTTTCGAGCGAGGGGCACTCACGAAAAGTGGCTCAGGTGCAGCTCCGCGTGCCGCAGATTCAGCAGCACGAGTTCGTTCGGCGTGCAGGCGCCCATTGCCGGGCTGGGGTGTCGCGGGGCTTCGCCGCGCTGCAGCCGCGCCACGGCCGCCTCGAGTCGAGTAGCGCCTTCGCCGGTCGGGAGCGGGTCGATCGCGTACGTTCCGCCCGGCACGCCGGACAGGCGCATGCCCGCCGGCAGGCCCTTGTTTAGCAGGCGTTTTCGCTGCAGCTTCACAAAGAGCCGCACAAACCACGGCGCGGATCTGAACGGGTAGCCCTCGTAGGCGTAGTTAATCCAGGCCGCCAGGTGCCCAAGCGCCTGCCCGAGCGTCCAGTTGCCGCTGCGCTGTAGCTTGCCGCTCTGCTCCACCGCACACAGCCGTTCGACTTCCTGCAGCATCTCGTCCAGCGTTTCAAATCGAAGAGCTCGGCGCGGCACGGCGTGAATCTCCTGAGCGCTACCACTCGCCGCGCTCGGCGGGTCGCGCAGCGGGCGCTGCGTGCCGCGCGTATTTCGCCACGGGTCGCGTGCAGAGCCGAGAATGTAGTGTATCGCAATCCTAGCCGCGCGTCAGCGGCTTGCGAAGAGTATGGCCTGCGCGCCGCGGGCGGTCAGCCGCAGAGTCTCCTGCAATTCGCCGACCGCCTCACGCAGCGCCGGGTCCAGCTCGTTTTTTCCGAAGCTGACGCACCAGACGCGGCGCGGCTCGGGCTGGCGCTGCACGGCGACGTTCCGCTCGCGGTGCACGTACTGTGAGAGCGCCTGGCGCGTGTAGTAAAAGAGCGGCTGAATCTGGAAGTTGTTGCGCACCAGGATCAGGTCGCCCGGCCGCAGCTCCGCGTTCAGTTGCACGGCCAGCCCGCGATAATCGATGGGCGTGGCGTCGGCGTCGCGCGCATGCCGCAGCGCGTCGAGCTGAACCAGCAGTGCCAGCGCTAGCGTGAGCAGCCCTGCTACTGGCTGCCAGCGCCAGATGCGCGCCATGCCGATGGCGCAGGCCCAGATCAGAAACGGCACAAAGAGCAGCGCGCCGCGCGCGACATACGTGCCGCGCGCCACCAGCAGCAGCACCATGCACGCAAACGGCAGCAGCGCCAGCAGCAGCGCCGGCTGGTCCAGGAGTTCCAGCAAGCGCGCGGATCGCCAGCGGCGACGCCACTCGAGCACCCGCGGCCAGACGCGCGCTTCGAGCGCCGCCAGGCCGACCACCAGTAGCGGGAACGCGGACGCCAGGCACAGCGCCAGCGGCCGATAGCGGCCATGCCGGGGTGCATACAGCGCGAACGCGAGCATCAAGCCCGCGATCAGCAGCGCGGAGAGCACGAAAACAAAGTTGATCACGGGCGGCTGCGCGAGCGTCGTCGGCGAATCCGAGGGAGGGGCTTCGGCCATCCCAGACGGCCGTTCGCCGCCGGCGTGCCGCCGTAGCGCTAGCAGCAACAATCCGATCGTCAGCGCAATCAGCGCCGGCAGCGGAACGAGCGGTTGCCGCGCAGGCACACTGAAGAAGAGCGTGCTGGAGAAGAGGTTCCCGAGTTGCAGGTATTCAAGCGCGGGCTCGCGCCAGTCGCTGACCGGGTTCTGATAGATCGACAGCACCACCACCGGCGCGCCCAGGATCAGCGCTTGCCACTGCGCCCGCAGCGCGACATTCACCCGCGCCTGCCGCAGACTGGTCACCGCGGCCCAGATCATCTGCGCAAACAGCAGCGGCCAGCAGTAAATCTGCGTCCACAAGCCAACTGCCGTCACCAGCACATACGCGGCGCGAAGCCAGCGCGTGTGTCTTTGCGGCGGCGATTCGAGCATGCGCAGCAGCAGCCAGGTCGAGGCGAGCATCAGCATCGCCGCGAACGCGTACATGCGCGCGAGCTGGCTCCAATGCAGGTGGAACGCGTGCAGCGCCAGCAGTAGCCCGGCCAGCAGCGCGGCCGGCGCGCCACCGCCGCGACTGGCGATGGCCATCACAAGCGGCACACATAGCGCGCCGCAGATCGCCGACGGGAGCCGAAGCGCAGTCAGACTTGTGCCGAAGAGTTGCTCCCACGCGTGCATCGCGAGGAAGTACGCCGGTGGATGCCCGTCGCGCAGCGTCCCCCGCAGAATCCCGGCCAGATCGGTGCGCGGCGGCGGGTCTTCGACCCAGCGTGGCACGGCGATCCCCGGGACGTAATTCTCCGGGTGTCCCAGGCCCATGCGCTCGAGGTCATACACGCGCAGCGCGAGCGCCAGCACGAACAGCGCGCACACGGTCCAAGACGTAACCGATAGGGGTCGCTGCATGCAGCGAGACCTCGAGCGCGCGCCGTGCGAATCACTCCCGACTGTGCTCGATCAGCCGTGCGTCGGCAAGGGCGCAACTTCGCGCGGCATGCGCGAGCGCGGCGCCAGGCGCAGCGCCAGCAGCCCGCCCAGTAATCCGGCGGCCACCACGATCGACTCCCAGCACAGCCCGACCGCGAACGTCTGCGTCGAGTCGGCGCCCAGCGGCGCGAGCAACGCGACCAGCGCGACTTCACGCGCCCCGATGCCGCCCTGCGTCAGCGGCACGAACGCGGCCAGTTTCGCCAGCGGCCAGGCGAAAACCCACGCCGCCAGGCCAACATTCAGGCCGATCGACCGGGCCAGGCCGAAATTCAGCAGCGCCAGCGACGCCTGCAGCGCCAGGGAAAATCCCAACGTTAGCGCCACGACGTGTGCGTGCTGCCGGATGGCAAGAAGGGCGCGGCGGACGCGCACCAGCTTGCGGCGCGCTTTGTGCGGGCAGATCCGCGCGGGAATCAGCCACGCGCAGCCGCAGACCAGCAGCAGGCCGCCGACAATCGACCCCGCAGCACCGAACAGGATCGTGCGACTCAGGCCACCCTCCGAAGGCAGCAGAAAAATGGAGCCGGTCGCAAGCGCCAGCAGCGCGACAAGATCCTGAGCACGATTGAGCGCCGATCCCAGCAGCAATCCGGCCCGCTGCCGGCTGCGCCGATACGCGGTGGCGATTGCCACCATGTCGCCGCCGATGATCGAAGGCAGCAGCAGGTTGCCGAACAAGCCGGCAAAATATGCCTGGAAGGCGAGGCGGATGGGCACGGCTCCGCCACAAGCGCCGATCAGCAGGTACCACTTGAGCGCACAACACGCGTGCGTCGCCAGGAATCCGAGCAGTACCAGTAGCCAGACCGCGGGCGAGAGCCGCTGAACACTCTGCGCGAGTCGGTCGAGTGGAAGCAGAAAAACGAGCAGGCCCAATAGCGCCAGGCTGAATCCGACACGTAGCCCGTAGAGAACCCAGACGCGTCGGCCCACAAATCGCCCCTGATGACATAGTAACTAGCGGATCGTCCAGGGTCACGGCGAGTTTTCGCCGCAGCGCCGGGAAGGCAGTGCGTCTATCCTTCATCGCCCTAAAACGGATCTTCGGCGAGTTGCGCTACAAGTTGCTACGCCGGTCGCGCTGCTGCAGATCCGCAAAAATTGCAGCAGCGCGCGGAATCGGCCGATTCTCGGGTCGTTCAGACTGCCTCCGGAGCTGGGCGCGAGCGTGCCTGGGAACGGTCCGGTTAGTAAAATATGATGGAGTGTCGTGTCGACACAGCCGCTTGACCCGCAGCGCAGCCCCGATCCCGCCGCGCAGGACGGCGCACTGCATGTTGCGCACGTGCTCTTCCCACAAGTCTATGTGTGGTACGTGTTCCTGGCGGCGCTCGATATTCTTTTCACCTATTTGATCCTGCACCCGATCTTCGGTGATCGCGGCGCGGAACTGAATCTGCTGGCGGCCTGGGTGATACACCGCGCCGGGTTGCCGGGCATGGTCGTTTACAAGTTCGGCCTGGTGCTGTTCGTCGTCACGATTTGTGAATTCGTCGGCCGCCGACGGCCGAACCTGGGCCGGCGCCTGGCCGAATGGTGCGTGGCGATCAGCACCATCCCGATTTTGGTCGCCGTCGTGCAGATGCTGCGCGACCTGAAGCTCGTCGATCATTGATCGTTTGGTGTGATGTCCAACGAAATCCTGCGCATCCTGGACGCCAGCGCCAACCGCGCGCGGGAAGCCCTGCGCGTCATCGAGGACTTCGCCCGCTTCATCCTGAATGACGCCCAGATCGCCGAGCGAGTGAAGCTCCAGCGACACGCGCTGGGCGCGGCGCTCGCCGCACTGCCCGAATTCGCGCTGCTCGCCGCGCGCGACATCGATGGCGACGTCGGCCGCGAGATCAAAGCCCCCGGCGAGCTGACCCGCAGCGACGCGATTGCCGTGCTGCGCGCGGCTTGCGGCCGGTTGAGCGAGGCGGCCCGCGCGCTGGGTGAATATGGCAAGCTGCTTTCGCCCGCGCTTGCCGCCCAGGCCGAAGCACTGCGATACGAGGCTTATTCATTGGAATCGCTGCTGCTGCAGCGCGGCGAGCCGCGGCGGCGCTTCCGGGCTGTGCGACTGTACGTGCTAATCACCGAAGCGCTCTGCCGCGGGCATTGGTTGAACATCGCGGAAGCGGCCCTGCTGGGCGGGGCCACCTGCCTGCAGCTTCGCGAGAAGCACCTGAGCGACAGCGAGCTGCTGCGCCGCGCGCAGGCCCTGCGAGCGCTGACGCGCGCGCACGCCGCCTTGCTGATCATCAACGATCGCGCCGATCTCGCACGACTCGTCGGCGCGGATGGTGTGCATGTCGGGCAAGATGATCTGCCGGTGGCAGAAGCGCGGCGGATCGCTGGGGCGCAGCTTCTAATCGGCAAAAGCACGCACAATGCCGCCCAGTTTCAGGCCGCCGCCGCCGAGGCGCCGGACTACCTGGCATTGGGGCCGATGTACGCCAGCAGCACCAAGCCGCAAGCGGAGCTGGCCGGACCGGTATTGCTGCGCGAACTCTGCGGCAGCGCACGCGAACCCGTCGTCGCGATCGGCGGTATCGCCGCAGCCAACGCCGCCGAAATCGCCAGTTGCGGGGCGGCGTGTGTGTGCGTGTGCAGCGCCGTGATCGCCGCGGCCGATCCGCAGACGGCGGCACGCGAGATTCTCAAGGTGTTTGAGGCGGGCGCGGCGCTCCGCTCGGCTTCTTGAGGAAATCCGCCACGCCGCTGCGGGATTCGCTCGTCAGCCGCATCGACGCGTTCAGCGCGCGGGCCTCGGTGACCGCGTCGGCGTGTTGCAGACTGCGAATGCGGTTCATCAGTCGCTTGGTATTTGCCAGCGCTTCAACCGGATACGCCGCGAACATCCGGGCGTATTCGCGGGCCCTCGGCAGCAGTTGCTCGTCCGCGAGCGCCTCGTTCGCCAGCCCGAGTTCGACCGAGCGCTGCGCGCTCAGGCTCTCGCCGGTCAGCAACAGGTACTTGGCGACGCGCTCGCCCACCAGCCGCCGCAAATACGTCATGACGATTGCGGCGACCAGGCCGCGCTTGATCTCGGGGTAGCCAATGCTGCCAGATGCGCCGCACAGCACGATGTCGCAGACCGACGCCAGCCCCGCGCCGCCCGCGACGGCTGGACCGTTGATCGCGGCGATCACCGGTTTCTCGAGGTTGTCGATGGTCTCAAAGAGCGTCAGCAGCGCGGATGCGTCGTGCTCGGCCTGATCGGCGCCGATTTGGGCAACTTCACGCAAATCGAGCCCGGCGCAGAACGCTGGCGGCGCCCCCGTCAGAATCACGCCGCGCACGTCAGCGTCAGCCTGCGCCACGCGCATCGCGTCGGTCAACCCCGCGATCAGCGCCCGCGAGAGCGCGTTTCGCGCATTGGGTCGGTTCAGCGTAAGCTCCAGCGAGGAACCTTCCCGATTGATGATCAAGAGCTCGCTCATGGGCGATCCAATCCGCATGGAGGCAACTGACCGTCGAATCTCAGGCGAGTATATCAGCCGCGCGGCGGCCCCTGAACCAGCACTGATTGAATCGCACTGTGCAGCCAGCGCCGCTCCGTCGCGCTGAGCGTGCCCCCGAATCTCAGCTCGAGCTTGTCTCTACCCATGGGCGAAAGATTGGGTTCGCCAGCGGCCGTCGCCGCGATGCGCAGTCGCGCGGCGGCGACTAAAGGCTTGAAGTCGTCGGTACTACAGCTCGGCCGGCGCGATCGCTTTGTCGCGAATCCTGATAACGTGGCGCAAATCAAAAAGACCGCCCGGCCGGTTCGCGGCGCGGGCGGTCCTTGGATTCAGACAAACGGCTGCGGATGTCGCGCGCGAGCACGCCCGCGACGCGCGGCGTTTACGGGTTCCAATTCGCCAACAGGGCGCCCAGGTCGGCCTCGTTGATGACGCCGTCGCAGTTGAAATCCGCCTGCGGGTCGTAGGCCGGATCGCCGATCATCGCCTGCCAGGCCGAGAGCAGGATGCCCAGATCGGACTCGCCGACGTTGCCGTCGAAGTTGGCGTCGCCGATGTGGCCGATCGCCAGCACCAGGATGCCACGGAAGTCGCCGACCACGGCGGGATCGTCGCGGAACGGCATGGCCATGACGTTGGCCGTCCGGGCCAGGCTGGGACCAAAGTACGAATCGCTCGCGTTTTGCGGGAAGATGTTCATCGTCAGCGAGAGCGGACCAAACGTGATCACATCCAGCTCACGCGTCAGCTGGTGCAGCGTACCGCTGGCGTTGTGATACAGGTAAGCCGCGGTGCGCAGCGTTCCGCCGGCATCATAGCTGGCGGTGAAGCCGATGTTGCCCAGGTTGTTGATGCTCACGCCGCTGAACGGCAGGAAGAACGTCGGCGGGATCATGCCGTTGTTGCCAACAATCAGGTTATCCGCGACCACACCGCCGCCCACCGTGTCCGCGTCGGCGATCAGCGCCGGGGCGGCGAAGCCGATGATGCGACCAAGCACGTCGAGCTGCGGGTCGTAGCGCAGCAACTGGTAATCCGGCGGAGTCGCGATCGACTCGACCACAATCGCGAGCTGGCCGCGGCTGTTCATGGAGAAGCGCGCGTTCTGGAACGGGCCGGAGCCGCCGCCGGTCGCCTGGTGATCGACGAAACGGTAGCCCGCAGGCGGCAGAATCGTGACCGCGCCGGTGTAGGCGTCGTTATCCAGATACGCATCGACCACCATCATCTGCGGACGGGCCGAGCCGCCGGCCGCATTGTCGCCGATGCCAAAAATCACGTAAGGCGTGGTCCCGACGCCGACCAGCTTGGGCTGCGTCTGGCGACCGGCGCCGGCGGCGATGCCGGTCAGCAGCTCCGCGCCCGCCTGCGAGTAGGTGAAGTTCGGCGCGCCGACGGCCAACGGCCCGCCAGCGGTGTTGAAATCCCAGATGTTGCAGCCGACGGGCACGTCCGGCACGGCGCTGGCGGAGAAGCAGGTCACGCCAATCGCCAGGCGATTGGTGGTGCCCAGCGCGCCCGGCGTTCCCAGAAAGGCGCTGCCCGCGAGCGCTGCGGTGATGCCCGGACCCGTCAGCACTTCCAGGCCAACATCGACCGGCGTGCTCTGCGCGTTCGGGATCGCCCGCAACACTTCGATGTTGTTCTGCGGGATGGGCAGGCCGACCGCGGCACCGGCGAAGTTCGCGCGATAGACCACCGTGCCGTCGCCCATGATGTCGCCGACCGTGTTGGAGTGGTTCAGCGACTCGGCATTCAGAACATCGTTGCTGGAGAAGCCGCCCGCCGCATCCAGTTGATCCGCGGTGCCAAAGCTGTAGAGCAGCCGCGGGTTCCCGGTGGAGCTGAAAGAGGACGCCGCGCCCAGGATTCGCCCGCGGACGATCTGCACCGCCGCATTGTTCTGAGCGGAGCTGGCGTCATCGAAAACGAATGGCGCCCAGCGGCGCACGGGGAGCGGGCTGCCAGGACCGACGACAACCACCGACGGAACCGCGTCAAAGACGCGCCCAGCGCGGCCGGTCGGATCAAAGTCCGCCGCAAAGGCGGCGACGCCGGCGACGGCTGTGGCGCCGACGGCTGCGGAACGGGTGATACGGCTTCGAAGCATCGCTTCTTCCTCCAGGACCTTGCACAAATCGCATTGGAACTTGTCGGCGCCGGCACGGGCTGGCGACCGTTTAGAGTCCAACATTTTAGCGTCGCGTGCGCGATGTCGCACCGAAAATCCAGCAATTCGCTAATGCTCTCTCAACAAAGCGCTTACAAACCGAGCGCTGGGAGCGCTGCGCAAAGAAACCGCCCGCGCACATACACCGGCACGCGGGCGGCTCCAACGGACATGGGAGGTTCAACTCAAAGCGTCATCGCGAACTTCGCGGCGCGAGTCTCGCGCACCACGACGGCTGATCGCGGTCTACGGATTCCAGTTGCCCAACAGCGAGCCGAGATCCGCTTCGTCAACGCGGCCGTCCGCGTTGTAGTCCGACTGCGGGTCGTACTCCGGCGTGCCAATCACGGACTGCCAAGCCGACAACAGGATGCCCAGATCCGATTCGCCGACGCGACCGTCGAAATTCGCATCGCCCAAGCCGCCGATCGCGATCACCAGCGCACCGCGGCGATCGAGGGCGACCGGGACCTGATCGCGGAAGGTCAGCGCCATGACATTGGCGGTGGGCGCCAGGCCGGCGGCGAAGAAGCCGTCGCTGGAGTCCTGCGGCAGGATTCCGAGCGTGACCGAGGGTGCACCGCTGCCGGTGTCGGGCCCGGTGATCACATCCAGCTCGCGGGCCACCTGGTGCAAAACGCCCGCAGTCGCGTCGAAGAAGTACGCCGCCGTGCGGGCCGTTCCCGCCGCGTCATAGCTGGCGGTGAAGGCGATATTGCCCAGTTCGTTCACCGCGACGCCCGAAACCGCCACAAAAGTGCTGGCGCTCAGGCCCTCGGGGACGACGTCTGAGCCGCCGCTCTGCGCCGCGTCTGCAATGATGGTCGGGCCGGTGAAGCCGTTGATGCGGCCGCTGGTGTCGAAAGTGGCCTGGTAGCTGAGGACCTGATAGACGCGCGGGCTAGTCGCGATCGATTCGGTCGCGACGACCAGCTTGCCGAGCGAATTCATCGCGAAGCGCGCGTTCTGAAACGGTGAAGCGCCGCCGCCCGTGGCCTGGTGATCAATGAAGCGGAAACCGCTGGGGGCGTTGATCGCGATGGCGCCAGTGTAGCCGTCGCCATCCTCGAACGCGTCGACCACCATCACCGATGGCCGCGCCGAGCCGCCCACCGTCGTATTGCCGACGCCGTGAATCACGTAGTTCACGCCGTTGACCTTGGCGAAGCGCACCTGCGTCTGACGACCGCTGCCGCTGGGGATGCCGTAAGTGCTTTCGGCGGCGGCCTGCGAGTATGTGTACGTCGGCGTCAGGACGGGCAGCGGCGTGGGCGGGTCAAACGTGTAGCGCCAGATGTTGACGCCGACCGGCACGGTGGCGTCGTTGGTGAAATTCGACTGGCCCATGAAGAAGCTGGTGGAGTCGTCTTCGATCGCGCCGGGCGTGCCGAGGAAAGCGCCGGTGCTGCTGCCGCCGGTGGTGCCGGGGCCCGAGAGGATTTCGTTGCCGACCTCGACGGGCACGCTCTGCGCACCCGGTGTGCCCTGCACCCATTCGATGTTGTTCTGCGCCGTGCCGGCGAAGTTGGCGCGGTAGACGATCTTGCCATCGGCCAGCATGTTGCCGATGGTATTCGAGTGGTTCAGCGACTCGGCCACCAGCACGTCGTTGCTGGAGTAGCCGCCAGCCGCATCCAGCGCGTCGGCGGTGCCGAAGCTGACCACCAGCCGCGGGTTGCCGGTGCTGCTGAACGTGCTGACCGCGCCAAAAACGCGGCCGTTGACGATCTGCACCACCGCGTTGTTTTGTGCGGAGCTGGCCTCATCCAGCAGCCACGGCGTCCAGCGGCGTACCGCGACCGCGGTCGCGCCGGCCGGGAAGACCGGGACCGAAACGCCGGCGTCAAAGACACGGCCCGCGACGGTTGTGGGATCGAAATCAGCCGCCATCACGGGCGCGCCGGCGACGCTGACCGCCGCAAGCGCGACGCCGCGCAGCATGTGCTTTTTCATCTTCATCTTTCCTCTCGTGCCAGGAATGCGCACGCGACCGAACGCCGGGCGCGATGCGCGTTTCAGATTGCACTCGGCCCGCGTCGGCTGATGATGAACGTGCGGCGAAATCGCCGTGAGCATTAGGACAAGTCTTCGCAAAGCAACTCGGGACATTCATCGCGTGCGCGCGCTCGGCATGGGAGTTCTTAGCGCAGCCGGAGAATGCAGCGAGGCACGCACTCGAATCGAGACTGCTCAGTGCGGGCGTGGCCTCGACCGGGCGCGGCTACGACGCAGCTACGACAAGCAGCTACCGCAAATCAGGATCTGCTTGCCGCTGGCGGCGCTAAACGGCGAACGATCATGACCGCCGAAGCGCTCGAGAATCTCGAACCCGCCGCAGCGCAGCGCCGCCTCCAGCTCGCAAGGAAACCACATCTTCAGCGCGAGCGACTCGCTGCACTCGCCGGCGCGACCCGCGCGGCGCTCGAAGATGGTAATGTGGTTGATCTGCGTCGCTGGGTCGTACCGCGCCGTGTGTGAAAGCTCGACCGCCGCGCCATTCTGCGGGTCTTCGTAGCGCCCGAAGGGCTGTCGCAGGTCCGCGTCGCGCGCCAGCAGGCGCACGTCCGGCACGAAGACATCCACGACAAAACGCCCGCCTGTGGCCAGGTGCGCATGAACGCACGCCAGGCACTTCTGCAGGTCGTCGTGCGTGAGCAGGTGGCACAGCGAATTTCCGGCAATCACGATCAGCGCGAACATCGTCGCGCCGGGCAAGCTGAAATCGCGCATATCCGCGTGGTGCAGGCGGATCGCGATGCCGCCCTGCGCGGCCTTGCGTGCGGCGTAGTCCAGCATCGGCTGGGCCGCGTCGACGCCGCTGACCTGCGCGCCGTCCCTGGCCCAGGGAATCAGGTACTTGCCGGTTCCGCAGGCCAACTCCAGGATGGGCCCGGGATGCCGTCGCGCCAGCTCGCGATAGAAATCGACGTCGGCCCCGCTCGTGCCGTAGAGCGCGTCGTAGCGCCAACCGTCGTGATACAACTCGCTGGCGGCGTCGCTCATTGCCACTCGATCGTCGCCGGCGGCTTGCTGGAAATGTCGTAGGCCACGCGATTGACGCCGCGGACTTCGTTCATGATTCGCCGGCTGACCTGCGCCAGGAGTTCATAGTCGATGTGCACCCAGTCGGCCGTCATGAAGTCGCTGGACTCCACCAGCCGCAGGACGATCACGTTTTGCCCTTCGTACGAGCGGCCGTCGCCCATGACGCCGACGCTCGCGACCGGCAGCAGCACGGCGAACGCCTGTGCGATCTTGCGATACCAGCCGGCGGCGCTCAGCTCCTCCAGCAGGATTTCGTCTGCCGCGCGCAGCAGCGCCAGCCGCGGCTCGCTAACCTCGCCGGCGATGCGCACCGCCAGCCCCGGTCCGGGAAAGGGGTGGCGCCAGACCATGTCTTCCGGCAGGCCGAGCGCTTCGCCCACCTGGCGCACTTCGTCCTTGAAGAGCATGCGCAGCGGCTCGATCAGCTCGAAGCCGAGCACCTCGGGCAATCCGCCGACGTTGTGATGCGACTTGATCTTGGCGGTATGGCCGGTGGGGCCGTGGCCGGATTCGATCACGTCTGGGTAAACGGTGCCCTGCGCCAGAAAACGCGCGTTGCGGATCGTGCGGGCCTGGTCGCGGAAGACTTCGATGAACTCACGCCCGATGATCATCCGCTTCTGCTGCGGGTCGGCGACGCCCGCCAGTGCCGAAAGGAAGCGCTGCTGCGCGTCGACCACGTGCAGCTCAATGCCGAAGTGATCGCGAAACGTGGATTCGACCAGCTCGGCTTCCTTGTTGCGCAACAGGCCATTATTGACAAAGATGCAGGTCAACGTGTCACCGATCGCGCGCTTCAGCAGCGCCGCGGTCACGCTGCTGTCCACCCCGCCCGAAAGCCCGCAGATGACGCGCTCGTCGGCCCGCACCTTCGCACGAATGTCCGCGACCATGCCCTCGATCACGCGCTCCACGCGCCAGTCGCCGCGGCAGCCGCAGATGTCAAACACGAAATTGCGGATGATCTGACGTCCCAACGGCGTGTGCGTCACCTCCGGGTGAAACTGCAGGCCAAAAATCGGCCGCTGACGATGCCGCACGGCGGCGATCGCGCAATTGCTCGTTTCGGCCAATGGCTCGAAATCCGCCGCGACGCTGCTGACGACGTCGCCATGGCTCATCCAGACGGATGTCTCGCCCGGCAGATGCGCCAGGATGCCCTGCGGATTGCGAACGTGCAGCCGTACGCGACCGTACTCACGGGTGCTGCAGGCCGACACCGAGCCACCCAGCAGGCTGCACACGGCCTGCATGCCATAACAGATGCCCAGCACCGGCACGCCCAGCTCGAGAATCGCAGGATTGAGCTGCGGTGCGGCGTGCTCATACACGCTCGCCGGGCCGCCGGAGAGGATGATGCCCTTTAGCGGAATTTGACGGAGCCGCTGCGGGTCGACGTCGGGCGCGAGCAGCTCGCTGTAGACGTGATTTTCGCGCACGCGCCGCGCGATGAGCTGCGTGTACTGACTGCCGAAATCGAGGATTGCGATGGTTTCCGCTTGCGTCATGGAGCGGTGATACCGCTGCGCGCCAAGCGGGTCAATTACGCCCAATTCATTCGACGCTGATGCGCGGCCCGGGCCCGCTGAACAGCCGCGAACCGCCGCGCGAGGACGCCGGCGGCCTCGGCGGAAAGGCAGTCACCGGTGGATGCGAAGAAGCTTGCGATCCAGCCGCGGAAGCTGGCGCAGCCGCCGGTGCGACCGAGTAGCTGGCCGACGCCGCGGATGCATGCGGCGGAGCGGACGAATGCGTGCTGGTGGCGCTCGTGCCGCGAGTGGACAGACCGGCATCATTGCGCAGCGCGCTGAGCCGCTCGCCGCCGACATTCGGCGCCGCCGATGCGGGCGGTCGGCGCGGCGTGATCAACCGCTCAAACGTCAGTGCCGCGGCCAGCGCCGGCCAGAGCAACGCCCAATTCGCGGTCGCGCCGCCTTCGCTCGCCAGCATCGCGGCCGACAGCACCATCAGCAGCGCCCCGATCAGATTTTGCGGCCCGGCGGGCTTGCCCAGCACGAACACCAGCACCGCCGCAATCGTTAGCAGACCCACGCTGAGTTTCACGCCGCGGCGGATGTTGTCCCAGCGATCCGGATTGATGCTGCTGTTTGCTGCCCAGTAGGCCCATGCGCCGGGGACGTCGGGCGTTGGCGCGACATGGAGCCAGGTTGATTCGAGCAGCGTTCGCAGGCTGACGAGCGTTTGCGAAGTGCGCGAGAGTCCTGCGACGGCTTGGCGATAGGCGGGCAGCAGCAGTCGCCGAGCGTCTTCGTCTGGCGCGAGTTGCAGGTAGGCCGCCTCGCTCACACCGCGCGGAAACTCCACGCCGTCGGGCAAGGACTCGTTTCGCAGCATGACGCCGCGCTCGCTGCCGAGCAGTGTGGCCCAGGCTCGCGCCCGCCAAGTAGCGGGCTGCGTGCTCGCTGATTCGAGCGGCCGGAGGTTGACGCGCGCTTCGGCGTCGACACTGGCGGCATAGAGTGGCGCCTCGCCAGCGGCCGCCAGTGCGCCGGCGGCGCGCGGCAAACTGGGAGCGACCAGTGTCGGGAGGTAATAGAAGCAGGCGCCCAATCCCAGCGCCAATCCGACCAGGCTGCCGACACCCTCCCAGCGGCGGCGCAGGAAATAGCACACCATCGCGGGCAATGCCAGCCAGGCCCAGGGCCAGGCCAGGGCGGCGGCGATCATTAGCAGCGTGCTGAGCAGGCCGCCGACGCCAGGCATGAGCGCCAGCGAGATGCTCCAGGTCAGCAGCGCCGCCGGCAGCATGACCGCCGGCTTTGAAAAGGCCTCGGTTGCGCCGGGGAACGCGCACACCAGGCAGATCAGTGAGAGCCCCATGACAGTCGAGTGCAAGCGCTGCCCGGCGACATACAGCCCCGCCAGCAGCAGCGTGAGCAGCACGTAGTTCGCCAGTTTCAGCGGACGCTCGTCGAGTAGCGCCCCAAAGTCGATCGTCGCGTACGCGCCGGCGGCTGCGCCGCGGGCCGCGCCCGGCGGCAGCATTGGCAGCGGCTCGATCGGCGCGAGCTTCCAAGTGGCCGCGTGCAGCGCGTAGAGCAGCGGCGAGCCCGGCGCGCTATCGACCTGGCCGTAGGGCAGCTTGCCGCTGTCCGCCAGCACGATTCCGCCGCTCAGGCCGTCGCGCGAGCTGGGGTCGAGCGGGCTGCTGGCGACGCGGACGAATGCGAGCACGACCAGCGCCAGCGTCAGCACGCCCACCGCCGGCCCGCTCATGCTGAGCGGCGCACCGCACACGGCTCCGACGCGCAGCAGCGACAAGCCGCGCAGCGTGAAGTAGACCGCGACCAGCGTCAGCCACATGTACGAAAGCCACTGCGCGCTGCGCGAGGCGCCGGCGACGATGATGGGCGTCTCGCTGGCGCGCAACGCCAGCGCCAGCGCCGCGCTGGCCAGCAACACAGCATCAATATTTCGCAGCGAGATCAGCGGGGAGGCCTGCAGCGTCAGCATCAGGATCACGACCACGCCGACCCAGATCAGCGTCGGGTCAGAGAGGCTGAACCAAAGCGCCGGCAGCCAATCACGAAAATGCGTCACCGGTGCATCCGCCGCCAGCGTGTCCAGCGTCGCGGCCGGCTGCGAAAGCGTGTCGGCCGAGGCCAGCCCCAGCCCGAGCAGCACCAGTGCCAGCAATGTCGCGGCGATCCGCACTCCGCCGGCGAGCCGCGGATTCGCGGCCGGGCGAGGAGGGCATGCGTTGCGAGCGCTTGTGTCACGTTGGGTGGTCATCGAGATCCGCTCCTGAGTCGCCTGCGGATGTTACCGCTCGCGCGAGCGCGTCGCACCTGCCGCCGCGCTGGCGTGCGCGCCCCCCGGCGATACACTATCAATCCGTTCTGAATTCGCGGGTGAGCACAGAATCTTCGAGGATTTGCCCATGCAGGAAAGCGCTTCGAACGGCCAGGACTTCGGCGAGTTCGAGCTTTTGCGAAAGTTGACCGAGTGTCCGGGCGTATCCGGCCGGGAAGAGCGGATTCGCGAGCTGATCTTGGCCGAAACGCAGGGCATGTGGGATGAAACGCGCGTCGACAACATGGGCAATTTGATTTGCGTGCGCCGCGCGACGCGCAAGCCGCAGCGCGGCAAGGCCCGCAAGGGCGCGGATTCCGCCGCCGCTGCCGACGCGCCTCAGAAGGTCATGCTGGCCTGCCACATGGACGAGATCGGCTTCTACGTGCGGCATATCGACGACGACGGCCACCTGCGGGTGATGAACGCCGGCGGCTTCGATACGCGCAACTTGTTCGCCCGCCGCGTGCTGGTGCAGGGCCGCAAGGACCTCGTCGGCGTGATGAACCCGGCCGGCCGCCCGGTGCACGTCGCGACCGACGAAGAGAAGAAGCGCATCCCGGAGATCAAGGAACTCTCGATCGACCTGTTCATGCCCCGCGCCCAGGTCAGAAAGCTGGTCGAGATTGGCGACCCGGTCACCCTGCTGCAGAAAACCGAGCTGCTCGGCGACGCCATCTGCGGCAAATCGATGGACAACCGCGTCGCGTCGTGGGTCGGGATTCAGGCGGTGCGCAAGGTGATCGAGGCCGAGAAGAAGGACAAAGGCAGCCCGCACGACATTTACTTCGTCGCCTGCGTGCAGGAGGAGGTCGGCCTGCGCGGCGCGACCACCGCCGCCTACTCGATCAATCCCGATGTCGGCATCGCCATCGACGTCACACTCGCCTGCGACACGCCCGGCATCACCAAGGACGACGCGGTCACGACCTTCGGCGGCGGGACGGCGATCAAAGTCATGGATAGCGCCAGCATCTCGCATCGCGGCCTGTTCGAGGAATTCGTCGCGATCGCCAAGGCCCGCAAGATCAAGTATCAGCTCGAGATCCTGATGCGCGGCGGGACGGATGCCGGCGCGGTGCAGCGGGCCCGCGCGGGCTCGCGGGCGATCACGCTCAGCGTGCCGACGCGCTATATTCACACGGTGGTGGAAGCCGTGAACCGCAACGATCTGAAGGCCAGCGCCGACCTGCTGGCGGCGTGGCTGTGCGCGTAATCAAGCGGAGGACGTTGCCACGAGGCTTGAGATGACCGCTGAAGAAGCCCTGACGATTCTGAAGAGCAAGTTTGGCGAGGATGTACTGGGTATCGCGCTGGATCCGCTGCATCCGCACGCGGTCGTCCGCGTCGAGCACTGGCGCGAAATCGCGCGCTTTCTGCGCGACGACCCGCGCCTGCGTTTCGACTGGCTGCGCTGCATCGTCGGCGTCGACCACCTCGAAGATAAGAAACTGACCGCGATCTACGAGCTGCACGCCACCGCGCCGCCGCAGCAGCCGGGTGGGATGTGGCAGGAACACGCTGCGCTGGCGATCAAGCTCCAGGTCGAGCGGTCCGATCCGCGCGTGCCGTCGGTGGCGGACATCTGGCCGGCCGCGAATTGGCACGAACGCGAGGCGTATGACCTGCTGGGCATCGTGTTTGAGGGGCACCCTGATCTCCGTCGCATCCTCTGCTGCGACGACTGGGTCGGACATCCGCTGCGGAAGGACTACGAGTTCCCGCTGGAATACCACGGGATTCCGGCGGTCACCGAGTATGCCATGACGCGTCTGCAACACTAGATTTGCGCTATGCCGGTGTGCGCTTGCCGGCGCTTGCACGCGAGTTTCCACATGTGCGCGTGAATTCCGCGCAGTTCGCTGTGCGGACGAGCCTAACACGCCGCGCGCCGGGCAGCCGCGTGCAGCGGCCGGATTCGAACGCCTCGCATTTCCCCGGCGGGATCGCGGTTCGCTGTAACGCGCGTCGTGCGCTGCGGCGGTGCGAGCGCCGCGCGGGGCTGCCGATTCGCCGTTGGCACGTGAATTGCCGGAATTCACGATGCGATCCGGGGTTTCCGGGTCGGGCCGATTGCATCAAAGCACATCAGAATCTCGGGCAATCGTGAGTTCGCAGCAAGCGGCGGCCGCCCAGGCGCGCGAATTCGCTGACTTTTTGGGATTTTCAAGCAATCAGGTATGGCACGCGGCGCGGCGGGATCGCTGCGCTGCGAGAGGAGTATGACCATGAAATTCGCGTATGAGCCGTTCATCCTGCGGAAGCTGGCGGACGAGCGCATCTATCTGGTCAATCCGAAGATGCCGTTCGAGTACTTCGTCGACATGTTCTTCGTCGAGCGGCCGTTCTTCCTGGTTTCGGTGCTGGATGATGCGCGTGTCGCCATCACGCCCAACCCGATGGTCGTCCCGCTCAATCTGTTCCAGACCGGCTACTGGCCGACCGACCTGTTCCCGAATGAGTGGGAATATGTCACGATCAAGAATGGGACCTATCCGCTGATTCTGACGGCGCACCCGATCGCCAAGTTCGAGGAGTGGCTCAAGAAGTTTGAGAAGACGGTGCTGTTCTTCACCAAGGAGACGCTGGCAGACTTCGTCAACACGCCCAAGGAGTTCATCCCGCTGGAGATCGAGAAGCCGTTCAAGCCTGCGCCGGTCAAGGTCTGAAGCTTGATGCCGCCGCCGCTGGGGTTGGGAACGCGGCCAGATTATCCGGCAAGAAAAGACGCGTGCGGAGCGGGTGCTGTGGTCGGAACCCGCTCCGTGCGTTTTTGCTCGATTTGTGACGAAGCGAACGCGCCGCGAAAAAAAAAGCCGACCTCGGGCTGCGTCGCGCTAGCCGTTTCGGCGGCGAGCGGCAGCCTGCCAGCAGACAGCGCATCGGGCCGCGCGGCGCAACGCCGGAATCAGCAGCAGCGCCAGTGGCGGCAGCGCCGCCGCGGACGCCGGTTCCGGGATGGGCGTGAACTCGATCGTCAGCAGCGGCCGCAGCGCCGCGTTTGACACCTCGCGCGTCGCGAAGCGCTTGGCGCTGCTGGCGGCGAACTCGTTCCCACGCAGCAGCCAGCCAAAGTTCGTCGTCGGCATGTCGAGAAAGCGCTGCACGTCTCCGACCAGCGCCGCGGTGCTGTTCCAGGTGTACAGACCCGGGCCGGCGACGGTCGTGCTCGCGCTGGCGCTGCTGTTGAAGTCGCCGCCGACGCTAGACCAGAAACTGCTGTCGAAATGCGTATGCAGCCAGGTCGCGTCGCCCACGGTCGCCGCGGCGCCGCTGCCGCCGCCCTGGGCCTGCGCGTTCGAAGTCCCCTCGCCCCAGGCTTGCAGGAGCGCATGCAGCCCGATGGACTGTGGCGTCGTATTGGCCGCATCATTCGAAAGCGTCAGCCAGGCGCGATCGATGGTCGCGCCCGTCGGCACCGCGCTGGCCACGTCAAACCGCAGCAGCGCTCGGCGGGTTGCCGACTGCGAGTTGAGGCCGGCAAACATGGCCACACCCGCCCCGTTGCTCACCGCGCCAGCCGCATCTTGATAAAGCGTGTTGTCCTGGCTACTGGTCAGGCTGACGACGTCGGCTTGCGCCAGAACGCAGCCCAGCATCATCAGCAGCGCGGCGGCGCGTAGCCGGTTGTGGACTTGACAATGCGGGCGTCGTGGCCCGCGGATTGGCTGACCCATGCGATTTCCCTTCCTGAGAATCCCGATTGCGATCGCCGCGATGCGATCCGTATTGTCGCGCTGCCGGCGCCGAGTCCGATTCCCCCGTCACATGTTATCCATAGGGGCCAGCCGGCTGCGCATGCAAGCGCATCTGACGCGATGCGACGAAACCCGCGCTCGCGGGTCGTGAGCGAAGCGATTATGTGACGCGAAGCGCGCCAATGCGGCGGAGCTCGAAAGCCAGAGAGTGAAACGCCGCGCAGCTCAGGCCGTCGCCGGCGAGCGCATGGTGTGGGCGTTCGCACTGCTGCGCCGTTTCCGGCCGCGAAGTGCTTCGACGATTACGTCGGTCTCGCTCCAATTCGAAGCGAGCGCCTTGACCAACTCGATTGCGGCGGCGTCGATCTCGCCGGAGTCGCGGGCGGCGGCCAGGATGCGGCGCACGTCGTCGCCGTTGTAGCACGCGTCCGTGAGAGGCTTTATTAGCGCGGCTTCGTCAGAGATTGGGGTATCGTCGTCGTCTTCTTCGAGTTGCAGCGCCAGCACGATGCGGGTGACGTCTTGAGCGGACATGCCGCGCTGCAGTGCCAAGGCGGCGACCTCAGCCCGGTGCCGCGCGGTGCGGACGCGCCGCCAGGCGTGCGTGACGACCCAGACGCAGAACGCGACCACGCCGGCCAGCAGCAGAACGATGAGCTTGAGGTTGCTCTCGTTCAAGCCCCCGAGCCAGTCCCACGCGCCGAGTGCCAACATGCCTGTCTCCCGGATCGGGATCCAATGATGCCTCGCGGACCCGTATGTGGTTCGCGAGTATGCGGGTTCACGCCGGTATTCGGCGGGTGCGCTCCATTATTGCGCGCGAGCATGGAATTTTCGCCGCGAATATTCGGAGATCGAAAGCGCGGGCTGCATCTTGCGACAAGTTGCAATTCAGAACCGCGGCGCATTCGCGCGCCGGCGCGACCGCTCCTGGGACTGAAGCCCCCGGGGCTCCAGGAACGGACGCCCCCGGGCGACACTGGCGGGCGAAAGCTCGCCGCTCCGCAGTGGCGAAGCGCAGGACAAGGGTCAGCCCCCGCCCAGCAGTGCTGACAGCTCCGCCAGCTTGCGCTGCGCCGGCGTCAAACTGGCCTGCGCAGCCTCCGTGGCTGGTGCCTCCTGCTCGAAATGTCCGGACCCGCCTGGCGTCGGCGTCTCCCCGTTTGACTGAGGCTCCCCTGCACGCTGCTGCGGCGGCGCGGCGTGCAGTGCCGGCTCCGTCTGCGCCGTAACCAGCCCGTGCGTGGCGCGTTCCTGGCGCCACCAGCGCTGAATGACGCGCTCCGGATCCGAGCGCCCGTTGCCGGTCGCCCAGAGCGTGAAGAAATCCATGTTGGCGGACTGCGGCGATTTTGGCGGCATGTCGATCAGCGTCCGCATCGGCATCAGCACTGAGTCGCCGATGATGAAGCCCTCGCCCGGCTTCAAGCTGGGCAGCAGGCTGATCAGGCTGCGAAACTGGTCACTGACGACGCGGGCGGCGTACTCCTGATCATCCGGGTTGTTCATCCGCATCAACACCATCGTGTTGCACTGGCTCAGGATGGTCTCAGAGATTTCGCTGGGGCGCTGGCTGACGATCATGGCCGAGACGCCGTACTTGCGGCCTTCCTTGGCGACCTTCTCGACCGCATTGCGGGCGAACGTCTTGCGGCCCTCGATCGGCTTGCGCGGGAGGTAGTTGTGCGCCTCTTCGAAAACAAGGAGCACCGGCTGGCGCGTCGCGACTGGCGACCAGAAGTTGTAATCAAACAGCGCTCGCGTCAGCACCGCCACGGTCGCGTCGACCACGTCGAACGGAAGACCCGAGAGGTCGACGATGGTCAAATTCTTGCGCGGCGTCGTGAGGCCCAGCATTTGCCGCAGCACCCAGGCGATCGAGCGGCTGATCGTGCCGGGCGTGTCGTCGATCCGCAGCTTGCCGTTCAGGTCGCAGTTGCGCTTGGCCTGCTCGAAGGGTCGCAGCAGGAAGTCATAGCGACGGTCGTTCAGCCGCGATTCGAGCAGGTTTACGAAGCCCAGCAGCCGCCCGAAGAAGGTCGCATGCGGCACTTCGCCCTCGGCGCTGGCCGGGTTGAACTCCATCCGCCGCGTCATCACGAGCTCTTCCTGCTTGTCGACCGGCAGCGTGCGGAATGGCAGGCGCGAAAAGGCGTAATTCTGCGTGTTGAGCACGAAGCGGGCTTCGTTCATGTTCTGGGCATACAGCTTGAGCTGGTCGAGCGAGTAGTACAGCGGCGTGTCGATGGTCAGCTCGCCGCGCAGCGATAGCTCGTCGGCGGCGTTGCGTTTGAGCTTCTCGAACGCGGCCCGCAGAAAGACGCGCTGCGCGTTGAGGTTCAGCGGGTTATTCGTATCGATGAAGAGCTGCTCGAACTCCTCGTACGCCAGCATCCAGTAGGGCAGCACCAGATTGCGATCGGACAGGTACGTGACGTTTGGATTGGGCTTGCCGTCGGCGTCGCTGAAGGCGGCCAGATACTCGCCGTGCATGTCGAACATGACCACTTGGGCCTCGGCCAGCCGCGCGGCTTCGTGCACGATCTTGGCGGTGGTGCAGCTTTTGCCCGAGCCGCTGTTGCCCATGACGGCCACGTGCTTGGCGAAGAATTCCTTGCCGAGCACCTTCACTTCGAAATCGGTGTCGATCGCGAATCGACCCATGGAGAACGATTTGCGAACCGCGTTGCCGTCCTGGCCGGCGAGCTCGTCAAAGCAGCCGAAGATCAACTCGAAGTCTTCGTCGACGCCCAGCCGCACCGGATCGCCCAAGGTGGGGTACTCGTTCACGCCGCGCGAGAATTTGTCGCCGGTGACGGTTCCGAGGAGCTGCACGGTGAGTGTGATGCGCCGCGGGGCGGCCGGGTTCGGACCGGGCTCGAGCTCGCCGGTCACGCCGACGCGCGTGATGTAGCCGATCAGCGTTCGGCGTTCCATCGGGATGGTGACATACGTGCCGAGCCGGCCGACGCGATAGGTCTTGCCGTGATAATCAATGCGCAGGTCGCAGACGGAGATCTGCACATCGACCGTGTCACCCTCGACGCCGATAACGAGTCCGATCTCGAGCGGGTCCATGCGGCACTCCCCGCGGGGCGCAGGCGCGCTCCGCTAGGGCAAGTATCGGAATTCGCGCGGGTGCGGGTCAGTTGGTTCGCGCGGCGCTCCTGAATCGGCTGGCATCGCGCCGCTCGAACCGATAAACTGGTGAATTACCCACATTTACGACCGACTTGCACGTTGAATGCGAAAGGGTCAGGCCTTGGTTGTCGAACAATTGCATCGCAGCCGACACGGGCTCGAGAAGATCGGCTTCAACCACCTTGGGAAGTCATACTGGAACCTGCGACCGGCCGTGCTGACGGCCGAGGCGCTGCAACGGCGCGAAGGCACGCTGTGCGATCGCGGCGCGCTGGTGTGTTACACCGGGGCGCGGACCGGCCGCTCGCCCAAGGATAAATACGTGGTGCGCGAGCCGTCGAGCGAAGCGCACGTGGCCTGGGGCGATGTGAACCGCGCCTTGGAGCCGGGCCGCTTTGATGTGCTCAGCAGCAAGGTATTTCACTATCTGCAGGATCGCGACATTTTCGTGCAGGATTTGTACGCCGGGGCGCACCCGGCGTATCGGCTCAAAGTGCGCGTGGTGAGCGAGTACGCCTGGCACAGCCTGTTTGCGCGGCAGCTTTTCGTGCGGCCGCCCGCCGCGGCGACCGCCGACCACGATCCGGATTTCACGATTCTGGCCGCGCCCGGCTGCCGCGCAGATGCAAAGCTCGACGGGACCAACTCCGACGCGTTCATCGCTCTGAATTTCGCCAAGAAACTGGTGGTCATCGGCGGGACGCAGTACGCGGGTGAGATCAAGAAGTCGGTTTTCACCATCCTGAATTACCTGCTGCCGCTGCGCGGCATCATGCCGATGCACTGCTCGGCGAACATTGGCCCGCACAACGATGTCGCCCTGTTTTTCGGCCTGAGCGGCACGGGCAAGACCACGCTCTCGGCCGACCCGACCCGCAGGCTGATTGGCGACGACGAGCACGGCTGGGCCGACGAGGGCGTGTTCAACTTCGAAGGCGGCTGCTACGCCAAGGCCATCAATCTGTCGCAGCAGTATGAACCGCAGATCTACAACGCGATCCGCTTCGGGGCCGTGCTGGAAAACGTGGTGCTCGAACCCAGCGATCACTCGTGCAATTTCGCCGACGGCTCGATCACCGAGAACACGCGCGTCGCGTATCCGCTCGATTACATCGACAACGCCGTCGATCCCTCCGTCGGCGGGCACCCGCGCAACATCGTGTTCCTGACCTGCGACGCGTTCGGCGTCTTGCCGCCGGTCTTCAAGCTTTCGCCTGAGCAGGCGATGTACCAGTTCCTCTCGGGTTACACCGCCAAAGTCGCCGGCACCGAAGCCGGCATGGGTAACGAGCCGCAGGCGACCTTCTCGACCTGCTTCGGCGCGCCGTTCATGGTGCACAAGCCCAGCGTCTATGCCGACATGCTCGGCAAGAAGATCGCCAAGCACCACACACGCGTCTGGGGCGTCAACACCGGCTGGAGCGGCGGACCGTTCGGAGTGGGCAGCCGCATGAAGCTGCCGCACACCCGCGCCATGGTGCAGGCCGCGCTCAGCGGCGACCTCGACGAAGTCTGGTGCGATCCGCATCCGCTCTTTGGCGTGCAGGTGCCGCGCACCTGTCCAAACGTGCCGCACGAAGTGCTCAACCCGCGCGAGACCTGGAAAGACAAGGCAGCATACGACGCCAAGGCCGCCGAGCTGGCGCAGCGCTTCGTGAAGAACTTCGAGAAGTTCCCGGATGCGTCAGCGGCGATTCGCGCGGCCGGTCCACGCGTCTGATCTCCCGACACCCAGCGTCGCACAGCAAACATCGCGGGCGAGCCCGGCATCTTCACCGAGCTCGCCCGCATTCACTTCCGATCCCACGCCACACCAGCCGCCACTGCGGCGGTTCGGCAGCCGCGCTACGGGCAGCTTGCCAGCCAGTTTGCCAGCAGGATGCCCAGGTCAGATTCGGCGGTCTGGTTGTCGCCATCGAGATCGCCGGCCGCTGAGGTCATCCAGGCGCTTAGCAGAATGCCCAGGTCAGCCTCGTCGACGGTGCGGTTAGCGTTGAGGTCGCCGGGGCAAGGCATTGCGCCGTCGCAGGCGTCGCCCAGTCCGTCGTTGTCGCTGTCGAGTTGACCGGGGTTAAAGACGCTCGGGCAGTTGTCGCAGGCGTCGGCCACGCCATCGCTGTCGGCGTCGGGGGCGTCCGAATCGCAGCAGTCGCCGATGCCGTCCATGTCGGTATCGGTCTGGGCCGGGTTCGGCACAGTCGGGCAATTGTCGACCGGGTCGGCGACGCCGTCGTTGTCGAAATCGCCAGGCAGTCCCTGTCCGAGCAGGACGCGCGTGTTGTAGCTACCCGCGGTGAAGCTCAGGCCGATCACGCTCGCGTAGTAATCGCCAGCGGCGCCAGCGGGGACGTAGTAGAACGCGCGCACCCAGTCGCCATCGAACCCAGGCCCGCCGCTCGACCAGCCGGAGAAGCCCAGGTTCTGCACGCCATCGGAGCTGATGACCGAAGCACCGACCAGACCGCTGTCTGGGCTGTCCATCCCGCGCACCTCGATCGCATAGACGCGTTGCTCGAGCGTCGTGAACGCGAACCAGTCAGAATCCCCGCCGTTGCCGATCACGCCCGCCGCAATCGTGCCGTCGGTGAGGATCGGCGTCGCGGTGGCGGCGTTGTCGCCGTGATCGTCCGCGGGCGTGAGGCCCAGGTCGCTGATGGTGAGCTCGTAGGTGGCGCCGACGTCCGTACGGGCAATGCACGCAGGCACGCTCGGCAACTAAAGAAACGGCTCTATCGGTGCGAGACGCGCACGCGAATGCGAGTTCCCGCCGGTGTCGCATTTGGCCGGATGTGCAGCGCGTTGGGCGCCGCCAACTCCACGGTCGCGCCGTCCGCAGAGATCGCATCCGGCGCGATCGCGTCCGGCGGAGTGATGCCCGTTGCGTGCGCGCCGGTTGCATTCGCGCCGGCCGTTGATGCGCTTGTCGCAGGCGCGCTGCTGCGGCCGCCCGCGCCGCGCGCGTGAATGACCCACCGGAACCCGCCGCTGGGCCATGTCGCCGGCGGCTCGAGCTCGAGCGTGGTTTCGTCCGCCTGCGTGTGCATGCGGTACGAAAGCATGCCATAGCGCGTCGGTGCGCCGCGCACGCCGGCGCCGCGCTCGCCCACGCACCATTCGGGCTTCAAGCCGGCGGCGAGCACGATCTGATCTTCCAGCTCCGCTTCGTACAGGAACATCGTGCGCACGGCGCTGACGAAATCGGAGCCGACCCAGGTGTGCGGCATGTCGCCGACGAAGCGCGGCGCCAGCGGCTCGCGCCAGACGACTTCGCCCCACTGGTTCCAGGCCGGCGGGCTCTGATCCGCCAGAAAGAACGCGGCCAGCTCGTGCGCGGCGTCAGGCTGGCCCAGGCGCACAAACGTGTTGATCAGCCGCACTTCGTAGGGCGTGTAGTCGCGCCAATCGAGCTTGCCGTCGCGCCGCTCGCGGAAGAATCGCAGGTAGCGCGCGAAGGTGTTCGCCAGTTGCGGCTCGGGGATGCGGCCCAGCTCACCGCCGGGGTAGAGCCCGATCGCGGTGGAGGTCGCATCGAAGTCGCCCAACTCGGCGCAGCCGGGGATGTAATCAATCTTGTGCTGCGACATCGACAGCCGCATCGAGGCGTACAGCGATTCGCGATACGACTCTGCCAGCGCTGTGCAGCGCTCGGCGAGCGCAGAGTCTTGCAGCACGGTCGCGATCTGCGCTGCGTCCTTGAAGCCGCGCAGCGCGAAGAAACCGTCCCAGTAGGAGTGCATCGGCTTGGCCGAGTAGCCCTCGTGGCTGATCGATTCGGGCAGCAAGCCGTAGAGCACGCGCTTTTCCGGCGGCCCATCGCGGAATTCCGGCGTGAGCCGCTCGTTGCGCAGCGCCTCCAGATAGCCGACGGCGGACACCACATTCGGCAGGTAGCGCTCGAGCAGCTCGCGCTCGCGCGTGAACTGGTAGCAGGTCCAGACCAGGTAGATAAACTGCCCGGTGCTGTCGTGCTCGGGCACCGGGTCGGGACCGCGGCGATCTACCACGCAGGGAATCTTGCCGTTGTCGTACTGATGCGCGGCGTACCAGGCGATGAAGTCGCGCACGGGCTGAACATGACCCGTGCACAGCAGCGCGGTCGAGGTCAGCGCACCGTCGCGAATCCAACTGCGCTCATAGGTGCGCGAACCGGGCTGAATCGCCGGCCCATCGGCGTTGATCAGGATGTAAGCCTGCTGCGAACGCAGCGTATTCAGATAGCGCTCGGCCGCAGGCGCCGCGAAGAACTCGACGATTCCGAGCCGCTCGCGCCACCGCCGCCGAGCCGCCTCCAGACGCAGAGCGTATTCACGCGCCGCATCCGCAGCGGAAACGACCGGCTCAGACTCAGCGCCGTGCAGCGGAATCGCCAGCACGATCTCGCGCTCCGTAGCGGGCGGCAAGCTCAGCTCGTAGCGCAGCGCCCCGGATGCGAGCTGCTGCGCGTCGTGCACGCTCGCTTGCGGCGGGAGCTGCCCGCGCGCCAGGTATTCGACGATTTCGCCGCCGTCAAAGGTGGTCGCGCGAAATTCATCCGGCGGCGTCCACGCGATCACGGACTTGGAATCACACTGGATCACGTGGCCGTCGCGGAAAATCTTGCCCAGCCGCGCTGTGCCGCCCGTAATGTTCAGCTCTTGCCACGGCGGCAGCACCTGAAACGGCCGCAGCGCTAGGCATAGCGCCGCCTGCTGGGGCGCGTCCGACGCATTGCGAACACGATAGTGCGCCAGCAAGCGCGAGTGTCCCGGCTCGCCATCGGCGAGCGCCGTGACCGTCAGCGTCAGCGTCGGCGTGCGCCAGGTCACACTCGGGATCGGCAAGACGTCATCATCCAGCGATTGCGAGAGCTCGGCATCGGCCCAGGTGATCAACCTGCCCGCGTGCCAGAGAAATGGCTCAACGCGAAAGCCCAGCTTGTCCACCTCGAGCGCGCCGGCAACGTCAAGCAGGCCCTCGCGCGCGTCGGCGGCGACGCCAACGGCGGTCCAAGGCTGCTGCTCGCCCAGGAAATAGCGCGGATAGGCGCCGCGCGGCGCCCCCCCCGCGCCTTACTCAAACACCCGATTACACCACTCGCCAAAGGCCGTCGGCAGCACGCGCACGCGATTCAGCCCCCAGTTGCCGAGCAGGCTGCTGCGCGCGAATTCAATGCGGATGAACGCAGCCTCCGCGTCCGGCAAGCGGATCCAGTCTGTGCCGCCGTTGCTGGATACGACGCTGGCCGCCGGTTGCCAATTCTGGCCGTCTGTCGAAGTGGACACGTCGTAGTCGTTGGGGTGCGCGTTCGCGGGCCAATCCAGCGCCAGCCCGCCGAATTCGCGTGAACCGTTCAGGAGAATCTGGAAGCGCGGCTGCTTGCTCGTTCCCGTTTCGACTGCGACACGCCCGTCCGCGTCCGGCGTAAGCGTACGCGGACCGCCAGACTCCGGAACCACGAGCTGCAACTGGTACGGGCCGCTCTGCGGCGGCGGCAAGGGCTCGAATTGCAGCTCGTCGAAACAGATCCGCCCGCGCCCGCCTGCGGCGCTGGCGATCGCGAATTCGATCGCATTGAGCTTCGTCAGCGGCGTGCCGCCCGACGGCCCCCAGGCAAACTGAAGGTGCCGCCGCTTGTACGCGATTCGCTGCCAGCTCGCTGGCAGCTCGAACGCGCGGCGGTTGACCCACCAGACGTTGTCACCATCGACGAGCTTGAATTCAAAGTTGTTCGGCGGCCCCTCGCCGCGCAGGTTGAACCAGAAGCGGTAGTTCTCGGGTAGCGGCAGGTCGAGCGCGCGGCGGACGACGACGAAGCCGGAGCCGCGTGCGAAGTTGAAATCCAGGCAGAGCGCCGCGCCGCTGACGCCGGGCACGCGAGAGAGCGACGCTTCGACGCCGTCGGCGGGGATGACGCGCCAGCCGTCGAGCGAGTCGCAATCGTCGAGCGTTTGCGGCGCGGCGAGTGTTTGTGGTGCGTTGGGCGCTCGCGCCGGGTCGGGCGCTGCGGCCGCGGGTTGTTGTTGCGGCGCTGGCGTCGGAGCGGCCAGCGCGGTGACGCAAAGTGCCGGAGGCATGAATGCGCTGACCAACAGGCACGCGAATGCCAGTCCCGCAATCGACGTGCCCGCACCAGCGCGAGAGCTGGGACCCGAGCAGGAGACCGAAGTGGAAATCGCTTTCATCGCAAGCCGCTCCATCATGGCCCACGCGCACGCGCGGGGCACCCGGGAATCCGGTTGATGCGTCGCTGGCAGAATCCCGCGGCCATTCGCTACGGATTGAGTTTGGCCGGGAAAAGTGCGTCGATCTCGGCCAGCTCCGCAGGGCCGATGTTCGCCGCGTGTGCACAGGCCGCCACGTTTTCGACCACCTGTTCGACGCGAGAAGCGCCGATGATGACGCTGGCGAGTGCGTCGCGCTTCAGCAGCCAGGCGATCGCCAGTGCCGCCAGCGAGCTGCCCAGTCGCTGCGCGATCGGCCGCAACTGGTCGACGCGGTCGGCCAGCTCGCGCTTCACCTGTGGCAGGAACGCGTTCATCTTGGAATCCAGCGCGCGAGTCCCGGCCGGAAGCTTCCCGCCCGTGTACTTGCCGCTGAGGATGCCTTGCTTGAGCGGGCTCCAGACCACCATGCCCAGGCCGCATTCGCGGCAGGCCTGCTGCACGCCGTTGGTCTCCACGCGCCGCGCGGCGATGCTATATTCAGGTTGCTCCGAGACCGGCGGATGCGCGTGAATCTCGCGCGCCAACTGGCACGCGCGGCGGATTTGCTCGGCGGGCCACTCGCTCACGCCCCAGTAGAGGATTTTGCCCTGGCGAATCAGATCGTCCATGCAGCGCACCAGTTCGAACAGCTCGACTTCCGGGTCGTAGCGGTGGCACTGGTAAAGATCCAGATAGTCGAGCTGCAGCCGCTTGAGCGAATCATGCACGCTCTCGGTTACGTGCTTGCGCGATAGCCCGCGGTTGTTCACCCCGTCGCCAAACGGGAAAAAGCACTTGGTGGCGATCACCAGGTCGCGGCGCGACAGGTGCGCCAGCTCGCGGCCGTAGCACTCCTCGGCAGCGCCGCGCGCGTAAACATCCGCGGTGTCGAAGAAATTCACGCCCAGCTCAAAGGCCTTGCGGATGCAGGCCCGTGCCACGGCGTCGTCGACCCCGTGGCCGAACGTCAGCCAACTGCCCAATCCAATCTCGGAGACCTTCATGCCGGCGTTGCCCAGGCGACGATAGTTCATCCTGACCATGATACGACCGGCGGGCTGCGACGTAGAGGGGCGGCGCCGCTGGCGCGGATGATCGCGGCCGAGTACGGGGCCGCTGCGCGGTTCCAGCGCGGCTGCGCGGCGCCTTCGGTCTATACTTTCTTGCGTGCAGCCAGCGTCAGGAGATTTGAGTCCGTCGCATTGCGACCTGCTGGTCAACGGGATGCACTGCGCAGGCTGCGCCGCGTCGATCGAGCGCGGCCTGCAGACTGCCGACGGCGTCCAGGACGCTCGTGTGAATTTCGCGACGCGGACTGCCCGCGTGCAGTTTGACGAATCGCGAACCAGCCCGGGTCAGATCATACGCCGCATTGAAGTGCTCGGCTTTCAGGCCAGCCCGCTGCGTGCCGCCGCCGTCGAAATCGACACGCGCGCCCTTGCCACGAAAGACAACAGCGCCGCGGCCGACCAATCCCACGCCAGCGAAAGTGAACATGGCGCCGCTGACATCGACGCACCGTCGCTTTTTGCGCTGCTGGACGCGGAGGACGTTCAGCGCGTGCGCGATCTGCGCTGGCGTGTGCTGCTGGGAGGGTTGCTCGCGCTGCCCGTGTTCGTGATCGCGATGTCGCACGGCGCCATCCCGCTGCTGGACGGTACCGCCGGCCTGGCGCTGCAGTGGCTGCTGACGACACCGGTGGTGTTCTGGTGCGGCGGTGGGATTTTCCGCGCCGCGCTGCGTGCCGCATCGGCCGGCCGCTCAAACATGGATACGCTGATCGCGCTGGGCAGCACGGCCGCGTATGCGTACTCCGCGGTCTCGGTGCTGCTCGGTTGGCTCGGCCCGCATGCGGACGCGTCGCCGCAGGCGCCGCCTGCAAGCGCGTTGGCACACGCGGCACATGCGCCGGCGGTGTACTTCGAAGCCGCGGCGATGATCATTGTGCTGGTGCTCCTCGGCCGCATGCTCGAAGCCGGCGCTTCGCGACGGACGCGCGAAGCCATCCGGCGACTGCTGAACCTGCAGGCTCGCACGGCGCGGCTGGTGCGCGCCGGACAAGAAATGGACGTGCCGCTCGCCGCGGTGCGCGTTGGCGACGTGCTCGCCGTCCGGCCCGGTGAGACCATCCCGGTCGACGGCGAAGTCCGCGACGGCGCATCGTTCGTGAACGAATCGTTGCTCACGGGCGAGAGCGCCCCGGTTGAAAAGCGCGCTGGAAGCCGCGTCTGCGGCGCGACAACCAACCTGAGCGGCGCATTCCGTTTCGTTGCCACGCATGTCGGCCAGCAGACCGCGCTGCAGCGGATCGTCCACGCTGTCGAGCAGGCCCAAGCGTCCAAGGCCCCGATCGCGCGGCTGGCCGATCGCGTCAGCGGCGTGTTCGTGCCGATCCTCGTCGCTATCGCGCTGCTCACATTCGCGGCGTGGCTGACCTTCGCGACGCTGAGCAGCGCCGTGATGCACGCCGTCGCCGTACTCGTGATCGCCTGCCCCTGCGCGCTGGGCTTGGCGACGCCCGCCGCGATCCTGGTCGCGAGCGGCCGCGCCGCGGAGCGCGGCGTGATGTTCCGGACCGCCGCGGCGCTGGAGTCGGCCGCCCGAGTCGACACGGTCGTGCTCGACAAGACCGGCACGCTCACGCTTGGCCGCCCGGAGCTGATCGAACGTGTGCCGCTGGCGCCGCACGCCGCCAGCGAGCTGCTTGACTGGGCAGCCACGGCCGAGCTGCACAGCGAACATCCGCTCGGTCGCGCGATTGTCGCAGCCGCCCAATCGGCCAGTACGACACGCGCTGGCGCGGGGGCAAACGCCGCCACGCTGCAGCCGGAGGCGTTCGAGAGTGTTGCCGGGGGCGGCGTACGGGCGACCGTCCGCGGGCAGTCTGTGCAGGTTGGATCTGCGGAGTGGCTGGCGCAAGCGGGCGTCGCGATTGACGAGCCGCTGCGGCGCCGCGCCGCAGATCTGGCAGCGCTCGGCCGCACCGTCGTATGCGTCGCGCTGCAGGCGCGCCCAATCGGCCTGCTGGCCATCGCGGATCCGCTGCGCCCGCAAGCCGGTGAGGCCGTTCAGCAGCTGCGCAGGTTGGGGTTGGACGTGCAGATCGTCAGCGGAGATCAGCATGAGACCGTCGCCGCCGTCGCGCGGCAGCTTGGGATTGAGCGTTTCGCGGCCCGCGTGCTGCCGGTCCAGAAAGCCGAGCACGTTCGCGCGTTGCAGGGTGCTGGCCGGCGTGTCGCGATGGTCGGGGACGGCGTGAACGACGCCCCGGCGCTGGTGCAGGCCGACGTCGGTATCGCGATCGGCCATGGCGCCGATCTGGCGCTGGAGGCCGCGGACATCACGCTGCTGGGCGGTAATGTGGCCGCCGCCGGGGACGCACTGGCGCTGGCGCGCCGCACGCTGCGCGTCGTTCGGCAGAATCTCTTCTGGGCGCTGGCATATAATGTATTGGGCGTTCCCATCGCGGCCGGTGCGCTTTACCCTTTGTACGGGCTGCACTTATCGCCCACGCTCGCCAGCGCCGCAATGGCCTGCAGCAGCCTGTGCGTCGTCATGAACAGCCTGCGGCTACGGCGCGTTCGTCTCGATTGAAATCGCCCAAGCTGCGACGCGAATAATCGCCGAACCCGGCCGAATTCGATTTCAGCCGGGTACGCTAGCGTGATCCGCAGGCAGCTCTGAGGTTTCGCCATGTTCAACTTCTGTGTCTTTGGCGCGCAATGCGGTGAGCTCAGCTTTACAAAAAAGCTCTACGTGACGCTCTTCGGCGGTTGCGATCTGAAGCGGCCCACGATCGCCAAGCAGGTGCTCATCGCCAAGCGGCGCGGCAATCCCGAGAGTCTGCTGCGCGGGCAGTTCTTTCTGACAGTCTTTGGCGCGGTGGAGATCAAGTCCCCAACGCTGGCCGAGGAGTTCCTCGACCTGCAAGACGCGATGCGCAGTGGCCTGCTGACCTGGAGCGACTGGGACGACGCCGTCGCGCGGCTCTCGTTAAGCGCCTCCGGCAAGATCAGCTCGCTGACACTCTTCGGCGGAATGGAGTCGAACGCGCTGCCGACTGAGGACGAGGAGCTCGATGCGCTGGCGCTCAGTCAGCATCTGGGACGCGTCTCAGACGTCGCCTCGCGGACGCTGATGCTGGCGGTCGGCCAGGCCGGCGCGCAGCGTCCGGCGGCGGTGCGGCACGCGGTCGCGGCCGTCGCGTAACACCAGGACGCAGACGGTGCGGTTGGGCGTTTCGCCGATCGCCAGCATTTCCCCCGGCGTTCGAATACGTGAAGATCAAGCCACGCCGTGCGGATGCACCCCGGATTGCGGCGTTTCGCCGCTTTCCTTGCCTCTCGTCCCGCTTCCCTGCTAAATTGCATTTGAAGTGGGTCCGAGACGGGGTTTTTCGCCATTTCCGAGTATTGCCGTGGACGCCGTGCCGGGGGACATGACGCAGCTCTTTGCCGCCGTGCGCAGCGGCTTGCCGGGCGCTGCCGACCGGCTAATGCGCGTGCTGTACGACGAGCTGCGTCGGCTCGCACATGCGCGTATGGCGCACGAACGCCGCGGCGTTGATTTGCAGACCACACTGATTGTGCACGAGACCTACCTGCGGCTCCTGGGCCAAGGCGGCGCGCCGCCGCTGGACAATCGTCGGCAGTTTTTTGCATTCGCCGCGAATGCCATGCGCCAATTTCTCGTCGATGACGCACGAAAGAGGGACCGGCTGAAGCGCAACG
>CAZHTF010000001.1:0-19023 GCA_964535305.1 uncultured Planctomycetales bacterium | reverse complement strand
ATGTCCGCGGCGTAGAAGAACGTCAGGTGCCCTGCGGGCGCCGCCGCCGACATGACCGGCGACCCTCGTGCCGCCACACGCGGCGAGCGAGTGCGCGGCGTGGCGGTGGGTGTCGGCGAGGCGCCGGCGCGGCTCGGGCTCGATCCGTGCGAAGTGCTCGCAATTGACGACGCGCTGGCGAAGCTGCAGCAGCGCGACCCGCAGAAGGCGCGGATCGTCGAGCTGCGCTATTACGCCGGCCTGACCATCGACGAGACCGCCGACGTGCTCGGCGTCTCGCCGCGCCTGGTTGATAAGGACTGGCAGTTCGCGCGTGCGTGGCTGCACCGCGAGCTGTCTTGAACGGGCGCGGCAAGCCTGGAGTGCGGAGCGCGCGGATTTGAAGCGTCTGATCTCGGATGCTCACGATTCACATGGCTCCGCTCCGTCCGTTGCGTGCCTGACGATTCTCGTGCTGTTTGGTGGCAGGCCCGATGCTGAAAATTGCGATGCCGCCGTGTCGCCTGCCACCCTAACGGGCGGAGCGCAACGCCGCCGCTGGCCGGCGCGTGCTGAGAGCGAAGTCATGACGGCTGACGAGCGTTGGCAGTCTGTGCAGGACGTATTCGAGCTGGTGCGCTCCGTCGCGCCCGAGCGCCGTGTTCGCGAGCTGGCACGAATCTGCAGCGATCTGGAAATACGCGCCGAAGTGGAATCGCTGCTGACGCACGACGCGCTGATCAGCGGGACGTTTCTCTCGCCGCCGAGCGTTGTGCGCCTCGGTGCCGCGCCGGGGCTGTTTGCGCTGCAGCCGGCGTCGTCGCCCGCTTCGAGTGCGGGTGGGGGCGCGGCAGAATCGCTTGCGTCGAGCGGGCCCGTATCGCCGCTCGCTGCGCGCGCTGCGAACAGCGCCAGCGCAGCGGGCGCGGGGCCGCGGCGCGTCGACGCCTGGGCGGCGGCGCTGATCGGGCGGCGGATCGCGCACTACACGATCGTGCGGCTGATCGCTGCGGGCGGAATGGGCTGCGTCTTCGAGGCGCAGCAGGAGCGGCCGCGCCGCGCCGTGGCGCTGAAAGTGATGCGGCCCGGACTGAGCGTCCCGTCGGCGCTGGCGCGATTCCGCATCGAGCCGGAAATCCTCGCCCGCCTGCAGCACCCGCACATCGCGCAGGTGTATGAGTCGGGCGTCCACGATGCCGACGCCGGCCCGCTGCCCTATTTCGCGATGGAGCTCATTCGCGACGCGCGCTCGCTGACGGCGCACGCCGCGGCCCGCGGCCTTACGCTGACGCAGCGACTCGAGCTGTTCGTCAAACTGTGCGACGCGGTCCAGCACGGGCATCAGAAAGGCGTCGTTCATCGCGACTTGAAGCCGGACAACATCCTGGTCGGCGGCGACGGCGAGCCGAAGGTGATCGATTTCGGCGTAGCGCGAGCCACCGACGCCGACCTGCTGCGAACGACGCTCTGCACGCACGCCGGCGATCTGATCGGCACGCTGCGCTATATGAGCCCGGAGCAATGCGAGGGCAACAGCGGCGCCATCGACACGCGCAGCGATGTCTACGCCCTGGGCGTGGTGCTGTTTGAGCTGCTGACCGGCGCGCTGCCGATCGAAACCGACAGCATGCCGATCTACCAGGCCATTCGCACGATTCGCGAAACGCAGCCCAAGCGCCCCAGCGCGCTGAACCGCGCGCTGCGCGGCGACCTGGACGCGATCGTGCTGAAGGCGCTCGAGAAAGAACCGGCGCAGCGCTACGCCTCGGCCGGCGAGCTGGGCCGCGACGTGCGGCGGCATCTGGCGCGTGAACCGATCGACGCTCGTCCGCCCAGCGGCTGGATTTGGCTGACGCGCTGGATGAGCCGCCATCCGCTGACTACGACGCTGGCGGCCTGCGCGTCGATCGTGCTGCTCTCGCTGGCCGGGACATTGCTGGTTGCGACGTGGGTCAGCTTCACGCCGCACCGCGCGGAGCTGGTCCGTGCGACGAATCTGTCGGGATCGGTCAGCGACCCCTGGGTTCGGGCGCAGTTGATTTCGCGCAGCGGTGCGGTGCTGCGTGTGTGGGAGTCGAGCGCAAGTGGCCTGACGCTGGCGCGGCTGCTGGAGGGCCCGCGCGGCCGGGCGGTGCTGATCAGCGGGACGTGGGACCCGACGCGCCCGCAGACGGGGAGCCTGGCGTTGTTCCCTGCGCCGATCGGGTATTCCGCGCCGCCGCCGCTCTGGGAGCGCACCGTCAGCACGGCGGAGTTGCCGCCGGTGCTACGTGACACGCGGAATTTCGTTGGCGAGATGTTTGGTGCGGGAATCGCCGCTGTGCACGATTTCTTCCCGAATCACCCGCAGCAGCCCGCGCCGGAGGTGATTGTCTGTTTCGCGCACAACCGCGCATCACAGGGCTGCGCCCGGATCTACGACCTTTCCGGCGAGTTGCTCTACGAGTTCTGGCACGACGGCGGCATCAGGTCGATTCAATGGATGTCCGAGGCAGGCCTGCTGGTGCTGGCAGGCGAGAATCAGGAAGCATTCTGGACGCCGGACGGGCAATTGAAATCTACGATCACCCGGGCGAGCATCTTGATGGCGGTGCGGCCCGTGTTTCACGGGATTCTGCGTGACCGCTACCTGCCGCTGGCGCCCAGCGGCGGCGCAGCGGACGCGTTCGTTCCAGCGTGGTCCCTCACGCTGGTCTACCGTGGCGAGCCGGTGCCCTGGTCGGTCGATGTTGGTCCTGCGGTGGCACCGCATCGCTCCGCAAACACGACGGAAGTCTATTGCCGCTTGCCGGAGTTGCACTTGTCAGTGTCCTGGCATGTGGATGCCCGCGGCGCGGAGCTTCCCTGGTCGCGCTTCGCCGGCGATCCGTATCACAAAGCGCGCGCGGCGCAGGCCGGCTTGCCGGAGATCGCGCCGCTGCCGGATTGGCGTGAGTTGGAGCTGCGCCCGTTCCTGGAGATTTTCCCGGAGGCGCGCTAAACGCGGCGCGCCAAGCGTTTGCATGCTCGCGCCGCCGCGAGTGCGGCGCTGGCGGCGGTCGGCATTCGCCGTCGCAGGGCACCGCGCGTGTTGCCGGTCGATCACAATCCGTGAGGTGCGGGATCCCAGCGTAGGAAATCGAGCGCGTTCCGCCACAGCAGGCGTTCGCGCGTCGCCTGCGAAAGCTCGGGCATCGACTCGATCAGCTCGCCGGGCCGCGCTTCGCCCAGCGGGAACGGATAGTCCGACCCGAGCACGACCCGCTCATCGCCCAGCAGTTCGATCAACCGCAGTAGCGTCTGGCGATCGTGCGTGAGCGAATCGACCCAGAATCGTGCGGGCGCGCCGTCGCTCGTCGCCAGGTGTTGCGCGGGCGAGTTCCGACAGGACTTGGCGCACAGGTCCGGGCGGGCGTGGTAGCCGTGCTCGATGCGGCCGATGGTGGCCGCCAGCGAGCCGCCGCCGTGTGCAAAGCAGACGCGCAGCTCGGGCCAGCGCTCGAACACGCCGCCAAAGATCATCGAGCAGATCGCGAGCGTGGTTTCAGCGGGCATTCCAACCAGCCACGACAGCCAGTATTGCTGCATGCGCTCCTGCGCCAGCATGTCCCAGGGGTGCACGAAGACGGCGGCGCCGAGCTCGGCGGCGCGTTGGAACACCACGCATACGTCTGGATGGTCCAGGTTGTTGCCGCCGACGTGCGTGCCGATCTGCACGCCGCTGAGCCGCAGCTCGCGCACGCAGCGCTCCAGCTCCTGGCAGGCAAGCTGCGGGTCCTGCATCGGCAGCGTGCCCAGACCGGCGAAGCGCCGCGGGTGCTCGGCGACGACGCCGGCGATGTGGTCATTCAGAAGCCGCGCCAGCTCGAGCGTGTCGGCTGGTTTGGCCCAGTAGCTGAACATGACCGGCACGGTGGACAGTACCTGCGTCTCGACGCCGCACGCAGCGCAGTCTTCCAGCCGTTTGGCTGCCGACCAGCAGTTGTCCTGAATCTCGCGGAAGACGCGCTGCCCGATCAGCATCCGCGCCTTGCAAGGTGAATCGTGCTGCAGCCGCACCCAGCCGCCGTAGCCGAAGCGTTTCTCCAGGTCCGGCCATTCTTTGGGCAGGATGTGCGTATGCAGGTCGATCTTCATCGCGAGGCGATTGTAGCCTCTGGCCGAACTGGTGCGTCGCGCAGCGGCCGCGTACATTTGCTGGCAAGGGAATGGGTCTTGGCGCTGGATTCCACGCAACGACACGCACTGGCGGCGCAGGCCAATCGCCTGGTCTGCCGCATGGCGCTCGACGGCGACGCGCTGGACGAAGCCGCGATCGAGCACGTCCGCCGCGCGCTGGCCCGCGGCGGTCTGCTGAAAGTGCGTGTGCGGAGCGTTGCGCGCGATCAGCGGCGTTCCGCGGGGGCCGCGTTATGTGCCGCGCTGGGCTGCGAGCTGGTGCAGATTGTCGGGCAGGTGCTGACGCTCTATCGCGCCCCGTCCGAGCCGCAAGCGCCGCCGCAGCCGTAGTTGCAGCGGCGCGGTGCATTGCGCTGGAAGCCGATTTCAATGCTTGTGAAAGTTTCAAGCACGGCTGGACGCTGGCGATTCAACGCGAAACACTATTTCTCGAATGTCCTCGACCGCGAACAACGCCGCCGCACTGGATTCGATCACGCTCGGGCAGTTGTTCGCACCGATCGAGTCTGATTTGGTCGAGGCGCAGCGGATCTTCGACGACGAACTCGCCAGCGATCAGCCCTTCATCAGCGACCTGTGCCGGCATGTCAGCCAGTATCACGGCAAGCGGCTGCGGCCGGCGCTGCTGCTGTTGACGGCGCGGGCCTGCGGACGAGTCGTCCCGGCGCATCACGTGCTGGCCGCGGTGGTCGAGATGGTGCACCTCTCGACGCTGGTGCACGACGACATCCTGGACGAGGCCGACATTCGCCGCCGCGTCGCCACCGTGAACCGCCTCTGGGGCAACGAGCGCGCTGTGCTGATGGGTGATTTTCTGATCGCGCACTCCTTTCACCTGTGCACCAGCCTCGAGTCGACTTTCGCGGCCCGACTGATCGCGCACACTGCCAATGTGCTGTGCGAAGGCGAGATGATGCAGGTGGTGCATCGCGACGATTTCGAGCTGAGCGAGCCGCTGTATTACGACATCATCTCGCGCAAGACGGCCTCGCTGTTGGGTGCGGCCTGCCTGCTGGGGGCCCGTTATGCCGACGCCGACGAGCGGCTGATCCGCCGCCTGCGGGACTTCGGCGCGCTGCTGGGCGTCGCGTTCCAGATCACCGACGACCTGCTGGACCTCACGGGTGACGAAGCCGAGACCGGCAAATCGCTGGGGCGCGACGTACACAAGGGCAAGCTGACGCTGCCGCTAATCCACTTCCTGCGCAGCGCCAGCCCGCCGCAGCGCACCCGCCTGATGAGCCTGCTGCGCGGCGACGATCCGCAACGTTATCGGCAGATCGCTCAGATGCTGCAGGACTCGACGAGCCTCGAGTACGCGTCGCAGGCCGCGGCCGACCGCATCGCCGAAGCACGCCGCATCCTGGCCGAGCTGCCGCCGAGCCCCGCCCGTGGCAGCTTGGCGGCAATGGCAGAGTTCGTCACTTCACGCCGGCAATAGCGCCGGCTCGCACTGGCAGTCGCCGTAAGATTGGTTGGATCGCGGCGGCCGGCTGGCTATGATCAGAATTTCAGCTTGCTTGATGCGCGGGAGATTCCCGGTCACGCAGGCCCGCCCATCTTCATTTGGATAGGAGTCGCTGATGCGCGCCCCGCACTTCGTCACGATCGCGCTTGTGCTCGCGGTCAATCCGATCACATTCGCCGAAGACGACCAGCCGCCTGTCCTGCCGCTGTTGCCGCAGCAGGATGTTGCGATCGATGTCGACTCCGGATTGGTCAGCAATGATCTGCCTGGGTCCGGCTCGCAGGTGCTCTTCAGCACCGTGGTGCGTGTGCCGGCCGCGCCCTGGTTGCGGCTTTCGTTCGCCGAGCTGTCGCTCAGCGGCGATCCGGCCAACGACAATTGCTCCTACTTGCTGATCACCTCCCTACTGGATAGCAACTGGCAGTATCTGAACGCTGAGAGCGCCGCGCACTGGGGTGGAACGTCGGCGTATTTCAACGGCGACAGCGTGCGGGTCGAACTGATCGGCTCGCCCGGCACCGGCCCGAGCCGCATCCGCATGCAATCGGTCAGCGCCGGGATCGACGATGTCATCACGCGCTCGATCTGTGACGGGACCGACGACCGCGTGCTCTCGAGCGATCCGCGCGCCGCGCGGCTGATGCCCGTTGGCTGCACCGCCTGGCTGTTTGACGACTTCAACAAGCACTTCCTGACCGCCGGCCATTGCGGCGCCTCCAGCACGCAGGTGGTGCAGTTCAACGTGCCGCTCTCATCGAGCGGTGGCGGAACGGTCGCGCCCCCGCCGCAGGATCAGTACGCCGTCGACGGCACTTCGGTGCAAAACACCAATAGCGGGTTGGGCAATGACAACTCGTACTTTGGCACGCTGCCAAATAGCAACACCGGCCTGATGCCCGTTCAGGTTCAGAACCAGTTTTATGCGACTGCGCTTGCCGCGGCGCCGCAGGCGGGTCAGACCATTCGTATCACCGGATATGGCACGGTTTCCAGTCCGGTCTCGCTCACCTGGAACCAGGTTCAGAAGACGCACGTCGGCCCGTACAGCTCGCTCAGCGGCACGACGCTGCGCTACCGCGCCGATACCACCGGCGGAAACTCCGGTTCCGCCGTCGTGCTCGAGCAGACGGGGGCCGCGATCGGCATCCACACCAACGGCGGCTGCAGCACCGGCGGCTCAGGCACCAATTCCGGCACCGCGCTGCAACAGGCCACCATGCAGGCCAAGCTCAACGCGCCACGCGGCGTATGCGCCAGCGGCCGCGGCGTCGTCAGCCCGCCGCTCTACGTCGTCGGCGATCTCAATAACAACTTCGGCACCGTCAACATCGCCACCGGCTCGTTCGGACGCGTCTCGCAGATCGGCGCGCAGATGCAGGGCCTTGCGTATGACTGGAACGCCGACGTGTTCTACGGCGTCGACAACCAGCGCCGCCTGCGCTCGATCGACCCGGATACCGGCGTCGACACGCTGATCGGTACGATCAGCGGCACCACGCTGACCATCAACGGGCTCGGCTACGACCCCAACGCAGGCGTGCTGTATGGCATCGCCGCCAGCAACGGCCAGCTCTTCAGCATCGACACGACCAGCGCCGCCGCAACGGCGATTGGCGCCGCCGGCGGCGGAAATGTCGGCGGGCTGGACTTCGACCCGGCCACCAACACGCTCTTCGGCCTCGACGACCAGACCGCCGGCACGCGGCTCGTGAGCATCAACACCACGGACGGCACGCGCACGATCATCGGCAACCTAGGCGCGGGAATCCTCGACTGCAACGGTTTGGCGTATTGCGACGTGGACCAGAATCTCTACACCATCAACGCCACCAGCGAGCAGGCCCTGCGGATCAACCCGGCCACCGGCGCCGCGACCGTCGTCGGCGCGACCGGCGGCGGCTTGAGCGCGCTCTACGGACTCGCCACGCGCCTCACCTCGCCGGTCTGCCTCGGAGATCTAACCGGTGACCGGCTCATCAACGAGTCCGACCTGGGCCTCCTGCTGGCATCGTGGAATGCCGGCCCCGGCGGCGACGTCGACGGCGACAACGACACTGACGAAAGCGACTTGGGCGCGCTTCTGGCCGTCTTCGGCACCGCCTGCCCGTAAGGCATCGCATCCGCGTTCGTCAATCGAGCAACGCCGCGGCCTGACGAGTCAACCCGACCCGTCAGGCCGCAGTTTCCTTCGGGGCTCAGATAAGCCGCGAGCGGTCAGGCGTGTTGCGCGACGCGCTCCGCGGCAATGCGATGCAGCGCTCGCCCTTCGCGCACGTACTTGACTTCAAAGTTGGTGCCCAGCACACCTGCCTCGACGCCGAATCGCGCGTCGTCAAAATCCACTTCGCGCAGGCCAACATGCGCGCGCAGCAAGCCGGCGATCGCCTGAAAGTACTCGGCGTGATCCGTCTGCACGCAGATTCGCCCGCCGGGGATCAGGCACGACACTGCCGCTGCGACGAAATCCGGCTGGAACAGCCGGCGGCGATTGTGTCGTCGCTTTGGCCAGGGATCGGGGTGGTAGACATGCAGCACCGCCAGCGACTCGCGCGGGCAAACCTGTATGACGAAGCGGGCGGCGTCCGTGCGCAGCATCCGCACATTCTCGACCTTCCAGCGCGCCAGGCGATCCACCGCGAACTTGTAGAACTCGTTGGCCCACTCGATGCCCAGAAAATTCCGCTGCGGCTCGCGCCGCGCCCGCCGAAGCAGAAACCCCGCCTTGCCGGTTCCGATTTCCAGCTCCACCGGAAGCCGGGCGCGCGCGCCGCCAAAAACGCGCGCCCAGTCGAACGCTTCGAGCAACTCGAGCGGCAGCGCGATCGGCACGGGCGGCGGTTTCGGCTCTTCCACAGGCAGCGTCATGCCGGAATCGTATCGCACGCCCGCGGTTTGGCATTTTCCGCTCAAGGCGCAATAATCCGGGCGGTTTGAACTGCGCCTGAAGGAACCACACGCATGGCGGACGAACTCGAAGCTGGCGGACGTGTCATCTTCACGCGCGGGCGCATCATCGGCCTGTTGCTGCAGTCGTCGGGAATCTTGCTGGCGATCGTCGTCGCGGTCTGGACCGTCGATCGGCTGGCGCAGCTCTCGCGCTCCCCCAACACGCTCTCATCCGACTTCCTGCTGACGCTGCTGGTGCTCTTCGGCGGCTGGGCGGGGTCGCTGTGGGTGATCGGAATGGCGGAGCTGCTGCGCGGGCTGGATCGCGTGGTGCAACTGCGCGAAGCCGGTGAGGCTTCGCCGCTGATGTCCATGCCGCCGGGCGCTGCGCTGGCCTCCAGCCCCGTTTCGAATCATGAAGAGCTGGCCAATCTCCTACGTGATCTGCGCGACATTTCGCTACTGGGTCCCGAAGAGCGCACGCAGCGGCTGAGGGCGCAGGGCGCCGAGTTGCTGCGGAATCTGCAGCAGGAGGTGCCCGAGCTGTTGCGCGAGCACAACTGGATCGAGGCGCGGCAGCGCGTGCTGGCGGCGCGGACGCGATTCCCGATGATCCCGCAATGGGACGTGCTCGCGGCGCAGATCGAGCAGATTCGCGCCCAGGTCGAAGCGCAGGACATCGAATCCGCCGGCCGACAGATTGACGATCTGCTGGCGCTGGGTGCGTGGGAGCGCGCCAACGACGTCGTCCGCGAGATGCAATCGCGCCATCCGGATGCCGCTGGCGCAGCCGAGCTGGCGCGCCGCGTGCGGCAGCATCGCGACCGGGCCGAGGCCGAGCAGCGCACCCGGCTGATGGCGCAGGCGCAGGAGGCGGCCCACCTGCGCGACTGGGTCGCGGCGTTGAACGCGACCAACTCGTTCATTCAGCGCTTCTCGGATTCGCCCGAGGCCAACCGGCTCAAGCTCGATCTGCCGATGTTACGCGCCAATGCTGAAGTTCAGACGCGTCAGCGACTTGAGGCGCAATTTCGCGATCTGGTGAAGGAAAAGCGCTTCCGCGATGCGCTCAGCGTGGCGCGCAGCCTGGTGGCGCAATATCCAAACTCGCCGCAGGCCGAGGTGCTCCGCGAGCAGATCCCCAAGCTCGAGCAACGCGCCGGCATCCGCAGATAAACAACTCGGCGCGAGCCCAGCTGCCGCTCCGCGCCGCGCCGCCTCGAGTGGTACCATATCGTGCGCGGGTCAGGCTGCGGTCTGTCACCGCTGTCACACAATCCTTAACGGAATTCTCGCGCGGCGCTGCTCGCCTGTTCACCAGGCCGTCATACTTTCTCCGAAATGAACATCGGCAGAAGCGACGCTGCCCGAGGAGCATGCCGGGGCGCGCCCATGCTGGCGCTGGTGCTCGCTAGCTTGACGCTGCTGACGCTGGCACTGGCGCCATTGGACGCGGCAATCACGAAATTCGTCTCCGAAGCGCTCGCGCCGCATGCGTCGTGGTTGCGGCGGCTGTTGCGGCTAGCGCGCATTCCGACCGGCATGGACAACATCGTGCTGCCCGCGCCAGAGGCCTACCTGCTGCTGGGCGCGGCCCTGCTGGGATACGCGCATCGCGCGCGGCTGTTGATCGGCTTTGGCGTTCCGATCCTGGCGGGCACGGCCCTGGTGCAACTGATCAAGCACGTCGTCGGGCGCGCCCGGCCGGAGCTCTCGCCGGATTTCGCGTTCCGATTTGAGATGGGTTCGTTTGGCACGGATGGTCTGGACGCTTTCCCCAGCGGGCACGCGACCAGCGCCGCGATTTTTGCGACACTGCTGGGAATCTACTTTCCGCGCGTCGCGCCGTGGATCTGGCCGCTGGTGCCGCTGGCGTGCCTGTCGCGCGTGGCGCAAGCGCGGCATTGGCCGTCGGACGTGGTCGCGGGCGTCTTGCTGGGGATCTGCGTGGTGCTCGCGTGCCGGCAGTTGCTGGGCCCGCGCTTCTACGCGCTCAGCGCCGTCGATTCACGGCCGGAACGCGCACCGCAGGCCGCGGCGGCGCTGGCGGCGCAGTCGACTTGATCCCGTCCGCGGTGCGAACTGCCCCGTGCCGCTCGGCCCCGCGAGAAGCGGCGCTCAGATCCGCCCGCATCAACGATCACGGCGACCTCGCGGCGGCGCGCTCCGCCAACAGCAGCATGGTCCAACTCCCGTTCGAGAAGTTGAATCCGTTGATCTGGGCCAGTTCGCGCAGCGGAGCTTGCGAATCCTGATCCAGCGGTGCACGGTGCGCGTACAGCACCAGCCCATCCGGATGATCTGCAAACCAATCGGCCAGTTGCTCGGGCTGCACGCGCTGCACCCGCGCATCCAGCAGGAAGAAGAGGCTGTCCTCAAACGGCCCGATGGACGCCACCGCCCGGCGGCCCGCCGGATCGTGTTCGCGTATTGCGGCCCAGGCTTGCGCAAAGGGCCAGGGCGTCGCGACGCGCGGCAGCGTGACTCCGAAGATCGAAAGCGCCGCAAAGCACGCCGCCGCGAGCGCGCCCACCTGGGCGCGCAGGTACGCGTGCCATGTGAGTGCGTGCGCGACTACACTCAGCAGCAGCAGGCACGCGCCCGCCAGGATCAGAACTGCCAGCGCGCTGCGACCTTGCAGGCCACTCAGCGAGGCCAACGTTAACGGCGCGGCAACCGTCAAAATCGCGCCGATGCCCACCCATAGCCCCAGCCAGAAGCGCGTCAGGCGAATGTCACGCAGGGCGAGCCGGCCGGAGCAGGCGGCGAACGTGGCGCGGGCGGCGAGCAGAGCTAGTGCGGGATAGAGTGGCAGCGTGTAATGCGGAAGCTTGGTGCGCATCAATTCGAAGCACAGCCATCCCGGCACGATGCATGCAAGCAGAAACAAATCTGCCCGTCGGCCGGGGCGCCGCGCCGCCCAGGTCGCCTGCAGCCGCGCGAACCGGCCGTCGGTTTGGCGCGCGGCTGTCGGGCTGAAGCGGATGCCGTTGGCCGCGACGCGGATGAGCCCGGCGACGATCAGCATCGCACCCGGCCAAAACAGCACGTGCAGCAGCAGCGCGTGATAGCCGGGCGGGCCGGCGTGGCTCTCCTGCGGCAGGATCATGCGCAGACCGACTTCCTGCGCCGTCGACGACACGATCCGTGCCGCGCCGACTTCGCCCGCCGCCGCGATTGTCCAAGGCAGCGTCAGCAGCGCGACGATGCCCAGCCCGCCACCGACGCGCAGCCGCCGCCAGAGCCGGCCGTCGCGTGTGACGTGTGCCAGGAATGCGGCGCTCAGCAGCGTCAGGCCGAGCGTGATTGGCCCCTTGGTCATCAGCGAGAGCGCGTTTGCCAGCCAGAAGCCCCACCAGGCCCAGCGTCCGTCACGGCGCGCGGGTTGCTCGCGGCGGCTTTGGCGCCACAAGCGCAGCAGGCAGAGCTGCGCGACGATTGTCAGCAGCAAGACGAGCTGATCCGCGCGGGCCAATCGCGCATCCCACAACAGCACCGGGCAGACCGCCAGCAGCGCCGCGGCCAGCAGCCCGACGCGCGGGTCAAACAGGCCGCAGCCCAGCCGCCAGGTCAGCAGCACGCTGCCGAGCGCCAGCAGCAGCGACGGCAGGCGATACACGCCGATCCCGCTGGGCGGAACGCGCCGCGGCGCGGCGTTTGACGCGGCGGCCGGATTGGCGTCCGCCGTCGGCGCGACCTGACCGAGCTTCGCGAACCACTCCGCGATCGCCGCCGGTGTCCGCTCGCCGATCAGCCGCGCGCTCAGCGCCTGCAACCAGTAAATCAGCGGCGGCTTTCGCAGCCGCGGCTCGTCGCCGACGCGCGGCACAATCAGGGCGCGCCAGGAGTCCGCGCGGGCCATCTGTCGGCTGGCTTGTGCGAAGCGCGGTTCGTCGCGATCGATCGGTGGAATGCTGAAAAGGCCGGGCGCCAGCGCCAGCAGCGCCAGACCGATCAGCAGCGTTCCGCCGCGCCAGTCGCGCGCAAATTGTGGCCCGCGTGCCGCACGGTGAAGCGCGTGCGTCGCCGCGCGTGATTCGGCTCTAGCGGGCCGGGCCCGCGTGTGCTCGTCTGGCGCGGCGCGCATCGGCATCCGCGGCACTATACGGTCTGCGCGCCGCGTGCGCCTGCGACGCGCCGCGCAGCCTCGTCGTTTGACAGCCCGCGCGTCGCAACACAGACTCCCGAGCATGGGGCGCGTCTGGTTCGCGATCGCCGCGGCAAACTACCTGCTGGTGGCGTTCACCGTTGTGCTGATTCTGCGGCGGCGCAAAGACCCGCCCGCGACGCTGGCCTGGATCTTCGCGGTGGTGACGCTGCCAGTCGTCGGCATTCTTCTGTTCGTGCTCTTCGGCGACTACCGCATTCGCCGCAAGGCCAGCCGGCGTCGACGGCGCGTGGCGCACCTGCTGAACATCTTCAATCGGCAGGCCGAGCATCGCTCGCAGATCGGCGACGCGCAGCTGCGCCTTCGGCTGCCCGAGGATTTGGCGGCGGTCGAGGAGATCGGTCGGCGATTGGCGCACATTCCGGCGATTGCTGGCAACCAGGTGCGCATCTTCCGCGAGGCCAACGAGACCTACCAGGCGCTCGAAGCGGACATCCTCGCGGCGCGGCAGCACATCCATCTGCTCTATTACATCTGGCAGAACGACGCCACAGGCCAGCACTTCCGCGAGCTGGTCTGCCGCCGCGCGCGAGAGGGCGTCGAATGCCGCGTCCTGCTGGATGCGGTCGGCTGCTGGTCACTGCGCAAGTCGTTCCTCGCGCCGTTTCACCAGGCGGGCGTGCGTGTCGCATTCTTTTTGCCGCTCTATCCGCTGCGCCGCCGCTGGAGCCTGCACCTGCGCAATCATCGCAAGATCGCGGTGATGGATGGGCAGATCTCGTTTCTAGGCAGCCAGAATATCGGCGACGAATACCGCGGGCGGCTCAAGAAACTCAGCCCCTGGTACGACAGCCACCTGCGCATCGACGGACCGGCCACGCTCTTTCTGCAGCAGGTCTTCGCCGAGGATTGGTCGTTCGCGACGCGCGAAGGGCTCGACCCGGAGCGCTACTTTCCCGAGCCGAAGCGCAGCGGCGAATCCGCCGTGCAGATCCTGCCCACCGGCCCCGAGCAGGATGTCAGCGTGCTGGCGCAACTGATTTTCGCGGCGGTCTCGGCGGCGCGCGTCTCGATTCGCATTGAAACGCCGTATTTCGTGCCCGACCCGGCCCTGGTGATGGCGCTGCAGTATGCGTGCGTGCGCGGCGTGCGCGTGCAGATTGTCTTGCCGACGCGCAGCGATGCGCCGCTGGTGCTGTGGTGCGGGCGCAGCTTTTATGGGCAACTGCTGGAATCCGGCGTGGAGATCTACGAGTTTGACGCGGGCGTGCTGCACTCCAAGACCATCAGCGTGGATGAGCGCTGGTGCATGCTGGGCTCGGCGAACATGGACGTCCGCAGTTTTCGACTGAATTTCGAGGCCTCGGCGCTGGTGTATGACGCGGCCCTGGCGGCCGAGCTTTCACGCTCGATCGACCGGCACATCGCCGACTCGCGGCAGATCACGCTGCGTGACGTCTACAACCTGGGCATCCGTCGCGAGTTGCTCGAAGGCGCGGCGCGACTCTTCGCGCCGCTGCTGTGAGCGCCGCGCCGCGCGATAGCGCGAGAGGACTGCGGTGCCCAGTTCAGAGCGCGCAACGCAGGCGCGCGCGAGCAGCGCCTGGCGCGGATGTCGCTGATAAAAAAAAGCGGACCGTCGCCGGCGTCGACGACGGTCCGCTTACGTTGAACGAATCCGCGAGCCACTACAGTTGCTCGAATGCCCGCGCGCGGCGGGCGGCGAAGACTACTTCCAGTTGTACGTGCTGAACGGCCGCGAAGAGACATGCTGCGACGCCGCGATCAGCCAGGTGTTGTTGCGGCCGCGGGTGACGGCCTTGATGCCCGTGCCAAACTTCTTGCGCAGCGTGCGGAAGGCCGCCGTGGGCGTGCCGCTGCTGGTCTGCGTGCCGAAGTAGCGCGAGAATTCGTTGTTGTTGAACTTGTAGACGAACGCGCCGTTGTCGACGATCTTGACCCACTTGTTGGCCGAGCTGGGCGAGAAAGCCGTGACGCCGCTGGAGCCGTTGACCTGCTCATTCAGCGTGCGATACGACGTGATCCGTTGCTGGATCTCGCGGCGCGTGATGCTGAACTTGGTCGGGCTGTAGGTGGTGCTGGATACGCCGCCGCGGCTGGTGCTGCTGCTGCTGCCGCGCGTGCTGCGACGCGTGCTGCTGTTGTTGTTGCGGTTACGGTTGTTGTAACCATATGACCAGGAACTCGAAGACCAGGTGTTGCGTGTCGTTGGCATTCCATTCTCCATTCGGGCCAGCGGTTCGTTTGGCGATCATCAGAAACGCCACAGATTCGAGTGCTATATCGGAGCGCAACCGCGGCAGGTTGAACTCAAAAACTGAATTCTCGAACCACAAGCGGCTGAAGGCCGCCGCGCTGCTGGGCGCCGCGCTGCTGCTGGCGGGCCTGTGCGGCTGCTCGGAGGGCGCCGCCGCGGATCGCAGCGTGGTGGTCTACACATCCGTCGATCAACCGTTCGCGGCCCGAATTCTCGCCGAGTTCGAGCGGCGCAGCGGCATCCGCGTGCGGCCGCTCTACGACACGGAAGCCGGGAAGACCACCGGCTTTGTCCGTCGGCTGGAGCGCGAAGCCGATCGGTCGCGCTGCGATGTCTGGTGGTCCAGCGAGCTTTTCGGCACGATTGAGCTGGCGCGGGCCGGCTTGCTCGAAGCGTGTGAAAGCCCGGCCGCGGCCGATATCCCGCGCGCGTGGCGCGACCCGCAAGGCCGCTGGACGGGATTTGCGGCGCGGGCGCGGGTGTTGGCGCTCGACCCGCGACGTGTCGATCGGGACACGCTGCCGCAGACCTGGGCCGAGCTGGCTCGTCCGCCGTGGGCGGCGCGCAGCGCGCTGGCCGATCCACAATTCGGCACGACGCGCGGGCACATCGCGGCGCTCTTCGCCTATCACGGCGAGGCGGAAGGCCGGGCGCTGCTGCAATCCTTGCGCGAGGCGCGCAGCAAGCTCGCCGATGGCAATGCACATGCCGTCCGTTTGATCGCCAGCGGCGAGGCCGATCTGGCCTGGACCGACACGGACGACGTCTGGGCAGCGCAGCGTCGCGGCGAGCCGCTCAACCTGTTCTACCCGGCAATCAGCCCCAATCAGCCGCCGTTGTGGATTCCCTGCAGCGCCGCACTGGTGCGCGGCGCTCCGAACCCGCAAGCCGCGCGGTTGCTGCTGGACTATCTGGTCAGCGCCGACGTCGAGCGCATGTTGGCCGAGAGCGACTCGCGGAACGTCCCTGTCCGAGAAGCGCTGCGCAACGCCCTGGGCGAAGAATCCGTCCTGTTCGCGCCGCAGCCGTTGGACTTCGAGCGGATTGCCGACGCAATGCCGCAAGCCATGCTGGCAGCGAGGGATATACTTTTGCGATAGAATTCTAGTGGTCGGGCGGGGCGCAACTGCAGATGATCCTGCAAGTGCGCTGTGGAGTTGCAAACATGACGAGAGTCCTGCGACTCGTTTCCCGAGTATTGGTCAAGCCGTCGCGCCTGGCGGCTTTGGGCGCAATGCTGCTGCTGATGGTGAGCGGGCCGATCAGCGCGGACCAGCCGCGCGCGGCGAGGCAGATCGCGGTCGTGCCGATTGAGGGCGTGATCAATGACGTTCTGGCTCGCAGCATCGAACGGCGCGTCGCAGAGGCCCGCGCCGCGGGCGCGACCACGATCGTCTTTCAACTGAACACGCCCGGCGGTCTAGTGACCAGCGCGCTGAGCATCAGCAGGTCTATCAAATCGTTGCCCAAGGAGATCCACACGGTCGCGTGGGTCAAGAATGAGGCGCTCAGCGCCGGCGCGCTGATTTCGGTCGCCTGCCGCGAAATCGTCATGTCCAGCGCGTCGACCATCGGCGATTGCGCACCGATCATGATCTCGCCGGTCGGCGGCCTGGAGGAGCTCGGCGACGCGGAGCGGGCCAAGGCCGAGAGCCCGGTGCTACAGGATTTCCGCGACTCCGCCGCCCGCAACGGCTATGACGCGCTGCTGTGCCGCGCGATGGTCAGCGTCGGCGAGGAAGTCTGGTGGATCGAGCGAATCAACGGCGGCGAGCGGCGCTTCGTCGATACCGCCGAGAAGAAAAGGCTGATTGATGCGGTCGAAGAGGGCCAGCGGGCCTGGAGGCTGGCGACCAGCTACCTCGACCCGGTCAGCGGGGCCGAGTGCACGCTGATCCAGCCAATCGACAATGCCACCCAGCTTGTGACGCTCTCGCAAAGCGAGGCGGTGGCCTTCGGATTGGCGAGCGCGATCGTCAGTGACGAAGCAGGGTTGCGCGAGCACATCCTGCCGCAAGCGAGCGTCGTTCGCTACGAGATCAGCGCGTGGGAGCATTTCGCGCTCTGGCTGAACAGCCCGCTGGTGCGCGGCATCGTCTTCGTCATCATGATCGTCGGCGCGTACATCGAGTTTCAGTCACCGGGGCTGCTGATCCCCGGCGGCGTGGCGCTGCTGGCGCTGGGCGTCTTCCTGGGCGCACCGTATGCCGCGGGCTTGGCAGACATCTGGACCATCATCCTGCTCGTGCTGGGCGTGGTCCTGCTGGCGGTCGAGATCTTCATCCTGCCGGGCTTCGGCGTGGCTGGCATCGCTGGGATTGTGCTGATTCTGGGCAGTCTGCTGGGCACGTTCATTCCGCGCGAGCCCGGTGCACCGCTCTTCAGCGTGCCGAACATGCAAGCGACTTGGGACGCGCTCAAGACCGGCATCCTGGTGTTGAGCACAAGCCTGATCGCCTCGAGCGTCGGGATCGTGCTGCTGGCGCGATATCTGCCGCAGTTGGCAGTGTCCCGCGGGCTGATCTCGAGCAACCCCAACGAGCCGACCACCCCGCCGGTCGTCTCGAGCGAGCTGGTCGGCCTCGAAGGCGACGTGGGCGTGGTGGTCGCGCCGCTGCGGCCCGGCGGGCTGGCGCGCTTCGGCGCGCACGTCATCGAAGTGCACAGCCAGGGCGACTACATCGACAACGGAACGCGCGTGCAGGTGCTGCGGCGCGAAGGAATGACCGTCTACGTGCGCAGCATGCGCGCGGAAGCTTGATTTGAAACGAGGCGCGAGCGAGCAAACGGGCCGCAAGATCGGGCGCGGTCCGACCCCGCAGCAGGGGTCGCGCGGGTTGCCGCCGCGAATCAACGCAACGAAAGTGAGACCTACATGGATACCTGGCTGATCATTCTGACACTGGTCGGCGTACTGTTCGCGCTGGCGGTGCTGGTCTTCTTCTTGAACTTTGGCCGCCTGTACGTGATGGCGCTCTTCGCCCGCGCACGCGTCGGCTTCGCCGAGCTGATCGGAATGTCGCTGCGCGGCGTGAACTCGACCGTGGTGGTCAACGCCAAAATCCAATCGCTCAAAGCCGGCCTGCAGAACATCTCCACCGAAGACCTGGAAAATCACTTCCTGGCCCGCGGCCGCGTGCAGAACGTGATCCGCGCCCTGATCGCTGCGCAACGCGCCAATATCCCGCTGGATTTCCGCACGGCCTGCGCGATCGACCTGGCCGGGCGCGATATCGTCGATGCGGTCAACACCAGCGTCAATCCGAAGGTGATCGACTGCCCGAACCCCAGCGGCGGCCGCACGACCATCGACGCCGTCGCCAAAGACGGCATTCAGCTCAAGGTGAAGGCCCGCGTCACGGTGCGAACCGCGATCGCGCGGCTGGTCGGTGGCGCCACCGAAGAGACCGTGATCGCCCGCGTCGGCGAGGGCATCGTCTCGGCCATCGGCTCTTCGGAATCTCACAAGGAAGTGCTAGAGAATCCGGACAAAATCTCCAAGGCCGTGCTCGCCAAGGGGCTGGACGCGGGAACCGCGTTCGAAATTCTCTCGATCGACATTGCCGACGTCGACGTGGGCGAGAACATCGGCGCGACGCTGCAGGCCGCTCAGGCCGAAGCGGACAAGAAACGCGCCCAGGCCGAAGCCGAGAAACGCCGCGCCATGGCCGTCGCTCAGGAGCAGGAGAACATCGCCGGCATCGAGGCCAATCGCGCGCTGGTGGTGCTGGCCGAAGCCGAGATTCCCAAGGCCCTCGCCGAGGCGCTGCGCAGCGGCAACCTGGGCGCGATCGACTACTACCGGCTCAAGAACGTGCAGTCCGACACGGCCATGCGCGATCGCATCGCCGGCTCTGACACGAGCAAGAAGACCTAAGGCGGCGAGGTGATCGTGGTTTGCAGCCGCGGCGTCTGACGTGCCTGCGGCGTGCGTCGCGCGCGATCCTCCTTTGGCCGTAGCGAAAGCGGATTCGATGCCGATACCTATGCTCGCATTCCTGGATAGCTGGCAGGAAATGGCCGGGCTGGCGTTCGCGGTGCTTTACGTGCTCGCGAACGTGCTCGGCGGGTTGAAGAGAACGCCCGAAGAGCGCGGCCCGCTGCCGCGCAGCCAGCGTCGTGAGCCGCAGGGGCTCCCGCCGATTC